>NZ_JARXYU010000003.1:0-636948 GCF_029893715.1 Paenibacillus sp. LBL | reverse complement strand
CGCAAAAACACCTCCAAGGTTGTCTCCATATCTTACGACATGGTTGCATTCTCTTGAAGGTGTTTTAATTTGTCTCACGCTATGGGGTCAGTCCCACAGGTAACGGTCTCCTTTTTTAGAAGCAACGAAAACAAGTCTTGCATTCGCCGCTTGCCCTTAACGGATTGAAATAACCTTCTTCTCCGTTTTCATATATTTAACGAACATGCCCGCATAATCAGGATCCCACTGGGTTCCCCTGCCAGCCTCCAGTATGTTCAAGGCATCCACGGACTTCATGCCGCTGCGGTACGGTCGATCAGAGGTCATCGCATCATAAGCATCAGCCACCGCAATGATCCGGCCAAACAGCGGGATTTCTTTCCCCTTCAGCCCGTCAGGGTAACCGGCTCCGTCGTACCGCTCGTGATGGGAACGCACCCCTTCCAAATAAGGGGCCATGGCGTCAGCCGGCTCGATCTGCAGCAGAATGTTCTCTCCTTGTGCCGGATGGGCTTTCACTTGATCGAATTCCTCTGCCGTCAGCTTTCCTTCCTTCAACAGAATATTGTCGCGGACCCCGATTTTTCCGATATCATGCAGCAGTGCCGTCTTATGCAGGATATCGACCTCCTTTTCGCTCAAACCAGCCAGACGGCCGATTAACACCGAATATTCCGCTACCCGAAGCGAATGTCCCGCCGTATAGGGGTCTCTTGCATCAAGCGCCGCTGCCAAGGCGGCAAAATAGCTGTCCAACAGCTTGCGGTTTCGCTCTTCCCGCACCTGAAGCCCTCGAACCATCATATTAAACCCTGCAATCAAGTTGGAAAATTCATCGGAATACAGATTGGAGGTCTGAATGAGGCGGCCTTCCTTAATCTCATTCATTGCCCTATACAACTGCCGGATCGGGCGCTGTAAATCCTGAGTCAACAGCCAGGCGCCAACATAAGCAAAGCCTACGCCCAGCAGCAAAATGAATCCTGCCCATCCCCAGTACTGCTGGGCTATGATCTGACTGAGCCCCTCCAGCCGAATCTGGACCGCGAGACTGAACAGAAACAAGGGAAAGGTACCGATCAGCATCGTACTCAGCAGAAATTTGGTTCGAATTGCCATGAATACATGGCCTTCCAATGAAAAATCCACACCATAACGAGACAACGCCTGCCGCCTGATCTCCTTGATTAACGGACGGATTGCAGCTATCGTCAGAAAAAATTCAATCATTGCATGACAGCTGGCAAGGAGAATAGCTCCAAGACAAGCCAGCCATATGTAAAAAGGGGGAAAGTTCAGCTTCCCCTGCTCCATCATCCAAACAGTAAGTACTATGGCCGGAAGGGATAAACCCAATAAATGAGGACCGAATATACGATATACTGCCATTCGCGGCATCCGATGAACGCTCAAATATGCTTTTTCCAACACTTCCAGATCGATGTTGTCTTCATCAAATCCCGCATGAATCGGTCGTAAGTGCCTAAGAAAAATTGTCAGCTCTGATGCAATCATAACCATAAACGAAATAGCGAGAATGATCATAAGACGTGCGCCTTCCTCGAACGGGATGTCCAAGGTCGTAACCATCAATACGCCACCCACAACAAGCACAGCTGCAGAGGACCCAATCATATAGTTCCGGATGAGCTGCTTAAGAAAAGACTTATACAGTTGCATGGTACGCCTACTTTCGTTGACAGATAATAAATATCGGCGAGGCATATTCATTGTAAATCAGAACTTATTCGACATTATGCTACAATTTTAAGAGGGCATCAGCGGAATTTGCAAGAAAAATTTGTTAATATGAATATCGTTGGAAATCGGAAAAAAATCAAGCGCTTTTACACAACATTCTAATACATGTTTGAATATCTTTGCTTATTAGAACATACTATGATATAATAAGTAATTGTTACATGAAGTTTAACCCCGTTAGTTCCTCGAAACATGGTTATTTACATCTCTGTTGAAGTGAAAATTCCTATTTTAATGACCCTAAGAGTAAGAGTTTTATGGAACGTTTTTCTGATTCACACTGGAGCGGTCATCGGAGCCGCAAGGACGAAAGAGAGGCAGGGCTTTTGTTGTTTTAGAATGATTCTTGAAGAAACTTCAAATACGGAACCAACTGTGCAGCCAGCCCATACTGGCCGTCAGGGGTTAAATTTTATATGCGCATTTAGCGCCAAATCAAGGACTCGGCCTTTGCCGGGTCCTTTTCCATGCCTCCCTTCGCACGCCCTTTTCGAATACCGAAAGACAGTGACAGCCGCCTAAACGGCTGCATATGATACCGAAGACGATCAGTATTCGGAAGGAGCGTGTTATTTTGAAAAAAAAGAAGAAAAGCGCTGTGTTTTCAACTGCCCAGTCCTACATGATAGATCCCAATACAAGAGAGCTTGACCTGCTGGAGCGCACGAAAGAGCACAGTCACCATAAGGAAACCGACAGAGAGGCCCACATTCTATCATCGGCTCCTGTTGCGGATCTGGAAGAGAATGCCGTTGGCATTAGCGAATTGCAGCAAACGAACGAAACCATGGACGAAGACATAATCAACCAGGTTATATCGGACCAAAATTCCCTTTTGCAAACTGCCCCAGATTCAGATTCGACCAATGAAACCCCTGCCTTCGATCTAGCATCACAAGCTGTCGATTCCAGCAATCCTGCTGCTTCGGATGTCGATCTCAGTTCTCCTGCAGTATCGGATGCCGAGCAAGTGCAGCTCATAACGGAAAAAGAAATGCCAGGAATCAAAGGAGCATTCATATTCACTGAAGATATTGGTGAATTTGCCATAACCGAAAACCGGATCGCTTCCAAAGCGGTCACAGCATCCAAACTGGCGCGCGCATCGGTGGGTCCCGAAGCCATCCAGGACCATAGCGTTACCAGCCTTCACCTGGCCGACGAAGCGGTGACCTCGGGTAAAATCGCGCCATTATCGGTCACGGGAGATCATCTGATGGATGGTATCTTATCCACGCGCAAGCTTCGGGACGGCTCTGTGAATGCCAGTAAAATCAAGGATAGCAGCATCACTTCACAGAAGCTGGCAGACCACGCTGTGACTGGCGATAAAATCGCGGATGGTGCCATATCTGCCCGTCACCTTGAGCAGCTTCTCATTACAACCGAACTGCTTGATAACCAAGCGGTTCACGGGGACAAAATCGCATCAAGCGCCGTGGAAACGCGCCATCTCGCGAATGAGACCGTGCACAACTCCAAGCTGGCCGACCTTGCGGTTACCTCTTCCAAAATCCGTGACGGTGCCGTCACCGGAAATAAAATTGCCAACGATGCCGTAAGTGGTTCCCACATCCTGCCGCAGAGCGTTGACAGTGAGCATCTGGCGAAGAAGGCCGTCACAGAAAAGCATATCGCACTCGGCAGCATTGGATCAGAGCAAATCGCGACTGGAGCTGTTAACGCTGCACATATCAAAGAAGGTTCGTTGAACGCCCGCCATCTGGAGGATGGAGCCATTGGATCAGAGCAAATCCAGCCGGGTGCCATAGGACCGGTCCAAATCAATAAAAACGCTGTATCCGCCCACCATCTGGCCGATTTCAGCGTAACCAGCTCCAAGCTCGCCGATCAGTCTGTTCATACGGCAAAGCTGGTTGAGCAAGCCGTTACGGCTTCGAAAATCGCAGATCAGAGCATTCTCCCGCACAAAATCGCCAATGAGGCTGTTCAAACGCGCCATCTGGCCAAGGGAGCTGTGGAATCCAGCCAAATTGCAGCAGCGGCTGTTCAAACCGAGCATTTTGCTGCACAGGCAGTGAATGCAGAGCATATTGCAAAGGGCAGTATCCTACCTCAGCATTTGGCTCCTCAAAGCGTGCCTGGCACTGCCATTCAGTCCAAAACGATAACGGACCAGCATCTGGCTGACGGAGCTATCGGGAAACGGCATCTTCAGGCCGCATCCGTCGAAGAAGATACGCTGGCACCCGAGAGCGTAACCAGCCAAAAGCTCGCGCTAGGTTCGGTTGGCGGGGCCATTATTGCACAGGATGGCGTGACCTCCAGCAATATTGCCAGCCAATCGATACAGCAGCAGCACTTGGCCGTAGGCAGCGTAGGTACGAGAGCCTTGCAAGAAGGGGCCGTTCACGAGTCCCACCTGGCTGAGAGTTCCATTGCAAGCCGTCATCTGCAGAAGGAAAGCGTACGGACAGAATCGCTCGGATTCGGCTCCGTAACGACAGATAAAATCGCGGCTGGCAGCATTCTGGAGTCCTCCATCGGCGATGGAGTTATTGCGCCTCGGCATTTGGGTGACCATGCAGTAACTTCTCTGAAGCTGTCTCCGGAAAGTGTATCCACGGATAAACTGACCGACCTTGCCGTAACGACATCCAAGCTTGCCGAGGGCAGCGTATCTGCTGGAAAAATTGCAGCACAAGCGGTTCAACCCATTCATCTGTCGCCTGATGCTGTAACCGCGGAAGCGATTCAGAATCAGGCCGTAACCTCAGATAAGATTGCACCGCAAGCCGTAGAGGGCGCCCATCTGGGACTGGAAACCATCTTGGGTAAACACATTGTGCAGGAAGCCATTCATGGTTATCACTTGAAAAAGAAATCCGTCACCTTAAGCCATCTGGCCGACGAAAGCCGTTCTGCAGAAGTGTTATTTGCCGATGCCAGCATTCCGGGCACTAAGCTTGAGTCACAGTCCATTACAGAAAACCACCTCTCGCCTTCATCGGTCTCGGGTACAACACTGCAAGCACATGCCGTGAGTGGCGACAAAATCAAGCCTCTCTCCATCTCTGCTGTTCATCTGCAGGAGGCGAGTGTCCAGTCGGATCATCTGGGTGTGGAGATAATCAAGACCCAGCATATTGACGAGGACTCTGTGACCGATCGCCATATTGCTTCCGGCTCCATCAACGCTGGGCATATTCAAGATGAGAGCATTGAGTCCGCGCATCTCACGAGAGGCGCTGTTCTCTCAGAGCATATTGCCGGAGAATCGATTGATGGCGGGCATCTCACCGAGGGTGCTGTTGGCTCCAGACATGTGGAATTGTTCTCGATTCAGAGCAATCACTTGGCTCCGTATTCCATCAACTCTGCACATCTTGGAAATCAGTCCGTCAGTCATGTCCACCTGCAGCCAGACAGCGTTGGAGTTGATCAATTGCAGCCAGGTGCTGTTAAATCTCGGCAGCTGGCCGAAGGCGCTGTTCTTCCGCATCACCTGCAAACCCATTGCATCGGTTCGCAGCATATCGAAGCTGGTGCGATCACAACAGAACTTCTGCAGGATGGCGGAATAACAGGAAGCAAGATTGCAGAGGCTTCCATCACCGGGGTACATGTTGCCGATGGCTCTCTTACTGGTACTCAAATTGCCAATAGTTCCCTTACCGGCGCTCAAATCGCTGACAGCTCCATCGGCAGCAGACATCTCGGCCCTAATGCCTTCGATAACTTCGTATTAGACGAAGGTTCTGTGACTGGGGACAAAATTGCGAAGGCTTCTATCACTGGGGCGCATGTGGCCGATGGCTCTCTTACTGGCACTCAAATTGCCAATAGCTCCCTGACAGGTGATCAAATCGCTGACGGCTCCATCGGCAGCAGACATCTCGGCCCCGATGCTTTCGATAACTTCACCTTATTCGAGGGCTCGATTTCGGGAGAGCATATTGCTGCTGGCTCCCTTACCGGCGATAAAATTGCAGAGGTTTCCATATCGGCTGCGCATGTTGTCGATGGCTCCCTTACTGGCACTCAAATTGCCGATGGGTCCATTACCGGCACTCAAATCGCTGATGGCTCCATCGCCAGCCAACACCTGGGTCCCGATGCCTTCGATAACTTCGTATTAGACGAAGGTTCTGTGACTGGCGACAAAATCGCCAAAGCTTCTATCACTGGGGCGCATGTGGCCGATGGCTCTCTTACTGGCACTCAAATTGCCAATAGTTCCCTGACGGGTGATCAAATCGCTGATGGCTCCATCGGCAGCAGACATCTCGGCCCTGATGCCTTCGATAACCTCACCTTAGTCGATGGTTCGGTCACTGGGGACAAAATCGCAGAGGCTACTATTACTGGGGTGCATGTGGCCGATGGCTCTCTTACTGGCACTCAAATTGCCAATAGCTCCCTGACAGGTGATCAAATCGCTGACGGCTCCATCGGCAGCAGACATCTCGGCCCCGATGCTTTCGATAACTTCACCTTATTCGAGGGCTCGATTTCGGGAGAGCATATTGCTGCTGGCTCCCTTACCGGCGATAAAATTGCAGAGGTTTCCATATCGGCTGCGCATGTTGTCGATGGCTCCCTTACTGGCACTCAAATTGCCGATGGGTCCATTACCGGCACTCAAATCGCTGATGGCTCCATCGCCAGCCAACACCTGAGTCCCGATGCCTTCGATAACCTCACCTTAGTCGATGGTTCGGTCACTGGGGACAAAATCGCAAAGGCTTCTATTACTGGAGAGCATATTGCCGATGGCTCCCTATCCGGCAGCCAAATCGCGGGCGGTTCCTTGACTGGTTATCAAATTGCTGATGGCTCCATTGAAAGCCGCCATCTCGGCCCTGATGCCTTCGATAACCTAACCTTAGTCGACGGTTCGGTCACTGGGGACAAAATTGCAGAGGCTTCTATTACTGGAGAGCATATCGCTGTTGGCTCCATAGCCAGCCAACATCTGGGTCCCGATGCCTTCGACAACTTCACCTTATACGAGGGCTCGATTTCGGGAGAGCATATTGCTGATGGCTCCCTTACCGGCACTCAAATCGCTGATGGTTCCATTGAAAGCCGCCATCTTGGCCCTGATGCCTTCGACAACTTCACCTTAGTCGATGGTTCGATCACTGGGGACAAAATCGCAGAGGCTTCTATTACTGGAGAGCATATTGCCGAGGGCTCCCTGACAGGTAATAAAATTGCCGATAGTTCCATTGAAAGCCGCCATCTCGGCCCTGATGCCTTCGACCACTTCACATTAGTCGATGGTTCGGTCACTGGGGACAAAATTGCGGCGGCTTCTATTACTGGAGAGCATATCGCTGATGGCTCCATCGCCAGCCAACATCTGGGTCCCGATGCCTTCGACAACTTCACCTTAGTCGATGGTTCGATCACTGGGGACAAAATTGCGGCGGCTTCTATTACTGGAGAGCATATTGCCGATGGCTCCATAGCCAGCCAACATCTGGGTCCCGATGCCTTTGATAACTTCACCTTAGTCGATGGTTCGATCACTGGGGACAAAATCGCAGAGGCTTCTATTACTGGAGAGCATATCGCCGATGGCTCCCTATACGGCATCCAGATTGCCGATGGTTCTCTTTCCGGCACTCATATAGCCGATGGCTCCCTTACCGGTTCTCAGATTGCCGATGGTTCCATCGAGAGCCGTCATCTCGCTCCCGATGCCTTCGACAACTTCACCTTAAACGAAGGCTCGATCACGGGCGACAAAATCGCAGAGGCTTCTATTACAGGAGAGCATGTGGCTGAGGGCTCCCTATCCGGTATCCAAATCGCCGATGGCTCCCTTACTGGCACTCAGATTGCCGATGGTTCCATCGAGAGCCGTCATCTCGCTCCCGATGCCTTCGACAACTTCACCTTAAACGAATGCTCGATCACGGGCGATAAAATTGCAGAGGCCACTATTACAGGAGAGCATATCGCCGATGGCTCCCTATCCGGCATCCAAATTGCCGACGGCTCCCTTACCGGCACTCAAATCGCCGAGGGCTCTATCGACAGCCGCCATCTCAGCCCGGATGTCTTCAGCAACTTCACCATAGACGAAGGATCAATCACTGGGGACAAAATCGCAGAGGCTTCCATCACAGGAGCACATGTTGCCGATGGAACGATTACCGGACAACAGCTGGCTGAGGGTACTATCACGACAGAACACTTGGACTTTACTCCAATACGCGGCATAGCTGGACAGCCGAAGCTGCAGCAATTCGGAATGACTCCTTTCGTGTTTGGAGCTGATGCACTGACCGAGGTAACCGTCCAGTTCGATGAGCCCTTTGCCGGAATTAATTATGTCATAGTAGGGATGAGCAACAATCCGGGCTTCCAGATCTCCTTGAAGTCCCAGCGCGAGAACAGCGCCGTCTTGGAAGTGATCCGTCAGCAAAACTGCAATCTTGCCTACGGCTTCATGTCCTGGATTGCCATCGGTCCTTCCCTGTAACCTCCACACCAATTCAAGGAGGCTCTCCCGCAGCATCCAACGGGAGAGCCTCCTATTTCAGTGACCAGATTGTTCAAGGATGCAAAAAAAGACGAGTTTTAAGCTCGTCTTTTTTCCATTAATTCAGAGATGAATCTGTGCGGAGCCCCTCACCTATTTCCGGTAATCTCGAACGTATCCGCAAGGCATAACAGCCCGAAATGAACATAATCGCAGCTGCAATGATATACGTAGCCCGCACACCGAATTGGTCGGTAATGAAGCCGAACAGCAGTGTGGACACGCCGAATACCAGCGATATCAGAGCACTTTGAGCCGCATACACTTTGGGCAGCAATCGAACGGACACACTTCGCTGCAGGGTGGTTTGTAGCGAAACAGCCTTCAATTGTTCGAACATACCAAAGCCGGCCGAGAACACGAGTGCCAACCAGGGCAACGAGGTAAGTCCGAAGCCGAACGTCATGAAGCTGATGCCAAAGGAAGAGATAATTACAAACTGACGGATGTTGCGGTCAATCACCTCCGCAGCTCTCATTCCAAACAGTCCGCCAAGCATGAGCCCGAGGAAGAAGCTTGCATTGATGTAACCCCACCACGCCTCTTCCCTATGCAGCACCTCCGCTACATATACATAGATGATAGCCGCAATCCAGATCACACCCGCAATCGTCTCCAGCACAAAAATCACATGGATCGCCCGGAGTGAGGGCTCCCTCCAAATAAGTATCCACCCTTCTTGGATCGAACTCCAATGCGATACTCCGGATTTTTCCTTCTGCCCTTGGGTTGTTTCATGCTGATCCTCGATCAGCCTCATGAAAATAGCGGCGGCTGCAGCCAGAACAAAGGTAACCCATATCACATTGCTGCCCCCAAGGGCTGCCACCAGCAGTCCTCCTACGGCCCATCCGCCCAGTTGAATCATCTGATCGACAAGCGCTATGAAGCTGTTCGCTTTCGTTAACTCGCTGGTATCCACGAGACGCGGCAGCATGGCATGGCTTGCAGGCGCAGCCCAGCCATCAAGCAATGAGATGAGGAATACGAATCCGAGAATGGCGTAGACCGTCATCTCCTGCTCACCCAGCGCATAGTCGGTCATGATCAATAGAAATAACATGGCCGTTTTTCCAATTTGAGACGAAGCAAGCAGCGACTTGAGATTGTATTTATCCATTAAAATGGGCGCAAAGCTCCCGCTTATAAACCGTGCCATCGTTGTGGCAAAAGGAATCAACGCCATAAACATGGCAGATCCTGTTATCCCATGAACGATAGCCATCAAACCGACAATATAAAATAAATCGCCGCTGTTGGCGAGTGCCTGACCCACCCAGAGATAACGAAAAGATTTCCTCTTCATCTTTCTACCCCAATTCTGTATTTAGTTGTGTTGGTTAGGGTAGAAAAACCTACATACTCTGGCCTCCAGACATTTTATATGCTTAATATAGTAACATCATTAAAGACTCCTGTTAAGGTAATGGCTTATTTTTCAGACCCTCCCTTTCCCTGCCGGTATCAGCTTTTGATGACCCTGATTTTACTGGTACATCTCCCCATTCGCCTATTTTTTGTCCCAAGCTAAAACTATTTGCCCGGCTCCAAGGTCTAATGATCAGTCAAGCGCACTCAAGTACTTGAGATGATCCAAGCCAGCCAATGAATAGATCAAACGAATTCGTGCAATGACATTAATACTAGTGCTAGTAGTTAGGGGTGAGTGAACTGAGAGCGAAAGAATCGCAGCAAAAACAGTTCAGCGAAAATATTGAGAAATGCAGAAACAAGTTATATCGGGTGGCCTATTGCTATGTCAAAAACGAGCAAGAGGCGCTGGATATCGTATCGGAGGCGACCTATAAGGGGTACCTCGCATATGAGCGGATGAATACGCCGCAGTACTTTGATTCCTGGATGACCCGAATTGTCATTAACGCTGCCATCGACCATCTCGGTCGTAAAAAACGGGTTACCTATATGGAAGACCACGCTCAAGACTATGCAGCTGCCGAGCATGCCGTGCCACTGGAAGAAAAACTGGATTTATATGATGCGCTGGACAGACTGATGCCAGAAGAAAAAACCTATATCATTCTGAAATTTTTTGAGGATCTGCGCTTTCGAGAAATGGCGGATGTGCTGTCATTATCCGAGAACACCGTCAAGACCAAGTTCTACCGCACTATCGGTAAATTAAAAACGTATCTAATCGAGGGAGAGGTCGATCGTCTATGACAGGAAAAGAACGCTATGAACACATTGAAATCCCAGCCCAGCTTGCCAGCGTTATGGAATCGGCTCAGAGAAAAGCAGCCGCACGTAAAAGATCCATGCGAATGATGAGGTACTCTTCCGTTGTTGCAGCAGCCGTTGCCCTGCTCTTCGTGATAAATATTCCGACGGTGGCTAATGCCCTATCCAAAGTACCCGTAGTGGGCAGCATCGTTCAGGTGCTCCAATTCGGAGGCGGAGGCGAAGTCACAGACGGTGTTACCGTGGGAACGGAAGCTTCCGAGGATGTGTTCAAGATTCATTTTGACCAGGAGGGCCAGTCCGTTTCCAGCGTACCTGCCTACACTGTGGATCACCGTGATGCGCCAAACCGTCTGATCTTTACGTTCAACGGGGTTCGAAACTTTGATTACGAAACCATCAAAAAAGATATGCTGGCGCTCCCGCTCGTGAAGGATGTCTATGAAAACGTCATTTTGGATGATTCGGCCATGCGATTTGTTGTTGAACTGAAGGATGGCGTGAAACATACCGTTTCCGAATATAAAGATCCTGGGTATATCGAGCTGAAGCTCACTTCTACCGGCGAGCCGGTAACACCGCAAGAGGTCTTCTACATTCGCAGTGAAGAGATGCCGCAAGGGGAATCCCTCGCTATCCTTGAAGAGATTTATATTGAAGACGATGTGACTTTCATCAAGACCGCCAGCAGCAACTTCATTGCGGTCATTGGCGAATTTGATACCCGTGAAGAAGCCGAGCAGAAGCTCAGCGAAATCTCGGCTCGTGAGAGCTACGGCGATGATCTCCGCATCGACAGCTGGATGAGCAATGAACGCCCGGACTAATCCGGATTATCAAAAAAGCACCGCTCCGACAAATGTTGGAGCGGTGCTTTTTATAGGATTCGACTTCGCTCTTTAGCGTTATGAACGCGTCAGACCCGGAAGCGACTCTCCGGCTGCAGGGGCAGAGCTTCCACACGCGCGGTGTTCGGATATTTGATTCCCGCTCCGGTGTTCAGCACCACCACGGTACAGCCGCTCCAAATCATATTTGCCAGCCTCCCGTTCATGTCGTCTATTTATTATTTCAGGATATTCCGACTTTTTAACTATTTACAACAGTTTCTTATGCATACAAAAAAGCAAGGCTCCTTCCCGGAGCCCTGCTCATTCTTTCGAAAAATTCAGCTGAATATTATGCGGTTGGATGAGGATAGATCATGACTTTTACACTGGTTTCCTTCTGCGTTCTGGCTAGCTCGACGGCTTCCTCAATCTGATCCAACGAAAACCGATGGGTGATGATGTCCCGTATGCGGCTGTCCTTGTTCTGCAGCATCTGAATGGCGGCCGGATAAGTGTTCGCGTAGCGGAACACCCCGAATACATCCAGTTCGGCATCAACCAAAGCGCCAATGTCCATCGGAATGGCATCGCGTGTCGGCAGGCCTACAAATACAATCCGCCCCCCGCGATTCACGTAACCGATCGAATTCGAGATGGCACCGGCATTACCGGATGTTTCAATGATAAGATCAATCCCTTGGCCGCCCGTAAGTTCGTACAAGCGGTCGGTAACGTCCTCCTCCAGTGGATTGATCACGCCGGAAGCTCCCATCTGAAGGGCCAGATTACGACGGTATTCAACGACGTCGCTGCCATACACCTGAGAGGCCCCGGACATTTTGGCGGCTTCGAGAGCCAGCAAACCGATCGGTCCCAGCCCGAGCACAAACACTCGATCCTCCGGGCGGATACGCCCGCGGCGGACGGCATGGAGGCCTACGGACAGCGGCTCAAGCAAAGCGCCCTCTTCAAAGGACATCTCATCCGGCAGACGGAACAGAAAATCGCTGCGAACCGCCACGTATTCTGCCCAAGCCCCATCCACCGGAGGCGTGGCCATAAATACAACATCCGGACACAGGTTGTAGCGCCCGCTCTTACAATAGGAGCAGCGCCCGCATGTGACACCCGGCTCTACGGCCACACGGTCGCCGACGGCCACGTTTGTCACCTTTTCTCCTGTTTTTACAACAACTCCTGCAAGCTCATGTCCCAGAATCAACGGTTCTTTGACCTCATACCTGCCTATTCGTCCGTGCTCATAGTAATGCACATCCGAACCGCAAATGCCAATGCAATAAACCTGAATCAAGGCCTCATCCGGCTTCGGCTCCGGAATAGGGACCTGCTTCACCCCAATGGATAAAGGGCGATCAAGAACCGCTGCAGACATCATGTTAAGTTGTGACAAACTGCATTCACCTCTAATCTCAAGAAATCGCTTTCTTACTTAGTTTACACGATAAACTATCGCTTCATAAGGCTTTAGAGTGAATTGATTCAAACTTCGGTCAGAACGATCATAATTCGAGAGTACAACTTCCGGAAGAAGGTCACGCCATTCCGCTGGAAACTGAAAATCTGTCGTTCTGCCATAAAAGTTCAGCACGATCAGATAGCTTTCCTTCCCTAAGGTTCTGGAATAAGCGAATATTTCCGGATGCTCCTGAAGTAAAGCCTGATATTTACCGTAGATCAGCACTTCACTGGATTTGCGCAGACGAATCAATGCTTTATAGTAATTCAAAATGGAATCAGGATCCGTTAGCTGCTGCTCCACATTGATCTCGTGATAATTCGGATTGGAGCGGATCCAGGGCACAACGGTTGAGAAGCCGCCATAGAGCGTGTCATCCCACTGCATCGGCGTCCTTGCATTGTCCCGAGCCCGGTAAGCTATTCTGCGCATCGTCTCGGATACATCCTTCCCGTCAAGAAGCCGCTCTCGATAGTAATTGTAAATCTCGACATCCCTGTAATCACTCAGCTCGGCAAACTCCACATTCGTCATCCCGATTTCCTGCCCCTGGTAAATAAACGGCGTTCCCTGCATTAGCATAAAAAAGGTCGCCAGCATCTTGGACGATTCCTTGTGATAATGAACCGGATCGCCAAAGCGGGATACCGAGCGCGGTTGATCATGGTTTTCCAAATACAGGGCATTCCAGCCTACGCCCTCCAGACCGGTCTGCCATTTGTTCATGATGCGCTTCCATTCAGCCAAATCCCAGGTTGCATAATCCCA
Organism: Paenibacillus sp. LBL; assembly: GCF_029893715.1. Lineage (NCBI taxonomy): Bacteria > Bacillati > Bacillota > Bacilli > Caryophanales > Paenibacillaceae > Paenibacillus > Paenibacillus sp. LBL. The sequence goes on along the minus strand of NZ_JARXYU010000003.1, from coordinate 623,417 downwards.
ACGTCCTTCAGGACCAAAATCCAGATTGACGTGCTCAAACTGAAAAATCATGTTCAATGCTCCGCTCGTTTCCCCGATCCAGCGATCTGCTTCAGTTATCGGTATCCCGCTTGCTTCGCCAACCGTCATGATATCGTAGTCTGCAAAAGCTTCCCGTTTAAATTGCTGGAGAAACTCATGGATTCCCTCAATATTCCGGTGACCCGGGTTGGAGTCCACGTAACGGAGATTGTTCGAGTTTGGCATATCCGGTAATCCCGGAAGCTTCTTAATATGGGTAATCGCATCCACCCGAAAACCATCGATCCCTTTATCCAGCCACCAACGGATCATGCGAACCAGGTCATGCCTGACCATTGGATTCTCCATGTTTAAATCGGGCTGCTTTTTGGAATAGAGGTGGAGGTAATACTGCTCCGTATGTGCGTCATACTCCCAAGCGGAACCTGTAAACACCGACTCCCAGTTGTTTGGCTCCGCCCCGTTCCTGGCATCCCGCCAGATATAATAATCACGCTTCGGATTGCCACGGGAGGAACGGGACTCTATAAACCACGGATGCTCATCCGAGGTATGGTTGATGACAAGATCCATAATAATACGCATGCCCCGCTTATGGATTTCTGTCATCAGCAGATCAAAGTCGGCCATCGACCCGAACTCCGTCATAATGTCCTGATAATCGCTGATATCATAACCGTTGTCGTCGTTAGAGGATCGATAGATGGGACAGATCCAGATGATATCAATCCCTAGATCCTTCAAGTAATCCAGACGGGACATAACCCCTTGCAAATCTCCGATGCCGTCTCCGTTTGAATCCATGAAACTGCGCGGATAAATTTCATAGGCAACGGCTTCCTTCCACCATACTTTATGCATTGTTGTATCCCCCGTTTAAATAAAGCTCATAGCGCTAATTCTATTTGGATAAGCTGCTTCGTGGACCCATAATCAGACTGCCTGCGCGCATCTGGAAAAGACTAGCCCACCTGCCTTTTCCTGCAGGCTGATGCAACATACAGTATTGCCTTATAGGGTATCTTATAAGCCTAAGAACCATAGAATGGCTGGACCACGGGGAAACGGGGTCCAGCCATTCTATGGTTTACACTGCGGCTTCCTCCAAGTCCCTATTAGGGACTTGCACCGCTATAACAACGCGCCACTTCCTTGACGCGACTTCGTCCAGTTATCCCTTCACATACTTTCCCGTCAAGGAATGTTCCGCTGTAATCAGCTCAGCAGGGGTTCCCTCAAACACCACCCGGCCTCCTCCACTGCCGCCCTCCGGTCCAAGGTCTATGATCCAATCCGCCTGGCGGATTACATCCAGATTATGTTCAATGACGATCACCGAGCTGCCGTTATCGACCAGTCGGTTCATCATATCAAGCAAATGTCCGACATCCGACATATGCAGCCCGGTTGTCGGCTCGTCCATAACATAGATCTTCCCCTGCTTGTGCAGCTCGCTGGCCAACTTGATGCGCTGGCATTCGCCACCGGACAGGGTGCTCAGCGGCTGTCCCAGCGTCAGGTAATGCAGGCCCACATCGTTCAGAGTCGCCAGACGCTGCCTGATCTCTTTTTTCTCGAAAAAATCGAGCGCCTGCAGCACCGTCATGTCCAGCACGTCCGTAATCATTTTTCCATGGAGTTTATACTCCAGCACGTCATCCTTAAAGCGCCTGCCGTCACAGGTGTCGCACAGAGTCTTGATGCCTTCCATAAACGCCAGGTCGGTGTAAATGAAACCGAGTCCGTGGCAGTCGGTGCATGCCCCTTTTGAATTGAAGCTGAACAAGGACGGACTCTGATGGTTAGCCTTGGCAAACAGCCTTCGGATGTCATCCATAATACCCGTGTAGGTGGCAGGATTGGAACGAATCGAAGTGCTGACGGCAGACTGGTCGATAACAACAGCCTCAGGATGCTGGGACAGGAAGGCATGGTGAATCAGTGAACTTTTGCCGGATCCCGCTACCCCCGTTACCACTGTCAATACGCCTTCCGGAATATCCACGGTTACATTTTTCAAGTTATGCTGATTGGCATCGGTAATCCGCATCTGCCCGGTGGGCATCCGGAAATGTTCTTTCATCGGCATGCAGCGTCTCATATATTGCCCGGTTAACGTTGCCCCCTGACTATGCAGCTGCTCAACCGTACCCTCGAAGACAATTTCCCCTCCCCCGGTACCCGCATTCGGTCCCACGTCCACCACATGGTCGGCAATCCCGATCACATCACGGTCATGTTCCACCACCAGCACCGTATTGCCCTTGTCACGAAGTTTCATCAACATTCCGTTCAGACGGTGCACATCCCTTGGATGCAGACCGACACTCGGCTCATCAAAAATATACATCATATCCGTCAAACTGCTGCCCAGATGCCTGACCATCTTCACCCGCTGCGATTCTCCTCCGGACAGCGTGGTGGTCTCCCTGCTCAGCGTAAGATAGTCCAGTCCCATATCCACCAGGTGCTGCAGACGCTCCGATAAGCTTGCCACCATACCGGCGGCTACCGGGGCCGTAATCCCCATAATGACCTTTCTCAACTCTCCGATCTCCATGGCTGCACACTCGGCTATGTTATACCCATTAATTCTGCAGCTCAATGCTGCTTGGCTCAGCCGTGTTCCTTGGCATAACGGGCATGTGCCGTGCGCAATAAAGTTCTTCACGTGATTCAAGGTTCTTTCGGACAACTCGCTGCTGTCGCGCTCGATATAGAGCCGATTGAATTTCAGCACAAGACCTTCAAAGTCAGACTCCACCGGTCCTCCCTTGGACGGAAACCTCACCTTACCCTCCTTGCCGTACAGGAGAAGATTCCACTCCGCTTCGGAATAGTCGGCCAGCTTCTTGTCATTATCAAAAAAACCGGACAGCGTGTAATTCTTCAAATACCAGCTATCCACCGAAAAAATGGGAAACCGCACCGCCCCCTCATTCAAGGATTTGGTCGTATCCAGCAGTTTATTGAGATCCAGTTCCACCTTCTTGCCAATTCCCTGACATTCCGGGCACATGCCCTGCGGGTCGTTAAAAGAAAAAACATTGGAGTACCCCACAAACGGCTGCCCCACCCTGGAAAACAACAGACGGAGTATGGCATACAGATCGGTAATCGTCCCCAGCGTTGAGCGCGAATTGCCACCCAGACGCTTCTGGTCAATGACAATGGCCGTAGACAGGTTCTCGATTGCATCAACATCAGGCTGGCTATGCCGCGGGAGACGATTGCGGACAAAAGCGGTAAAGGTCTCATTGAGCAGTCTCTGAGCCTCTGAACTGATGGTATCAAACACGATCGAAGATTTGCCTGAACCGGATACCCCGGTAAACACCGTAATCTTCCGTTTTGGGATTTGCAGCGAAACATTCTTCAGATTATTCTCCCGGGCTCCACGAATCCGGATATATTCTTGCGGCATGGCGTTTCCTCCCACATCCCTGTAATACGCTAATTATAGAAGGGGAATTATGACATGTACTGTCATAATGGATGAAAGAGTTTATGATTTATCGCGATATTCCCTGGGCAAGGAAATAACAGGAAGGTTGCAGGCTATATTAATGCTATACTTAAATAGTAATGTGTCAGGATTATATAAATCCTATATTGTTCCATTTCTGATTTCGATTTGCCAATTCTGAGCTTGTCCATTACAATTACGGAAAATCATTGATTCCAGATTTCATGATTACAGGAGAGTAGTAATGATATGAGCAAAAAAATAGTAGCCATTGATATGGATGATACGATCTGCCATCTGATACCCAAGGCCATTCAGTATCACAATCTGCAGTACAAAAATCCTCAGCTTACGCTGGATCAGATTACCGATTACAACCTGAACGAGATTTGGCATCCTGAATGCTCGGAAGAATTCTTCTTCGGAAAACCGGGTTTATATGAAGAACTTGAACTTTTTGATGAATATACGATTGACGAAGTCCACAGAATGACACATGATTATGACGTCATTGTTGTAACCGCAGCCCGCCCCTCCTCGGTGCCGGAGAAGTGGAGATGGCTGCAAATGCACATGCCTTTTATTCCATTCGAGAATTTTTTCGTAGCCAAACGCAAGGATTTGGTGGAGTTCGACCTGCTTATTGATGATGGACCCCATAATGCGATTGCCGCGAGAAAAGCCGGAAAACAAACGATTCTGATTCCGCGTCCCTGGAACGCCCGCATTCAGCATGAATTTATTCTGAAGGATTCCTGGAAGGGAATGCATGAATTAGTAGACCAAATTTTATCAGATTCTAACCATCAAGGGGATATGAAATGAATACAGACCGCAATAGCCGGTACCTATCACAGGACGTCCACTTTTTTGCTGCCGCCTTATCGGAAACACTGGTTTCCGTATGGGAGGAAGATCCCGCAAGCGTTTACGTGGAGATTGAACGAGGGTATATTGAATGCTACACACCGGATGTCGTCCGCATCCGCAATGAAGAAACAGGATATCTCACTCACTACAGCCGTGACACCGCTATGTTTCAGCGGATGTAATACGATAAGAGCCGCCTCCCGGGAGGCGGCTCTTTTATGGCCCAGTTTATCTTTTCGCTGACAGGACAAGAAACAGGGTGGCGAGCGGCCCCAGCAGCAAAGACAGCAGGAACCAGTTTAATCCCGTTCTGTTTTTTCCTTGGGCCAGCCCGGCATTGATTAATGCCAGTGTCCCCCATCCGACATAAAATTCGTTATTCATGGTATTCCCTCCGTCACCGTGTTCTGTTTATCCTGATTATTACGCACGGCAGCATAGATCGTTGCAGCAAATGGAAAGGACAGGGTATGCTCCCTGCCCAAGCGAGCCCTTACTTCTTCCTTGTCGCAATGGCCTCCGCCGTCTGTTTAACGGCCTGATGTCCGAATACGGCAAATGCTCCTGCGAGTATACCCTGAATGATATTTTCTACGCTCCAGCCAATCAGGCCGGCAGTAAACAGGATGGAGACCACAATAACTACGTATACAATGCTCCAGTTCGGAACCTTAGGCGTTTGCTTCAGCACATATCCGATCACCCAGCAGGCAGCAACAACCATGAACAGCCGCGGGTCAATCAATTGAAAAATGACACTCCATTCCATCGTAAACCCACCTTCCCTATTGATCTCCTACATCCTATTCCATCAGTCTATCGACCGGCTTGTATTTATATCCTTATTCTTGTGAGCAAAATAATAGAATCAGGGGATGGCGATTAACGGCATCGATACACACGGCCCATCATGTTGCATACTCCCAAGACATACAAAAATGGCAGCTCCCGACGGACGGAAGCTGCCATAATCGATGCTTGCTCAATTCAAAAGTCCCCAATTCCAATTCTGCATTCCTGTGCGGTTATATCTTGCTTACCTCGACTTCATCTCCTGCCGCGGCTTCCACCTCGACAGCGGATTGTTCACCTTGCCATAACAGCTGCATCTCTTCGCTTGTAGCAAGCAGATCCGCCAGGCTGCCTTCAGCCTCGATCCTGCCATCCTTCATGACGATGATATGATCTGCCTTCGAGAGAGCCGCCCTGCGGTGCGATACCGCAATACAAGTAACGTCACGCTCCTTGAACAGTCCATCCCACACCAGCTGCTCCGTCTCCACATCGAGCGCGCTGGACAGATCATCAAAGATAAACAGATCCGCACCCGTCATCAGCATACGCGCCGTAGCCGCGCGCTGAATCTGTCCGCCGGACAGCATGACGCCCCTCGGGCCGACAAACGTCTCCAGTCCCTTATCCAGGTTCTCGATGTCCTTCTCCATGACGGCAAGACGAATGGCCCGTTCGAGAGATTCCTCCGCCCGATCCTTTTTCCCCTGCACAATATTCTCTCTTAGAGGATCGCTGAACAGTCGTGGAACCTGTGGTGTATACGCTGCGCGAGGCGGCATGAGGAAGGTGGCCGGATCGACCTCTTCTCCGTTCCAGCGGATCGAGCCCTCCTCTTTTGGCAGCAGTCCGAGCAATGTCCGAACCAGTGTCGATTTGCCAGCCCCGATTCGTCCGGTGACCACCAGAAATTTGCCGCGCTCCAGACGGAGATTAATATCCGATATTCCATTCTCCGAATTCGGATAATGATAGGATAGGTTCCTGACTTCAAGCTCTTTCAGCTTCTCCCCCGGTTCTCTGGTGATGACAGGCAGTTCCGGCGGATCTTCGTTCAGGTACGTTTCCCGAGCCTCAATAATCTGATCTTCCTCACCCGGGCGAAACAGTGACCGCATCCGGTCAAAGGAAACCTTAAGCCGCTTGTGCTGGAACACCATATAACCGAACAATGAAATACTGAAGCCGATATTCGCCAGATATGTCGTAAACAACGCAAAATCTCCGACGGTAAAATGTCCGGCCTGCATTTCAGCAGCGCACATCAACAGAATCAGACCCGTGCAGATGCTTAATACATGCTGGTTCAGGGATCTCATCCACTGTTTAAACAGATTATCCTTCAGCGCTGCCTGACGGCGGTCTTCATTCAGCTTCGTGAAGCGCTCATGAACATGATCTTCGGCCTGTCCCAGCTTCAAAGCTTGAACGGCACCAAAGGTTTCTGCGATGAAACTCGTAATCCGCCCCGTCGCTTCACGGTTCTTCAGCCCGTAGCGGCGGGCCCGGTTACCGGAGAGGTTGTTCAGCAGTGTCACCACCACGAGTGGCAGGACGGCTACCAGCATGATCTTCCAGTTGATGCTTGCCATGACTGCAACGGAGACAATCGCGAACACGAGTCGTCCCCAGAAGTCCACCCACGACTCCGCATACTCTACAACCTCATCCACGTCATCGCGGAAGCGGCTCATCGCCTCCCCCGGCGATGCCGGCAGATTTCGTCCCGGCCAGCGCATGATGCCTGCCAGCATATTGGTTCGCAGAATAGCCTGAATATGATAGATATACGTTACCCAGGCGTAGAACGCGGCGAAGAATGTGCCTACGCGGGAGAACCTGACAACCGCAATGAAGATGAGCGGCATGGCAAGCCACACGTAATCCGTAGAGCTCGCCGTTGCCCGATCAAAGAACCACTGCATGCCAAGCCCAATTAACAAAGGCAGTGAATGAAAGATACACCATAGAATTCCGTTCACGATAAATAAAGATGGCCGGTAGCGAAACAAACGCCCGATAAATCCGGTAATCGTCATGCAAGCTCCTCCTCTCTGCCCGTAATCAGCAGTCTGGCATAATGTGAAGCCGGATCTTGTGCAAGTTCTTCCCGTGAGCCGAATTCCAGAATCCTTCCGTCACCCAGCACCATAATTTTATCCACCTGCTCCAGCGTGGCCAGACGATGCGCAATAATGATGCCCGTACAACGGCTCATCAGCTGATCCACAGCTACCTGCAGCATTGTTTCCGTTGCGGCATCCAGGCGTGAAGAGGGTTCATCCAGAATCACTAGGCTCGGCTGCGTCAGGAATACCCGGGTTAAAGCGAACAGCTGTGCTTCCCCGGCAGACAGCGAGGATCCGCCTGTTGTCAGATGCGTTTCCAGGCCCTCCGGCTGCGCATCGATCCACTGACGAAGTCCAAGACGCTCCGTCGTTTCCAGAATGAACGCGTCGGATACACCCTTATCAAACAACGTCAGGTTGTCGCGCAGCGACCCATCAAACAGCTGCACGTCCTGCGTTACCATACCGACCCGGCGGTACAGCGCAGGCAGCTTCAGCTTCGTAATATCGGTACCTCCCACGCGGATTACCCCGCTGTCGATGTTGTACAGGCGCAGCAGAATTCGGCTTAGGCTTGACTTCCCGCTTCCGGTGCGCCCGATAATACCAAGACGTTCACCCGGCTTAACGGTAAAATTAATGTCTTGCAGCACCGGTTTATCTTCGTTGTAGCTGAAGTTAACTCCCTCAAACTCCAATCCGAGCGCACCCTCGGGAAGCTCTTCTTGCTCTCCGTCCACAATCTCGCTCTTGTTGGACAGGAGTTCCCTGGAGCGGAGCATGCCGGATTTTGCCTTTTGAAACTCTTGCACCTGATCGCCCAGCATCTCAATCGGGTCGTTCAGCATCTGTGTATATTGATAGATCAGGAACAGGGTTCCCAGCGTAATCTCGCCAATCAGATAATAACGGACCCCCAGTAACAGCACAGCGGTAACGGCAAGTGCAAACAGAACAACCGTGGTATTCCAGGGAATGACCCGCAGCATCCAGGCTTTTCTCCCTTTCAGGAATACACTGCGCATCAAGCGGTGAAACCGATTCATTACGTACGATACATTGCCGTTCGCCTGAACGTCCTCAATGCCTGCGATACGCTCTTCAATCAAGCCGAACAGCGAAGCACTGGCTTCCCGTTCGCTTTTGGATGAATTAACGCCCATGTTCCGGATGAACACCATAAACAGAATCGACAGCAGCGTGAAGACCGTCATGACGATGGCGATAGGCAGACTCACCGTGAACATGAACCCCAATATCCCGGCCAACAGCACAAAACTGCCGATGACCTGCACGATAAACATCGCAAAAAAATTCGAGATGCTGGTTACATCACCATCGACCCGCTCAATCATTTCGCCTGGCGTCTTGACGTTATGAAACCGCATATCCAGACGCAGGCAATGCTTCAAAAGATCGCCACGCAGCCGGTTCGTTGCGCGCCACGAAATATCGTTACCCAGATAACTGACAGCCACCGTAATCAGCTGGTTAATGACAGCCACAACCAGGAATAATCCCGCCAGCTGAATCAGGCTGGCCAGAACACCGCCACCAGCTGCCGTATCGATAAACCGTTTAATAATCTGCGGATTCAGCAGCTGCAAGCCTGTCGACGTCAACAGCATAATAAGCAGAAGCAGCAGTCGTCCTTTGACCGGCTTCAAATATCGCAGCAGCCACGACATAGAAACCTTTTCTTTTTTGGGCACAGTGCCCACCCCCATATGCAAGCAAGTATGTACAAACCTCCATCACCCCAAAAAACAAGGCATGGCGGCAGTAAATCATTACCAGTCTACATGAAAACCACAGCCATTCCTAGGTAAAGAATAATTATAATGGGATGTGCGTTTATTCAGGAATGCATGATACATAAATGTCGCAGCCACGCGAAATTTCCCGGTTGGACATGACTATGAAGAAAGCTCATTTATTTTTTTCTTCCTATATAAATCTTCCAAGTCAAGACCCGCTTCAAAAAAAATCGAATCCCATAATTCAGCATACTCGTATATGTATAATAGAGTGACGTGCAACTTTTTGGAGGTGGGCATAATGAATACTGGGATCAGTGGATTAGACGGACTGGATGAAGAGAAGCTATTGGAAATTCGAGAAAATGCCTCAAAGCTCTCAGATATGAAACAAGAGGTGCCCGTGGAAGAACTGTTCTCGGAATCATTTATTCAACGGCATACCAAGTTTTCTTCCATAGATCACTTGCTGAAAGCTGCTGGTTACGAGGGAAGCACGGATGAAGATTTTGACATATTCATACAAGGAAGTACGATTAACCCGTTTATCGTTGAACATACCCCATTTCGAAGCTGGAAGGATTTTCAGGAATTAGCCGTATCCGCCTATATCACGAAATGGCTGGGATTCTAAATAATGTTGGCAGAATATCAGGTCCACACTAAGGTCTAGTTGAGGATCGAAAGAGCAGAGGATCGAAAGAGCAGAAGACCAAAGAAGCCCCTCTAACCGAAGTTAGAGGGGCTTCTGATATATTTTTTAAGGGGTGCTTTTATTATATTCTGCGAATCTTAATGGGAGATTAAATTTTAATTAAGGGGAACTAAAATGTGGCTGGACGATTGGCTCATGGGTTATGGGTTATGGGTTATGGGTTATGGGTTATGTCTCCTTTGTTATCGTTGCTGTCTTTGTTTTATTGTCCCATCCCACGGTTGCACCCAGTGCCTCGGCAGTCGCCCGAAGCGGTACATAGGTCACCCCGTTAATCAGCTTGCCATCCTGAATTGGTTTGCCGTTTACAATAACATTCACCTTATCACTCACCTCACCAGCCGCCTCCTTCTTTTGCAACCCGAGATATTTTGCAATGCCGGCAACATGACCTTCGATGAGGGCACCTACGACATCCTCTCTCTTAAGCTTAGCTGCATCCGCGGCAACATCAACAAACAAATTTTCTGTCAGTACCGCAGGCATGTTCGATTCACGGACCATGTGCAGGTTCTTTGCCTTCTGCCCCCTGTCGATTACGTTAAAAGGCTTTAAGGCCGTCATAATCTCGGTATGAAGCACATTTTGCAAAGAGGCTGTTGCAGCCGACGTATGCGTGTACTTATAGGATTCGAAGCCACCGGCTCCTCCTCCTGCATTACAGTGGACGGAAACCAGGATATCTACCCCAGCCTTGTTGGCCGCCTCGGTCCGCTCCATTAGCGTAGGAAAGACATCCGCAGATCTGGAGAGCAGCACCTGCACGCCATTGTACTCGGCCTCCAGCCGTTTTTTTACGCTCAGGGACACCGCTAGCACGATGTCCTTTTCCAACAGACCATGAGCAGTCGCTCCGGTATCTTTTCCACCGTGGCCTGGATCAATAAATACCTTCTTCATCTCCCTTCACCTCATCTTTCCGAGCCGCAGCCCGTTTCATCTTTTCGACAGCGAAGGCCACGAACAAACTCGAATAATATGAATCGCTTACTATGTAATATATGATATAAAATGCCGAATGATAGGGCGCTCTCTCCTTAACAGGAATAGCCCCCGGATCACCCAGGGGCACAAAAAACACGCCTTGCGGCGCCATTTTTATATCATTCCAGCCAGAAATCAGGATATGATCTCCTTGCAATGAACATGCTGGTGAAGGGAATTGAACCCCCGACCTACGCATTACGAGTGCGTTGCTCTACCCCTGAGCTACACCAGCATATGTGGTTCGAAAACAAGCCTCCACGAACAGCAAAATTATTATAATACTTTAGCAGCAAAATACAAGTCCCAGCCTAGCCGGAACATCCCTTGCAATAAGCAAGATTATCCGCCTAATTTTTCCTGCACCGATTGAATCTTTTGCTTGCTGGAGGAGACTTGATCCCTGCGGTCATCAATCTTGACCGAAGTCGATACGCGCTGGGCTCCAGATAGAAATGGCGCCTCATGCAGAGCTTCAATCGCTCGCCAGATCATATTCAGCTCGCCCTCTATGATGGTGCTCATCGAAGTCAGCTCATATGTAATCCCGTCCTGTTGTTTCAATATACGCTGCATCTCGGCCACATAAGAGCTTAAGCTCGTTGTTGCTGTTCCAATCGGAATCACCGTCACTTCCGCTATAGCCAATACCAAAACCTCCCTCGCAACATCTCATATATAGAACTCTTCAATCTCCAGACACAGATATCATATCAATTCTGATCACTCATATCAAAGCCCCTAACTCGCTATTCACAATAAAAAATAGTCTGCTCCTTCCACCACAGATCCAGTACGCAACTATCGTATTTTGTCAAAACGATAATATACGTGGTATGTGTGCAGAAAAGGTCGCATTCGGTCACAATCCAGGAAATGTTATGGCCTTTTGACAGTTTCTTAGCTGGCACAATGACCGCTCGTTTGCTATAATTCTTTTTGCGTTCAATTTTAAGAATATGGTTTACAAACACAATATATTGGGTTAAATTAGATAAACAACAACCAAATATAGTGTGTATAGGTGCCGGAACAACCTATAAGGCGGTCCGGCTTAATAGGGAAGCATGGTGTAAATCCATCACGGTCCCGCCACTGTAAGGGCTCTCGGCTATTATCCTATCCAGGCCGAACCAAATCATGGAATATTCTTCTGGCGGACCTCATCAAGGTCTTGGGGAAGGCTCCGATTTGTCAAAGTCCGAGTCAGGAGACCTGCCTGTACGCAGCCAACACCAACCTACGGGACATTAGGTAAGTGTTCGTTAAACTTGCGTCTGTACATAACATCAGGCCCCTTCAAGGGCTTATGTCAAACGTCATTCACGAATCACAGCGCACGGACATTTTCAAGCCTGCGGGTTTTAGAAAATGTTTTTTTGATGTCCTTTTTCATATTTCCCCCTAAGAAAGCGAGGAATTATTCATGCCCCAGCTCGTAGTTAAACCGAACAACCGTCAGCTCGCCTTTGATGAAATACGCCTCTCTGTCTATGCCGACCGCAATCTGAAAGGATTGGACATGCTTGATAAAGAGCGCCTGCTTCGCGGCGTAAATGCTAAACTGCGCGGTGAGCAAGTCACCGGCGAAGAAATCAGCAGCGCCTTCACGATGTCCGCGCTTGAGCTTGTGACAAAAGAAGAGCCGAATTGGAAGTTTGCAGCTGCGCGTTCGTTTCTGACCTCTTTATATAAAAAAGCGGCCACCAACCGCCGATACAAAGCCTACCCGGAAGAGCCTTACGGTGCCTTCTACCCGCTCATCACAGAGCTTGTACAGAAGGGCATCTATCGCGAGGATCTTCTGACCAGCTACACCAAGGAGCAAATCGAAGAGCTCGGCGAATGCATCGATCCAAGCCGCGATCTGCTGTTTGATTACATTGGTCTTTTGACACTGGCTGAGCGTTATTTGGCAACCGACTTTGACGGTCGTGTCATGGAACTTCCGCAAGAACGCTACATGGTAATCGCAATGTTCCTCATGCACAACGAGCCAGCCGACAAACGTATTGACCTTGTAAAAGAAGCCTACTGGGCGATGAGCAACCTGTACATGACAGCTGCCACACCGACCATGTCCAATGCAGGCAAAAAAGTAGCAGGCCAGCTCTCCAGCTGCTTCATTGATACCGTTGACGACTCTCTGGAAGGCATCTTCGATTCCAACACCGATATTGCCCGTCTCAGCAAAATGGGTGGCGGCATTGGCGTGTACCTCGGTAAAGTCCGTGCACGCGGCTCGGATATCCGCGGTCACAAGAACACCAGCTCCGGCGTTATCCCTTGGATTCGCCAATTGAACAACACTGCCGTAAGCGTTGACCAATTGGGAACTCGTAAAGGAGCCATCGCGGTTTATCTGGATGTGTTCCACAAAGATATTCTGTCCTTCCTGGATCTGAAGCTGAACAACGGTGACGAGCGTATGAGAGCCCATGACGTGTTCCATGGCATCTGTCTGCCTGACCTGTTTATGGAGGCTGTAGAGGCCCGTGAGGAGTGGAGCCTGTTCTGTCCTCATGAAGTGAAGAAGATCATGGGCTGGAAAGACGAGAACGGCCGTTCGCTTGGCCTGGAAGACTTCTATGATCAAGCTCAAGGCGATGGCGAGTTCCGTCAAAAATATGCACAAGCCGTGGCGAACCCGCAGTTGCCGCGTATTACGGTACAAGCGATCGACATTATGAAACGCGTGATGAAATCCCAGCTTGAAACGGGTACACCGTACATGTTCTACCGCGACACGGTAAACCGTGCGAACCCGAACTCTGCACATGGCATGATTTACTCATCCAACCTGTGCACCGAGATCATGCAGAACCAATCTCCAACCGTTGTCGAGCAAGAAGAGTTGGTAACAAAGGATGGTCAAACCCGGATCGTTATTTCCAAAATCCCTGGCGATTTCGTTGTCTGCAACCTGAATTCCATCCACTTGGCTCGCGCTGTACCGGCCGGTGTGCTGGAGCGTCTCGTTCCTATCCAGGTTCGTATGCTGGATAACGTTATCGACATCAACAATATTGAAGTTCTGCAAGCCCAATATACCAACAGCCAATACCGTGCGGTCGGTCTTGGAACCTTCGGTCTGCATCACTTGCTGGCGCTGGAAGGTATCCGCTGGGAGTCCGACGAAGCCGTTGCCTATAATGACAACCTGTATGAACACATCAATTACCTGCTCGTGAAATCCAGCATGGAGCTGGCCAAGGAAAAAGGCCACTATCCGAAATTCAAAGGCTCCGATTGGGAGAGCGGCGAGTACTTCACGTTCCGCGGTTACACCGACGGCGAGCATGAAGGCAAATTCGTAACCACCGAACAGTGGCGTGAGCTGCAACAGGAAGTACAAGCCAATGGTGTCCGTAACGCATGGCTGTTTGCCATCGCACCGAACGGCTCCACATCGATTATCGCCGGTTCCACAGCGAGCATCGATCCATTGTACGAACTTCTGTCTTATGAAGAAAAAACCACCTACAAAGTGGCTAACCCGGCTCCGGATCTGTCTGAAAAAACAATCTGGTACTACAAGACCGCTTTCCTGATCGACCAGCATTGGTCCATCAAAATGGCGGCTGCGCGTCAACGTCACGTTGACCAGGCGCAAAGCTTTAACCTGTATGTTCGCCCTGATATCCGGGCTTCGGAATTCCTGGAGCTGCACCTGCATGCATGGAAAGCCGGCATCAAGTCCACGTATTATGTGCGCAGCCGTGCGTTGACGATTGAAGAGTGTGAGTCGTGCGCAAGCTAAGAGTTTAATGTAAACTATTTCGAACCCGCCCAAACCCTCCCTTCCAAGGGAGGGCCCCAAGGGCTCTGCCCTCTGGACACCCGCAAGGTGTGCAGGGAATGAATGAGGCGCTTCTATGTTACTTTGGTGGCTAGGAGCGCTTTCTCCCTTCGGGAACGCTGGAATGTAGTGCGGGGACTATGGCGTTACTCGTGCGTTTATTGAGTTACTTCCTGCGTGGACCGCTCTCCCTTTGGGAGTCGCTTCTCATCTTGTGCAGGGACTAAGGCTGCTTCGTGCGTTTATTGAGTTACTTCCTGCTGGGATCGCTCTCCCTTTGGGAGTCGCTTCTCATGTTGTGCAGAGAGTAAGAGCTGCTTCGTGCGTTTATTGAGTTACTTCCTGCTGGGATCGCTCTCCTTTTGGGAGTCGCTTCTCATGCGGTGCGGGGACCTTTGAGGTACTTCGCGCGGTTGTTGAGTTGCTGCCTGCTGGGATCGCTCTCCCCTAGGGAGTCGCTTCTCATGCGGTGCAACAAGCATCGAACGGCTGTAAGCGGGATTGAATATACTTTCTAATACAAGACTACAAGGGTAAGGGTATCCAAGCGGAAGAGTTTACGTCCGCCTTTGGGAGCCCTTTGATACCATTAAATACATTCAAGCAAAGGGCGGACAACAGCGGCTGGAGAGTGGATACCCGTCCCTCAACCCGCCCTACTATGATATGCAAGGAGAGAGAATTGGCATGCAAATGCAAAAGATATTTAACACCGAAGCACCCAACCGCTCCACCCGTGTAATTGAAGGTGAGTGCTCCGGGATCTTGAACTGGAACGACATTCGGATGCCTCATATGTATAAACTATACAAGGTGCTGCTGCTGAACCACTGGATCGCGGACGAAATCCCGATGTCCAAGGATGCGCAGCAGTTCCCTACACTGGACTCAGAGGAACAGCGTACCTTTAAAATCAACATCTCCCTGCTGGCTGTGCTGGATTCCATGCAGACGATGTTTGTCAGCGATGTGAAGCGTTATTTTACCGACTCGTCACTCGAAGCCATCTCGGCCATCATCGGTCAGCAAGAGGTCGTTCACAATCAATCCTATTCCTACGTGCTCTCTTCCATCGTTTCGGATCAAGAGCAGAAGGAAATCTTCGAATACTGGAAGCATGATCCGGTTCTGCTGGAGCGCAATCAGTTCATTTCAGATATTTATCAGAACTTCCGCGATAATCCGTCGCCGCAAACCTTCTTTGAAGCGATGGTGGCCGACCTGATCCTGGAAGGTATCTTCTTCTATAGCACGTTTGCCTTCTTCTACAACCTGGCTCGCGACCAGAAGATGATGGCAACCAGCCAGATGATCTCTTACATTCAGCGTGACGAGAACCAGCACTGCTACTTCTTCGCCGAAGTATTCAAACAGCTGCTCAAGGATTTCCCAGAGCTGAACTCCCAAGAGAACATCGACTACCTGTACCGCACCATCGACCGTGCTGTTGAGCTCGAGACCAACTGGGCACACTACACGCTCAGCAATGTACGCGGCATCGATCTGAACGAGTTGGGCGACTACATCAAATACATCGCAAACCGTCGTATTACGATGATGGGTCTGGAAAAAGCTTACCAAGGCGTAGACGTCAACTGCATGCCATGGATCAAGCCTTTCTCGGATGAAGCTCTGAACGCAACCAAAACCGATTTCTTCGAAGCCAAATCCCGTAACTACGGCAAGGTTGGCGACGACAACGGTTTTGACGATCTATAACAGAGTCTTCAAAGTCCTTGGGACACCCGCAAGTTTTGCAATGAGTTTATAAAGCGCTTCTAGGCTAATATAGCACTAGGAGCGCTTTTTCTCTTTGGGAATGCTGGAAGATTGACGTAGGGACGATGAAGCCATTGTGTACTTATGTTGAGTCTCTGCCTTCGGAGGCTGGTCTTCTATCGGTCGGTTAAACTGAGCTACCTCAACAACATCTCACACGAGATCATTAGGCAGGTCCCCAAAAAACGAACAAACCTCGGAGTCATTGTCTCCGAAAGTATGATGTGATTTTCTAAGGGGGGAATCGCTTTCTCGCTTAATAAAGAAATTCGCTCACTCAAATAATATTCAATTTATGGATATTTTCTAAATTCCATTAGAAAACTTTATATTCTAATGGGTTGTATTAATCTGTTTTGCCGCTCCGACAACAATGTGTTTTTTCACATAGAATATAAAGAATATTCCTAGGCCAACTTCTAACACACTGGTCAGTATAGGTACAGATCGAATTCCAAAATAGTATATAAAGACTCCAGTTAGAAACGCCCCCACTTGTATAGAAGCTAAACTACAAGTGTTCCAAAGGCCAAACAATCTGCCTCGTAAATGAGCAGGCACGTCAGTTTGCATTATTTGTCGTTCAAAAGGTACGATAAATGCACCTACAAAAGCGAATAACATTAAACTAATCGCACCTTGATAGAGCTGCTCTGTAAAACCAAAGAGCGTCCAGGTCAGCCCCATCAATATATATACATAACCATATTTATAAGGGTTCTTAAACAAGAACTTGTTATTAGCTAACCAGTAGCCTACCAATACTGAGATAATACCTTCAGATATATAGAGTAAACTGATACCATAATGCTTTGTTTCATAGACATTGGATACAAATTGCTCTAACATCAAATTGAATGATCCAATGATTATTCCCCCTGATAGAGCTGCAAGTAGGACAAGTTTTACAAATTTTTGTTCTTTTATTACTTGTATTCCTACAACAAACTCCTTTTTGATGTTCTTGGAACTCACCATTTTCCTATTGTTTTTCAGGGTAATTCTACTACTTATAATTGCTGAAACAAAAAATGAAAGCGAGGTAACCATCCAAGCAATATCCAGATCTAAGAAGGAAATTAAGGTTCCACCAGCTGCAGCGCCTAGTAATCTAATAGAACTTGTTATTGTGAAATTAAAGGAGTTAGCTACAATTAAATCATCCTCTTCAATTAAATCAGGTATGATCGTTTGACGTGCAATAGTTGCTAAAGAGTTTAGAAGTCCACCTACGAACCTTAATAAACAGAATAAAATCCAAGCATACATACCACCTAGTAACGGAACAACGATATATCCTAGAAATAAAATTCCCCGAAATACTTCTGAAAAAACAATCACCTTCTTCGGATTAAATCGATCGACTAAGAAACCAACTAAAAAACTAAACATTAAAGGCGCAAGTCCACTTACAGCCCATAACATCCCTAGTTGAATTCCATTGTCTGTAATTTGATTAAGTAATACAAGCATCGCTATGAAGGAACCCCATGAGGTTAAACCTGTTAGAATGTTCGTATACGTTAAATATTTGTAACTGGGATATTTCCTCCAAATTAATGAAATCTGGTTCGTTTTTTTCAATTTAATCCCCATCCCCTCTCTTTAAGTAGGATTCGAATTCTTGCCAATCTATTTTATTAAGTATCTTAAGGCATTCTAAAGTCATTAACTCTCACAAATTATCATTTCGCCTCCTTCATTTTATGTGGAAATTTTAACAATATATTAAGAAAATGTATATTGAGAAATTATTCTCTGTTGATAGGTCTTATAAAATTCTTAACTTAAATATTGGAATAATATTAAAAAAAATATAAATACATTACGTCTGCCTGAATCCTTGATCCAATGATATTAAAATTGAAAAAATCAAAAAAAACTCCTTCAACAAACACAAACCTCCGCGATATTCCTGCCAGGAATATCACGGAGGTTTTTTTAACGCGCTTGGATCGGCTGCATTCCAATCATCATCTTATCATCTTGCTATCTAGCGGGTTACCACTTGGCTGCCCATACCTCGATTTCTACCTGAATGGACGGCATCGCAAGTGCCGGCACGTAGGCCATTGTCATGGCCGGCGCCTTTCCGCCATGGAACTTTTCCCACACCTGATGGAAGTGAACCCAGTCCACCTGCTGTGCTGCCCAAATATTGATTTTGACGATATGATCCGCCGAGAGTGCTTCTGCTGCCAACAGGCGCTGAATGTTCGCCAGGGTATTCTCGACTTGTTCCTTCATATCATCCGGCAATCCCCCCTCCATATCGGTTCCCACCTGCCCGGACAAGACCAGCAGCTCGGCTCCCTTCGGAACCTTGGTAACATGGGTATAAGGCCCGATTGGCGGAGCGATGACAGAGGGATTGTACCGCTGAACTTGGGACTGAGACCGGTGATCCTCTTCATTCAGAATAGCCAGCGTCTGATGGTCCTCCCACTGTCCGTTGATGTTTACATTTTTTCTGGCAATGCCTTCCTGATGGAATCCGGCTTTACACAGCACTTTAATCGATCCCAGGTTATGCGGCATTACCCCCGCCTCAATCCGGTGGAACTTCAATTCCTGAAAAGCATGCTTCACCACCAGCTGAACGGCCTCCGTCATATAACCCTTTCCATTATGGCGTTGGTCCAGGAAATAACCGATCCAGCAGCTCTGCAGATTCCACCGCACCACTTCGGTCAGCATGATCTCCCCGATAACCTCTTCGGTGTCTCGCAGCCCAATCACATAGAGATATCCCTGATCCCCTTTACTTGATTCCAGGGCTTCTTGAATCCGTTCCAGCTGTCCCTGGCGGGTATAGAAGGCTTCTTCTCTTAAACCCGTGAACCGTTGAAAAAAATCCCGATTCTCCACCTCAAGCTTCAGCAGCGCATCCGCATCCGATTCCTCTACTGGCTTTACATAAATCTGTTTTCCTTGCAATAACATGGCGTGCCTCTCCTCTACCGGAAAAATGAAAAACACAAAAACACCACAGAGCTCCTGTGGTGTGCATGCCGATCTATGCAGCCACAGGTAAGCGACCTGTGGTGTTTAATTCCACTGCATCCTCATTCGAACAACCGAATGGAAGGATCCTTGATCGCTGAATATCCGATTATGGACATACTTATCCCGTCCTCGGATAGATCAAAGAAAACAGCGGTGGAGCATCCCATGCCTTTGGACAAAGACGCCAACGATCTTTTTTTCATGTGAACCCCCTCCGTTCCATCTCATGTTGTTCCTATATTCCAATCCTCTATATTCAGAACATACTCGTTCTCATCCTGCATCTTCAACGTAAGTCTATAGTTAACCATAATTACCCGTGTTCTGCAAGCAGGATCCAATATCAACGGAGCCGCCTCACATAACCGTTCCCTTGGGATTGTCCTTGGACGGCCCTCTGCCCAGCTTAAGGTGCTTCAACTGAGCCACGATGATGACACTGATCACCACCAGCAGGAACCACGAGCTGATTTTGCCGATATGCACCAGACTCCATGTCCGCTCCTGACCCGGATAGGTCCAGGCCCCAAGGAAGGTTGAAATATTCTCCGCAATCCAGATGAAGAATCCAATCAGCAGAAACGACAGCACCAGTGGCATCCGCAGTGTTTTGCCGTCAACGTCAAAGTACACCACCGTTCTGCCGAACACCACGAATAATAGCGCCGTAAGGAGCCAACGGGCATCCCATACATAATGATGGGTGAAGAAATTGGCATAGATCGCGGCGCTCAGCAGTACGGTGAGCACAGGCAGCGGCCAGCCGGTAATACGCAGATTCATTCGCCGCCAAGCCTGACAGATATAACTCGCAACACTTGCATACATAAAGCCGCTGTACAGCGGCACCCCGCCGATTTTACTCCAGGCTTCCTCAGGGTAAGACCACGATCCCATATGGACCTTATACAGCTCCAGCATCAGGCCGATGACGTGAAAGACACAGATCACCTTCAGCTCATCCCACGTCTCCAGCTTACTGACAAGCATCCCGATTTGAGCCAGCACACATATAAGAAGAATAAGATCATAACGCGGGATTCCTGGAATTTCAATGATTTTGCTCAATGCGAGCGCTCCAAATATGATAACCGGAAAAATACAGGACAACGCCTGCTGATAACCGAATACCCATAACTTTCGTATAAAATCCATAAGTCCCTCCTGCATAGCAGCACATTACGTTCACCCTACCACAGACCCTGATTTGAATAAAAGAACAGCATTGTCATAATTGACCCAGGTTATCCTCGATAAAAAGTAAAAGAGAGAGCAGCTCCTTCTGCTGCTCTCTCTCCGTTCAATATCGTTCCAGACTATTTGTATTCGCGTGTCAGCACCCTCATGCAATACAACGCATAATCGTTTAATCGCTTGATTTATTAGAAATCATTTGCCATAGGTCATGCTTTAGCGATCGGATGAATGACCTTCCTCAAATACCCGATACCGGCGTGGTCAGACTGCGACATGCTGAACCGGTTTTTTCTTTTTGACTCGTAACAAAAATGTAAGAGGTATGGCCACGACAGCCACCATCGTCCCGATCAGAAATACGTCATCGATGCCCATCGTGGTGGCAACGCCCTTGGTCGTGGCACCCGCTCCCATATAGTATGAGGTTCTGGATACCACCAGCGCACTGAAAATGCCGATGGACAACGAGGCAAGCCCTTGACGAGCCCAATTCGTTATGGATGACGCATGGCCCGAATATTCACTGGACACCGCACTCATCGCTGCATTCGTTAACGGCATATTACACAGCGCGATACCAAGACAGCGGATCAATTGCAGCAGTGAAATGTACAGCACCGAAGTATGAGTGCCGATTCCGCTGAAGGCCAGGGTGGCGGCCACAATAATCAGGACACCTGTAATCACCAGCCGAAACGGACCGATCCGATCATAAAATTTGCCGATAATCGGCGAGGCAGCCGCCATGACAATCGCTCCCGGCAGCATGATCAGCCCCGTATCCATTGGAGACAGCTTCAGCACAGTCTGCAAATACAGCGGCACCAGAAGCGTTCCGGTATAAAGCGATATCGTCACAATACAGTTCAGCATTAAGCTGTACCGAAACCGCGGAAACTTGAATACCTTGAGCTGCAGCAGCGGGGATTTGATGCGCAGCTCCCACCTAACAAAGAACAACAGCAGCAATATGCCGGAGAGGAGCAAAGACAGCGTCTTCCAGGAGCCCCATCCCCAGTCATTGCCGTGACTGAACGAGAGCAGGAGCAGGGAACTGCCCAGCACCACGGTCAAGAACCCGAGGAAATCAAACGTCTTTTTCTCCGTCAGTCTGTAGAAGGGTATGAATTTACTTACGATGACGATAGATATCAGGCCAATGGGAATATTCAGAACAAAGATCGATTTCCAGCCAAAATATTGAACCAGCCAACCTCCCAGGGTTGGTCCGATAACGGGTGCCAGCATGGAGGCAAGGCTCCACAGCCCCATCGCATAGGCCTGCCGCTCACGCGGGAATACCTGATAAATAATCGTCATCGTAATCGGGATGATCATCCCCCCGAATACGCCTTGCGTAATCCTGAACGCAATCAGGGTCTGGATATTCCAGGCGACAACGCATAGCAGCGACGATAGGGTAAAACCTATCAAAGCAAAAATGAACAGCCTTTTATAACTGAGCTGGTCCCCCATATAGCCTACGATGGGAGCCACAATTCCGGTTGCAAGCAGGTAGCCGGCCATCAGCCACTGGGTGGTGCTCAGCGTAGCATCGAACTGCTCCATCACAACCGGGAAAGCCACATTAATCGTGGTAATGCTCAGCACGGCCAGAAAATTGCCGAAAAACACAGCGCTCATAATAAGCCAAAATGAAGATTTCTCTTGTGTCTCTTGTGTATTCACATGAAGCCTCCTAAAACAAAATAAACCCGCCCAGGTCTGGTTAACAGAGCGGAGGCGGGATGCGAGAGCATCGACTTGAACGTTATGGAAATAATTTTTTGCCCAGCAATCGGAGCAAAATATACAGATGATCCGCCTCATCCTGATCCATCTGCCTGAAGGATTCCATGACGGCATAATCCCCCTCGCTGCGAGCATCAAGCACAAGCTGCCGGCCAGTCTCCGTAAAATTGACATAGTGGCTTCGTCCGTCGCTCGGATTGGGCGTTCGAGCCACCAGCCCCCGTTGCTCCAACGCATCCACCAAATACGTAATCGTCGCAGCTTTAAGCTCCATATGCTCAGCCAGTCGATTGGGAAGCCATGGCCCCTGCTGCTCAATCAAACTTAAGATCTTATACTGATTCATCGTCAAATCGTTCTTTCTCAGATGACTTAGAAAAGATACGACCCGATGCCTCGTCATTTTATCCGACAACTCACGATACATGTCCATGAGTCTCTCAACGCTTGCTTCTCTTTCGTTCTCCAGAGCATTTCACCTCGGTTCTTATTTTAGTTCAATAATTCTAAGTTGTAAACACCATTTTCATGATTTTCATTCCTTAATATCCTTAAATATAGATGATATTCGCTTAATTACTTAGAAAATTCAAAGTTTATTTCTCATGTTTGAAGTGGATTTCTTCCGAGAAAAAAGGGCGCCTCCGATCCATAAGATCTTACGGCACCCCTTGCTGTTATGTTAGCTATTCCTCATCGTCTGCAAACAATTCGCGAAGCATCGCTCCCCGATTGTTAACAAATTCCTTCGTGATCATATAATGGTCCGTTTCTTCCAGGCTCGATTCCTCCACCCCGTCGGAGGTCAGCTTGTATATAATGGAATCCGGATAAGCCATGACGATAGGGGAATGGGTGGAAATAATAAACTGCGAATCCTTCTGCACCAGATCGTAAATCCGCCTCAGCAGCGCTAACTGACGGAACGGGGACAGCGCCGCTTCCGGCTCGTCCATAATATAGAGCCCGTTTCCCCAAAAGCGATGCAAAAAGGTGGCAAAAAACGATTCACCATGTGACTGCTGATGGAGCGATTTGCCGCCGTAGGAATCTTTAATGGGAGGGCCGATGCTCTCTTCGGCATCCAACCGGTCGATATTTGTCGCGACGTTATAATAACTCTCCGCCCGGAAGAAAAACCCGTCACGCGGTTTCCGCGCGCCCCGGACGGTTCGAATATATTCGTGCAGCTTGGAATGGGTCTCCTCGGTCGAGAATGAGAAATTTATCGTCCCCCCTTCCGGATTAAATCCGAGTGCCGTCGCAATCGCTTCCAACAGCGTCGATTTCCCCATGCCGTTCTCCCCGACGATATAAGTAACCTTCGGATGAAAATCCAGCCCGTCCAAGCCCGCTACAGCCGGCAGATTAAAAGGATATTCATGAAATGAAGGAATCCGCTCCCTCATCAGCTCAACACTTCTCAGATAGGCAAGCATAATCGAACGATCCAACCCTTTCCCTCCTTGGTCTCCATAAGCAATTCCTGGATCTACTATATAACATTCCTGCCTCTGTTCCAATTCGGAGCGCGGTTGCTTGCCGCCACCCTTGCAGCCACAAAAAAAGCGCGCAATCACAGACAACGGATGGGAGCCTGTGACGGCGCGCTTCTTCTATATATGCCAAGTGAACTATTCGCGAACGATAAATTGATAGAGATCCTCGACCTTCTCTTCCGTTAAATCTCCACTGTTATCAAACACCTTGATTGATGCTTGCGGAATATCCCAGTTCACTTCCGGAACAAATTCGACGCGCTTCTTAAAGTCGTCCCAGTGATCAAGCTTCCACTGATCCCGCTCGGTCCGTCTGTCAATGATCCGCTCCTTCTGCAAATCCATATCCTGAAGCGCAACCACAATGACCTTCACATCCACATCCTTCTTCGTTAACCCCGCAGACGTAATAACCTCTTCGATCCATTCGCGGTTTTTGAGCTCGGCGGTAAACGGAGAAATCATGAACACGTTCTGTCCTGCATTCAAGTTCTCGATGCAAATATCCTTGGTTGTATCATACTCCAGATCACGCAGATTCTCTTTATAGAAAGAAGAGTCCCGATCGTTTGGATCATGGCCGTTACTTTCAAGGAACTTTTCAACAAAGCGTCCTCCAACCGTATCACGGTCGAGAAATGCAGCCGGCATGCGGACTGCCAGCTTTTTGGCTACTGTAGTTTTACCTGTACCTGCTACCCCAACAAAAAACACCAACTTTTGCAAAATGATACCCCTCCATATCCTATCTCCCCGGTTCTAATTCCTGACCATTATAACTAAACGCGTTCTGTCCGATAACGGGTTTCTTCAATAAGCTCCTCCATCGCGGAGGCCAGGCGTTCCTGCAGCACTTCCGCTACATCGAATCCGCCTTCCTCGGTACGGGCTACCTGAGCATCCACTGCATACACCCCGCCCAGAATATGCCGGGCACCGATGGATGAAAGCACCGGCTTCAGTGAATAGTCAATCGCCAGCAGATGTGCAAGACTGCCGCCAATGAACATCGGAAGCACAATCTTACCAGCCAAACCTTTTTCCGGAATAAGGTCTAGAAAGGTCTTCAGCACACCCGTGAACGAAGCTTTATAAACCGGACTTGCCACAATCACGGCATCCGCTTCGGCCACAAGACCGTTCGCTTTGACAATATGCTCGCTCTCAAACTTCGTATGAATCAAATCCTCCGGCGGCAGTCCCGCCACGTCGATCCGGCTTACTTGGAAATGGGCAGCAGCGAGCGCCTGCTCCGCTATATCCATAACCGCATTCAAGCGGGATCCGACTGTAGGACTCCCGTTAATGATAACAGCTTTCGCCATAACAATTCACCTCGGCTAACCTTATAATGTCATCCTTATCCGTTCCATAAAACAGCTATTAATCTCAGAAAAAAAAAGACTTCACATGGTACTGCAAAGTCTTCTGGTGATTGGCTTGCTTGATCCGACTTTAACAGATATAAATCAGGGCAAACTTGTCAGAATTAATATCATCGTATCAATGTGTCCGCGCTTTTGTCAATGCAGCAGGGAACGGTCGGAAAAACAAACCGCAGAGATGGCAGTAACCAGTGATAACGAATGAGGGAGATAGCCTTCTTGTGGATCCGATTGATGAACATACGTATCGATCGCTCAATGGGCAGATCAGGATGTAACGGTCCCCTTCTCAGGAAGCAGCGGCGAATACATCATAAGCGCATGATTCTCCGTGATCCACTCATCATGAATCAGCTCGCCTTCCCTGCTGAACACCTTGCGCCCGATGACATTATGCCTCGCATATCCGCCCCACGCTTCCTGGGTTATGCGATGATCTCGTTCATAAACTTCATAGCTATAGAGCGGGACGGCGGTGGAGCGCCATTCTCCAATCAGTGCCTCCTCTGACACATGTACCGCCAGCTGGTAGGTGTCGCTGGTTGGATTATAGATCTGAAGGTCCAAATAATTATAGGCACACGTAGCTCCGCTGCCAAACGGTTGGGTCCGATTCGAATCCGGAAAAACATCGTAGCTGTGCCGATGCCGCTCCCTCACTTCAAGCGGGGTGTGCAGGGTCATCCAGTAGATAAGGTTGGAGAGTTGGCACAGCCCTCCGCCCACACCGGCCTTAAAACCTCCATAAAACAAAACCATGCCGTCTACATACCCTTTCCTGCGGGTCGGACGTCCAATGGTCCTCCAATAGGACAGCGTCTCTCCCGGTCGGATCAGAAGTCCGTCCAAATGACGAACGGCAAGACGCAGGTTGATCGCCTTATTATGCTGATACCACATATCAACATTCTTCAACTGGCGTTTTAGCGGAGTTTGGTGCCCGAATACCGAATAGTCCAATGGCGCTGAAGCATGAGTACGCGCGAGTTTACTGCTGCTCTTCATCCATTCCCAATAACGCCGGCAGGTAAAATACTGCTTGCCTGCCCATAAGCGGAATTTTGACCGTTTGACGGGTTTCATCAGGTGACCGTCCTCCCTTGGGTCATTCGATTTAAATTTTGGAAATATTTTACCACACTGCAACCAAAAGATCGTGTGAAAATTGGCAGGAGCTCCTCAGGCATACGATCTTTCTCCTATTTCGGCCGTAAACGGCACCCGGGACTGGGCGAATGCATAGAGATAAGTAATGCATCATCAATCCATGTCATTGATATACCAGAGGAGGAATGAAATGAAGCCCCAGCAGCCCATTCCATATGTAGGCTCCAAAACCGAATGCAAGGAGCAGCCGATCGCCTTCCCTCCCCAGCATCAAAACTGCCAGCCTGGTTTAGAGAGCCTGATGTCGCCGCGCCCGATCAGTGAGGACCCCGCCTACCGGGGCAGCGGTAAGCTGGATGGCAAAGTCGCCATTGTAACCGGGGGCGACAGCGGCATCGGCAAAGCGACGGCCATTGCTTTTGCCAAGGAAGGTGCCGATCTGGTCATTCCATACTTATATGAGACCTCGGATGCCGAAGTCACTAAACAACGAATCGAGTCGCTTGGCAGACGCTGTCTTCTGATGAAAATCGATCTGCGGTACAAAAAGAACTGCGAGACCGTGGTTAGCGAGACATTAGCCTGCTTTGGCAAGGTGGATGTGCTTGTGAACAACCATGCCGTTCAATATGTACAGCACAGCATTTTGGATATTACGGAAGAACAGCTGTATCACACCTATCAGAGTAATATCTTTCCTTTTTTCTTCATGATTCAAGCCGCCCTGCCTCACATGAAATCCGGAGCCTCTATCATTAATACGGCCTCCATTACCGCTTATGAAGGATTTAAGGAGCTTATCGATTATTCCTCAACCAAAGGCGCCATCGTCTCCCTGACTCGATCCCTGGCCCTTTCGCTAGTGGATCAAGGCATCCGCGTCAATTCCGTCGCTCCGGGCTCAGTATGGACACCGCTCATACCTTCCAGCTTCTCTGCTGACGAGGTTGCCGTATTCGGAACGAATTCACCGATGAAGCGGGCCGCACAGCCCTATGAGTTGGCACCAGCCTATGTCTACCTGGCTTCGTCCATCACCTCCTCTTTTGTCACGGGTCAGGCCATTCACGTAAACGGCGGAGAGATGGTCACCAGCTAGTATGGATTCAGCAGGACGTTCGTGGAAATGAATATCAAGCAGAGGATGTGTATCATGAATACCGGTATTCCCAGACGGTCCGGCCGTATGGACATGGGGTTTTACGCGTTAAACAAGCTGGCAAGCGCCGGCATTGCCGTGTTATTGCTGAGCCTGCTCGACTGGGTGTGGCCTTCCAGCGCTGAAAGGGCCTCGGCATGGTTAGGACTTTACATGCCGCAGGAGCACTGGGTATACGGATATGCGTTGACGGCCTCTCTCGCGGCCGACGCTATCCTCTCGTTCCTGCCCACACTGCATAAAGGCAAACAAGCCGCCGTGTACGGAGCGGTCGGATTTCTGTTCTTCGCCCTGTTTACGGGCGGCAATCCGGAACATCTGTGGATCCGCGCAGCAGCTGGAACGCTTACACTTCTCCTATTCTTGTGGGGGAAGCATGCCTTCTCCAGCCAATCCCTGGCCACTCCTTTCTTTGCGTTGGCCGTCCCCGTGCTGTGCTGGGTGATCTGATCCGTCGATTTAACAGAAAGAAGGGCCTTCTGATGAAGGCCCTTCTAGTTCAAAGCATATCAATGACATCCCCGGCGATGACCGATGCGGGATGTCCCCGGTGCCGTGCGGCCCACTCACCGGCACGGCCATGCAGCCACACACCGAGCGCGGCTGCAGACGGACCGGCATAACCTTGCGCCAGCAGGCTGGCAATGATGCCGGTGAGCACGTCCCCGGTACCTCCGGTCGCCATGCCGGAGGTACCGGTTGTGTTGATGTAAGCCTGTCCGTCCGGCGAAGCCACGACGGTACGCGCCCCCTTGAGCACGAGGGTAACCCCGTGCTCGGCAGCAAACCCTGTAGCAGCACCGATCCGGTCCTGCTGCAGCTCCGCGGTCGGCGTGCCCAGCAGCCGGGACATTTCCCCCGGATGCGGAGTCAGCACCGTGGCCGCGGAACGCGGTCTCCAGGCGCTGAAATCGCCGGACGATGACAGCATATTAAGCGCGTCGGCATCCACCACCAGCGGTCCTTCCCACGCTTCCCACAGTCGCCGAAGCCATCTGGAGTCGCCGTCAAAGCGGCCGAGTCCAGGACCTACAGCCAGCACGTCCCGGGTCTTGGCGAGCTCCAGCACCCGCTCAACGGAGGCTTCATTCCAGTTGCCTCCACTCTCTTCATCTGTTGCCGGAGCGAGCATGATTTCCGGTGCAACTCCGCTTAGCGGCAGCACCAGGCTTGCGGGCAGCGCCCAGGTCACGAGGCCGCAGCCCGCGCGAAGCGCCGCACGGGAAGCGAGCAAACCTGCGCCGCTCATCGTGCGGCTGCCGCCTACGGTCAGCACATGACCGTAGGTGCCTTTATGTCCTTCCGCCGTGCGATAACGCGTGACATCCGCATCCAGCTCCGTCCGAAGGACCTGCGGAGTGAGCAGGTGCGTGTGGACGCCCTGCTCCCGGCACAGCGATGCAGGGATGCCGATGGAGCGCACCACCACCCGGCCTGCCGACTCGGCGCCGGGGTACTGCACCAAGCCTCGCTTCAGGAAAGCGAGGCACACCGTCACCGCCGCCGAGATGCACGGCTCATGCCGCGCGCCGGTATCGGCGTCCAGTCCGCTCGGAATATCCGCGGACACGACCGGCAGGCCGCTGTCATTGGCGGCCTGGATCAACGCGGCGTAAGCGCCGCGGGGCGCGCCCGACGCGCCCGTGCCGAGCAGCGCGTCCACGATGCCGGTGAACGCGCCGTAGTCCACGGCGGCACGGCCGTGGACCAGAGCCGGGATGCCGAGCGCTGCCGC
Organism: Paenibacillus sp. LBL; assembly: GCF_029893715.1. Taxonomy (NCBI): domain Bacteria; kingdom Bacillati; phylum Bacillota; class Bacilli; order Caryophanales; family Paenibacillaceae; genus Paenibacillus; species Paenibacillus sp. LBL. Next base: position 594,325 of record NZ_JARXYU010000003.1, on the reverse strand, counting down.
GGCATCCCGCTGCACCGCCGCCTCGCCCGTAAGCGAGGACGGCTCGGCGGCGTAGAGCAGCGTGACGCGTACGCCGGCGTCACGCAAGTGCCGGGCGGCGACCACGCCATCGCCGCCGTTATGGCCCTTGCCCACCAGAATGAGCCAGTGCTCCTGCGCAGAGAGCGCGGTGGGCAATCGCACGTCTCCGTCTAGGACAGGCGACGGACGGCTCATCTCCAGGGCAAGATCATTCGCGGCAAAAGGGGGGCCCATAGCAGCCGAATGATCCGTTAAGGCTTCGCCTCGCTCCTGTCCGCTTGTCTGCTCAGGCGCGGAGGCAGTTCCGGCTGCTCCGCTCGTTCCGGAAGATGGTAAGCCGTTCCTTCTTCCCCGCTCGCTCAGGCATAACTTCAAAACTTCCTCTGCGATCGCCTTGCCCGCATTTTCCATAAGTGCTGCCGCCGGAATACCGATCCTATGGATCACATGGTTGTCCAATGCCCTCATCTGTTCAGACGTCACAACATACATCCAAGCTCTCCCCTTTGCTTCGATATTCCTTACACCCTTGCGCCAATGACTGAGGCTGCATCTCCACTACAACTAATAAGCAACGGTAAAACGGGACTTTACAAACTGGGGGTCATCCAGCTCATCGATTATCGCAACGGCGTAATCCTCGGCCGAAATCCGGCTGCTACCGCTCTCATCCGTCACCAGGCGGTCCATGCCAATCCGAAACTGTCCGGTTCGTCTTCCCGGCTCGATGATGGCTGCCGGACTGACATAAGTCCACTCCAAATCACATTCCTTATAGATCTCGTAAGCATCCGCATGCGCGCGGGCGAGCGGTCGGATCTCCTCCGGAAATTCAGGTGTATCCATAAGAGGCACCCCGCTGTCCGCAATAAGACTTCCTGCACCCCCAGCAATCAGCAGACGGGATACGCCGCCGCGTCTCGTTCCCTCCACAATAGTGCGCGCAGCAGCAAGGAGTTCCTCTTCCTGCCCGAATTTGGGACCAAATGCGCTGATCACGGCGTCATGACCTTGAATAGCCTTCTCCAGCGATGAAGGATCCATCACGTCGGCCTCCGCTTTCTTCAACCGTTCATGCTCCGTATCCATCCGATTCGGATTACGCAGCACCGCCGTCACTTCATGACCCCGGCGCAGGGCTTCCTCTGTAATTCGTCTGCCTATCGTTCCACTTGCACCAATGATGGCTATATTCATGTTCATCGCTCCTTAGACTTAAAATTATACTATATCATCCTTCTTCATAAGCGGCATCTATTCTACAGTCCATAGCTTGTCCACCCCCAGCCTTGCTTAGGCAAGACTCTTCTCCTAATTAATTATCCGGTTATGTTCCTCTTCAAACTCCTATTATGCATCTTTACACCCATAATAAAGCCTAAAGACCTATAAAATACGGCGAAAGTAACTCCGATATATACGTAAGTGCTGCATAAATATGAATATAATTCTTTCACAATGACTTTAAGCGCAATCCTTACGTTGCATGCACCTGTCGATTCATGTCGTGTAAGATATCGAAAGGAGAACAACCCTTTATGAAAAAATTTAGTATTCGCTTGCTGACCCTTTGTCTATCCAGCAGTCTCTTGCTGCTTTGCAGTTTCTCCATGTATCCACCCGGCCCGGCCGAAGCCAAAGCCACCCAAAAAGCTACCTGGTTCTGGGAAACTCCGCTGATTGAGAATGCTACACCGGAGATTCTGGATTTCGCCTCCGACCAAGGGGTCAATGTACTCTATCTGCAGATGAACCGTGATGTCCGTCCGGAACATTACCGCAAATTCATTCGCCTGGCCGGTCGGCAGGGCATTGAAGTGCATGTCCTTGGCGGTGCGCCGAACTGGGCGCTGGAATCCGAACGCCACCGTCTCGAAACCTTTATCCAGTGGACGGCCGAATATCAGGCTTCTGCTGCCCCGGATGAACGCTTTGCCGGTATTCACGTTGATATCGAGCCCCATGTGCTGGGCGAATGGAAAACCAATTATGATGCGGTCGTGAAGCAATGGCAAAACAACGTTCGCTATCTGGTAAAGGAAGCTCGCTCCTTAAACCTGCCGATTGCGGCAGATATGACCTTCTGGCTGCATACCTACAAGCTGCCCGATCAATCCATGACCCTCAGCAGCTGGATGATCCAGCAGTTTGATCAGATCGTCATTATGGCATACCGGGATTCCGCCCAGAACATTTACAACCTGGCGGCTGCCGAATTAGCCGAAGCCGACAAATATGGTAAGGAAGCGCTGGTCGCCGTTGAGACCAAATCGAGCAATGAAGGCAACTACGTTACCTTCTTCGAAGAAGGAACGGCCTTTATGGAAAAAGAGCTGTCCAAGGTCACTGCATTGGCAGGCGGCCACGCTTCGTTCTCGGGAACCGCTGTTCACGAATACAGATCCTGGAAGGAATTGCATGGCTTAAACCGCTAACATTGCAACGCACTCATCGTTATCATTCGAAAAAAGATGGCGTCTCAAGAGGCTCTTCCTCTGACGCCATCCTTTATGTTCAGTAGAAGGAATGAGTCCCCTCCATCGGGTAGATCCCTGATCAATCTCAAACGGCCAACATGAGAAGCAGTACGTAACCCACTGTCATCTTCGCTCGCTGAAACGGCGCTTTCTTTACCTGCAGTTCCGTGTTCATCCTGACCCCTCCCGCTCTTTCGATGCTACCGTCTTATTCATATACTATATGCGGGACGGTCTCTTATGTTGCCTTGAGGAAAAATTGTTTGCCAAGAAAAAAACGATTAGCCATGCAAACAGTAGAGTACGATTTAGGCTTCCTGCATAAGCAGCATAACCTTGGCTGCAATGCAGCTCATTCACGATCAGGATAGCGCTTCAAGACGTCCTGCAAATATTGTTCTGCTTCCATTACAAGCTGACGTTCTCCCGTGTTCCATTGATCCCGATTTCGATCGACTGCTAAGAAGGCAGCATGAATCCGTTCGTCGCCATATGTCACACGTTGAACCATCCGTTGCCATTCTTGGGCTAAGGTCCTGGCTAAACGGGATTCGATGGGAACCTTTGAGGCCTTATAAGCTGCAGCTTGCAGCGATATTTTTCTGAACGCATTGTAAAAATCCAATGCAGCCTGCTCAGAGTTAAATGCTTTTTGAAATAGCCGCGAGTCTTCCTCCGAAAATTGGTATTCTTTCCAAGCCGACATATCGACCTCATTCAACGAACGCATGAGATGGGCTAACAGCTCCCAGGGAACGTTGTAACCTTCTTTCATCATTTCCTTTGCGACATGCAATCCGTCAAGCTTGGCTTGGATACTCTCTTTCTGTGAATAGAGCACCGATTCCTGGTAATCTAGAATGTTCTCGATATCCTGCTCCTCGGTGCCCACGATCAATTGTTCTTTGATCTTTCTTAAAGAGAAACCGATGGCTCTATAGAACATAATCTGTTCAAGTACATACAACTGTTTATCATAATATACCCTATGCCCCAGCTCATCTCGCTCCGCCTTAAGAATCCCTTCATTATCGTAATACTGAATGGTTCGCGGAGTTATTCCCGACAATTGACTGATTTCTTTTACGGAATATTTTTTTCCCATGAACCCATTCCCTTCCTGTCCCTTACTCGATTTTCGCTAAAAAAGCTTCTATCGTTTCCAGTAACTCTTTAGGGTATTCCCCGTTAATTGCATGCGAGGCATCTTCAAATACGACCATCTCGCTATTAGGGTCTTTCAGGGAATCCATCCCCGTTTGATACGACTTTTCAGCGTGATGCATCGTCGATTGTCCAGCTAAAATTCCGAGCACCGGTATCGTCAGCTCAGCTAATCGTTCCGGCTTGATGGCTTCCGGCATGGGCAGCTTGCTCTTGAATGTCCGCATACCGGTTTCGATTAATTTGGCGGTCGGGTCGCTGTCATCAACTTCAGCCCCGCCGGATATATAGCTGAGCATTTTCTCCCGGATCGGTTTGGGCACCATGGGCACAGACGCCGGAATGGATACAAGTATCATTTTCAGTGGAATGGGGCCAAACACATAGACAGGGTCCAGCAATATGAGCGAGTGAATCTTCTCATGATGCTTGAGCGCCACATTCGCCGCACTCCACCCGCCGAACGACAGCCCTAATAGGTGGATCTCTGATTCCGGCAGCTGGTCCAGCACTTGCTCTAACCAATCTGCTTGGTCCGCAGCGGTTTCGATCCGTCTGGTTTCTGTGCTTAAACCCGGCTCTCCTATCAAATCAAGGGTATATACAGGCCGGTGTTCTAAAAAGCCGCTTAGATTGGCCTCCCACATGGGTGTAGCAGATCCTTTTCCGGGAAGCAGCAACAAGGGTGTTTTATGTGGTGTATCGCTCTCCCGGAACTTGTAGAGCTGCACCACGCCAAAATCGGTATTAACCTTAATCGATTCAACCGGTTCTGGTAATTGATTCATCGCCTCATCATAAGCCGCCGCGTATTCCTTCTGCCCATCCTCTGTAACAAAACCGCTTAACGACCCGTCATCTCTGAATAGAAAGCCTATTACCGTCAGTATAGCTAGTATAGCAATGAGAATGCTACCCAAGATCAACCATCCTTTTTTTCGTTTCAACTCAATCCCCTCCTAAGGTGACTATAGGATATGACGTAACGTTATACGCAACCCCCATGCTCTCCATAGCTGCCTGTTTCAGAATCGGCTTGAATTCCCTTCCTTCTTGTGCAATAGTGAAAGGTAGAATATTGAAGGAGGGATCGGCTTGTCCCTTACGGAATGGATGGTTGATATCTTTGGCTCTCTGAACGCGCTGGTGGCTGTGCTTCTGGCCACAGCGGTATTTTCGGGCCTGTACATATACAGTGCATCCCGTCTCTTGGGTGCACGCAAGGATTCGCTTGCCCGTATTCGTCAGTCCTTGTCCATCTACACCAGGCTTGCGGGACCTCTCGGCACGGTAATCAATCGACCGACTCGAACGGCTATCCCGGAGGATCTCCTCATCCGACTGCTTCAGGAATGCAAATCCGCAGACCTGCTGATTCGGGAACTCCACGAACAGATTGATACCTTTCTAAGCGACCGCGATGAATCCAGGCTGACAACACTGCACAAACTGCTGAATCGCGAAATCGACCGGCTGATGAAGGAACGCGATGAGCTGGTTGGACGTCTTGAGAAACCCGGATGGGGGATGGGACTATGGCTGCTTCTGAAACCTGCCGTACCTGCACTGTCACTGGGAGCTGCGATCCTGTGGACTGCGATTCTCGTCCAGGAGCTCCGTCAGTCCTCTGCCTGGACAAACCCCGAGGTATGGTGTTTATGGCTCTCCAGTATGATTGCAACGATCTCTTTCTACCGTCTGTTGATGGATTCCAGAAGAAGGTCTCATGGCGTTATCTATACCGTACTGCATCTGCTGATTCTCATCTCTGCATTGACTAATTTAATCTGGATTGAGGCCTCTCCTTACGTTCTGGCTACCCAGTGTTTGCTGTATCTGGCAGGTTTTCGGGTTACAGCCACGCGACAGCGACGCAAGCGTCCCTACGCAGGTCACCCGGAGCTGATGGAGCAATTCCTGCACCCTGCCGGAGAATATGATCCTCTAATTGACTCAGCTGGTCTAACTGAACCGGAGACCGTCAACAGCCCTTTGCGGTCAAGATAAAACAGAACGATGCAGCACATCCAGCCCGCGCCGATCAATACGGCCGGGCTGTTATTTATAATTCATGATCTTCAGATCGCAAGATTTTACGTAAGTACGGATTAATAATCCACTTTTCTCGTGCTTATACAAAAAAAAAGAACTTCCAAATTAGTCATGACATGCGCCTATCATCTGCATCGGTTAACACTCCGATGTCTGCTCAATAGGCCGCATTTCATTATATCTGCGGAAGTTCTGTTTCTGCTTATCCTTAGGGATCATCTTGTGTTCGTTCTTCGCTGCTGGCCGGGCGCCCGGGCTGGTCCCGACGTCTTGACCGTGCCGGAGGCCGTATTCTCGAAACGCTTGCGCTCCGTTCGTTCCATCTGGACGATTTGACCCTCATGCACTACGATTTGCAGCGAACCGAATTCCATGTCGTTCAGCAGGCCTGCTATGCGTTCGAGCCACATTTCATCCACCTTTAACGGTTTAGCCATGGATACGCCTCCTTACCGGGCAAAGCCCCAAAATATATACTCATCGACACGACCTGAAATGATGGGTTACACTTGCTTACACTCGTTAATCATTCTTTTCCAACCAACATAGTATGAATTTACATTAGCATGGGTTGGAAAGGACTGTCAATGAGCATTTTTTCGTGTAAACCAATTTTTAAGCAGCAGTGTAACCAGCGCTAATAACAGCAATAATGAGGCGACGGCGAACGATGCCGAAAATTGATACTCGTTATACAAAATTTCGACATGCAGCGGTAAGGTGTTGGTCTCGCCGCGGATATGGCCGGATACAACGGAGACCGCCCCAAACTCGCCCATCGCCCTGGCGTTGCACAGAATAATGCCATACAGCAGCCCCCACTTAATGTTGGGAAGGGTAACCCGCCAGAATATCTGCCAGCCCTTGGCGCCAAGCGTTACGGCTGCCTCCTCCTCCTTCGTCCCCTGCTCTTCCATGAGCGGAATCAGTTCCTTTGCCACAAACGGAAACGTAACGAATAACGTAGCAAGCACAATGCCGGGTACAGCGAATATAATCTTGATATCATGGGCGCCCAGCCATGGGCCGAACCACCCCTGCCGGCCGAATATGAGCACGAAGATCAGCCCCCCGATGACGGGCGATACCGCGAACGGCAAATCCAGCAGCGTGACAAGCAGATTCTTTCCTTTAAAATGAAACTTCGTTATGGTCCAGGCTGCGATAACGCCAAAAATCGAGTTGAGCGGTACCGCAATTGCCGCTACCAACAATGTCAGCCGAAGTGCGGATAAAGCATCGGGATCGGATAAGGCAGCGATGTATACCTCCCATCCCTTCTTAAACGCCTCAGACATCACGGTAACAAGCGGCAATACGATTAGCCACAGAAGCACAAATCCAGCCAAGCTGATTAATGTCCATTTTACCCACGGTCTCTCCGCTGCTGCCGGAGAGGAGGGAGCGCTGCGTTTCGCTGCAGAAATAGCAGAAGGCACAGTTCCAGCCATTATGTAACCCTCCCCTTAGCGCGCGGTTTTCCGCGACCAATGCTGTAGAATGTTAATGCCCAAGAGCAGTACAAACGAGATGAGCAGCAGAATCAAGGCAACTGCCGTTGCACCGGCGTAATCAAACTGCTCCAGCTTGGTCATGATCAAGAGCGGTGCAATCTCCGTCTTCATAGGCATATTCCCCGATATGAACACCACGGATCCATATTCCCCAATTCCGCGGGCGAAAGCTAATGCAAAACCAGTGAGCAGCGGCGGGATCAGGGTAGGCAGGATTATGGTACGAAAAGTACGCCATCGACCTGCTCCGAGTGTCGCTGCCGCTTCTTCCGTATCCCGCTCCGCATCCTCCAGCACCGGCTGTACCGTCCGTACAACGAACGGTATGCCAATAAACATCAAGGCAAGCGTTATGCCCATGGGCGAGAAAGCCGCCTTGATGCCAAGAGGCTCAAGCAAAGATCCAATCCATCCGTTAGAGGAATAGATCGCAGTCAAGGCAACCCCCGCCACTGCGGTTGGCAGCGCGAAGGGTAAATCGATCAAGGCATCCCACAGTTTTTTACCAGGAAAGTCATACCGCACCAGCACCCATGCCAGCAGCAAACCCAGTAACGTATCGATCAGTGCCGCCATCGCCGCCGTCCCGAGACTCACTCGGTAAGAAGCAAGTACCCTCGGATCACTCGCAACAGACCAGAACTTCTCCCATGTAAGTCCGGTCTGGTTGAGAAGTAATGCAGACAAGGGCACCAGCACTACCAAACTCATATATAACACGGTGAGTCCCATTCCGATTCCAAAACCGGGGAGCACTCTGCGATTACCTCTACCTTGTCTCTGTACTTGGATCAAAGCCATATCCTCTCATCCCCTTCTGCCTTCGGCTTGATGCCGATCAGCTGCCTGGCACGTAAATCTGATTAAAGATGCCGCCGTCATTGAAATGCTTGGTCTGTGTTTCTTCCCATGTTCCAAATACGTCCTTAAGCGTAAACAATTCGATAGTCGGGAATTTCTCTTTGTACTTGTCGGCTACGCTTGCAAGCGTCGGACGGTAATAGTTCTCAGCCGCAATCGTCTGCCCTTCTTCACTGTACAAATAATTCAAGTAAGCTTCCGCAACTTCACGGGTTCCCCGCTTGTCAACGTTCTTATCCACTACGGCGACCGGCGGTTCTGCCAAAATACTGACCGATGGATTCACGATTTCAAATTTATCCGGCCCGAGCTCGTTGATGGAGAGGTAGGCTTCATTCTCCCAAGCCAGCAGCACATCCCCAATCCCACGCTCAACAAACGTCGTTGTCGCACCACGGGCACCACTGTCGAGCACGGGCACATGGGTAAACAGCTCTTTAACGAATGCCTGCGCTTTCGCTTCATCGTTATTGTTCACTTTCAAGGCATATCCCCACGCCGCGAGATAGTTCCAGCGTGCACCGCCGGAGGTCTGCGGATTCGGCGTAATGACTTCCACGCCGTCCTTGATCAGATCCGGCCAATCCTTGATGCCTTTCGGGTTGCCCTTGCGAACGAGGAATACGATGGTCGAGGTGTAGGGAGCGCTGTTATGCTCAAACTTGCTCTCCCAGCCTTCATTGATCAAGCCTGCCTGACGGATCGCATCGATATCATAACCGAGGGCCAGCGTGACCACATCCGCCTCCAAACCGTCGATGACCGAGCGGCTTTGCTTCCCTGAACCCCCGTGCGATTGCTTGAACGTGACCTTCTGTCCCTGCTCCTTCTCCCAATGGGCTGCGAAGGCTTTGTTGTACTGGTCATATAACTCCCGAGTTGGATCGTAAGAAACATTGAGCAGTTCCACACTTGGCTTGCTGCTTGAACCCGAAGCCGGCGCTTCTCCATCGGCGGTTGCAACTGTCTCTGTTTTCTGTGCACCGCAAGCCGTAAGCGCCGCCGTCAACAGCACTGTCAAACCTACGAGTATCCCTTGCTTCAACACCTTTTTCATATGGATCACTCCCCCTACTAATCTCTACTAAACAGGCCTTATGGCAAAAAAAGACGGAGGAAAGCTCGACAGAACAGAGTCAAACCGGCTTCATGCCGTGCCTGCATTGTCTTCGAGCGTTCCTCCGTCGATACGGTGAGAACAATATAATATAATTCCTACCTGTTTAGTGTGTTATGTAGCTATTGTAATAAGTACTCCCCCAGCTGTCAAACCTTTTTTTCAAAAAATTTCAAGTTCGTCACAACTCGGTCCACAGAACCATTTTTGGTGCCACTAACGCAGTCACTGCGCGATTTTCCATTTACTGATGGTTGTATGAAGCTGTTTCCATCCTTATAATTCAACCCCAAAGGAGATGATCACCATACGAAAGCAATCATGGAAAATAATTTCTGCTCTTTTCCTGAGTATCCTTCTGTTCATGCCCGCATTTGCCCAAACAACAGAGGCAGCTCCGCTGTTAAAGCCGGGCAGCGAGAACGGGGATGTCTGGGACCTTCAATATCGTCTGAAAACACTGGACTTCTACACGCAACCGCTGGATGGCATATATGGAGCTAACACAAAAGCAGCCGTTACGCGTTTCCAGAAGGAATACGGGGTGCCCGCTGATGGAATTACCGGTGCACAAACCTGGAGACAGCTGAAAAAATATACGTTAAATCAATCCGAGATGGATATCATGGCAAAAGTCATATACAGTGAAGCCCGCGGTGAGCCCTACAAAGGACAAGTTGCGGTGGGAGCCGTTGTTATGAACCGCATTCAATCCGGCGAGTTTCCGAATGATATTCGGGGCGTTGTTTTTCAAAAGGGCGCTTTTACAGCCGTCGATGACGGCCAATACTGGCTAACGCCGGACCGAACCGCTTATCTCGCTGCAATGGATGCCGTCCGCGGATGGGATCCGACGTACGAATCCCTTTATTACTTCAATCCAAAAACAGCGACCAGCCAATGGATCTGGTCCAGACCGCAAGTGGTGCAGATCGGCAATCACATCTTTGCTCATTAATCCACTGAATGATTAAACACCTGAATTGCTGCAAGCATCGCTCTGGCGAATGTGAACGCTGCGATTTGTAATCAGGTTATCAGGTATACAACAAGGGCTGCCACTCGGCAGCCCTTTTCGTCTTGTTCTATTGTTTGTCTGGTGCACAATTCATGCTAGCTTAGCAGCTCTTATGCCTTCGCTTTCTCAACGGGACAGATGCACACCGGACGTGTCACTTCTAATGTATAGCCTGTAGAGACCAGATTGCCAGTATCCGGATCGATCCGGTAACTTGCGATCAGGCCATTGTCCTGATTCGCCGCAAGCAGGAAGCCATCCGGCAGAATATTAAAATGGCGCGGCGTTTTACCGCCGGAAGACACCCAATTGACTGCACGAAGCGTACCGGCTTCCTGATCGATTACATACTGCACGATGCTGTCATGCCCCCGATTGGAAGCGTACAGATAACGACCGCAAGGAGACACCAGCAGATGCGAGGAGGTGTTGCTGTCCATCACAACGTCCTCCGGTAGGGTGGAAATATGCTGCAATATTTTCAAATCCCCGAACGTTGCATCGTTGGCATAAGCCGTTACCGTACTGTTGAGCTCATTCGTGCCGTATACCCACTTGCCTGACGGATGAAAGGCAACATGCCGCGGCCCCGAGCCCGGCGGCAGACTGATCTCGCGGTGGGTCACGAGTTTGCCGTCCTCCAGACGGTACAGATTCACATCATCCATGCCCAGATCACTGACTACGATATATTGGTTCAGCGGGTCTTCAAATATCGAATGCGGATGCGCCTCCGATTGACGGTCATCCCGGAGCCCGCGTCCGCTGTGCTTGATTTTGGAAGTAATCTCCCCTACCCTGCCGTCTTTCTCCAAAGCAAGCACCGAAATATGTCCATCGCTGTACCCTGTCGTGAGCAGATACTTCCCGCTGGACGTACGAGAGACATGGCATGCCCCGGATGAACCGGTGGACTGAACATTCAGCAGGGTCAATTCACCGTTCACCAGATTGGCCGAATAAGCAGACACATCGCTTTCACCCTTCTCGCTGGCCGCATACAGCACGGAGATGGAGTCGTCAAAATCAAGATACGTCGGGTTCTCTATGCCAGCCGTACCGCCCAATAGACGCAGCTCGCCCGTTCCCCGATCCATCGCCCCCCAATGAATTCGATTCTCTTCCTCTGAACCATAGGTTCCTATGTAAAATATCAGTTCCTGTCCTGCTGTCATGTGCTCCACTCCTTTGTTTAATGAATTGGGCCGGTTGACCCGGCCTGACTCTTACTATGTATTACCCAGCGGAGCCTCATGCTTACCCGACTTTTTACAAGTGGTTCCGGCAGGCAACCGTCTCCTGGTTACTACCAATAATTACTTGTAAAGAAATGTATTGCTACCGTTGGTTTTATCATGTACGATTACCACAATTACCTCTCTATTCTATCATTCGTTGAAGGAGATGACAGCAAATTGAAGAAAAAAATCAGCCTGCTGGCTATCGCATTCCTGTTCCTGTTCGCAAGTGCGGCACAAGCTGCTCCGGCGAAGAATCAGGGGAAAATCCGGGTCTACCTCGATAACCAGGAAATCAAGTTTCAGGCAGCGCCTATTATGAAGAACGGGGTAACCTTCGTTCAATTCCGTCCTTTGTTCCAGGCATTGGATTATAAGGTCAATTGGAACAGCGCCAACAAGCAGGTGACAGGTACATACCTCGATCAGAAGCTTCAAATGACCATCGGCCAGAAGACCGCGTATGTCAATGGAGTCAAAACCTCGCTCCAGATCGCACCCTTTACCGATGCCGGCAACACGCTGGTGCCCCTTCGTTTTGTAGCTGAAGCTACAGGGCTGCCAGTGAAGTGGGACCCCAAGGCGCGCACCATCAAGATTGACCGCGAAGGCGCAATCGACAAAGCCACCGATGAGGTGAAGAAGCTTTACCACGCACTTGAAGAAGCAGGAAATGCCAAGAAATTGGATGCCGCAATGGCCTTATTCCATTCGAAGTCTCCTGTTCTTGCGAAGACCAAAGAAGGCTATCAGAACCAATTCAAATACGACCTTCATGTATCGAGTGATGTATGGGAAGTAACGGTAGCGGGAACATCAATCCACGCATTCACCAGCGTTACCCTTGAGCGCAGCAGCGGCCCTTTTACATGGGATGTTACACTCCATTACGAGAATCTCCTGAAAAAGGATGCGTCGGGTGCCTGGAAAATCTATGATCTGAATCAATATGATACGGAATATCTGGCAGGGGATAATCTGCTCGATGCGAATCCGAAGGTGCCGGAAGCAGAACTGAAAGCCATCCGCGAATCCATTGACACGCAGTACAAGGGCTTCAATGAAGAGAATGGTCCCCTGCTCATGTCCGTTATTCATCCGGACTCGGCATTCTATGAGATGTTCCAGAACAGCATTGCTGAAGGCATCTTCGATGAAGTGAATTTCAACCTCACAGCTGAAGTTGTCCGTCCGGTCTTCTTCCAGGGAGAGGAAACCGTAGTCTACATCGAGGAAACCGACGATGCGGACGGGGATATCATCAACACAACTTCACTCTACTGGCTTAAAAAAGCAAACGGCCAATGGCTAATCTATGATGTGCTGGAGCTTGAATAGATCTGAATGAACCAAACACTCACAATAACCGATGATCCTCGCAAGGGTCGTCGGTTTCTTTTTTTTGTTAAATCTTCCTCCATCCAGGTCTACTTCACCACAGGTGACATATATCATAGTAGTCATGCATTTAGGAGGGATTGTATGGGTGTCAAATTAATCAGGATTGCTGCGGTTTACTTTGTGCTCGGGGTGCTGCTTGGAATGTACATGTCGATATCCCACAGCTATGATTACGCCTCTGTTCACGCACACGTCAACCTGCTGGGCTGGGCGTCTCTGGCTCTTGCAGGCGTTATCTATCATCTGTTCCCTGCAGCCGGGGAATCGACCGTTGGCAAAGTGCATTTCTGGCTGCACAATATCGGTCTGCCTGTCATGATGATTGGTCTCGCACTACTGATGAGCGGTGTTGAATCCGTTGAACCGGTAATTGCGGTAGGTGGCGTTCTGGTAACGCTGGGCATTCTGGCTTTCCTCTATAATGTGCTGATCCACGTCAAGAGCAGCACGAAGTAGGATGAAGGTTAGGTATTGGACGATGTATTTGGAAGGATCACCCGAATAAGGGTGGTCCTTTTTCATGTTTTCTGGTGCTTCCCCGGCGGGAGATGGGTCATAGTTACCGAGTATTGGGTAAAAAGAGAATACCTTTCTCTTAGAAGGAGGCAACACACATGGAGACAAACACAAACACAGCAATTCAAGTCCAGTTCCACTGCCGTCAGTGTCAAACTGATATCCGGGTTGCGTTCGAATCAGAACAGTTTAACACGGTCCACTGCCCGCAGTGCGATTTCAGCTATTCACTCATGAAACCTACGATAGGTGAAGAAATATTGCTTGATTGGGAGAAAGAAGCCGTATTTCAAAAAATTCGGGCAGACCAAACCGAACATGACAAAATGGAGCTGATGCTCCTGGTCATTAAGGTAGTTGAGCTGCTGACCTGGCGGGATGAAGGGAATGGCCACATTCGGGCCATCGAGACGCTGCGTCAATGGCTGCTCCTTAACGGAGTACCCAAAGCTCTGATCGAGCTGCTCGATGCAAAGGGAACCGAAGGAAGCTCGCCTAACAAGCATAGGGAATAGTGCAATCAATCTACGATTTAGGATATAGAGAAACAAGAAAAGGAACTGCCCCCGTCATCAGGTCGGGCGGCAGTTCCTTTTGTGTCCAAGAGTCGTCCTTATAGCATGCTTGCAAATGTGGGACCATTCCAGATCATCATACGTAATTATGGTTAAAGGAGCTGATTATCCATGTTCAACTTCATTTTTACTGCGTTAATAGGCATTGCACTCATCGCGATTGGCATATATTCCATCCGACATCCGGATTCATGGTGGTTCAGAAGATCGAGAGATGACATTGAGCTCAGCGATTTGAGAATATGGTACTTAAAATTTGCTGGCAAAATGATCATCGCATTCGGTGCATTGGTTATTCTGATGAGCTTTCAGCATCTCTAATTTCATTGAATCGGCACCTCGAAGGCCTGCTCCATGACGCCAGGGTAGCTGCTTAGTGTGAACGTGAGCGGCTGAGGATATTCTTGCGGTTTAAGGTATATATACTGAGTAATCCTGCTTATTCCCGTATCGGAAGAAGAATGGGATGATGAGTTGACTCCCCCTGCATCCTCATTAATCATATGTTTGTTCCCCTCACCATCCACGAACTCGGGCTCAATCGATACACTGCCCATATGCCTGTCGGCCCGCTCTTCATATTCCAGTGTCAGCATATGCTTCGTATACTCTCCGAACTGAATGTCTCCATCCGGCGAACGGATTACTTTCCCCTTCTCCGTATCAACAACGAGCTGCATCGTGGAAGGGTCAACTGCCTGGAATCCGTCCGCCTTCAGCATGATTGATTCGGGTTTCTCCAATATATTGCTTTCGAAGAAATAAGTCATATCTCCTCCCCCGGCACCCGGCAAGAACGCGGAATCGCTGTTCAATCTGATCTTCTCACCGTTAACGACAGTCTCCAGATAAACACCCCACAGACCGGATACCTTCATGGTATTGCTTGACGGAATGTTGGCTTTCACAACAATTCCAGCCGGTGACAGAACGGCTTCCTTCAAGTAGAACCTCTGCTTCTCAATCTGCAGCATTTTGTTGATTGGAATCGTGGTGAGGTACTTCTGGGCAGTCTGTACATCAATGGAAACGTTAATATCGATCACCTGCTCGTTTTCCGCCGAGGATTCATAGACCGTATTCGTGGAATACGGGGCCAGGATAAAAGAAAAGGTCAGCTCCTGCGGCAGCGGGGTGTCCTCATTCGTCTGAACATCCAGTTGGGATCGGTGCAGCACACCGGGTGCCAGCTTGTTCCCTCCGGAAGAGCCCACACTGTAGGGCAGCGGATCGCTTGAGCCCGGATGCTTCAGTACGACCCTCTTCAAGTCGGCCGGATCCTCCGCCATATTCTGGACAGTATAAAATACGTCCATCCGCTGGGAGCCCACCAGCACCCCGTTCACGGTTACGGTGTAGTCTCCCTTTGTTACCGATTGATTAACCGGCTGAATCATTCCATATTTATTCGCCGTATTCAGCGTAATATCTTCGCCAAAATCAAACCCCGTCAGCGGCGGATACGGCCCTTGAGCCGCCATCTGCTCCTTCGGCTTCAATCCGCTCTCGTCCCCGCCCCATACTGCCAGCAGCAGCGCGGCCGCTACGGTTACCATCACCGCGGAGAAGGAAACCAAACGGGCACGAAGCCGCCGGTGGCGCCGTCCTCTCCGCATCCCGCTTCGAACCGCCGCGTCCAGCGCTTCATCGGTGACAGCCTCTGTGCTGACCTCCGCGGATTTATTCATCTCTTTCAGCATGCGCTCTTCCTTCTCAAACATGGAATATGGCACCTCCTGGCTCGATTTTCTGCCGAAGCAGCTTTAATCCCTGATGAAGCCGGGTTTTGACGGTCCCCTCAGGACAATCCAGAATTTTCGCGATATCGGCGATCGTCATGTCCTGGTAATACTTCAGAATCAACACATGGCGGTATTTGGGTTTCATGCGGCTGAGTGCCTGCTCCAGATCCAGCTTGCTGTCACTGACCATCTCGGCAGCCATCTCCTGGCTGCGTACCTCCTCTACCGGCACCGTGCGCTTTTTTCGTTTCTGCTCATCAATACAGCAGTTAATCAATATCCGGATAAGCCAAGGAACAAACGCCTCCGGATGCTTCAGCTTCCCGCACTTCATCCACGCCCGGTATACCGTCTCCTGCAATACCTCCAGTGCGTCGCTCTCATTATGCAAATAACTGTACGCGATTGCGTATAAACGCCTGCGGTGCTCCGTTACGAGTGAATAGAATGCTTCTTCATCCCCTCTGCATGCCGCAGCGGCAAGCTCTTTATGATCCATCATGCGATATACCTTCCCCTCATCCGACCTGCCTCGTTATTCAATCACTGTATATAAGACTGCGGTGTGTTTCAAACGGTTTTTTTATTTTTCTCCAACCTCACTAGACAAACAAACAAAAGGCATCGTCTGACGACAAGTTTCAAGCCCCAGCGCATGCTGTCCCGAACAGGCACAAAAAAAGCCCACCCGGATAGGGCAGACCTGTATTTCATTCTTCGTTTAACTTCGTCTTCTGCGTATCTTGAAAAAGTAGTGGTATCCCAGATAGGCGATGCCGCATAACAGCAGCATAAGCGCAGAAATCCAAATGACAGGAAGCAAATATGGCGTGTGCTGGCTGGCTATATATAACAGTACAGCGGAGAAGGCATACATCACCATCAAAATAACGATGCGTTTGAAAATATCCATGTCGTCCGCCCCTCATTCTTCATAGTAAAACAATCTACAATTTTTTCCGATTATCTATCATTATGGTAACGCAAAACGATGAATATTGCACTCAAAATTTGGTAAATTTATAAAAATTTTAGCGATTTAATTGACAAATTCATGAAAATGTTACAATTCAGGCTTAATTTTAGGCTTGATAAAACTAATCATATTAGTTATAATACTAATATAATTAGTTTACGACGAAAGGGGAACTCTTTTTATGTTAAAAACTACGATAGAGCACGTGACCCAAATTTCTTTTCTTCCTCGTTTATTCCCGGTTAATGTCTACCTTGTTGAAGAAAACGACGGACTGACACTTATTGATGCCGGGATGTCTTTTTCCCAAAAAGGAATCCTTCAAGCTGCATCCGCTATAGGCAAACCCATAACCCGCATCGTATTGACCCATGCCCATGGTGATCATGTCGGAGCTCTCGACGGGTTAAAGAAGGAGCTTCCGGATGCCTCTGTCTACATCTCGCAGCGTGACGCCTTGCTCCTTAAAGGCAACGCCGAGCTCCTGCCTGGAGAGCAGCAAACTCCGATTCGCGGAGGGATCCCCAAGAACATAACCACGGTTCCCGATGTGCTGCTGAGCGGGGGCGATTCCATAGGCTCACTGAAAGCCATTGCATCCCCGGGTCATACACCTGGACATATGGCATTTCTCGATGAGCGCAGCGGTATCCTGATTGCGGGCGATGCTTGGCTAACCCGGGGCGGATTAGCTGTATCCGGCATGCTTAATCCCTTGTTTCCTTTCCCTGCCCTGGCTACATGGAGCAAAGAGCATTCGCTGCAAAGCGCCACATCATTGACTGCCCTGAAGCCCGCCGTTCTGGCTGTCGGCCATGGAAAAATGCTAACCAACCCAACCGCCAGCATGCAGCAGGCTGTTACGCAAGCGGAATCCGCTTTCAGGAGGAATACGAAATGAGCCCGAGACCCGGCATAGATCGACTCCAGCTGCTTCAATCCGCGGCCGAGCTCGCGGATCAGGGTGGGCTTCACGCTGTGACCTTGGCTGCACTTGCGGGTAAGCTTGGGGTTCGATCCCCTTCCCTGTATAATCATGTAGACGGACTTTCAGGTCTGCATGCCGCTCTGACGCTGCATGGACTGCAGACCCTCCACGAACAAATGCTGAAAGCTGTCGCCGGCCGCTCAGGTGAAGACGCGCTGCGTTTCGTATGCCTTACCTATGTTGACTTTGCAAGATCCCACCCCGGATTGTATGAAGCTGCGCTGCAGCCTCTACGCCCGGACCAGCAAGAGACGCAGCGCGTAGGGAATCAGATTGTGGAGCTGCTGCTGCGGATATTGACTCCTTACCAGCTTAGTGAGCCGGAGGCTCTGCATACGGTACGAACACTTCGCAGCCTTTGTCATGGCTTTTCCTCTCTGGAACGTTCCGGTCAATTCGCACTCGATCTGGATCTGGATGACAGCCTGAATTTCATGATCCGGATATTCATTGACGGGCTCCATCAACAGAACAGCCAGCGATGAAGCGCGGAACCTCCGCATTTGCCTGATTTTGCCTGGCATAAGAATGTGCTATAATCAGAAGAAGCACACTGTCGTGTCATCTTATTTATGGAAAGAGGTTCTGAATTGTGGTTGACTTCGATTCCCCAATTCTTCAAATAGGCTCTACGATCGCCATGCTGGTTATGGCCGTGACCGTGATTTTCATTCGGATGAAAGCGAGTCATCGTCCCGTAACCGTTAAGAAGATTATCATTCCGCCGGTTGCGATGAGCACCGGATTTCTGATGTTTGTAGAGCAGCAGGTCCGCATCCCCTTATGGTGGGCAGGAGCAGCCTTTTTGGTAGGCTGGTTCATCTTCTCCTATCCCCTGATCCGAAGCACGAAATTCGAGAAGGTCGAGGGACAGATCTTCATGCAGAAGTCGAAAAGCTTCGTCTACATCCTGCTTGGTCTGCTGGCTGTCCGGCTCCTGCTGCATGGATATATTGAGCAGCATATTTCCATCCCGCAGACAGCGGCGCTGTTCTTCATGCTGGCTTACGGGATGATTGTCCACTGGCGCATCTCCATGTATCGCCAGTATCAGCAATTCTCGACCCCGGAGGCTGCGATGTAACACGCTCTTCCAACACCATGACAGCAAAAAAAGAGTGCCGAATCACACTGAAGGAAGGCCAATGCCTTCTGGCCCCAAACTCCGTCTTGAGGAGTTTCCTGCAGGCCCCATGTGAATCTGGCACTCTTTTATATTGTAAAACAGAGGTTCCTACTTCTGTTCTTTGCTTACTTTCACCAGCTGTTTTCCCAGGTTCTCGCCTGTGAATAGCCCCAGAAACGCCTCCAGGGTCTTATCAAAGCCATCGACCACATTTTCGGCGTGTTTGATTCTGCCGTCTCTCAGCCATTCGGCCAGCTCATGCAGTCCCTCATTGTACCGGCTGGCGTAATCGCCAACCAGGAACCCTTTCATCAGCGCGGTATTGGTAAGCAGCAAGCTCTGAATTCTCGGACCTGTGTCCGGTTTCTCCAGATTATAAAGTGCGATTTGCCCGCAGATCGGGATCCGCGCGTTTTTGTTAATCAAGCGCAGGACCTGATCGGAAACGTCACCACCCACATTGTCAAAATAGACGTCAACCCCTTCGGGACAAGCCTCGACTAGAGCTGCCTTCAGATCATCCGTCCGATAATTGATCGCCGCGTCGAAACCAAGCTCCTCGGTCAGATACGTTGTCTTCTCATCCGAACCGGCAATACCGACCACCCGGGCTCCCTTGATCTTGGCAATCTGCCCCACAATCATGCCAACGGCACCTGCACCGCCAGATACAACCACCGTTTCACCAGCCTGCGGCTGGCCGATATCGAGCAGTCCAAAGTAAGCTGTCAGCCCCGTCATCCCGAGTACACCGAGTGCTGTCGATACGGGTGCGAGATCCGGGTTGACCTTACGCAGCGTCCCGGTGCTCACAGCGGCAAAGCGCTGCCATCCCCAGCTGCCTGTGACAAAATCGCCCTCCCGATAGGTCGGATCCGTCGATTCCATCACCTGCCCTACTGCGCCGCCTGCAATCACCTGTCCGACCTCATAGGGTTTGGCATAACTTTTGGCATCACTCATTCTGCCCCGCATATATGGATCAACCGATAAGTATACGGTCCGTACGAGTACTTCTCCCGCCTGCGGGACAGGCAAAGGCTGTTCCTCAAACGCAAAATCAGACTCATCCGGCATACCTTGCGGCCGCTTGGCTAGAATAATTCGTTCATTTACCGACATTTGAGTACCCTCCTTAAAAAAGCCGTTATCATACCTTTACCCATTTTGCCCGTTCACAAATTACCTGCTCTTTACAAGCAAATTCACGGCCTCCAGCACAAGCTTCTCCGTATCCTCACCGTTCTCCTCGGCCTTGCGTACACAATCCACCAGATTTGAGCTCACAACAACGCCAATGGTCCGGTCAATCGCCGTGCGTGAAGCGGATAATTGTGTGATGACTTCCCGGCAATCCTTGTTCTCTTCCATCATCTTCAATATCCCGCGAAGCTGTCCTTCAATCCGCTTGATCCGGTTTTTCATCTGATCATCGTACTGCATTTAATTTCCTCCTAAAATACCTGTCTCCATGTTCAGGCCTGTCCTTGTCTCTCCATTATACAACAAACCTCCGCTCTTTCCTCACAAGCCTATCGCTCCAGCCGGACCTCCGGTATCATTCGTTGTCATTCTTCTTGAATGTCCTACGAGGGGCTTGTATACGCTCACAGCCCATGGTATATTTTTAAAGAGCAAATGAAATCATCGACACCTGAGATTCCAAATTCATAATCTAAAGGCAATGTTATCTTACAAAGGTACAACCTCGGCTATTCATAGTCCTGGCTGTGCCTTTTTTTATTTTACTTAATCTAAGGAGGAATTATCGATGTTCTTGGAAGCCATCTATCACCGTCCGCGCAAAAACTGGTCTTATGCTTACGACGGAACGACCATCCATCTCAGAATCCGCACCAAAAAAGATGATATTACCGAGGTGTACGCGCTTGCTGGCGACAAATATTTATGGGATCAGACGATGGAATACATTCCGATGACCAAGCTGTCCTCGGATGAGATGTTCGATTATTGGGAGTGCGAGGCAACCCCTCCCTATCGCCGCCTGAAATACGGCTTTCTGCTCCAGCAGGGCCAGGAAAAGCGCTGGATGACCGAATATGATTTTCTGACGGAGCCGCCGGCCAATCCGGACCGCCTGTTCGAGTATCCGTTCATCAATCCGGATGACGTTTTCCAGCCGCCGGCATGGGTGAAGGACGCCATTTTCTATCAGATTTTCCCGGAACGCTTCGCAAACGGCGACACGAGCAATGATCCGGAAGGCGCCTTGCCTTGGGGCAGCGCAGAGCCAACACCGAAGAACTTCTTCGGCGGTGACCTTCAGGGTGTAATCGACCACCTGGATTATATTAGTGAGCTTGGGGTTAACGCGATTTACTTCACGCCGCTGTTCACGGCAACCACAAACCATAAATACGATACCGAGGATTATCTCGAAATCGATCCGCAGTTCGGCGACAAAGACACGCTGAAGAAACTCGTGGACCTGTGCCATGCGCGCGGAATCCGCGTCCTGCTGGATGCGGTATTCAATCATTCCGGCAAAACGTTTGCCCCATTCGTTGACGTGCAGAAGAACGGCATGAACTCCAAATATAAAGATTGGTTCTACGTTCGTTCCTTGCCGCTGGAAGTCGTGGACGGCATTCCGACTTATGATACCTTTGCATTCGAACCGCTGATGCCGAAGCTGAATACGGAGAATCCGGAAGTCCGGGCTTATCTGCTGAAGGCGGCAGAGTACTGGATTAAGGAAACCGGCATTGACGGCTGGCGCCTGGACGTAGCCAACGAGGTGGGACACAGCTTCTGGCGCGAATTCCGTCAGGTTGTCAAGAAGGCCAACCCGGATGCTTACATCCTAGGCGAGGTATGGCATGAATCCTCGATCTGGCTCGAAGGCGACCAGTTTGACGCTGTCATGAACTATCCGTTCACCAACGCTGTTCTGGACTTCTTCATCAACCGCACCGCAGATGCGGAGAAGTTCTCCTTCATGCTTGGCAAGCAGCTTGCGGGATATCCAAGACAAGCCAGCGAAGTGATGTTCAACCTGCTGGACAGTCATGACACCGCCAGACTGTTAACGCAAGCCAGCGGCGACAAACGTCTGATGAAACTCGCCGCCATGTTCCAGTTCACGTATTTCGGCACGCCATGCATCTATTACGGCGACGAAATCGGCATGGACGGCGGGCACGACCCGGGCTGCCGCAAATGCATGGAATGGGATGAGACGAAACACGACAAGGACCTGTTTACGTTCTACCAAACGCTCATCAAGCTGCGCAAAGAGCATTCTGCCCTTCGGACCGGCAGCTTTAAATTCTTGCATGCCGAGAAGAACGGCGGCAAAATCGCTTACCTGCGTGAGGACGACAACGAAACGATCCTCATTGCCATCAACAACGATAAGGCCGGCAACACGATTACCGTCCCTGTACTGGATCCATCCTGGACCAACCTGTGGAACGGCGAGAGCCTTAATGCGAAGCAAGGCCAGCTGACCGTCAAGCTGCCAGCTTACGGCTTCGCTATTCTGAAAGCCGGGAAGTAATAACAAAACTCCCTTTGATGCCATAACCCGATGTACGGGCTGGCAGTCAAAGGGAGTTTTTTTACTATCACAGCAGAAACTGATCAGCCAATGTAAAGAACAGAATCGTCATACTGATCACCTGATTCAGGTTGTAGGAGGCCAGATTCATCACCTTGCGGCTGGAGGGCTTTATGATACGATGCTCCGTGGCAAGCAGCAGCATGGAGATGATAATTCCTGTCAGATAGAGCCAGCCCAAGCCTTGGATAACATAAAGAGAGACCAGCAGCATAACCATAATGCCATGCAGCGACCTGGAAATGAGGAGAGCCCCTTTTAATCCAAACACGCCAGGGATACTGAACAAACCTGTATTACGATCGAACTCGATATCCTGTGTCGCGTAAATAATGTCAAAGCCTGCAATCCACAGCATCACAACCGTACCGATGATGAACGGGATTATGGCGAATTGCCCCGTTACGGCAAACCATGCCCCGATCGGAGCCGAAGCAATCGTAAAGCCCAGGTACAGATGGCACAACCACGTAAAGCGTTTTGTGTACGAATACGAGCAGATCAGTACAACCGCTACCGGCGACAGCACCAGACACAGCAGATTCAGCATGCCTGCTGCAAGGATGAAGATTGCAAAGTTAACGATGACAAACACATGAACCTCACGAGACAACAGGAGTTTTCTTGGCATGTGGCGGTTAGCCGTTCTCGGATTCGCAGCATCAAACTTCAAGTCGGCGATGCGGTTGAAGGCATTGGCCCCATTACGGGCAGCAACGAGTGCAACGAGTGACCACAGCATGACGCGCCAAGACGGGATGCCACCCGCTGCCCAGATCATGGAAATGATCGCAAAAGGCAGCGAGAACAGCGTATGGGAGAACATCACCAGCTCTCCGAACATTTTAGTCTTATGAACGAACTTATTGATCATCTGCATTAGGATATCACCCTCATCTGTTCACTTCTGGGATAACCCTGCAAGCGCGCTATCCAAGGAGATCAGCATCGCTTCGATTTCCTTCTCCGGGGTAACCATCGCCGGCTGAAAAGCAAGTACGTTTCGGCCCACGCCATTTTTGCCGATGATAAATCCTTCCTCCTTCATACGCTCCAGAAGCATATCCGTCCATGCTGCACTTTCCTGGTCCGACGCGCCGTGGATTTCGGCTCCCGCCATAAGACCCTTGCCTCGAACATCGGCGATAACGCCATATTTGTTCTGTAAGTCCTTCAAACCTTCGATGAGCCGGCTGCCGACTCGGCCGGACCGTTCAACCAAACCCTCCTGCTCGATGTAATCCAAGACAGCAAGCGCTGTTGCGGATGACACCGGATTGCCTCCGAAGGTCGATGCAGAAGGCCGATTCAGACTGGCGGCGATCTCATCCGTTGTGGAGAAGGCGCCGATAGGCACGCCATTGCCCAATGCCTTCGCCATGGTGAGAATGTCAGGCACAATGCCATAATGCTCGATCCCGAACATCCGTCCCGTACGACCGCAGCCTGTCTGAATCTCATCGGCAATCAGCAGAATGCCGTGCTGCTCCAGCATCGCCTTCAACTCGCGGAAATACCAATCCGGCGGCACGATCATTCCCCCGTTGCCTTGGATCGGCTCCACGATCATTGCCGCGAACGTGCCCCCCTTCTCCGCCAATACACTCGCTAATGTATCCAGAGAACGGCGTGCGGCAGCTTCCTGATCCATGTCAGGATCATAGGGACGCGGAATAAACGTAGTCACATCTCCATCCAGGAAGTCGTCGGTACGCCACATGGGGATACCTGTCACATTCATGGTCAGGAAGGTGCGGCCATGAAGGCCGTATTCCAGTGCCAGGAAGTGGCGACGCTTCGTATGCAAACGTGCGACAAGCAGGGCGCCTTCATTCGCCTCGGACCCGCTGTTCACGAAGAACGTTCGCTTCAGATTCCCAGGCAAAATGCCGTCTGCCAACCGCTCCGCCAGCTCCACCATGGGCTGGGTCAGGTAGATGGTTGACGTATGCTGCAGCTTCTGGAGCTGCTCGATCGTACGGGCGGTAATGGCTTCATTGCAGTGACCGCAAGCAACCACCGACACCCCCGTAAAGAAGTCGACATACGATTTGCCATCATGACCGTAGAGCATATGCATTTTGCCACCGACAATCTGAGGCGGCTCCTTGTAGAAATTAGCGGTGCACGGGTAGCCGTACTGCCGACGCTTCGCCACGATAGCTTCCGGGCCGATATATGCTTGGTCCTCATGCGCCATGGAAACTCACCTCTTCGGATGGTTTCCGTTCTCCCTCACGCTGCATAACCGTGCCGAATTGCAGCGAACCCAGGGTATATCCGGCATAGATCGGCGTCATGCCTTCGAACAGCTTGCCGCATAAATTCAGATTCCGCGCAGCCTGGCAATACAACCGCACCAGACCGCGAAGCTGCTCTGTCGTATACGTCTTCCCTTCAATGCGGAAATGATTCACACCTGCTTCATGCAGTTCCTGCAGGAATGGCATGTAGCACAGCTCCTTCGCCATAGCCAAGTGGTTCCGACCAGCGGCATCGCGGTATACAGGATTCTCTCCTTTATCGGTAAGCAGCACGAGATGATTGTTATCGACATACTTGTTATCTTCTTCCGCAATATACTCCATCTCTTCCGCATTAGCGTATAGATCATGCTCAAGATACATCACGATGGGCGATCCGTGAACGATGATCTCGGTTGTAAATTCCGGATGCCGGAGCAGTTTCGTCAGATCGTTAAGCTGAAGCTCCAGCGACGGATGGATTCTGGTGATGCCAAAATGCTTCTGATAGAACGAAGCCGCCATATGGTTGTAAATGTTCAAGCTGAAATCGGCCATCATCGGCAGCTCCAGGGATTGGAACTTGTGCATGGCACCGATGTTGGAGACAAGCAAACCATCCAGCCCATAATGATTGTGCTCTTTGCCCTGCTTCAGAAAATGAGCATACTGCTCCATATGCAGCTCATCCATCATACGGGGCATGCCAAGGATAATCTTGGCGCTGCCTTTGTCCGCCGTTAAGGCTTCGATATCCTCACGGCCAAATGGAATATCCGACTGGAACACATCGCCTGCCAGGTAAATGGAACTTGCTCCTTCTTCCAATGCCGCGCGAGCCTGCTCCATATTGTTCACATGCACTGTAATTTCCGGAATCGCGGCGCTCTGCCGTTCCCGCTTCGCATATCGAAGCGATTCCTTCACTTGGATCAACCGCTCCTCCTTCATCTCACGTTCGGCGGTTGGCGTACTGAAAACCTTCCCCGTGCTGTAGAACTTGCCTGTCCCCTCATAACGGCGATTAATGAAATCGAGCCCCGGCTTGCCGAAGGCATATGCCGTCGTGAAATCGCGCTTTCGGTTCTTATGCAGCGTATCCGATCCCTCCTCGCGGTTGTAGCCCAGCGGATCCGCAATA
The DNA here is from genome assembly GCF_029893715.1 of Paenibacillus sp. LBL. Classification (NCBI taxonomy): domain Bacteria; kingdom Bacillati; phylum Bacillota; class Bacilli; order Caryophanales; family Paenibacillaceae; genus Paenibacillus; species Paenibacillus sp. LBL. The sequence goes on along the minus strand of NZ_JARXYU010000003.1, from coordinate 568,575 downwards.
TAGCGATCGATTGCATCTCCGTAGGAATTAACGACCATTAGCAAGAAATCAATATCTCTCATCCGACCTTCAATCTTGAAGGACGTAATGCCGGACTTGATCAGCTCCGGAATATGCTCGTACATGTACATATCCTTCGCTGCAAGCGGATATTCAGTTGGATAGACGTAACCATCCTTCTTCACCCGGTAATCCCAGCGGCATGGCTTCATGCAGCGTCCGCGGCTGGAGCTGTTGCCGAACAGCATCGAGCTGTACAAGCAGTTCGCACCGTGGACCGTGCACATATCGCCGTGAATAAAATATTCGAATTCCATCCCGCTCTTGGCATGCAGCACTTCCGCTGTCTTCAGATCCATCTCCCGGGAAGCAACGATACGTGAAACCCCCAACGCTTTAACGGCTTCGATCATGTCCAGATTATGAACGTTCATCATCACTGAAGAATGAACCGGAATATTCGCATAGTTCATCTCTTGAATCAGAGGAAACACGGCCAGGTCCTGTGCAATGATTGCATCGGGGCCGATCTCGTTCAGGAAAGCAAAATAACGCTTCGCTTCCTCCAAATCCTCTTCATCCAACAGGTTATTCACGGTGATATAGGCACGCTTCCCGCGATCATGAGCCATTTGGACAGCTTCTCTGACCTCTTCGTAACTCAGGTTATATCCCTTGCGCATCATGCGCATGTTCAGGGAGGGTCCCCCGAAATAAACAGCGTCACAGTTTGCGTCAATGACGGTCTTGAATATCTCGAATGTTCCGGCAGGTGCCAACAGTTCCACTTCTTTACCGCTAAAATATCGAGCCACAGTCCGTTCCCCCTTAGGCTTTACATTTAATTTTCTCGATTGTAACATAATTCACATTCCATATAAGTGAATTAATTCACAGCGATATTCCATACTCAATGCTTCCTGAGCAGCACCTGAATCGGGTGCGTAACTCCTGATTATGTATTTCCATTTTTATATTGACCGACCGTTCATTCAATAATAAAATAAACCTATCAAGACAGTAGAATAAATGTAAATCAACTGGAGGATATTCTAATGGATCTGCATTACGAAGTGTATGGAAATGGAAAGCCTGTCGTCCTTATTCACAGCGGTGGAGCGGATATGAGGGATTGGAGCTCGGTTGTGCCTCTATTATCGGAGGACTTTCATGTTATTGCCTTTGACGGTCGCGGAGCCGGCCGATCTCCTTCCCCCATCGAACCTGCCAATTACGTGCAGGATTTGTTATCTCTCCTTGATCACCTGAATATTCCTCAAGCTGCGGTTGTTGGTCATTCCATGGGCGGGCAGATTGCAACAGAGTTCGCGATCCAATATCCTGAAAGAGTGTCGGAACTGATTCTCATTGCACCTGGCCTGTCCGGTTTTCCCTACTCTGAGGAAATGCAAGCTTACATGCTGCGGGTAAGCGCAGCCGCCCCAGATATCGAGAAAATGATCGAACTGTGCATAGAGCCCCCTTCCTATGAGATAACGAGAAACCATGCCGAGCGGGGGCTTATGATCCAGATGCTGCGCCACCATTTTGAGCATACCTTTACCTGGGCTACCTTTGACTCGGTTTGGCCGGAACCGCCGGCGATGGAGCGTTTAGAAGATATCTTTGCCAAAACGCTCTTTATCATAGGCGATCATGAAATGTCCGATAACCGGCAGGTAGGAGAACAATTTCGGAGGGTTCCGGGCGCTCGCTTTGTCACTATCTCAGAGGCCGACCATATGCTCACACTAACGCATCCGAATGAATTATCCCGACATATCATCCAATTTGTGAAGGACTGAAGGTTTCATGCCACGTACACCAAGCGAGAACGAACGCATACGCCAAATCGCGAAGGATAGGATTCAGGAAGCCGCCATGGATTTATTCATACATCAAGGCTACCATGCGACTTCCATCAGCGATGTAGCCAAACATGCGGCAATATCCAAGGGACTGCTCTATAACTATTTTTCAGGAAAGGAAGCGCTGCTGGCCGCCATGGTTGAGGATCGCGTTGCAGGTGTGGCCAAGGTTATGGAGGATGCCGCTTCGCTTAAAACTCCTGCAGAACAGCTGAGGTTCATCATTGAGCATGCGATCGACAACGTCTATCAGCAGCCGGAAGTCTTCCGATTCTACCTGCATCTTCAAACCCAGCCCGAGGCCGACCAAGAGTTGATACCTTACGGCAAGCGTCTTGTGGAAGAAGCCGCCCGGCAATTTGAGATTCAATGCGGAATCTTCCAGATGCTAAGGGTCCCCGAGCCGCGTAAACGTTCCATGTATTTTTCTTCTACACTTCAAGGCATTATGCTCATGATATCCACCTATCCCCAGCAATTCCCTATAGAAGAAGTGAAGGAGCAGATGCTGAAGGAGTTTTGCTCGTAAAGGAAAAGAGCCGCGGATTTCCCGTATTTTTGGAATCCGGGCTCTTTATCATGAAGCTATAGCTCCTCATCTACTTTCGCCAGCCCACACTTTCTCAAAATCCTCATCGTATCCTCACCTCTAAACATTCAGACGCATCACTCTGACCACAGGAATCCGCTAACTTTTTCAACTTTTCCTCTTCCTTCATGTAATGAATCAGTTATGCTATGAATAACAGGATCTTACACGAGCGCGGGGAGGGAACGAATCATGGCTATTCACTGGCTGGAACCGGATATCGCCGAATGTACCCGGCAAGGTATCGCCTACTTTACATCGGAGCTGGAAATGACAAACGGCCTGCCTTGCAAAATGTACCGAATTACCGAGAAGTTCGGGAGTTTGTCCGATCATATGCACGATTATCTCCAGATCTGGTATGTCAGCAAAGGTGAATTCATCCACACCCTCTATGGACAGAAATACCGAATGGTCCAGGGAAACATATTCGTTCTTCCTCCATATAGCGTCCATCGCGTGGAGATGATACCAGGGAAAGAGCTGGAGGTGCTCGGCTGCGAATTCATGCCTGCCTTCATTAATGAACGACTCGACGGGAAGCCAGCTGAGCCGAATCTGTTTGACCTCTCCTTCATCGAGCGTTTTATAACTACGGAAGACAGCGTTCCGCTCAAGATTACCTTGACCGGCAGCAGCGATCTGGCCGTGAAGGAACTGCTTACCGAAATGCTGGCCGAGTACGGAAGCCGGGGTCCATTCTTTGATATTTTGCTAAAAGCCAATCTGCTGAAGCTGCTGGCGATCTTGAACCGCGAGCATGCCGACCAGGGCAAGCTTAAATCGTCAAGCTCGAGCAGCGACCCGTACCGGGAGCCCATCCTGGAATCGGTCCAGTATATTCATGACCATTATGACCAGCCCCTGTGGCTGGAGGAACTGTGTGCCCGGACGATGATGTCCCGGACGAATTTTTGTCGCCGGTTCAAGGAAGTTACCGGCCGGACCTTCAGTCAGTACCTGGCCAATTACCGGATACGAATGGCGATGCGGCTGCTGACGGAGCCCGAACTGACGATAACCGATGTATGTTTCAAGGTCGGTTTTAACGAGCTTTCCTACTTCTGCCGCATTTTCAAGAAGTATACGGGAACGACTCCTGCTTACTACAAAAAGAACGCATTTAAAACCGTTGACTAGCGCCCTCGGTACGATAATCCAATAAATAAACACGATAGTGAAATCGAATAGATCGTTCCCATGCTATACTCTGGGCAAGCAAGAACGAAGAATCGAGTGACAAGTCCCTGTAATCACTGCATCATCAATCCACGATTTTGGAGGAGAACCGATGAACAAAATTACAATTGCCGTGATTGGCTGCGGTACGATTGCAAACAGCGCCCATATTCCCGCCTACATAGCCAACAAAGACGCCGAAATCAAGTATTTCTGCGATATCGCGAAGGAACGGGCCGATGCTGCCGTAACGAAATACGAGTGCGGCCAGGCCATTGAGGATTACAACCAGATCCTGAATGATCCCGAAGTGGATGCCGTATCGATCTGTACGCCGAATGATGTGCATGCATCCATCGCCATGGATTGTCTGCGGGCAGGCAAACATGTGTTATGCGAAAAGCCCGCCGCCCGTACCTACAACGAAGCTCTGGAAATGCAAAAGGTTCAGCACGAAACCGGCAAAACCCTCAATATTGGGGTGGTCAACCGCTACAATGAAAGCGTAAACAGAATCAAGAAAATGATTCAGAACGGTGATCTCGGCGAGCTGTATCACGTATATGCCAGCTTCCGCTCCCACCGCTCGATTCCGGGTCTCGGCGGGGCCTTCACAACCAAGGCCATCGCCGGCGGCGGCGCGCTGATCGATTGGGGCGTTCACTTCCTCGATGTCGTGATGTACTGCACAGGCGACCCGAAGCCGAAGACCGTGTCCGGGCAGGCTTACTGCAAGCTGGGCAAGGATATGGAGAACTACACCTTCCTCAAAATGTGGGCAGGTCCGCCGAAATATGAAGGCACCTATGATGTCGACGATTTTGTCACCGCTCTGGTCCGCACCGAGGGCCCAACCATTTCCCTGAACGGCGCATGGGCGCAAAACATCGGCGCCGAAGAGATGTTCATCGACTTCCTCGGGGACAAAGGCGGCATACGGTTGAAGTATGGCGCAGACTTTACCTTCTACACCACGGAGGACGGTGCCTTGATTGAGACAACGCCAAAATTCAACCTCGGCAGCATGTTCCAGAATGAGATCGATAGCTTCATTCAGTGCATTCAAACCGGGGAAAAACAGCCGTCGCATATCGATACCGTCATCCTGTCCTCCCAGATTATCCAGGCGATCTACGATTCGTCCGACCAAGGGGCGGAAGTTTCGCTGCAACCCGTAGCCCAGAACAGCCATTAACCTATAGTTCGAAGCCAGGGAGGCCTATTTTACCATGAAAAAAATCGGATTCATCGACCTGCATCTGGACCAATTCCATGCGAATAAATATCCTGGATGGATCGATCAGGCTACAGGAAGTGCCATGAAGGTCGTTTACGCTTACGGCAAAAGAGATAAAGAGAACGGGCTCACAAACGCAGCCTGGTGCAAGGAGAATGAAATTGAGCTGCTGCCCGCTATCGAGGACGTGGTGGAGCGCAGTGATTACCTGATCGTGCTGTCCCCGGATAACCCGGAGTTCCATGAGGAGCTGTCCCGGCTTCCGCTGCAATCCGGCAAACCGACCTATATCGATAAAACGTTCGCTCCTGACCGAAAGACAGCGATCCGAATGTTCGATCTGGCGACAGCCCACGGAACGCCGATGTATTCAACGTCTGCCCTTCGTTTTGCCAGTGAGTACACGGAGCTGGACCGGAGCGGCATTCAGACCATTAGCAGCTGGGGGCCCGGCGGATTCGCCAACTATTCGATCCATCAAATCGAACCCGTGGTCCGTTTGATGGGAGCAGATCCGAAGAGGGTCATGTTCGTTGGTACACCCGACTCTCCTGCCCTGCTCATCGATTACGGTAACGGACGACAAGCTGCCGTGAATCATCTTGGGGAGAATTGCCCTTTTACTCTAGGCATTAAAAATGAAGACGGCAGCTTCAAGCAGGTCACCGCCCATTCAAATTTCTTTGCCTTGTTCATCGAGAATCTGGTAAATTTCTTCGAAACGGGCAAGCCTGCCGTTGACCCGGCTGAAACGATTGCCGTCATTACCATCATCGAATACGGATTAAAGGCAGCCGCCACCCCTTATGCGTGGGTAGAGCTGCCGAATTAGCAAGGGTTCGCTTCAACCATAGCAAGATAGCGTAAAGAGCTGCTCCAGCAGGCCATCAAGGACCTGGGGCAGCTCTTTTATCATTGGTGAACGCTTCTTATCGGAATGCATCCGCTGCACTCCGGTTAGGAGTAATCACACTTCCTTGCGCTGAAAATAGATGAATCCTCCGAGGAAAAATAACAGAAACCCGCCAACAATCACGATCATAAGGCTCTCAAACGGAATATTGAAGGCGCCGAAATCGGCTTGACCCGCTGGCATCATCGCAAGAAACGGCTGTGTCCACGGATAATAAGGGGCATACGTCTGCGAGTTAGCCACCAAGATGTTTGGGATGGTGAATACAACGTTTAATGCCAGCGGTGCGGCAAAGCTGCTCCAGGCCGTGGAAACACCAAGCTGAAGCGCGGCAAGCGGCAGACAAGCAACCCAGCCACCCACCAGGCTGCGCAGCAGCATCTCCCAAGGAATCGGAGCCTCGATCCTATGGAACCATCCAGCTCCCATGACAGCACCCAGGAACAACACTTGCACAGCAGCAAGCAAGATAGCCACCACCGTGAATTTGGCAGAATAGACGACACCACGCGACACCGGCAGGACCAGCAGCTGCTTCCATCCCCCACCGGTATGCTCGTAGCGACACACCATTGCACTGAAAATCCCGGTCATGATCGGGAGCAGCAGCATCGCATGCAGAAAACACATCATGGATAGCAAATACTCCCATGGGGCTTCCTGGATCGGATTGCCACCTAGAATCCCCAGCATCAAAACCAGTACCCCATTCAGCAGAATCTGCGGCCATAATTTGGACTTCGACAGCTTGAGCCACTCTGCTGATATTGCTCTTGTATAAGACGCCATCTCTAGTCCACGTCCTTCCGGTTGAAATGTATGAGTCCAGCTGCAGCAATGACCGCCCCAAGCAGTAAACCCGCTCCTATAAATGTCGCTTTTTCAGGACCGATGTAAGCGAGCAGCGGCCATTTCAGCGGCACCCAATCCGGGAACTCCATGGCAAACATGGATACTACCGAAGCGGTGATGCCTATCGCCGAGGATATCCCTTGATTCTTGAGCGTCAGGCTTAGCCATAACTGAAAAGCCAAGACCGGCAGCGCGGCGAACATAGGCAAGAACCCAATACGCATCAGATCCATATACGGCATGCGATCCGCACCCATTCCTAGCAGCATGCCAAGCACGGCGACACTTACCGTCAGCAGGATACAGGATACGCAGAGTATCAAGAAGGCCTGCACGAATTTTGCACTGAATACAGCGGTTCTTGAAATGGGTAATGCCAGCAGCTGCTTCCACGAGCTGAGCTGATGCTCCACGTTGGCCATCAGCGAGCAGATCAGCGTAATGCCCAGGAACAGGGCGATGGGAACAAAAAACGTAACATTCTCCAGCAGCCCGCCCCAGGGATCTGCCGCATACGTTTTCATCAGATAATCATACCGAAGTCCAAAGTTCAGCCCTTGCATCGCCGCCAGTCCGATGGGACCGAGCGCCGCGAGAAACCAGATGCCTTTGCCCCTTATTTTCAGCCAATCGGCGGACAGCGCACGGAACATCATATCCGGCTTCCCTCCCTTACGATCTGCATGAAAATATCCTCGAGTGACCTCCGCTGCTCCTCGACACGGTACACGGCATGCTGATTCTCAACGAGCCGCTTCACGAGCAGGGCGACCTTGGCATCCTGCATACTTTCCAGCTCCAGCATATGGTCTCGCAGCACCCCTTGGCAGCCCAGGTCCAGCGCCAGTCCGAGCGCAGCCTCCGGCTCCGATACCGACAATCGGAACCCGCTGGATGCGGTGGATACCAGATGGTCAATGGTATCCTGGAACACCATCCGGCCGTCACGGATGATGCCGACTTTATCGGCCATCTGCTCCACCTCGCCCAGCAGGTGACTGGATACCAGCACGGTAATGCCGTATTGACGCGGCATGTTTTTGATCAGCTCCCGGATTTCATGAATGCCGGATGGATCAAGACCGTTGGTCGGCTCATCCAGGATAAGCAGCTCCGGATTGTTGAACAAAGCGGCTGCAATGCCAAGACGCTGCTTCATCCCAAGGGAGTATCCCTTGACCGGTCGCTTGGCTTCCTTCGTCAGGGAGACAATCTCCAGTACTTCCGCGATGCGGGACTTCGGCCCGCCGGTGATCCGGCGAATCGCCTCCAGATTCTCAATGGCCGTCAGATGACCGTAATAGGATGGGTATTCCACGAGAGATCCTGTACGCTGCAAAATGTTCATTTTCTCGCGCTTCAAATCCTTGCCGAACAAATGAATCGCCCCGCGCGTGGGCTGGATCAGTCCAAGCAGCATGCGAATGGTCGTTGTTTTCCCTGCGCCATTCGGTCCCAGGAAGCCGTAGATATCGCCGCGGGCAATCTCCAGGTTCAAATCCACGACTGCCGCGCGTTTTTTATATATTTTATATAAGCCTTTCGTTTGAATGACGAGTTCCGTCACGTTCATCACCTCAGGTATACATCCTACATGGCCAAGGTTAAATGCCGGTCGACCTGAAGTTTAAATTTAATTTAAAAAAAGTTATGCATGAGTGATTGCGTGCTGTTCAAACCGCTCCGGGACCGGACCGCTGTTAAATCCGGGAAGCTGAATCTGTCCAGAGGTAGTTTACCGGATTTAAAGGCGAACGCTTCGCTTCTCCAGCAATAATTCCGTTCCCTACGCCGATGCTTTTGCGCTTTTGCACAAATACAAGAGGCACTTCACTAAGCAGCGCTCATTAGTAATCCTGCATCCATGCCCAACGACTCGGAAATACTATCAGCGAGTGCCCGAATATGATATAATCACTTTGCCGAAACGCTGATTGCGTCCGTACAGGGGGGCTACCTGACGCTGATGATGGCATGCCAATCACTCTGCTCTCTCATAGGTAGATTAATCATTACGATGGGGGCGTGGTTAACTATGGATATGAATGTACTGGTACATGTGGATCTCAAAATGGACTTCTCTCTCAGTCTAGCAACTGTAGCCTGCCTTGCTTATGAACCAAGTTCACTGACGAGCTCGTGAAACTCGAGCGAAAAGCAATTGTGCGAAGACACCCTGGAAGGGTGTCTTTCTTGTTAGTAACGCAAAAAAAGAACCAGCCAACACGCCGGTTCCCCATTTTCAATTTGCCTACACCCTTTCACCATCCGAGCACGATTCTTATATCCTCGATACCTGAAACCTCACCGCCTCCAGATGCTGATCCTCGTGCCTTCATCCGAGCTTTCCACATGGCAGCCCAGGCCCATTTCCCTTGTCAAGTGATCCACGATAGCCAGGCCAATGCCCGTGCCTTTGTTCTGTGAGTCGCTTCCGACTCCCGGTCCGCGATCCGAAATGACAAGCATGCCCTCAAGCCCTTCTCTCTCTTCCGTATGAATACCGATATACTGTCCTGACTTGGCGTGACGGACGACATTTTGGAACAGATTATCCAGAAGCCTGCGGAACCACAGCACATCCACATTCCAATTGAGCGGCTCGTCGCGCACTTGGATATCGGGCTCGATTCCCGCCTTCTCCCATACCGGATACCAAGCAGCTGCACTTTCCTTGACCGTCCGCAGAACGTCCGTCGGTTCCATGTTCAGTTTCACTTTGCCGCTGGCCAGCAGATTGTAGGACAACATATTATCGATCAGTCCGCCCAAGTCCGCGATTTTCGACTCGATGAGGGACAATGATTCCTTCCCTTTCTCACTCAGCGGCTCCCGCTCCATGGAGAAAATATGGCTTCGAATCACCGTCAGCGGCGTTCTCAGATCATGTGACAGATTAGCAATCAGCGACTTGCGCAGCTCCTCCTCCTCACGCTGCCGGCGCTGCCCCTCCTCTAACTGGATGACCATATGGTTATAGCCCTCTTCCAGCTGCCCGATCTCGTCAAGCTTGGTTAAGGCGACCGGCTGCGGTAAACCTGTCACGGTGTGAGGGGAGGTCATAGCAGAACGAAGTCGCAGCAGCCGCTTGCGGATGCGCACGAAGAACAGCCAGGAGACCACAATAAACAGAACCGACATCAAGGTTATAAAGAGGCCATACATCGCCGTTTCGCTGGCGATTGGCTGCTGGACACTGATATATTTTCTCGGTATTTGCATCACTATGAAGCCTTCCCCCGATGCCTCTCCACCGATAAAGGCCACCGAAGTGAACGGGTCTCCGTCCACGGCATTCTTCATGAATTGAACGGTGTAGGGTGCGCTCCATACCTCGGGGAGGCTTGGCTGCACCGGCATCTGCAGCCTCGTCTCATTGCTGCCGTCCACCCAGAACATCGAGATCTCCGGATACTCCAGCTGAATTGCATGCAGCCTTCGCTCTATGGCTTCTGGCGAAGCCCCGCTTAATGTTGCTGCCTCCTCGTGCCACATCTTCTCTAACACAGCACCGCTTGTATACTTCTCGACAGGTACAGCCGGTTTCTCCGAGAACGTATCGTTCACGAACCAGTAGAGAATCGAGGCTAACGGAAACATAATCGGCATGAAAATCATGGCCAGCGAGATTAACAGCAAATACCGGTTGGTCAACGATTTGCGGAACCTTCCTCTGTTCCTTTTCCATTTCATGCTCTCACCCGATAGCCCAGCCCGCGCACAGTCTCAATAATCTCCGGTGTGGCGGGGTCCCGCTCCAGCTTCTCGCGAAGATAGCGGATGTGAACCATCAGCGTTTTATCCCCTTCGATATAGGACTCGCCCCAGACCGATTCATAAATCTGCTCCTTGGTCATCACACGCCCCTGATGCTGGAGCAGGTACATAAATATCTGATACTGTTTACCGGTCAGGAGTGTCTCCTCGCCGGTATCCTCGTTCACAATCCGATTCTCGGCCTCATACACGGATAAGTGCTTCACTCTCAAAGGCTCTGCAGACTTGACGACGGACCGCCGAAGCAGCACCTCAAGACGGGCAGCCAGCTCGTCCGGATGGAAAGGCTTCGTCAGATAGTCATCGGCAAATTCCAGCCCCTGCAGCTTATCGTCAATGGCAGTTCTGGCCGAGAGCATCAGGATAGGCAGACCGGGATATGCTTTCTTGATTCGCTGTCCGATCGTAAAGCCGTCAAGTCCCGGAAGCATGACGTCCAGAATGACGACGGCACATGCCACCGCTTCCTCTACAGCCTTCTCCCCGCTGAGCTGCCACCGCACCTCATAACCCTTGTCTTTAAGAAATTCACTGACCCAACCGCCGATTTCATGGTCGTCCTCGATATATAGAATGCTTGCGCTCATCGTAAATCTTCCTTTCGATGCAAATGTTCAATGTCTGCCAGGTGCTGCAACAGCCGCAAAAAGTGATTGCAGTCCATTGTATGCATGCACTGTGCTCCATCATTTGTCATTCATTGTAACACGGGATATCCGAAGTTCGGATATCGGATTGGGTATCCTCGTTCCAGTCAGCATCCTGCCTCATCACCATAAGGCACCTGTCCCCTCCCGACCTCATGAAAGTCCCTTCCCCAAAAAAAAACCCCGAGCACGCCTCCTTCCAGGGGCTCGGGGTCCTTGTTATGTTTCACTATAGGAATGAACGCAGCCTACTCCATTACAACGGTTGTATACGGCGGCAGCGTTAAGCTGCTGCCGTTTAATGCCGCACTGTCGTCCGTTGTTCTCAACAGTGATGAGAACCCGCTCTCTCCATTCTTCGATGCCACATCCACCGTCTGTTCCTTGCCGGACAGATTATGGACCACAAGCGCTTGGTTGTCGTTGGTACGGCGGAAGTAAGCCATGACCTGTGCATTCCCGGAAGCATAGGATTCAATGGTTCCGTTCTGAAGCGCAGGCATTTCATTGCGCCAGCTGATTAGCGTGCGGTAACGGGACAGCAGGGAATTCGCATCCCCCATCTGCTGCTCCACACCCTGCACGGCATCGCCCCGGTTATGCTTCAAGGGCTCCCATGTCGTCTGGCCCTTATCACTGCCCGTGTTGGACCAGATCATCGGCTCCCGGATCTGCTCATCCGGCTTCGCCCCCTTCATGCCGATCTCTTCCCCATAATAGATAAATGGATTGCCCGGCATCGTCAGCAGGATGCCAGCAGCCATTTTGGCATGATTCTCATCATTGTTCAGCTGAGACATCACACGATTCATATCATGGTTTGTCAGGAATGTCGCATCCGTGAACTTGCCACCGGATACTTGACTGAATAAGCCGTACATCCGCTCCAGCGTGAAGGCAAGGTTGTTATCCTTCTCGTTGAGCGCTGCACCCACGATGCTCTCGCCCAATCCAAAGTTGAAGCCGGAATCGAAGGCGTTATCCAGGTACGGCGCAATAACGGCAGCGGAGTTATCCCAAATCTCACCCACGATATAAGCGTCCGGGTCCACCTCATTCATGCTGGTGCGGAATTCCTGCCACCAGGCCGTATTCTTTGCCGTGGTTGCCTCACCCTTGTCAGACATCAGATCCTCGTAGATATGCTTGGCGGCATCAATTCGGAAACCATCCACGCCGAGCTCCAGCCAGAACTTGCCGATATCCTTCATCTCCTCGCGTACCTTGGGGTTATCGAAGTTCAGATCCGGCATTCCGCCCCAGAATGTGCCCATGTAATGGGCACCGTTCATCTCGTGCCACGGGGAGCCGCTGCCGGCTGCGCTGGAACCGGAAGGTGCTTTACCCTGATCCTCAGCCCAGATATACCAATCCCGGATCGTGGAAGCTTGATCAGCCGCGGACTCTTTGAACCACGGGTGCTCCGTACTTGTGTGATTGACAACCAAATCCATGATAATCTTGATTCCACGCTTATCCGCTTCCGCAAGCAGCGTCTTAAAGTCCTCCAGCGTCCCGTAATCCGGATGTATGGAGCGATAGTCCGTTACATCATAGCCATGATAGCTTGGTGAAGGATTAATGGGCATCAGCCAAATACCGGTCACGCCAAGATCATCCGATGTATCCGGATTTCCGTCATTCAGGTAATCCAGCTTCTCGATGACACCCTTCAAATCACCGATTCCATCCCCATCGGAATCATAGAATGAACGTACAAAGATTTCGTAATAAACATCGGATGGCTGCTCATCCACCTTATTTTCCTGCGGAGCAGGTGCCGGGGTGTCAGGCTGCTTGCTTTCCTGTGTGGCCTTCGGCTCAGCTTCCTCTTGTGGTGGAGTCGCGCCGCCGCTGCAGCCGGCAAGCAAACCTCCCGCAAGTGCGAAACTTGCCAGCCATAGAGGCACAGCCTTACGTGTACTCCTTTTTTTATGCACCATACCTATTACCCCCTGTTGGATATATATTAAGTTCACTGAAATCCGCCTTGCTATGCTTGTAATTCGCCATCATCAGCGCAAACGTTTGAATAATATTAAACGAAATTTAGAAATAAAACGGTTACATAATACAGCATGTCTTGAATTCCATCTCAGATTCCCGGTATCCCTGGTTATTTAACCCAACTATATCATAACCCACTCTTCCATTTTGTTAAATCGTTTGCACAAGGCCGTATTAAGTTATTTTCCGGTTTTTTCACGTGATAATACCCGCCTTTCTCCTGATTTCTAATCCTTTCTTCTTTTTTAGTGCATTTGTGAATAATTGCGCTCAGCTGACTTGGATACGTATTTACAAGCATTTCGATAAACGTTAATATAGCAGTGTGAAACCGTTTAACATACTGTACCTATATAGCTTTAGATCTGCCTGTATCAAGTATACTCGGGGCCTGACAGACCCACAATTAAATAAAGAACAACGGACCGCGCTCTAGCGGAAGTTATTCTGGTGAAATAAGGGAGAATCCAGTAGTCGCTTTCTTATTTTCAAAAAAACGCAAACGGTTCCACTGGAGGTCCTACTATGTCTGTAACGATTAAAGATGTCGCAAAACGAGCGGGCGTATCCCCCTCCACCGTCTCACGGGTGCTTTCCAATCATCCGAGAATCAGCCGCGAAACCTCGCGCAAAGTGAAAGAGATTATGGAGGAAATGGGCTACCATCCCAATATTATGGCCAAGAGCCTGGTTTCCAAAACGACAGAAAGCATATGCGTCATCCTGCCAAAACCAGCGGAAGAGCTGTTCCTCAACTTGTTCTTCATGGAGCTGATCCGCGGTATTGTCACACAGGCGAACCGTTCCGGATACGATGTGTTAATCAGCTCGGGCGGCAACGAGAAGGAAGAGGTCGAAGCCGTATCCAGGCTTCTTAACGGTCGGCGTGTCGATGGTGCGATCTTGCTGTACTCCAGGCAGGATGACCAGGTCGTCGATTTTCTCAAGTCTAACAACTACCCGTTCGTGCTTGTCGGCCGAAGTGAGAAATATCCTGACTTGTTATCCGTCGATACCGATAATGTGCAGGCAGCCTATGACGCAACCAAGCATTTGATCTCCCTCGGGCATAAACGAATCGGCTTTGTCAGCGGTCCGCCTAACCTGATCGTGTCTCAGGACCGGATGAAGGGTTATGGAAAAGCACTCGCCGATGCGGGGCTTGAGATGAGAAAAGAATGGATCGTCGAAGGTGAATTCCTTCAGGAAAGCGGCTATCGCGCCATGTCCTTTTTCATGAACCTGCCCGAGCGCCCGACTGCACTCGTCATTGTAGATGATATTGTATCCTTCGGCGTGCTGCGCGGACTTCACGAGCTCGGTTACAAGGTACCCGAAGACGTATCCATTATCAGCTTCAACAACATCTCGCTGACCGAACTGTCGACCCCGCCGCTGAGCAGTGTGGACATCGGCATTTACAACCTGGGTTACACTGCTTCCCAAGCACTGATCCAGACTGTTCGTAACGATGACAAGACGGTACTGCCGCACCGTTACATCATTCCGCACCGGTTGATGATCCGCGAATCCTCGATGTATTCGCTGCCCAAATCCTAGACTCGCCTGGTGGAATGGAAATGATAACGACGCAAAGTACTTCAAAATAAAGAAGCATCGTGGTGCTTCCTTTATTTTTGCTGCTTGGTTCAAACGTTTGCACTAATATTCTTAAGGAGGATTATCATGTCATCCATAACCGCTTGTTTATTCGATCTTGACGGCGTTCTGGTGGATACCGCCAAGTATCACTACATTGCATGGAAGCGTCTTGCCGGGGAGCTTGGTTTTGATTTCACCGAGCAGGACAATGAGCGCTTGAAGGGAGTCAGCCGGATGGCTTCCCTCGATATTCTGCTTGAAATCGGCGGAATGACGCTTGATGAAGACGCGAAGCTGGCACTTGCGGAGAAGAAAAACGCCTGGTACGTCGAGTATATTTCCAAAATGGATGAATCCGAGATTTTGCCCGGAGCCCTCGACTTTATCCAGGCTCTCAAAGCCCGCGGCATTAAGGTTGCTCTGGGCTCGGCCAGCAAGAACGCCATGCTGATCTTGAACAATACCGGCCTCACCCCTTATTTCGATGCCATTATCGACGGAACGAAGACCAGCCAAGCGAAGCCGGATCCGGAGGTTTTCACCATGGGGGCCCATGAACTTGGCGTTCAGCCTGATACCTGTGTCGTATTCGAGGATGCAGAAGCCGGAATCGAAGCTGCCACTCGCGCCGGTATGCGCAGTGTCGGCATTGGATCCCCTGAAACCTTGGGACGCGCCAGCATCGTTCTATCCTCCCTGGAAGAGTTCACGGTGGACCGTCTGCTGGAATTGTAGAAGCATGAGCTCATACGCTTTGGGCAACTCTAGCAGCATCATCCCATATAGATATGCAACCATTTTCCCTACTTATAAAGGAGCCGATGATTGTGAAACAATATTTAAAGCTAGATGAATGGTCAATTATTGAAGAGGGCTTTGATCCTCATACGCATGAAATCTCGGAAAGTGTATTCAGTATCGGTAACGGATTTATGGGCCAGCGTGCCAACTTTGAGGAAGCCTACAGCGGTTCATCGCTGCAAGGAAGCTACATGGCCGGTGTCTACTATCCGGACAAAACCCGTGTAGGCTGGTGGAAGAACGGTTACCCTGAATATTTTGCCAAAGTGCTGAACAGCACCAACTGGATTGGCATTGGCATCGAAATCAACGGTGCGCCGCTTGATTTGGCGAAATGCACAGTGAAGAACTTTGTCCGTGAGCTGAATATGAAGGAAGGTTATCTCTCTCGCAGCTTTACCGCTGTCATGGAAGACGGCAAGGAGCTTAAAGTCGAAGCCATCCGCTTTGTGAGCATTGTGCGCCATGAGATCGGAGCCATCCGTTATGCTGTGACCCCGCTTAATTTTGCTGGTGAGCTGACCATCACGCCTTATCTTGATGGCGATGTGAAGAACAAAGACTCCAACTATGACGAGAAGTTCTGGCTGGAAGTGTTCAAGGAAGCGGCTCAAGGATCAGCTTCCTTAACTGTAAAAACCAAGAAACTCGATTTTCATGTGACGTCCGTGATGTCCTACAACATCGTGAAGAACGGCGAAAAGCTTGATGTGCAAGCAGAGCTGATAGAACAAGAGAAATATGCCGCCAACCGTGCAAGTGTATCCGTATCGGAAGGTGAGGTCATCACCGTCTATAAATATGTCGCCAACGTCACTTCCCGCAATCATGGCCTGGGCGAACTGGTGAACGCAGCGCGTGCGGTGCTGGAGCCGGCCGTCGAAACCGGATTTGAGCTGCTTTTGAAGGAGCAAGCTGCAGCTTGGGGCGACAAATGGAAGGAAAGCGATATCGTTATCGAAGGCGATGTGGCAGCCCAGCAGGCGATCCGCTTCAACATTTTCCAGCTCAACCAGACCTACAGCGGCGAGGACGACCGCCTGAACATCGGACCGAAGGGCTTTACCGGGGAGAAATACGGCGGCAGCACCTATTGGGACACCGAGGCTTACTGCTTGCCATTCTATCTGAGCACCGCAGATGCCAGTATCTCCCGCAACCTGCTCATCTACCGCTATAAACACCTGGAAAAAGCGAAGGAAAATGCCAGGAAGCTTGGTTTCACCAAAGGTGCGCTCTACCCTATGGTGACGATGAACGGTGAGGAATGCCATAACGAATGGGAAATTACGTTCGAAGAAATTCACCGTAACGGCGCCATTGCGTACGCCATCTATAACTATGTTAACTATACCGGCGATTTCTCTTATCTTGGTCAATACGGACTGGAAGTGCTCGTGGAAATTTCCCGTTTCTGGGAAGAGCGCGTGAATTATGTCCCCGCGAAGGATCAGTATATGATGCTGGGTGTAACCGGACCGAACGAGTACGAGAACAATGTGAACAATAACTGGTATACCAACCGGATTGCCAGCTGGACGATGGAATACACCCTTGATGTGCTGGAATATTTGAAAGAGAACGAGGATTCCCGCTATGCAGAGCTTACGGCGAAGCTCGAGCTGCAAGAGGTAGAAACGGACAAGTGGCAGGATATCATCAGCAAAATGTACTATCCGGAAGATGCGGAGCTCGGCGTATTCCTGCAGCAGGATGGTTTCCTCAACAAGGAACTTGTTCCCGTTAAGGAATTGGACCCTGTACATCTGCCGCTGAATCAGAACTGGTCCTGGGACCGCATTCTGCGTTCGGTATATATCAAACAGGCTGACGTATTGCAAGGATTGTTCTTCCTGGGCGACCAGTTCGATCTGGCAACGAAAAAACGCAACTTCGACTTCTATGAACCGTTCACGGTACATGAGTCCTCCCTCTCTCCTTGCGTACACTCCATTCTCGCATGCGAGCTTGGATATCAGGAGAAAGCGTACGAGATGTACCTTCGTACAGCTCGCCTGGACCTCGACAACTATAACAACGATACCGAGGACGGCTGTCATACAACCAGCATGGCAGGAACCTGGATGTCCGTTGTGCACGGCTTCGGCGGCCTGCGTGTAAAAGACGGCGTATTGCACCTGAATCCGTTCATTCCGGGTCACTGGTCTTCCTTCTCCTTCAAGGTCATGTTCCGTGGATCCCGACTGAAGGTCAACGTGAAAGGCAGCGAGACCATCATCGTGAACGAGACGGATACACCTGCTGTCCTGAACGTGAACGGCAAAGAATACAGTATTAGCGGACTTGGAGAGGTAAAAGCTGCAAGATAAGCGGTACGGGGACAACGGGGACATCATGTCCCTTCCCCTCCCATAAACAAGAGCCCTGGATATTATTCCAGGGCTCTTGTTTGTATATAGAGAATGGGCCCCTCAAACATCCCTTCTCATTATGAAGGGGCCCATTCTCATCCTTGGCAGGTATCTGTATTTGCAGGGTCCAGCCAAGGCTTCACCAATCAGCTGCGAGCTTCATTCTCACTTTGGCAGGTATTTACCGATTATGTAGGCTATGAATAGATCAGTTGAGAATGCGGATCACGCGGAGGGCGCTCGGATGGTTTACCGAACAGATACCCCTGCGAGAGCTCGATCCCGATATCTCGGCAAAAATGAAACTCCTCCCGTCTCTCAATGCCTTCAGCCAGCACCATAGCCCCGAAATCATGAGCCATGTTCGTGATCATTTCAAGCTGCTTCTGCTGGGCGGCATTTCGATCGCAATGGTCGATAAGACTCCGGTCGATCTTCACATAATCCGGCTTAAGCCTGATCATCTGCTCCAACGTGGAATAGCCCGCCCCTACGTCGTCCATGGCTACCGAGATCCCGTGACTGCGATAAACCTCGAATATCGATTGGAGGTGCTTCACATCATCGATCTTCTCGGTCTCCACAACCTCAAACACGAAATCCCTCGGATCCAAATGGAGCCTGTCGATGGTATTAAAAGTATGACTGAGACACATCTGAGGATCATATATCGACGATGGCAGGAAGTTTACGAAACGTTTCACACCTAAAGGAAGCCACTCTGCGCTGGTTTCAATTGCACAGGTTCGTGCCGCTCGGTCCAGAAAAGAATGCAGTCCGGTTTTTCGGGCAGTCTCAAACAGCTCATACGGTTGGAACGCGACTCCCCCCTCTATCGGACGAAGCAAAAACTCATATGCAACGATCTGCTCAAAGTGATCTACAATGGGCTGCATATAGCTCGTAAACTGCTTATGTAAAATGACATTGACCATATCGTAATGCTCCATCTGCAGCTCGAACTTCTGCATAGGGGTCCACGTATGCCGGATCTGTGGAGCTTCTCCACCGGTAACACAGAAGGACAGCTCTTGACGAATCTTCAGCGGAAGGGGTTGCAGACACTTTATCATGGAGATTAGTTCCGCAAGTTCCTTATAGTTCACAGCACAACCCTCATTGTTCTCTTGTACCGTGTAGCCGTTCAGTGCAAGCAAGCCAATAAGCTCACCGCTTGCAGGCTTCATATGAACGGTCCCCTGGTCCTCAATCGGTTCAAAGGTGCTGCAATTGTCGCAAATCATGTTCGTCCTCCTTGGCAAGCTAGCTCTCACTATGCTTCTTATCGGCATTTTGAATATGATTTCTTTGCATTTTATGGATTTTATATCGAAGTTATGACCTGTTTTATGAGAAATGCGCAAGATTCGTGCAATGATAGGGTTTTAATCTACAAAAATCGACTTATATTGCTTTTAACAACGCATTGTCGATATTTCTGGTTATCCATCCCTTATTCAATCTTCTGATCCAAAAGCTGCAGCTGCATCGTCCGGTCCACATCGAAGTGCCAGCGGGCATTCCGCTCCTTCGCGGCATACATCGCTGCATCCGCACGGCCAATGAGCTCCTGATCGTTCCGGGCATGATCGGGATACACGGCAATACCGATACTCGGCGACGTTCTAACTTCATATCCCTCCAGTTCATAAGGCTCGCTGAGCAGCATCCAAATCTCCTCCGCCATCCAGATCAGCTCCTGATCCTCCCCGGCCGACTGGATCATCACGGTGAATTCATCTCCCCCTAGACGGGACACCAGAATCCCTTTGGATTCCAGCGACTGAAGGCGGCATGCAACCTTGCGGATCAACAGATCTCCGGCACGGTGGCCATAACGATCATTCACCTTTTTGAAACGATTCATGTCCATGTAGAGAAGCCCTACCCGCGATCCTGTCCGATCGGCCTCTAACAAGGAGCTGGACAGTCTTGCGTTGAAGTAACGACGATTATACAATCCCGTCAGATCATCCCGGTGAGCAAGCGATTCGCTCTGCCTCAGACTTTCATGCAGTCGATGTAACAAGCGGTCATTCTCATACTGGATCAGGATCTGGCGGAACAGAATCAGAATGACGCACAGGGATAGACCGGTAAACAGACCGTTCCAGCCACCGAACCGCTGCGCCATGAGGGCAAACATTCCGCCCAGCACGCCATATGGAAGCAAATATCTGACAATCAAGGTTCCTACAGGACGCGGTTCCCTCTCTTTCACCGTTTGATTTCCGGTATCGGGAGCGGGCTGTGCACCTGCAGAAGCAATGAAAAACACAGATAACGTATGTAAAGGATCAAGATATGCACGAACTTCGAGATTCACGAAATGGACGAGATAAAAGTGCAGAGCATCACCCATAATATAAGCGCTTCCGCCAAGACTTAATGAAATGACCGCCCATTTCCCTAATTGCCTGGTATTAAAATACAACACCACGGTAAAGAAAATAAGTACCATTCCGCACAGCGGAAACAGCATATCCACCCATACGCTTCCCGTCCCCCCCGAATACGTACTGTCCTGAAGTTCGGGCTTGATTAAATACTCCCAGCCCACCGTCATGAACGTTACGCCAACGATGACGATATCCAGCATAAACCGCAGCCCCCTTAGCGGGCCTTGAACATGCCGGAACAAATAGATGAGGCAGCTGGCGAACAGGATCACTTCCAATCCCCAGAAATAGCTGGATATCTGGAAAGCGCTCTCTTTCCCGAACCCGAAAAAAAAGGAGGAGACGATCCGGGCCGCTGCATCGGCCATCAGTCCGATACTTACCATAAACCAAAACCTGCGAAGATGTGCCTTATAACGCCGGCTGACCCGAATTAAATACACGGAGGCGGCCATAGGAGCAATAATGACTAGCACACGCTGAAGCGATAAAGCATCAGGCATCCACAGAACAGTCATTATCTGAATAAATGCATATATAATGGCGAGTCGAATCCACAGATGATCTGCTGGAGTTGGACTCATAAGCACTCCCCCTTGGCAAAAAGGTAAGCTTGTACACGATGGATGATTTAGGTCTTTTGAATTAAGCTCTCTATTCCTCATGATACTTTTTACCCATCCAAAAGTAAAGACGAGGAAATCAAAGAAAAATCATCTATCCGGCACATCGCTAGAAGATCTATATAATGAAGTTTTTCTACTGGACGGGTGTACTTCAAATGCAAGGACTACACTCAATTAAACACGTGAAAACCTGAAAAGTTACTATATCAATCACCTACTTGACGTATAGGAATCATATGATATTATTCTTCATATCTTATACGAACCGGAAAGGGTGTATGGCAGTGTCACAGAAACGATTGGATCATGTTGGTATTGTAGTCCGAAACCTGGAAGCCACGATAGCGTTTTACACGTCGGTAGTCGGCCTTGAACTAAAGAATCGCCTGACTCATACCAATGGGGTCATTCAACTCGCGTTCCTCGGATTTAATGGAAGTGACGAAACGGAAGTCGAACTTATCCAGGGTTACAGCGACTCGCTGCCTTCGGAAGGAACGGTGCACCATTTTGCAGTCAGTACGGATGATATTGAAGAAGAGTATGCACGCGTCCAAGGACTTGAAGTTCCTCATCTGGACGAGGAAATCGTCACTCTCCCGAACGGCTATCGTTATTTCTTCGTGCATGGTCCCGAAGGGGAATGGATCGAGTTCTTCCAGCGTTAACCCGCACGCAGCACGGTATCCAACATTTCATCTCTTAAAATGTTCATATGCTGAACTCTTGGGCTGCCTAAACGCGGTTCCCTACATAAGGCCTGTCCTGTTCATGACCTTTTTCGAAAACTAGACAGGTCTTGGTGTTAGGACTATAATAACGGATGTACTGATCGAAACTTCATAAATATCGGGGGAGCTGGAATTTAGCCGGCTGAGAGTGTATCCGCTTTGATACTGACCCTTACACCTGATCTGGGTAATGCCAGCGTAGGAAGCCAATGTTTGCGGCAGCCATATTTGCCGTACTATACACTTACGCCGTCATGCGTCCTGAGATTATCGGGGCGCTTTTTTTGTGGAGTTGCGAGGTAATAGAAATAGAACTCATAAGGAGAGAAGACACGATGAAGAAGGGAAGATGGGTCCCCCTGCTTCTCGCTTGTGTCCTGCTGATGGTTGCGGCCGGATGCGGTACAGGCGGACAGAACAAGAACACAGGCGCTGAAGGAGAAGACGCCAAGAGTCCTGGGAAACTCCGTGACGTGCAGCTGATGCTCGATTGGTCCGCCAATACCAATCACACGGGTCTGTATGCAGCGAAGGAGCTCGGATATTATGAGGAGGAAGGGCTCAACGTCCAGATCGTCCAGCCGGGAGCCGGTGGAACGGATACGCTGGTCGCATCCGGTAACGTGCCGTTCGGCATAAGCTATCAGGAAGGGGTAACCCTCGCCAGAACGCAAGGCTTGCCGCTCGTCTCCATTGCGGCGATCATTCAGCATAATACATCCGGCTTTGCCGCTCCCAAGGACAAAGGGATCGTGAAGGCTGGAGATTTCGAAGGTAAATCCTATGGCGGCTGGGGCTCCCCCGTTGAGGAAGCTGTCATGAAATCCATCATGGAGATCGACGGTGCCGATGTCAGCAAAGTCAATATGGTCAACATGGGCGATGCCGATTATTTTACTGCCGTCAAACGCGACATTGATTTCGCCTGGATATTCTACGCCTGGACGGGCATCGAAGCCGAGCTCCGCAATGAGCCGCTTGATATGATCTATGTGAAGGACTACTCTGACCAGCTCGATTATTATACGCCGGTCATCGTGACCAACGAGAAGCTGATCCAAGAGGACCCTGAGCTTGTCAAAGCCTTCATGCGGGCTACTTCCAAAGGATACAACCATGCTATTGAGCATCCTGAGGATGCAGCAGCGCTGCTCTCGAAGGCCGTGCCTGATCTGGATGCCGAGCTGGTTCTGGCCAGCCAGAAATGGCTGAGTCCCCGCTATCAGGATGACGCGCCTCGTTGGGGTGAACAGAAAGCCGAAGTATGGTCGGGGTATGCCGACTGGATGTTTGAGCGCAAACTGCTGGAGAAAGAGCTTGATGCAGACCGCGCGTTCACCAATGATTTTTTACCGGAACAACCATAAGGTCTTTTCTATCAAGAAGAGAGTCGGCCTGACAGCAGGCTGTCTCTCTTTCATAATCATATCGCTGCACGAAAGGATGGATTATATATGGCGAACACCCTCTTGAGCATTCAAGTGATACCCCGGACGCCGGGTGGACGGGACAGCATCCCTTATGTGGATGAAGCGATCAAGGTTATTGAGGATTCGGGTGTGAAGTACGAGGTCCATGCACTGGAGACAACCATGGAAGGAGAACTCTCCGAGCTGCTAAAGATCGTCGAGCGCATGCATGAGGCGCTGGTGAATGCGGGAAGTCCCAGCATCATATCCCAGGTCAAAATTGCACATCATCCGAGCGGCATCAGCATGGATAAGCTGACTGAGAAATATCGTCCATGAGAAGCTGGTGGAGCTCCGTCTGGCCGCCTGTTGTGGCGGTCCTCTTCTTTTTGCTGGTATGGCAGGCGGCGGTATCGATCTTCGATATCGAAAAATTTATTCTGCCTGCGCCAACGGCGATCGGATCCGAGGCAGTTACCGGTGCTGCCGGTCTTTTCCAGCATACATTAGCCACCCTGCAGCTAACCTTGATCGGGTTTATCATCGGAACAGCAATCGGACTTGTGATTTCACTGGCTCTGCATATGGTGCCTTTTCTCAAAACAGCTCTTTATCCGCTTCTGATTCTTAGCCAGAATGTACCGACTATCGCCCTTGCGCCGCTCCTCATGATCTGGTTCGGCTTCGGCATGCTGCCCAAGGTTATTGTGATTACCCTGGTCTGCTTCTTCCCGGTGGCCGTTGCGGCTCTGGACGGGCTCGCCCGAACCGATCGCACCATGATGAATTACATGCAGATGGCGGGGGCTACATCATGGCAAATCTTTACCAAGCTGGAGCTGCCTCATGCCCTTCCCTCCATCTTCTCCGGGATTCGGATCGCGGCCACCTATTCCGTCATGGGTGCGGTCATCGGAGAATGGATCGGCTCCGACCGGGGAATCGGTTACTACATGATGCTGCAAAAATCCGGCTACCGCACGGATCGGGTATTCGTTGCGATTCTGGTCATCGTCCTGCTCAGCCTGCTGATGGTTCTGCTTATCACCCTGCTGGAGAAACGGCTGATCCGTTGGAACCGGAAAAGCTAATGCCCAGCAGTCATGGGCCAATACACGATCATCCTTAATGAAGGAGGTATTTCGCGATATGACACAACAAGTTGCTCCGCCGGTCCAGGGTGGGCTTAATCCCCCCTCCGTGGAAGCCTCTCGAACGCCTGCGCTGGAGGTACGAAACCTTCGGAAAACCTTCCGCGACCGACGCAGCGAGGTTCATGTGCTGGATGACCTTGCGCTTCAGGTACAGCCCGGTGAATTCGTCTCGATTATCGGGCCGTCAGGCAGCGGAAAAAGCACACTTTTCCACATCATCGGTGGCTTAACGGCTCCTGATTCCGGCTCAGTCTTCATGGATGGTCGTGACGTAACGGGAAAAAAAGGGCTCATTGCCTACATGCCTCAGCAGCCTGCCCTGTTCCCTTGGCGAACGGTGGAGGACAACGTGCTGCTTCCCGAGGAGCTCAGAGGAACCCAGAAGGCCGTCGCCAGGGCAAATGCCCGGCGCTGGATGGAACGGGCCGGACTTGCCGGCTTCGAGAAGGCGTATCCGCATACCCTCTCAGGAGGGATGCAGCAGCGGGCCGCCTTCCTGCGCGCATTGATGAGCCCGCAGGAAGTGATGTGTCTGGATGAGCCCTTCAGCGCACTCGATGCACTGACACGCAGTGATATGCAGCGCTGGCTGCTCGATATATGGGAGGAGACGCGCCGTTCGGTGCTGATGATTACCCATCATATTGAGGAAGCACTTCTGCTCTCCGACAGCATCTATATTCTGTCGGCGCGGCCTGGGGCCATTTTAAAACGAATCGAGGTCCCGTTCCCCCGTCCACGCCGTGAGGAAATTCTGCTGGATCCATCCTTCATCACGCTGAAAACCGAAATATCCGCCATGATGCGGGAGGAGCAGCAAGAACGCGGACAGTAACAACGTGAACCGTAAACAGAATAATCATTCATCATCCAGCTTCCATCAATGCCACAGAGCTTCGAGAAAGCTTGGTAGAAAGGGTATGTAACGATGAAATCACTAACGCAAACAGGGGCCGGAGCTCCACTGTTAGACACCCACATTCATCTGGACCGTTATTCGTTATCCGATCAGGAAGCGATTGTGGCGGATATCCGGCATAGCGAGGTTCAGAGCATCATCTCTGTCTCTATGGATCTGGCTTCCTGCAAACGGAATCTGGAGCTGTCCCGGCTGTACGGAACAATGGTACGGGCTGCATTCGGTTATCATCCGGAGCAGCCTGTCCCCTCCTCTGCTGAAACGAAGGCGCTGCTGGACTGGATGGAAGAACATGCCGATGACATGATTGCCGTCGGTGAGGTGGGTCTCCCCTATTATGCAAAATTAGAAGCTGAATCCGAGGGCCGTTCGTGGGATAACCGTCCATATGAATATCTACTGGAACAATTTATTCTTTTTGCGAAAAAGCATCATAAACCTGTGATTCTGCATGCTGTATATGAAGATGCGGAAACCGCATGTCGCTTGCTCGAAAAATATGGCGTCACCCGTGCCCATTTCCATTGGTTTAAGGGCTCTCGTGACACCTTGCTGCGGATGGCGGGTAACGGATATTATATCTCCTTTACGCCTGATATCCTGTATGAAGATGAAATTCGTGAAATTGCTCGCCTATACCCCGATCATCTTGTTATGACCGAGACCGATGGACCTTGGCCGTTCGAAGGTCCCTTTGCCGGGCAGATGACCCACCCTCGGATGACCTCCGCCGTTGCCGCTGCCTGGGCAGAGCTTCAAGGGGTATCCGTGCTTGCGGCGCGGGAGCGGTTATACGAGAATGCCGTACGCTTATACGGCCTATAAGAAAAGCTATCCATACGCCAAGTCGATTGTTCAAGCAATCGGCTTGTTCTCTCTAAGGACTCGATTATATTGATTAATCAGTTCGTCGAGCACAATCGATTGTCTGAGGACTTTGGGATGATTAAAATCACGATACCGCTGCTTTATCTTGTGAAGCTTGTGCCGCTCTCGCTCGATATCAAACTTTATGCCTTCCTTCGTTTCCATGACTTTATGTCCTCCCCTCATGTAATATTTTATACTTTAATGTAAAATTATAGGATGTATGATATTAGACATCAAAGACTTAACATGAGGGGCTGTTTTCGATATTCATGCCTCTAGAAAAACACCCGCGAAAAACCCCGCAATGCGTGAATTCACACGCATTGCGGGGTTTGGGATCACTCCATTATTTTGCAAACTTCTCTTGATATACCTTCGTCATCTCTTCCGTAATTTCCGCCATTTTCGGATCATTTTTTATCGTCTCAATCAATTTATCGTACGACTCAACCGGTTCTTTCCCGGTGATGACCATGACACGCATATCCTCCACTTTCTTGGAGATTTCTGGATAGTATTTGTTATAGGCTTCCGAATACAACTCTCCCGAAGGATTCGGAACCTGCACCGTCTTGCGCTCCGTGACGATGTCTACGTTCCGTGTGTATACTTCATCCGGCATCCCTACCGCGTTGATGGCCATGTCGTCACTTACAAGGTGAATGAAATTGTTCAGGTTGCCGTCACCTGTCTTATCCTTGACGGCCTGCGGCGTTGCAACCTTCTTCCCGTTCTCGACCGTGTAATGGACGCCTTCAATCCCGTAGGTCAGCATCTCATTTCCTTCCGGGCTGTAGCCATAGTCGAAGAGCTCCAGAATTTTTTTCACTTTTGCCTCCGGCACTTTCTTCGGAATCAGGTACACTCCATAGTACGGAGATCCTGAAGGCGTATACTTCACTCCGTTTGGATTCTCCAAGTAGGCAAGCGGCATCAAATCAGCCTTGGGATCCACATTTTTCACCGCTTCGCCAGTTACCCACGCATGGTTCATGGACATGCCGCCTACCCCTGCCTTGGCACTTCGCATCGTATCCATCACCTGCGAGAACTTCATGATCGCAAAATCTTTGGGGAACAATCCTTCTTCATAGGCCTTTTTGATCCACAACATGGCCTCCTTGGACTCGTCCGACGTAAGGATAGGAGACAGCGTATTATCGGCCTCCAGCTTCCATGCCCCTTGCGTTTCATTAAAGAGATTATAAATGTAAGCAAGTGCGCCGGGATTCGCCGCATATGGAATTTCATCAGCCTGTCCGTTACCATTCGGGTCCTGAGCTTTGAAAGCTTTTAACACATTATGAAACTCATCCAGAGTCTTGGGCGTTTCCAGCTCAAGGGCATCCAGCCAGTCCTTGCGGATCATCGGGAACACACCGCCGCCATAGCTTGGATAGTATCGCGGAATGACAATGTTCTTGCCGTCCACCTTGGTGATCTCCCACATGTCCTTCAACTCTTCGCGATTTAAATTCGGGTAGTCTTTAAGAAAAGGCGTCAAATCCCAGAACACCCCCTGCTTCAGCATCTTCTGAAGCTGAGGGTTCTGCATCGTTTCCACAAAAGTAACCTCTGGAAGATCACCGGATGCGAGCATGACATTGATCTTCTCTTCAGCCGTGGATGGGGACAGCCACGTAATGTTCAGTTTGGTATTGGTGTGTTTCTCCAGCTCCTTCCAAAGCGGATTGGTGTTGTCAATAAATTCGGTGGCATAGTTCAAGGTCTGGATCGTAATGCTGGTAGGTTCACTGCTGTCTGTTCCTCCCACGTTATCGCTCGAGGCGCTACCAGCCCCGCTGCCGCAAGCACTAAGCAAGAGCGAACTTGCCAAGAGCAGCAGCCCTGTCATTTTTAAAAACGGCTTACCTGACTTTGGTTCCATGTTGTTCATCATTAGACCTTCTCCCTTATTTAGAATTATTCGACCTGACTGATCATGGTGGCAAAAACAGACCGTATATCGACTCATTCCTTGACGGAGCCCACCATCGCCCCTTTGGCGAAGTGTTTCTGCAGGAATGGATACACTAACATGATTGGAACGGTTGCAATAACAACCGCTGCCATCTTCAACGTTTCCGTTGGAACGGGGCGGTTCACTTGGAAGGCGAATCCTCCGCCACTGCCCGAACCCATTGTGGTTGGATCTACAAGCATATTCTGCAGCAGCACCTGCAGCGGCCACATTTTCTGGTCATTAATAAACATCAGTGCGTTGAAGTAGGTGTTCCAATAACCGACCGCAAAGAACAACCCGAAGGCTACCAGCGCAGGCAGCGACAACGGCAGGATAATCCGCCAAAATACCCCGATATCATTGGAGCCGTCGATCATCGCGGCTTCCTCCAGACTTTCCGGGATGCTGTCGAAGAATCCCTTCATGAGCAGCACGTACCACGCACTGGTCAAGCTGGGCAGGATAAGCGACCAAATGCTGTCAATGAGTCCCACGTTACGGACGACCAGGTACAGCGGAACCAGCCCTGGCGTAAAGAGAAAGGTGATTAATACCATAACCATCATGGCCTTGCGAAATCGAAGGCGTTTACGGGACACCGCGTAAGCCAGGCCCCCGGTCACGAGCAGGCTGAGCAGCGTGCCCACCGTAGCCAGAAACACGCTAACGGAGATCGAAGTGACAAACAAGCCGTTGGACAGCAGATGCTTATAAGCATCCAGCGTCCAAACGCGCGGCCACAGAATCAGGCTTCGTTGATAATACTCCACGGGATCGGTAAACGACAAAATAACGGTATAGTAAATGGGAAATATCGTTGCCAAACCGATGATCAGCAGCAGACTGTTATTTACAAGACCAAACAGCCTTGTTTTCCATCCTTTCTCATGCATGCTTTACTCCTCCTTGTCTTCGCCGATCTGTTAGTACAAGCTTTCTTGACCGTATCGCCTTGCCAATCGGTTGGCCGTAACCACCATAATGACACCGACAATCGATTTGAATAATCCGATAGCTGTACTGTAACTGAACTCACCCTGACGAATCCCGACCCGGTACACATAAGTATCGAACACTTCGGCTACATTGGTGACAGGTGCATTCATCATCAGATAGATCTGTTCGAATCCCGTATCGAGGATCGTGCCCAGGCGCAGAATCAACAGAATCAGGATCACGTTACGCATCGCGGGCAGGGTAATGTGCCACATCCGTCTCATCCGTCCCGCACCGTCCATGACCGACGCTTCATATAATTGCGGATCCACTCCGGCAATGGCGGCGAGGAAGATGATCGTTCCCCATCCAATCTCCTTCCAGATGGACTGCGCCGTCAGCATGCCCCAGAAGTAGTTCGGGTTGGAGAGAATATCAACCGTCTGCCAGTCCATGGAGATTAACCACTTATTGAACAGGCCCTCCGATTGCGAGAACATCAGGTAGGTCAGGCCATAGATCAATACCCACGACAAAAAGTGGGGGATATACACCAGAGATTGAATGGTCCTCTTATAGATGGAGCTTCGTACTTCGTTCAGCATCAAGGATAGAATGATCGGTGCCGGAAAAAAGAAAATCAGGCTCAGGAAGCTGATCGCTAACGTATTTCGCAGCAGCATCCAGAAGTCATGATTGGAGAAAAACCGGGTGAAATGCTCAAACCCTACCCAAGGGCTTCCGAACACCCCAAAGTAGGGAGAATACTCTTGGAAGGCTATGACGAGATTCGTAATCGGAATATATTTGAAAATGATAAAAAAGATAAGGCCCGGCAAAGCCAGCACATACAAATACTTGTCACGCGCAACATCCGACCATATTCGTCCCCATTTTGTTTTGGATTTCAATGGAATGGGCGGCCTCCTGTTTCCTTTTGCCGACCGAACGGTTTCTTGTGCTTTCATCGTTACTCCCTCACTTTCAGCCTTGTCGTGTCGTCCAACATACCGTTCTCGGAACGTAACCTTAATGTAAACGGTTGCAAAATTACCTGCAATTCCACTTTTTTTCCGCAGGGCCTTGAATCCGGCTCCGGTCGATACAGTGCACGGCGAGTGCTGATTCTGCAAGGCATCTCTTATGTTCCATTTCCTTGGATTGCACTTTTTTTCCTGGGTGAATAAACAGCTTCTCACCAACACCAATAGGAAAATATGATCTTTTCAACCGATCCGCTCATTCGCTATGATAGTATTTAATCATTTCCGGCTTTCTACGATTTAGCCTTGAATTGTCTATGCCAACAGGGGGTTAAAGTAATGAGGCAGCAGAATCCTGAATCCGGTTTCAAAGGTATTATGTATTGGAGAAGCATCGCGCTTGCCGTGCTGTTGACATGCCTCCCCATCTCAGCCATAACCGCCGTTTACCTGTATGTGGGGAACCAGCATATGATCAACCAGTATCAGCAGCGCAACGAGGAAGCTCTGGTTGACGCCGCGAGACAAGTGGACGAGCAATTCACCCAGTTGGTCCATTATGCGCTCAATATGGTCGTGAAGCCGCATTTTAAGCCCTCCTTGTCCGACATGGACTTTGTATCGAATATCGAGGAGACAAACGAGCTGTTTAATACACTGAACCTCGTGGAAAACGCCGATCCCCTGGTGGATCAGGTCTATCTCTACATCAAAAAACAAAATAAAATCATGGAGCCCGACCTCGGGCTTCGAACGCTGGATCAGGCTCAGGATGCGTTAAACTTTAACAAACTCATGGAAGGGGATTCGGATATGTTCTGGGTCCATGACCTGGAGCGGCCTTTCAATAAGGAGAGGTCCTCACACGCACTCGTCATGAGACTTCCGTTCAACGGTCATACACCCTACGGCGCGATTGTCATCTACATCGATCCGTCGAAGCTGCATGTGATCCGCAATAGCGAGAATCTCTCGTTCCTGCTGGATGACCAGGGCCATATCATCGGGGAATCCGGAATGAGCCGCAATATGCCAAAAGCGATGAGTGCGATTCTGGAACAGCTGAAGCTGCCTCAGAATGCCCAACACACAAATCATTTGCGGATGAAGGTTCCAGTCGATCAGGATGTACTGCTGGTGAATACCGTTCAATTTGAGAAAATGCAGCAGAATTGGACCTATGTGTCCGGAACGCCGCAATCCAACATCATCGCTCCCACGAAGCCTTATACCCATATCATTCTGATCTGTTTTGCCTTTGCGCTTGCGGCTTCCCTGGGCGCAAGCTGGTTCGCCTCCAAGAGCATGTACCGTCCGATCCGCAAGATGCTGAATATCGTTGGCGGCGATCAGACCAAGCAGAACTCGCGATACAATGAACTGGATTATATTGAACATGAGTGGAAACAGTACCGATTCTCGCATGATACACTGCAAAATCAATGGAAGCGATCCTTGCCCTCGATCAGAGAGGCTTATATCAATCAATTTCTGAGCGGACAAGCCTCTCACCTGACGGAGCCCGAGTATGTGGTCAAGCTGCAAGAGATGGAGCTTGATATTACCCATAAACATTTCTCCGCGATGGTGCTGCAGCAGCATACTCACGGGGAGGACCGCGCGCCTCTAACGGAAAACGATCAGCATCTACTTACCTATGCCGCATTGAACGTTATCCAGGAGCTGGCCGAGGACATAAGCGCGTATATGCATCCCATCAATTTCTTCGACGGCTCCTTCGGTGTCATCTTGATCGTTCCAGACTCCCACACAGCCGACGAGCAGATGCACAGGATGAAGCTGCTGTGCGATCAGATCATACGGGCACTGCGCGATACACTCCGCATGTCGGCAACCATCGTATTAGGGGGACCGAGCTCAACCTGGACCGATGTTCCTCATATTCTCGAGCAGGCCAAAAGGGCGCTGCATTACCGCTCCTTCGATGCAGGCAGCCAGCTGCTGGAAGCAGACACGGTGCTTTCCCAGAAAAATGACTGGATCGACTATCCGCTGGAATTGGAGCAGGATTTCATTCATGCCTTGAATCTCGGACTTCAGAGGGATGCGCTTCGATCCCTAAGCCGCTTCGTAACGTCGCTTCAGGCCGGAGGAGGCTCGGAGTGGCATGTCCATCATGGGCTCATGCGTTTAATCACAAGCGTTCACCGGTCTATGCTGCAGGCCGGTTTAAATCCGTATCAGGTGTATAATTTCTCCAATCTGCAGGAACAGATGTCCCTGCTTCGGGACCCGAAGGCCTGTGTGGACTGGTTCCAACGCGAAATCATCGAGCCCTACCTCGAGCAGCTGACCAAGAACTTCAGCAGCTCCATGAAATCGCTAGTCGAAAACGTGCTGGAGCAAATCGAGCAGAACGGGATGCAGGACCTCTCCCTGGATGTCATGGCGATGGAGGCCGGCGTCAGCGCATCCCAATTGAGCAAAGCATTCAAGCAGATGACGGGCACCAATTATATCGACTATCTGACAACGTTCCGAATGAACCGCTGCAAAGAGCTGCTGCTGACCACGGATCTTCGCATTCATGAGATTGCGGAAGCCGCGGGGTATCAGCCCCCTTATTTCAATCGGATGTTCAAAAAACTCGAAGGAATCACGCCCGGCCAATACCGTCAGCAGGGAATTGGCAAATGATATGGCACAGGCATTATGAAGAACCGCTCTCCATATAGGGAAACATTGAAAAAGCCGCTTTAGGGTTGCGGGAAGCAACCCTAAAGCGGCTCTGTTCATTATATTAACGCTTCATAAAACCCTTCCCGTTTAGAAAGTCCTTCATGTGCAGTCTTACCGGCTCCGCCAAGCGTTTGGCCATAAGTTCAGACCACGGCGTGCTGTTCTTGCCTGCTGTCCGCTTGGATAGATAATCCGCGGAAACCTGATCATAACTTCTTACTTCCTCAATGGCTCCCGGATTGTAGCTGTCCCGGTGCAGGACCGCTTCTACCGGAAGGCGTGGACGAAGCCCCGGATCCTGGTCCGGGTAGCCGAGGCACATGCCAAATACCGGATAGACCAGGTCCGGCAGCTCCAATGCCTCGGAGAAATCAGCTATCGAGTTGCGGACCCCTCCGATGTACACAATGCCAAGACCCAGCGATTCCGCAGCGATCGCGGCATTCTGCGCAGCCAAAGCGGCATCCACGGTGGCCACAATGAAATTCTCGGTGGAATCTTCATACGTCTCCTTGTCACCCGAATGCGCCTCAGTACTTTTTTTCAAACGATACAGATCTGCGCACCACACAAGGAATACGGGGCACTCTATAATATAAGCCTGATTACCGGCCAAGCCGGCCAGCCGCCGCTTCTTCTCCTGATCGGTAACCGCAATGATGCTGTAGGCTTGAACATTACTGGATGTGGATGCCATCTGGCCTGCTGCCACAACGGCCCTAAGCTGCTCCTCCGACACCGGCTTGTCCAAGTATTTGCGAATCGATCGATGATTCATCAGCAGTGACAATGTATCGTTCATCGGGTACTCACTCCTTCATGTTCTATAAGAATGGTTCCATCTATTATGAAACTTCAAATCTGGCTGCGCAAGCTCACACAGCCTGTGACTTTACAGCAAAAAAACCGGAATGCCAGTATCCGGCATCCGGTTTCATATTCAGCCAAGGCTCTCAGCTTTGGAATTTAATGGGCTCCATCAGGATACGATATCATACCCTTGCTCTTCAATCGCTTCTTTCAGTGCTTCAAGGCTAATCTTGCTCTCGTCATATTCGACAGCCACTGTATTGGATGCAAGATCGACCTTGCCTGACGCTCCCGCACTCTTCAGCGCGCCTTCAACCGAGTTCACGCAATGATTGCAAGACATGCCCTCCACTGTCAATGTCACCTGTTTCATGATGTTGTCCTCCTATTTACATGATATTCGTTACACTTTAACTGTACTATACCCCCCATAGGTATGTAAAGTTCATGAATTTGCTTCTTTCTGCAATAGAAACACGAAAAAAGTAGGAAGATTTATCCTTTTAATCTGTTATAATGTATATAAACTCTTAGATTCAAACATAAAGGGACAAGCTTTTTAAATAATTCTCCGAAATTTTTCCATAAAATTTGAATCTGGTTGCAGGAATTACCACTTCGCTGTCGAACTATCTTATTACAGAGATACTGAACTATGAAAGTAGGAATTCTATCATGGTATTTGACGGCATTATACTAGGGTTAATTGTCGGACTGATACGAGGCGGACTCCGCCACGGACTGCTGCAATTCAGCAAGATACGTCTGAAGGGCGGCTTAATCTTCCCAATTCTCCTGATCGTACAGCTGCTCATATTCCGTTTTCAAGAGAATTCTGATTGGCTGGCAGCCGCAAGTGGATATATTTTTATGCTCATCTATGTTGCCGGCATGATCTTCCTCTGGATGAACCGGGATCAGAAAGGTTTCGGCAGTATATTAGCCGGTGTCTTCCTCAACTTTCTCGTCATGGCGGTCAATGGTGGCAGAATGCCCGTATCCATGAGTGCCGCTTCTGTTCTTGATCCAATATACGTGGACATGCTCATGGATGCGACAGCTACAACCAAACATTATTTAATGGATGCTTCCACTCGCCTGTCTCTTCTTGGTGATATCATACCGTTATCCCCACCCTATCCAAGAACGCAGGTAATCAGTATCGGCGATATTATTATGAACATTGGTATTTTTCTCTACATCGTGCATCTCATGACTTCCGGCAAGAATACCACCGTTCAAAATATAATTCGAAAATCCGATACTACTGAACAAGTTGAACCACAAAATTAATAATACATCATACCATCTGGAAAGGAGGGAGAACTATGAAGAAAACTGATAAAATCAAGTATAACCGCATCGTTTTGAATGCAATCATCGTTGCTTCCGTTGTTGTCGCTCTGACTTCCGGTTATAGATTGGGATAATAAGACTTATTTCAAAAAAACAGGCTGAGAACTCCAGCCTGTTTTTTTATATCTTTTTCGTTGTTTTGCGACGCATTATATCTTAAAATGTGGAGAATACACCATGCTTTTTTGAGGAGAAACCGTTATGTCCATATTTAAGCGTCCTAAGATTTCTCGAGAACTTCCAGGACAGCTGTATTTTGTGTTTATTTCACTTATGGGCTGTTTAACCTTTCTACTAGTACATCGAGGAGAATTTTTATATTACTCCCCTTCACAGTGGGTATGGGTTTATGCAATGTTAGGTGCCGCCCTAATATTAAATTACTTCACCTTTCAGCTACCGCCTGAGGGTAATTTGCAATCCATGGATTCGTCTGTTTATTTGGCTTGCATTTTCATATACGGAGCACCATTCGCTCTTTCTGTCATTCTGTTTAACACTCTGGCAATAGCACTATATGACAGAAAAATTCCATTCTGGAAGCATTTCGTAAACTTCTCTATATATACACTTATGATCGTCGGATCCTCCCTTGTGTTCAACGCTGCAGGAGGTCAGACAGGACCTATTCTAAACAATCATTTTGGAGCTTACCTCGGCGCCTTGCTCGTATATTTTATAATTAACGTGTTTCTCCTTGGTTTCTACTATTATTTGCTATATCGGGGATCTTTATATGACATCCTTAAATCCTTCATAAAAGACACCCTGCTTGTCTATTTAAGCACGCTCATCCTGTCCATGGTTCTTTCCGTTCTTATCGTTCATAATGGCGTGTTCGGCTTAACTTTGTTCATAGGTTTGAGTATTATGCTCTCCTATTCCTTCAAACAATTATTCTCCATGTACAATGAAGTTCAAGAAAAAGCAATCAAAGATCAGCGAACAGGATTATATAATCACAGCTATTTCGAAAATTTGCTTGAAGACGAAATCAAGAAAGCCAAGGCAAATGATACACCACTGTCTTTGGCCATGATTGATATTGACGATTTCAAGAAGTACAACGATCAGTTCGGGCATTTGAAGGGAGACATGCTCCTTGGGTTCCTTGGCAATTACCTAAAGGTGGAATCCGAAGTGGCAGAGGTAGTAGCCTCTCGCTTCGGCGGTGAAGAATTCACCATCCTCATGCCAGGCTATGATGAGAACAAAGCCCGTTCCTTCATTAACAGACTCCGCAAAAAGCTGAACGATACCTATTTCGAAGGGGTCGAAATTTTCCCGTCCGGTTGTCTCTCCTACTCTGCCGGCATTGCCACGTACCGGATTGACATCCACGACAAGTCACAGCTTGTCGAGCTTGCCGATCAGGCGCTGTACTACGCCAAGAAGCAGGGTAAAAACAACGTGCATGTATACGGCAGCGGTGCCAATAAAGAATCCGAGATTGACTTCGCGGATGACGTCCGCGATATCGAGCAGCAGCTTAAACTCTTTTTGTATAAAGACGTGGATACGTTCAAGCACTCCAAGCGCGTCTTTCGCTACGCCATGGATATGAGTGAAGTGCTCGGACTCGATAGTGTCGAGCGGCGCAATTTCGTACTCGGCGCACTCATTCACGATATTGGCAAGCTTGAAATCCCTTGGGGTATTTTAAACAAACGGGACAAGCTCACTGCCGGGGAATGGGAAACCGTAAAACGACATGTCAGCTGGGGTAAACGGATTGCGGAAACCAACGAGAAGTTCAAGGAACTGGTTCCTTATATTGAATTGCATCATGAACGTTACGACGGCGGCGGATATCCGCACGGGTTCAAGGGCATTCAAATCCCCAAGCTGTGCCGCATGCTGACTATTATTGATTCTTTTGATGCGATGACAACGGAACGCCCATACCAGAAAACCAAAACCTTCGAAGAAGGGATTGAGGAACTGCACCGATGCTCCGGCACACAATTTGATCCGGAACTTGTTGAACTGTTTGTTCATTATCTCAGGCTTAAAGCCGAAACACAGCAGCAGCCCGCAGCTGGTTTAGAGACATCATAAAGTGGATACTTTGAGTGATCTCCTGTGATCTCCTGAGTGGACCATCCCCCTCCCTCCGTCATTCCGATGTTTGATGCTTCCTCAAATAAGGTATAAAGGTAGTATCACAATGATAGTGAGGTGAGATCAGTGGCTGATAAAAAGAAGGATCTACCGCTTGATAACGGTCCCGGCAACATGGATCACCCTGAACAATATCCAACGGAAAAAGAAAGCCTGTTCGATAAATTTGAGAGCGAGCAGCATGTGGACCCGATTCCGATGGAAGATGCCAGGCTGGAGCGCCAGGAAGAGAAGCAGCGGGACGGCACATCGAAGAAACGATCTTCCAGCGCCGATAAATATCACAGCGGCTTCTAGAATGGGACAGATCCTGGTTAAATCGAACGTCATTTGAACTTATGGCTCCGTTTTTTGCGGAGCCTTTTTATTTCCTTGAATTTTCTTTAATATATAAGGGTATGTATGTGATTAACCTACAGATTATATAAAGAGTGGAGTGGAGCCTTTGTTTTCCATATGGACGTTAAACCGTGTGCAGCGAAGGTTGCTGCTGATACTGATTGCAGCGGTTCTGGTGATGTCCTGTCTGCTGGTGCTGACTGGCCGACATGAACCCTCACCGAGCATTAGCAGTGTAATCGAAGAACGATATATCCAAAGTGCGGCCATGATCAGCCACCCCGGTGGAGACCTTGAAGACCATTCCTCCAGCGTCATGCCCGGTGTGCCGCTTATGATTGCCGGACTTGCTGCCCTATTCGGCAGCATGGATGCTGCTCTGGTCGCGTACCAGCTGCTCCAATGCATCTTTCATGCCTTTTCCGTTTACTTGGTATTTGTGCTGTCCCGCTACATGTTCAATACGCGAATCGCCTTTCTGTCGTGCTTCATCTATGCTCTGTTCTGGCCGGCTTACGGCGCAGTGCGCCTGATCCTGCCGGATATTACGATGCAAACCTTAATGCTGCTTCTGGCCTGCGCTGTAATTGGAGCGCTTGAATTGAGGCAGGCTGGCTGGTATGCCGCTGCCGGTGCACTTACCGCTCTTATGGCTTGTTACAATCTGCAGGCACTGCTGTACCCGGTATTGTTCATTCCCTTCTGGATCAAGTACCGCAGCCCGGTCAAAATCGTAACCGGAGGTATTATTCTGATTAGTGCCGGTTACTTGCTCATCCTGTCTCCATGGTGGCTGAACATCCCGCTTTTTAATCGGTTGAGGTATATGTCCGGGCCGTGGAACCTCGCCTCACTGTGGCTGGAATCCCGATATATTGAAGGCAACCCCTTGGTTCATCTCTTCCGAAGCATATTTGCCGGCCGCACCTCCAAGTATGCGGCTGCCATAGGTAATGAGGAAGCAAGAAGAGTCGTACAATCCGCATTGGATGCCGTACGCCTCGTTATGCTGTTCGCCGGGGTTGCCGGCGTGATCTGGTCTGTGTGGAAATACCGCCTGAAACGGCAGCTGCCGGTGCTGCTGACACTGCTGTATTTCATTGCCGCCGAATGGTTCGTTCCAAGCCTGGACGGAACCGGCTTTCCTTATTCGGTCTTTCTGCTTCTATACGCTGCATTTCTGGCAGACAAAGCGATCATATACGCGCATAGATCCCGCCTGCTCCGCAAATAGGCATCAATACGAAGCCGATCCTATCACAGCGGCCACCTACGCCTGAAAGCACTTTTGATTTCGTGCCTTCAGGCGTTTTTCCATAGTTTTGCATAACCTTTCAGGTTGATGAAACGTCTATATTAGTATTAAAACTGCTATTTATTCATGCCAGGAGGATTGACAGCATGAAATTAAACCGTAAATTCGTCACCATTCTCAGTGTCGCCGTAGCAAGCGTTCTGACGATAAGCACCATCCTGTGCTTTACCGATGCTTCCGATCGCTCCGGCCAGAAACATCGCATGCGCGAAGACCTGAATGGACAGACGTTGATTCAAGTCGACTCCACCTACATCACGCGTACAGATTTATCCGCCTATAAGAATAACCTCACACAGAGCGACACGCCGCTGCCTGATGACTCCACACTCCTCAGAGAGATGGCAACAAAGGAATTGATGCTGCAGCTGGCTGACGACGAGGGCGTTGCAGCAAGCCTTCAGGATGGAGTTAAAAGAGCAAGGCAGCTTCGAAAGACGCTTGAGAGCCAGCCGCGGCAGGTGCAAGAGCAGCACTTGCGCATGCTGGATACGATGGGCATCAGCGAAGATCAATACTGGGAAGACTACTCCCCGCCTGAATATCGGGATATGTTATCAATCGAACGATTAGTGAATAAACTGACGACGGAGATGAAGACAAACCAGCCTGACACCATTACCAGTAAGGAACAGCTGAAGGCTGATCTGTTGACAATGGCTTTGGATGAACAGAGAATCGTCGTCTTTGATCCAGACATTCAATTGAGATAATACTGGATTGGTATATAATGGTGTAAAAGTCCATAAACCACCGTGGGAGGATATTATGAAAAAACGTTTCTCTTCTGTTCCTGCTTTTGCACTAGGCGCGATTGTCGGTGTGACGCTGACAGCGGGTACCGCCGTTGGCGCTGCTGTATATCTGAAAGCCGTCCCATCCCCTGCTAAAATTGTCGTGAACAGCTCGGAAGTCAAGCTGTCCGAACCTCCCGTTGTCATTCAGAACAAGCTTTATGTCCCTGTGCGGGACTTCTCGGAAGCGCTTGGGTATCAGGTCGGCTCTGTCGGTACCGAGGGGGTACGAATTATTCCAAAATCCTCGAACGGAGAGGCCATCCCGGTTGGCCCAACTGCACCTTCCGAGTCTGAAGGAGCACCTGCCCAAGAACGCCATTTGGTGAAAAATCTCGGGAAGCTGATCCAGGTCAACGGCGAATTGAATATGCAAAGGATTTATATTGTTATTGCTGCCGGGGAAGCCAGACTGTATTCCCAGGATGAAACAACCGGCAACGGGCTGCTGCACTATTTGATCGAAGACGGCGATTCCTCCCTATACGACCCGTTTGTTCAGATGGATGGGAAAGCCGGAGAGCTTGATTATAACCTGCGAAATTTCGACGGTCAGACACCGCTTCACCTGGCCGTCATCAACAAAAATGACTTTTACATCGACAAGCTGCTGAACCAGCACCATGTGGATGCCTCAATCCAAGATGCGTCCGGTAAAACGGCGCTGGACTATGCCG
Organism: Paenibacillus sp. LBL; assembly: GCF_029893715.1. Classification (NCBI taxonomy): domain Bacteria; kingdom Bacillati; phylum Bacillota; class Bacilli; order Caryophanales; family Paenibacillaceae; genus Paenibacillus; species Paenibacillus sp. LBL. The sequence continues at coordinate 528,629 of NZ_JARXYU010000003.1, read as the reverse complement.
AAAAGGACAGCAAGCAGTACAAAGCGCTGACAGCTTACCAAGACAAGAACAGTAAGTGATACAAGGCGCTAATTGCTTGCCTAATGATACATGGATGCTGAATATCGCTTGCTTGAGCCCACTGCTTCTGGTGCTCAGGCACACTCCCTTGTCGTACCTATAGTTTTATACAAAGAGCCCGCTCAACTTGGCGGGCTTTTGCTTTTGCTCATTTGCTTTTACTTTTGCCTTTGGCTTTGCCTTTGCGCTTTTCGAGCTTGGGCCTGCCTCCATTTTTATATCCCTTGTAACATTTTGCTCCGGTTATACGTGTTTCATATAGAGAGGAGGACATAAAACTGAACAGTCTGGAGTCGATTTATCAACATTATGTGAAAGACGTTTACCGTTACTTGTACTCCCTCTCTTATGACCACCATACGGCAGAGGACCTGGTTCAGGAAACCTTCTACCGAGCTTATCTGTATCTGGAGGATTGGAAGGAAGAACGAATCAAGCCATGGCTATTTCGGGTTGCCCATAATGCTTATGTAGATTATCAACGCAAAGCCAGCCGCAGTACCGTGAAGGAAGCTGTTTTTTTCGAACAGGTGGTTGACCGTGATACGCCGGAGAACACCCTCCTACAGCAAGAAGTCCGGCATGAAATCGGCCAGATGCTGACGGCTATTCCGGAGAATCAGCGCCAGGCGATTATCTTGGTGGATTTTCATCAATTCACCTACCAGGAGGCGGCGGATATTATGGGCATCACCTTATCCCATATCAAGATTTTGCTATTTCGGGCCAGACAGCGGCTGCGAGACATGAAACGAAAGGAAGAGACGTTATGAGCGAAGAATTCAAGCAGCGACTGAAGGATTACGCAGACGGCCGTTTGAGTAACGAGGAAAAATTCGAAGTCGAGCGGGAAATGGAAAAGCTGGAAGAATACCAGGCTTTCCTGGATCAATGGATGGATAATACAGGCTCTAATAATGCTATGCCCAAGCGCCCCGACGATCAAAGCGCCCTCTCCCCCAAAAAAGAAAAGCGGATCGTCCGCCGAGGCAAATGGAGAGCACGGGTCTCCAACACGCTGACGGTATTATCCTTGCTTCTGATTGTTACGGTCATTAGTTCCATTGTAACGGCGCTATTTTATAGTGCTGGCGACCCGGACCGAACCGATAAATACCGGGATGCCATTGCTTCCGCCATCTCGATCTCCAAACCTAACATAGATGTTTCGCTAAGCAGTCAGGGCAAAACCTTCTTCAGTCAGGAAATGTCCGGGGACATGCTCAAAAAAGTGGGGAGTGAACGGGTTGCAGTGGGTCAATACACCGTCAACTTCCTGTTTGGACTGCCGTCGGTCGAAATGGATTGGAGAGATGGCAGCTCGGGTTCGTCACAGATTTTCTATCGTCCAAAATATAGCTCAGAGACTTCTTCTGCAGGCGAAGAGGAAGCTGAACGAGAAAAGCTTGAGGAACCAAAGAGCGGTGACTCTTCCACCAAGAGCGGTGACTGGTCCCGGCTTGAAAAACTGCCGGAGGGTACTGTAGCCGAGGCCTATGTTTCATTTAACCGTTTCTTCACAACCGACGAGCTGCTGAAGCAATTTGAGAACCGGAATATGGAGGCCGTCTGGTTTGCGGTTGACAACGGACCGGATACCCGATTCGGTGGGGAAGACGAAGTAATCTCGAATCCCATCGGCTTCCCGGCTTACCCTGTCTGGCATCATGACGACTTGACCGTGACCTCCTATGAGGAAGAAAAAAGAGGTTGGTTCGGCAAAGTCGTGTCCAGTGGCGGACACTATCCTTCAGTAGAAACCTACGGTGACGGGGAACTTCGGAATGAGCATTTCAAGAAATCGCTGCGGCTTCTGCAGGAGTACGAACTGATTGCCGAGCGGGTTGCTCCGTTCGTAGACGTAGACGCTTCCTTAGCTTATGTGGAGCAAAACGGCGTTCACCTCTATGGCGCTGTTGTAACCGGCCCCGTCAAGGAACTGCTCACCCTCCGGGAGGTCTCCTGGGTGCGTGACCTGCGGGTCGGGGAAGTACAGCTGTGGAATTGGAGCGATGCACAGTGAATGATGACTATCCTGTTACAGGAATTAGGATGAAATGACAGATCATATATCATCGTTACCTCATCCCGGGTCTCCCGCTTCTGAGAGGAAATCCGGGATTTTTTATTATTCTCCTTAATGATTAAGATCATAAAGGATCTTCGCCCTTATCGCTGTTCTCATGCGACAATGCCTCCATTCGCTGCTGCTTCTCCCGCTCCTCCCGCACTTTACGATCTCTCTCCATCGCTTCAGCAATGTAATCGCGCGGTTTAAGTTTGCCGTTTATGTTCAGCAGAATGCCGATGATAATGAGCTGTAATATTACAATAACAACCTACATGGGGCCCCTCCTTTAGCTTTTTGCTTGTTAAACTTTTCTCCATCAATATAACACTTTCCGACCCTATAAAGTTAGTCCTATTCACAGTATCAAGCTCCCTTTCAATGGCTGCCAGCCCATGTCTCATCCATATCCTGCGCTTTGCCAGACTTGCGAGAATCCGGTAAACTGGTTAAGACTATAACCGAAATACGAAATGATTGGTGAATTTCATGAAATCCATACCCTTTTATAAACGCCCGTACGGCGGTGAGCGTCAGGATATTCCGTTTGCCAAGCTGGCTTCCTTCGAGAACAGCCAGGACCTGATCAGCGATGACGCGCCGGATGCGGCTTTTTTTCGCGGCTTGGAATCGCAGGGGCTGCTGCTGAACCGAGCCCAGATCCAGGCCGTACGACATACGCAAGGACCGCTGCTCACGCTTGCCGGAGCCGGCTCCGGCAAGACTTCCGTGCTGGTAAGCCGGACAGGCTACCTCATCGCTGCCCAGAGGGTCGATCCTGCTTCCATCCTGCTGGTCACCTTCTCATCCAAGGCAGCAGCCGAGATGAAGGAGCGTATTATGGCGCTTCCCGGCCTAAGAGCTAATGAAACCGCCAAGGTAACGGCAAGAACTTTTCACTCCTTCTTCCTGTACCTGCTGCGAACGCGAGGTTACAAACAAGAAATTCTCAGCAACTCCAGGCATCAGCAATTCATTATGAAGCGAATCCTGCGGGAAATGGGATTACAGGACAGCTACGAGGCGGAAACCCTGCTCTCGCTGTGGTCCGCTTACAGGATGAGTTTGACCGGTCTTGACGACTTGTCCGTGAAAACCCCTGCCGAAGTGGAGCAAAGACAAATCTTCGCCCGATATGAAGCATGGAAGGAAGATCATGGCCAGATGGATTTTGACGATATTCTGGTCTTGTCCTACCGTCTGCTGTCTAATGACCCCGGACTTCTTGCCTCCCTTCAGCGGCGGTATCGTTATGTCATGGTCGACGAGTTTCAGGATACAGGACTGCTGCCTTATGAGCTGCTGAAGAAAATCGTCGCTCCCCACCGCAACCTGATGGTGGTCGGTGACGATGACCAGACCATATACGGCTTCAACGGCGCGCGCAACGAATTCATTCTGGAATTCGACCAGACGTTCCCCGGGGCCAAGGTGGTGACGCTGGATATTAATTATCGCTCCCTCTCCTCGATTGTCGGGCTCGGGAATGAAATAATTCGCGTCAATGAACGCCGCCGGCCCAAGCAGCTTCAGTCCACCCGCAAGAGCAGCGGCGTGCCGCTGTATCTTCGTCCCGGCGATCCCGACCAAGAAGCGGAGCTGCTCCTGACCCATATCACCGCGCAGGTTCAGGAGCATGGGAAGCCATATCGTGATCATGCGATTCTGTACCGGACCGCGAATAACAGCCGAGCGATCTTCGAGCAGCTCGTGATGCGGGAGATTCCGTTCATTCATTACGAGAACGGAGATCTGTTCTATGAGCAGTGGATTGTCAAACCGCTCATGGACCATCTGCGGCTGTCGCTGGACCGCCGCAATTTCACGGCGATGGAGGGTATGCTCCACACCCTTTACATCAACCGGGACAAGGGCATGGCCTTCATCCGGCAGCAGGATGCTCCGCGTCCCAAGAAAGGTCCTCTTTCCCACCTGCTCACGTTTCCCGGTCTTAAGGATTTTCAGATCGAGAATATAAGGACGCGCTCCAAGCTCATCAAGGGACTTAAGGCGATGGAGCCCCTTCAAGCCGTGCAGGAAATGAGGCGGCAATTCTACGACAAATTTCTGGAGGCGGACGAGCGTCAGGAGATGACCCTCCATAAGGAATTTATACAGGAGGGACTCGATGAACTGGAGGCTTCGGCAAAGCGCTTCAGCGAAATCAGCGAATTCGTCGAGTTTGTCGACCGGCTGATCATCGTTCATAAGGAAATGGCGGCTATGAAACGGGACGAGCACGCAGATGCGGTCCGGTTAATGACCATCCATAAATCCAAGGGGCTGGAGTTTCCCTCGGTCTGTCTCATCGGGGCAAGCGAAGGCATCCTCCCGCATACGTCGGCTCTGGATGCCGAGCGCAGGGACGATCAGCGCCCTCTATCGGGCAAAGAGGATAAGGCGCTTGACGCGCTGGAAGAAGAGCGGAGATTGGCTTATGTAGCCATCACAAGAGCACGGGATGAATTGATTATCAGTTCACCCGGCTTTTATCGGGGACGGAAAGCGGAGGTTTCCCGCTTCTTCCGGGATGTGTTCCTCACAGATGAACAGAGCAAGCAAGGCAATAGCATACCTGGCAAGGTCGGTGGATCGATGGCCCGCCCATCCTTTACGGCTAAACGGACGATTAGCATAGAAGCCTCGGCCAAGCACTCATCCCTATCCCCTTCTACCAGACCAGCCCTTGCGAGTGCTGCTGGCCATAGAAACCAGAGCTCGCGCTCGGTTTCGGCTTCCAGCTCGCTCAGTCAGACTGCCAGCGTTGCTACAGAGATCGTTGATGTGTGGCTGTGCACCAGCCCAAACTGTAAGGGCTGGCAGCGGGTCAGCACCCCTACCTCTGCTAACATACGAGACCGGGAGAACAAGTCCTGTCCCCTATGCCAATCGCCTATGAAACGGGGGCAAAAAGAGGTCCCGGTGCATCAAAGGCGCCCAAATTCGTAATGTTGGAAAAACATCATGATCAAAAAAGACTGAGCCTTCCCCGTTCTTCATCGAACGGTCAGGTTCAGTCCTTTATTCTACTTTCTCTATTTCTGAAACGGCTCGATATAGGCATCAATTCGAGCCATGACATCTTGAGTAAGCGCAGCGATCCTCGCCTGTGCCTCCTCATTGGTGCTTCCCTGAGCTGCAAAATACATCTTGATCTTCGGTTCCGTGCCGGATGGGCGAAGACAGAACCAGCTTCCATCTGCGAGACGGAACTTCAGCACATTCTCTTGCGGCAGATCATACAGTCCCAGGCTGAAATCCTCGATTTGACTAAGCTCGATACCCCCTACTTCATTTGGTGCCGATTCGCGCCAAGCGCTCATGATGCCCCCAATCAGCTGTACGCCTTGAATGCCCTTAAGCGTTCTGGTCTCCAGCTTCTCGGCAAAATAGCCATAGGTATCGTAGAGTTCCTGGAGCACTTCATATAAGGACTTGCCCTGCGCTTTATAATAAGCGCCAGCCTCCGCAATGAGCATTGCGGCAACGACAGCGTCCTTGTCACGGGCATAATTACCGGCAAGATAGCCGTAACTCTCCTCATAGCCAAAAATACATTCAAATTCTCCGGTTTTCTCAAACTGCGTCATTTTCTCACCAATATATTTAAACCCGGTCAGCGTATTAAATACGGACATTCCATAAGCTGCTGCTATGGCAGCTCCCATCTCACTGGTTACAATCGTTTTGATGATAGCACCGTTCTCCGGCAGCGTTCCTTTTTGCTTCATGGATTCTAGCAAGTAGTGCAACATGATAGCGCCCGACTGATTACCGCTGAGGATAAAATACTCCTCTTGATCGTCTTGAATCACAGCGCCCATACGGTCGGCATCCGGATCGGTACCGAGGATGAGGTCGGCGCCGCACGCCTTAGCCTGGGTGATGGCCAACTCAAACGCGGCATGCTCTTCCGGATTAGGCGATTGTACGGTTGAGAAATCGGCATCCGGCTGCTCTTGTTCGGGCACGATATCCACATGCTGAAATCCAAGATGCTGCAGCACTGCACGTACGGGAACATTACCAGTTCCGTGCAGGGGCGTAAATACAATCCGGTAATCGCCGCTCGCTTCACGAATGATTTCGGGATTTTGGCTCACACCTGCAACAGCAAGGGTATACGCATCATCAATCTCTTGGCCGAGCCATACGAGCAAGCCCTGGGCTTCGGCCTCTACCCGATCCAGCTTAACGATCTCCTCGAAAGAGCCGATGCGTCCGATCGCTTCGATTACCCTGGAGGCCGTATCGGGTGTGATCTGCCCGCCATCCGCACCGAACACTTTATATCCGTTGTATTCCGGTGGATTGTGGCTGGCCGTAATGACTATTCCCGCCTCCGCATTCAGATGCCGAACCGCATACGACAGCTCAGGTGTCGGACGAAGTGAATCGAATACATAAGCCTTAACGCCATTCCCGGCAAACACCAAAGCGGCTTCAAGCGCAAACTCCGGTGAGAAATGCCGGGAGTCGTAAGCGATTACTGCTGAAGGCGATTCATACTCCTCTTGCAGCACAGCAGCAAGTCCTTGCGTCGCTTTTCCCACGGTATAAATGTTGATTCGATTAGTGCCTGCGCCGATGACTCCCCGGAGTCCCCCGGTTCCGAATTCCAGATCCTTATAGAAACGATCTACGATTTCATTCTCGTTATGCGTTAATTCGCGAAGCTCGTCCTTGGACCCTTCGTCAATTACCCGGCTGCTCAGCCATTGTTCGTAAGCCTGTATCGCTCGTTCTTGAGTTTGAATGGTCATGCTAAACTCAGCCTCCATCTTGGGAATCATCCGTTCATTATAGTCAATCGCGCGGGGCTGCCGTTGAATCGCGCTCAATGAGTGTTGTCGGCAGCAGCAGCTCCATGTGCGGCGCATCGGGCTGCTTCATTCGCCAGAACAGCTGCCGGATCGCTGTTTTACCGAACAGACCGAGATCTACCCCCATGGTGGTGGTCTTCGGCGTAGCCAATCTGGATAGCTGGCCATTATCAAAGCTGATAATCGAAATATCGGCCGGAATATGATAACCCATATTACGAATGGTGGAATTCACGATAAAACCAAGACCGTCATTCACACAGAACCACGCGGTTGGCTGTTCATCCAGCTCCTGCAGCCGCTTCTCCATAAACTCCTGATCTTCCTGCGCATCGCTAAGAATCCAATTCGGTTGGAGTTCCATCCCAAGTTCATAGTGGGCAAGTCTGAATCCTTCAAGGCGTTCGTAATAGCTTGGAGAGAAGGACGTATTTCCAACAAAACCAATGTCTCTATGTCCGAGCTCGTAGAGATGTTTAACGACATGATAGGCACTGAACCGGTTGTTCGTAAGAATAGCATCGGCCTGCACTTCGGGATGGTGATGATCGATAAGCACGGTAGGAATCCCCGTGTCGATTAGCGTGTTCATATATTCGGTACTGAGATGCGAGAGGATCAGAATCCCGTCCACTTCTCTTCCCTCAATAAAAGGGGGGAGCGTCTGATCCTTCATCATCTGCTGGGAAATGGATTGAATGAGCAGCTTCTTCCCTCTCTTCTGCACTTCATTTTCTATCGTAAGGTAGATTTCCCCGAAAAAGCCCCGCATCGAGAAGGCAAAATCCGTTGCTACAAGAGCAATACTGCCTGTAGATTCTTCCTTGTCCTCCTGGTCCGGGAATCGTTTGCGATTACCCGTATAGACATAGCCTAACTCATCCGCCGCTTGAATGATGAGCTTGCGCGTCTCCTCGCTGACACCGCCTTTACCTGATAGTGCTTGCGAAACCGAGTTCTTGGAGATTTGCAAGTGGTCTGCGATATCCTGCATCGTAATTTTTGGCTTAGTCAAGGATAACGTTCCTTTCTCTTTATAGTAAGAATAGTTGTATAGGGTGAATGGATTCTCATCATACTATACCGAAAACCATCAGAGATTTGAAAGCTTCTTGGCTTAACATTACAAACATTATTTTAACATTACAAGTTTAATGTGTAAAGTGATATATTTGTGTAATTTACCTCACAGGAATTAATTGTTTGTTGTATTCCACATGATAAAGCGTTGACAAAAGCATGATTCATGAATAATAATGTTGATATAACGCTTTCAGTAATGAGTAATTATATTTTGTAACGTTACAAAGATAGCGATTTAAACTTCCGTTAATGGAAGACACATTGCATTTGGGAGGAAGGGTCAACATGAAAAAATCAAGAGTTTCTTTGCTTCTGGCAATTACATTGGTAGGTGGAACGGTCCTCGCAGCTTGTGGTAATGGCGGCGGCAGCGGGGGGCAAAGCGCTGATGGTGTAACTACCGTTGAGTTCTGGGCCGCTCCTAACCCGCCGCAGCAAGCATTTTGGCAAGAGATGGCCAAAGAATACGAAGCTGTGAATCCGGACGTAAAGGTTAACGTTAGCGCCATTAAAGAATCACCAAGTTCCGAAGCGAGTATTCAGGCTGCCATTGCTGGCGGGAATGCACCGACGGTAGCAGAGAATATCAATCGTGGATTCGCTGCGCAGCTATCCAACAGTAAAGCGCTGGTCGCTCTTGATGAACTGCCGCAATTTAAAGAGATGGTAGAGTCCCGTAACATGGCGGAAACGATTGCCCCTTGGGAATTTGCAGACGGCCATCAATATGTACTGCCGATCTACTCTAACCCGATGCTCATTGGCTGGCGTACCGATTTCCTCAAAGAAATCGGATATAATGAGCCGCCTCAAACCTACAGTGAGGTTCTGGAAGCAACAGCGAAGCTGAAAGCAAAATATCCGGATAAATATATGTGGGCCAAAGGCGCTGACCTTGCGGACCCTACAGCTTGGAAACGCTGGTTTGACTTCTTCCTGCTCTACAATGCAGCTTCAGACGGCAACAAATTCATTGAAGGCCAAAACCTGGTTGCTGACGATAAAGCCGGCGTTGAAATGCTGACTTTTGTCGATGATCTTCGCAAGGCTGGCGGCATATTGGCCCAGAATGCAACCGATCCATTCGAAACCGGCGCCGGTGTGTTCACTGATATCGGTCCTTGGACATTCGATATGTGGGCAACGAAGTATCCTGAACTTAAATATGGAGAGAACTTCACCCTGACCCTGCCTCCGGTTCCGGATCATATGGATCCGGCCAATGCCAAAACCTATGCGGATGCAAAAGGCCTCGTGATTTTCTCCGGTGCTCCTGAAGCGTCGCAGCAAGCTGCTGCCGAATTCTTGAAATGGGTTTATGCCAATGAAGAAAATGACGTGAAATGGTTTAAGCAAACCAACCTGCCGCCGGCACGTGATGATCTGAATGAAGTGGAAGGCTTCAAGCAGATCCTCGCTGAAAAACCGGAGCTGGCTCTGTATGCGGAAACGGTATCCAAAGGCGTTCCTGCCATGGATAATCCAAAATTCAATGAACTGCAAACTTTAATTGGACAAGAGGCCTTCAATAAGGTCATTCGCGGCGAAATCGATCCGCAAACCGGTTGGAATAACATGAAGAAAGCGATTGAAGGTGAACTTTAATCATGATTAATAAGCAAAATAATAAGTTGGGCTGGCTTTTCGCCAGTCCCTACATTATTTTCGGACTGGTATTTTTTCTGGGACCACTGCTTTGGTCCTTGTACCTTTCTTTTACGAATTGGGATCTTATCGCCCCCGAATTTGATTTTGTGGGACTGGACAATTTCCGAAAAGCTATGGCAGCGCCCGGTGTGCAATCCGCCTTCTGGGTGACTTACAAATTCATGATGCTGTTTGTTCCACTGGTAACCGCCATGTCGCTGGCCGTAGCCGTTGTTATTCAGGGATTGCCTAAATTCAAAAGCGTATACCTGATCGGGTTCTTCCTGCCGTATCTATCCTCAGGAGTTGTTGCATCCCTGATCGTACAAGGCTTTCTATCTTACAACAGCCCGGTCAACGAGTTCTTAAGAGGCACCTTCGGGATTAATATCGACTGGCTCGGCTCACCTTTCTCTGCACTGTTTATCGTCGGTTTGATTCTGGCCTGGAAGTTCACAGGTTATTATGCGTTGATCCTGACGTCGGGTCTTGAAAGCATTGACAAAGAAGTTTATGAAGCAGCTGCCATTGATGGGGTAAGCGACAGACAGCGCTTCTGGAAAATCACACTGCCGCTCTTGTACCCTGCCCTGTATACAACACTCATTCTTTCGTTCGGCGTAACCTTCGGCATCTTTACAGAAGTTTACCAGCTGACGGGTGGCGGACCGAACTTTGCAACCAATACATGGCAGATGGAAATCTTTAATCAAGCCTTTACGAATCTGCAAGCAGGATATGCATCCGCGATTGCCATTATGGCATCGATTGTCACGTTCATCTCGATCTTCGTGATTCGTAAACTGCTGGAAAGCTGGGGGAAACGAAATGGTTGGGTCTAAGAAAAATAGTAAACGTCGTCTCGCGAGCCGCTATGTACTGGCCACCCTTCTGCTTCTCGTCATGGTGTACCCCTACTTGTACATGGTGCTCAACTCGTTTGCGGATTGGGCACAAGTGGACAGGCAGCTCGTTCCAAGCAAATTTTCTTTAAAATCCTATGAATGGCTCCTGACCGGCGGCGAGGTCGGCATTGCCCGTCCCTGGATGAATGCATTCTTCAACAGCGTCATCGTTTCAGTTGCCTCCACCTTCCTTATGATGTTGTTCGGAATCATGGTAGCCTATGCGCTGTCCAAATTGAAATTCCGCGGACGCGATACCGTGAATAACTTCGTGTTATTCCATATGTTCTTCCCGGCGATCATTCTGCTGATTCCAAACTTCCTCATCATCCAGAAGGTAGGACTTTACGATACGTACTGGGCCATGATCATTCCTAAGGCCGTCAGTTTATGGGCGATTTTCATGTACACCAACTTCTTTAAAGCTGTTCCGGATGCCTTTATTGAAGCAGCGAAGTTGGATGGCGCATCGGATTTTAAAATTTTGTACAAAATCATGCTGCCCATGTCCAAGTCCATAACCGCGGTTATCTTCCTGTTCTTGCTAATGGAGCGCTGGACAGAGCTTCTATGGGATATGATCGTTGTTCGCAGCGACAACATGCTGACACTCAACGTTCTCTTGTCCCAGATGTTCGGACCGTATGGCAGTTATCCTGGTCCGCTGTATGCTGCATCCGTCCTGCTCACCGTGCCGATTATTATCATGTTTGCAATCTTCGGCAAAAAGTTCAAGGAAGGCATGCAGTTCAGTCTCAAATAAAAACAGGATATTTTCGAAATAACGTCCGATGGCTGCAGGAAGCTCGTTTAAGAGGTCTGTACTTTACATTACAACCTGCTATTCGGGCTTCTTCTTAAATAAAGGGTGAAAACAGAAAACACCTTTCATCCGGGAGTGGAGAACGTATGGATCGATATCCAAAAAAGTGGTGGCAGGAAACCGTCTTTTATGAAATTTATATGCCCAGCTTCTGTGATGGCAATGGGGATGGCATCGGAGATTTCCCCGGAATCACATCCAAGCTGGATTACCTGGAGGAGCTAGGAATCGGCGGGATATGGCTGACTCCCTTCTATCTGTCTCCCAAGATCGATAACGGCTACGATATTTCAGACTATTACGCGGTCGATCCGCAATATGGGACGATGGCAGACTTCGATTATTTCATTCATGAGGCTCATCAGCGGGGCATCCGGGTCATTGTGGATCTTGTGCTGAATCATACTTCATCTGCCCATGCCTGGTTTCAGGAATCCAGATCCTCTCGCCTCTCTCCGAAACGCGACTGGTATATTTGGAAGTCTCCTGATGAACAAGGCGCACTGAATAACTGGGAATCCTTTTTCGGCGGAAGCGCCTGGGAATGGGATGAAGGCACGGGGCAGTATTACTACCATGCCTTTGCGAAGGAACAGGCTGATCTGAACTGGGCCAACCCGGAAGTCCGCCGGGCGATGAAGGATGTTATGGGATTTTGGCTGGAGAAGGGAATCGACGGCTTCCGGCTTGATGTCATCAATTTTCTTAAAGTCTCGGGCGAATTCCTGGATAATCCGGTAGATGAGAAAGGCAGACAGGTCCATCGATACGATCAGAACCAGGATGGGATCCTGGAGGCGATCGGCGACATTTGCGGCTATGTGCATGAACGGGAAGGCATTTTTATGGTAGGTGAAGTCGGCTCTGAGGATATGGACATCCTGCGCCGATACAGCGGCAGCGGTCTGCTCGATGTGGTGTTTAATTTCAATCTGGGCAGCCAGGAACGATTCCGGCCAGCGGATTTATATCGAGAGCTCCAATTGATGGAAGACCAACATACATCTGACCAGCTTCCAACCTTGTTCTTCAGCAGCCATGATATGCAGCGCCACATTTCGAGATTCGGCGAAGGTAATACGGAGCTGGAAGAACAGAGAGCCAAGCTGATGGGAGCCCTTATGTTAACCGCGAAGGGTATCCCCTTCCTCTATTATGGCGATGAGATCGGGATGAGAAACCATATCGCGCACCGAATCCAGGATATGCGGGATATTCAAGGCATCAGCCATTATGAGATCGCCCTTAAGAATGGAAAAACGGAAGAAGAAGCATTAAGCATCGCCCGGGCCAAGAGCCGCGATTATTCCCGTTCCCCCATGCAGTGGAATGGAAGCCGTTACGGCGGTTTCTCGGAAGCGGCACCCTGGATCGGGATGGGTCCCGGGCACGAACGGATTCATACGGAAGCGCAGCGGGAGCAGCCAGATTCCATTTATTCTTTTTATAAAAAGCTGCTCTCGCTCCGAAGCCGATATCCGGCCATCGCGGCCGGTGAATACGTTAAACTCGAACGATTGACAGGTGACGCAATCGCATATACCAAACGCTCCGGTAGCGATGAAGCCGTCATCGTGCTCCAGTTCGGGAGCGAGCCGCTTAGGCTGGACCTCTCCTATTGGTCCGATAAGAAGCTGGAGATGGCAGCGGCTAGTGACGAGATTGTACCGATCGGCGGGTCTCTTATCGAAATCCCCCCTCATACGGCAGTGGTCTGGCTTTCCTAGGACGCAATTATTATATGGTTTATATAAGGAGGCTGCATGACAGTGGCAATGAATAAATCCGCAGTGAAAACATGCAAAGTGCTGTTGCAAGAATATCAAGACAGGAAGTCTAACGTTCAAAACCCGGTTAAACTGCATTTTACCGGCGTAGGCGACAAAGACGTGTATAACATCACGGCTCCATTCCGGATCGATGGGGTCACCGTGATTGCAGGCCGGGTGGAATCGCGGGACAGCGAGCATTCGGAAATTCACTTTTTTATGGAAAAGGACGGGGCTTGGATGCCCCTGGGGGGCGCACCTGTCCTCACGCTGCAGGATCCGTTCTTTACCTTCATCCAAGGCGAACTGGTGCTGGGGGGCGTTGAGATCTTCCCGCATCCTGCGATGGAGAATGCGCTGATGTGGAGAACCGTGTTCCGGAAAGGCAAAACGCTGAATGAGCTCTCCCCTTTCTTCACAGGCCCCGATGCAATGAAGGATCTACGCCTCGCGGAGCTGGTAAGCGGTGAGATTGGCGTGTTCACCCGTCCTCAAGGTGAAAAAGGCGGCCGGGGTAAAATCGGGTTCACCAAGGTAAAGTCGCTGGATGATGTGACGGTAGAGCTTGTGAACGATGCTCCTCTCTTGCCAGATCAATTTATCGATTCAGAATGGGGCGGGGCTAACGAACTGCACATTCTGAGAAATGGGCTTGTCGGCGTACTCGGTCATGTGGCCAGCTTCGATGAAGCCGGTGATCGCCACTATTATCCCATGGTGTTTGCCCTCGACCCGCAGACTGGCGAATTCAGTGATATGGAATTGATTGCTGTACGTGCCGAATTCCTGTCGGGGGAAACCAAGCGTCCGGATCTGGCTGACGTCGTATTCAGCGGAGGTCTCGTTCGCCATTCGAACGGAACCGCCGATCTCTATGCCGGAATCAGCGATGCCGAAGCACATCGCATCACCATTCAGGACCCATTCCTCAAGTTCGAACAGTAACATTACAGCCGTTCTCATATAAAAAAAACGCTTATTTGGATAGGGGTAAACAACCATGAATATATACAGATATGAGGAGAACCCTCTCATTACACCGGCTGATGTGAAGCCGTATCATGAAGGTTTTGAAGTAATTGGCGCTTTTAACGCAGGCGTAGCCGAATATAACGGTGAGGTGCTGTTGCTGCTCCGCGTTGCGGAACGTCCGGTCAGTGCTGACCCGATGATTGTCAAAGCGCCTGTATTCAACGCAGCAACGCAGAAGCTGGATATTTTGGAATTCCGTACCGATGATCCGCGTTATGACTTCTCAGACCCTCGCGTCATTCGCAATGTGAATCACAGCGCCACCTTCGAATATCTGACATCCTTGTCTTATATTCGAGTGGCTCGCAGCAAAGATGGACATCGATTTACCATAGATGACAAGCCGCTGGTCTATCCAGCGCAGTCGCTGGAATCCTTCGGTATCGAAGATCCACGCGTCACGCAAATTGGGGATACGTATTATATCTACTTCTCCGCCGTGTCCCCGGTCGGTGTCGGTGAATCGATGGTATCCACACAGGATTTCGTGAACTTCACGCATCACGGGATGATATTCGGACCGGACAACAAGGACGTGCTGATCTTCCCCGAGAAGATAGGCGGCAAATACTATGCGCTGCACCGCCCGACCACAAAGAGTACGGGTAATCCGGAAATGTGGATTGCAGAATCCGATAACCTCTTGTACTGGGGCAACCATAAACATCTTGCCGGACTCCGTGACGGCATGTGGGACAGCGGCCGTATGGGCGGCGGAGCCGTGCCATTCCGCACGGAAAAGGGCTGGCTGGAGCTCTACCATGGCGCAACGCTCGATCACCGCTACTGCATGGGCGCCCTGCTGCTGGATCTGAACGATCCATCCAAAGTAATTGCCCGCTCCAATCATCCGATCATGGAGCCGGAAGCCGATTATGAGAAGAACGGTTTCTTCGGAGACGTGGTCTTCTCCTGCGGCGCGCTGGTGGATGGCGATGTCGTGAAGATGTATTACGGCGTAGCCGATACGTCCATGGCTTGCGCTGAGCTGAGCGTGAAGGGAATTTTGGATAGCCTGACTTACGAATAAGATGTCTGCCTGTCCAACAGGCCCTGCTGATAGCAGTACCGCATCATGATTGTTGACACAGCAGCATGAAGATAACACCACAGCGTGATGCTGACACCCAAACCAAGGCCAGCTTTAGCAGGTCTTGGTTTTTTGGCATCTGCATATGATGGTATATTGATATCACACTACACGGGATGCCGAAATGACTTAGCCTGAAGAAGCACAGCTGCTGAGCCCCAAGGATAACATCCGGGTTTATTTCTCCGATTTTGCAAATATATATATGGAAGCGTATACAAAATGGGCTACAATAGTCTTATGAAATCATCTGATCTCAAGCTTATATACATACCGAGGAGGAATGCCGTCATGATTAAAGGAATCGCCCATCTGGCGTTTGATGTTGCCGATATGGAGAAGTCCCTGCATTTTTACTGCGACGTTCTTGGCTTTACCCGCGCTTTTGATATCCCGAACGATCAGGGCGAGCCATGGATTGAGTACATTAAGGTGTGTGATGGACAGTTTATCGAGTTGTTTTACGGTGGTCAAAATAAACCGGCACATGTACAGCGGCCTGTCGGGTTCTCCCATCTCTGTCTTGAGGTTCAAGATATCGACAGCTTGGCGGAGCATCTTCGCAAGCAGGGCATAACACTCGACGTTGAACCCGTTCAAGGAAAAGACTTCAATATGCAGTGCTGGGCCAGGGACCCGGACGGTAACCGGATCGAATTCATGCAGCTAGACGCCAGATCCCCGCAGATGAACAGCTGAATATACTCGCTCTCATCCCGTTATCACACGAAATACCGCATAGGAATAACAAAATTTCTGCTAGGCAGCTTGATGTAAAGATACGCTCTGGCAGCTGCTTGATTGCGTTACAAGGTCATCCCGCAATTAGGGGGTTGGCCTTGTTTTTTCTTGTCCAGAATGTAAGGACAGGCAGTGCCATTAAACATCTTGCCAACATCTGCTAATCCGGCTACAATATAACCACCGAATTATTCAAATTTGAATAATATATACATAGTTGAATATGGAAAAGGAGTATTCTTAACATGAATGCACAACAAAGCAACATCAAATTGGTCGTGGCCGGTCTGCTGCTGGGCATCTTCATGGCCGCCATCGATAACACGATTGTAGCCACGGCTTTATCGACGATTATCCGCGATCTTCAGGGCTTCGACCAAGTCGTCTGGGTAACCTCGATCTACATGGTTGCCGTAATGGCCGGCACACCGATCTTCGGCAAGCTGTCCGATATGTACGGGCGGAAACGGTTCTTTATATTCGGGCTGGTTGTCTTCCTGATCGGTTCCGCCCTCTGCGGGATGGCCAACAACATGACAGAGCTTATTATTTACCGGGCGATTCAAGGAATCGGCGGCGGTGCTCTTATGCCGATTGCGTTTACCATCGTGTTTGACCTGTTCCCGCCGGAGAAGCGCGGTAAAATGACGGGTTTGCTCGGTGCCGTATTCGGTACCTCCAGCATTATGGGACCGCTGCTGGGTGCTTTTATTACCGATAGCGTTGGCTGGGAATGGATATTCTACGTCAACGTTCCAATCGGGATCGTATCCTTTATTTTCATCATGACTTCCTATAAGGAGACCCGTTCCCATGCCAAGCAGAAGATTGACTGGACGGGAGCCGCAACGCTTGTAGGTGCCATCATCTGCCTAATGTTCGGTCTGGAGCTGGGCGGGCAAACCTTTGCATGGGACTCACCGCAAATTTTGGGCTTATTCGGGGGATTCATTGCCCTGTTCGTTGTGTTTCTCTTCGCGGAGACCCGGGCAGCTGAGCCGATCATTTCGTTCCAGATGTTCCGCAAGCGCCTGTTTGCCTCGAGCAATATCGTGGCCTTGTTCTATGGCGCAACCTTTATCGTGGCAACCATCTACATTCCGATCTTTGTTAGCGGAGTGTATGGCGGAACCGCAACCAATTCCGGCCTCATTCTGATGCCGATGATGCTCGGCAGCGTTGCCGGCAGCCAAGGCGGCGGTATGCTCACAACTCGAACTTCGTTCAGGAACATTATGATCCTGTCGGTGTTTTGCTTTATTGCGGGTATTTTCTGCCTGAGCACGATAAATCCTGATACGCCTCGCTACCTGTTGACGATCTTCATGGTCCTGACCGGCTTTGGCGTCGGGTTCTCGTTCTCCACCCTGAGCATGGCCTCCATCCATAACTTCGATGCCAGACAGCGTGGTGCAGCCACTTCGACGAACTCCTTCCTCCGCTCGTTCGGCATGACGGTCGGGATCACCATTTTCGGTATCATTCAGCGCAATGGCCTGAACAGCCGACTTGCTGAAGCCGCAGGGAATGCACCGGCCGGTGTCCCGCTGAATGCGGATGTGGTGCTTTCGCCCGAGGTGATGGGCCAGCTTTCTCCGAACGTACGCGAGCAAGTCACGGTTTCATTGGCCGATTCCATATCAAATACGTTTATGTGGGCGCTTGTGCCAGCGGTGCTGGCTCTGGTGTTTGTGCTCATGATGGGCAACGAACGGGTGGCCGTTCCTAGTAAGGTCAAGGGAGCCTAGTGGAATGTCGATGAAACTAGCCATTCTGGGTTTGCTGCTGGAGGGTGACTATCATCCGTACGAGATCCGGATCAAGATGAAGGATCGCGGGATGGATCAGTATACCAAACTTCAGATGGGCTCTCTCTATTACGCAGTAGACCGGCTCGCCGAGGACAGATGCATTGAGGCGGTCGAAACCATACACAGCGACAGCCGGCCGGACAAAACCATCTACCGGATCACGGATGCCGGACACAAGCTTTTTGAACAGCTGCTGCTCAAGAAATTCAGGGACATCGAGCCTGTGCACCACCCGCTCTATATCGCCCTGCCTTTCTCACGCCACGCAGACCCAGCCGTACTTGCCCCTATCCTGCAATCCCGTATCCGGGATGCGGAGCATCGGGTGAATCATGCGTACCAACTGTATGAGGAACACAAACATATCGTTCCCCGCAGCGCCCAGCACCTCATGATCGGGCTGTATGAACACGCCAGGACCGACTTGAACTGGCTAAAAAGACTGCATGAAGACCTCGTGCAAGGAAAGCTTGGCACGATAGGCGAACCGCTGTTTCCGGAGGATGCCTCCGATGAGGAGGATCGCGGAGCCAATTCATCCCTGTAGGTCCTATCTCGGAATATGCAAAAAAGAGCGAGAACTTCCCGTCAAAAGGGTTGTACTCGCTCTTTTTATAAGATAGAGGCAGATTCTAGAACAGGAATTCGTCCGGATTGGAGCCAAAACGTTTGTTTTGGTTCAAACCGTCAATGGCCGCCATATCCGCTGCGGAAAGCTCGAAATCAAAAATGCCGGCATTCTCACGGATACGATGGTCTTTAATCGATTTTGGAATGACAATAATGCCATTCTGAATATCCCAGCGCAGAATGACTTGCGCCGTTGTTTTTCCGTATTTCTCCGCGATCTGGGCCAGCAGCGGTTGATCCAGGTTGCCTTGCATCAATGGACTCCATGCTTCCAGAACGATATGATTCTCGCGCGCGTACCCCAGGAGCTCCTTCTGGGAGAGCAGCGGGTGCAATTCCACCTGGTTCACAACCGGAACAACGCCGGTGTCCTCCATGATATGCTGCAAGTGGCGGATTTGGAAGTTGCTGACGCCGATGGAACGGACAAGTCCTTCCCTTTGCAGATGAATCAAGGCCTTCCACGTATCGAGGTATTTATCTTTTCCCGGCCAGTGCACGAGGTACAGATCAATGAAATCCAGTCCCAGCTTCTTGCGGCTCGTCTCAAAAGCTTGCAGGGTCTTCTCATAACCCTGGTCTTCATTCCATACCTTGGTTGTGATGAACAGCTCGTCCCGCGAAACGCCGGATTCGCGAATAGCTTGCCCCACGCCCTCTTCATTGCCATAGACAGCTGCGGTATCGATGCTGCGGTATCCTGCAGCGATTGCTGATTTTACGGATTGAATAACCTCTTCGCCTTCTTTGGTCTTCCATACGCCGAGGCCCAGCCACGGCATTTTGACGCCGTCATTTAAAGTAGGTCCATCGGTAAAAGTTTGATTGGCCATTGAAGAAATCCCTCCCTGATGTGTAATACTGCGGTTAAAAGCCGCTCTCTTAAGTATATCAAAAGCCCAGTATCACGCTCAATGTTACATCACATGCCAGGGCTTCATGTTCGGTTTGTGTTTTTTTCCATCTGATCCGGTTGTGATCACGCTTATATAGAGAAAAAAGGGCCGTCCCCAGCAGCCATCAGCCACTTCCAGGTCCAGCCCTTGATTCTTATAATTTGCATGTGCATGCAGCAGGAATCTAATATTTGCGTTTGAAAATCCCAAAACTCAGCAGCCCGCACGATACCATGAACAGATACGGCCCCGCAGCAGCCCCTCTGATTGTCTGCCCAAAAAAATCAACCGTTTTGGACGATACGTACATCATGGTCAAGATAATCGCTGCAAGCGCAAAAGCGTATGCAATAATCTTGTTCATCTTCTTCTCGCGAACCACTTTCAGAAATGGATAGATAAAACATACTATGAAAAACGCGCCGCCCTGCAAAAAGCCGTTCTCTGCAGCCACGCCAATATCCAGCCATTTAAAAAAGAAGGAAGCCAGCGCTAAACAGGTTGCTATAAAAATAAGTTTACTGCCCAGATCCCACAACTTGAATCGAAATTTCATCCATGTACACTCCCCTAGTGTCAATCGCCCGGATGCCATTACACCCTTCGACAAACTTAGGGTTAATTATACCGGATTTTCGCTGCCGAGGGTAGATAAACTACAGGTCTGCAGCACTATTCAGCCATACGGTCTTACTCGCTGCCGGTTGACGTTTTCCTTGCTTCGGCTCCATATCCGGATATCCGATGTACAGGAAGCCCAGCATTTTATCGTCTGGTTTCAAACCAAACGCTTGGTTCATCAGGGCATGAAAGCACGGCTCACCCGTTCTCCACACGGCACCAAGACCAAGCTCATGGATTTGCAGAAGCATATTCTGAGTTGCTGCAAACACCGCTCCGTACTCTTCAAGCTCAATCACCTTCGGGTCCGTGGAAGGCTCAACCGCCACACCGATGACAAGCGGTGCACGATAGGCCTTCGTGCGTCCCGATTCACGAGCTGCAGCTACCACCTCTTCGCTGGTATCGTCGCCACCTGCAACCTGTATGTCTCCAAGAGCATTACCCAGAACGTCCCGTCCCTCTCCTTGCATCACAAAAAACTTCCACGGCTCCGTGAGCTTGTGGTTCGGCGCCCAGGTCCCTGCTTCTAAGATTTGCTCAATCCATTCCTGCGGCACGGCGTCAGGCTTGACTTTGCCAAGGCTGCGGCGCGTACGGATCGCTTCACTTACATTCATATCTGATTCCTCCCGAGCTATATATAGTTGATCTTTTTTACATACTCCTAATTGAGAGTCTATCTCAATTATAACAAAAAGAGAAGAGGAACTGCTGCGGAGTCTATCAACCACATTTCATATATAAATTGACCAGCAGAAAATTAACTGGACCTTTTCACTACGAAACCGCTATCTCATTACCTAGTATTATTGTAATTCCCCCTCTATTTTACTAGCATTTGGATTGAAATGTTCACAATCTACCTCTCTCTTTTGTCTAGATTTTCATACCATTATCTGGGATAATAAGGGTTAACTCACAGAGAAGATTAGGAGGATGATTCATGACTGATAAGCGACTTATAACCCCGGAGGATTTGTACCGGATGCACTGGGTAAATGACCCCGTTGTCTCTCCCGCAAGCGGAGCTATAGCATACGTACATAAATCCGTCAGCGAAAAGTTCGACGGCTACCGCTCCCACATCCGTCTGCTGCCTGCAGTTGGAACCCAGGACATTCTCTTCACATCCGGCGAAGCCGATGCTGCACCTGCTTGGTCCCCCGACGGGTCAGAGCTCGCCTTCCTGCGTAAAAAAGGCGACAAGCCACAGATATGGATCATGCCTGCCAACGGAGGGGAAGCCCGCCCGGTTACCGACATGAAGCATGGTGTCAGTGCATTTAAATGGTCACCGGACAGCACGCGCCTTCTGATTCGAAGTGAGGCGGAAGCAGCGGAGTCTACCGAAAGCGAAGACCAAGGCAAAGACGATAAAAATAAGCTGCCCGAAGAAAAGATCATTAACCGCATTAAATATAAAGCCGATGGCGGCGGATTGTGGAATGGACGTAGAAATCATCTATATATCGTAAATCCGGCAACGGAGGAATGCAAGCAAATAACTGATGGCGATTATGACGTATATGCCTTCGCCTGGTCGCCGGATGGCGGCCACATCGCATACAGCAACAGTCTAGCCACGGAGCAGTTCCCGGATCCCGATCTGCGTTTGACCAACGATGTATTCGTGATGGACCTCACGGACAAATCCGTAACCGAAATAACGGACGGAACGCTGTCGATCGGGTCCATTGTTTTCACTCCGGATGGGCAGTATGTTCTTATGCTCGCCAGCGATCTCAGCTGCGGGTTTGCCACGCTGACCAAGATTCATCTCGTTCCGCTCTCCGGTGGAGAATCCCGTGTCCTCTTTACGGACATGGATGTTCAGCTAGGGCACGCCGCTGTAAGTGATATGAGATCCGGTGCAGGAACGCCTCCTCTGTTCAGCAAGGACGGTCAATCGGTATACCTCCAGCTTAGCCAGGACGGCGGCGTGCATATCGGACGTTTTGCACTGGACGGCTCATCTTTTGACCTGGTGGTATCGGGTGAACGCGAGGTATATCAATTTGCTTTAACTCCTGAGGATACAATCATTTTTGCCGCTGCTGACCTGCTCCAGCCCGGCGATCTGTTCAGCTACTCTGCAGCCGAGGACAAAGAACGCCGCCTGACCCACTGCAATGAAGAACTCTGGAATGAGATTACGTTAAGCACGCCGGAGTCCTTTACGTTCCATACCTCCGACGGCTGGCCGATTCAAGGCTGGATCATGAAGCCTGCAGGCTTTACCGAAGGCTCCAAAGTTCCGGCTGTGCTTGAGATTCACGGTGGACCTCAAGCCATGTACGCTCACACGTTCATGCACGAATTCCAGCTGCTTGCTGCAGCCGGTTATGCTGTATTCTATACAAACCCCCGGGGCGGGCACGGGTACGGTCAGGTACACGTTAATACTGTCAGAGGAGATTACGGCGGACGTGACTATCAGGACCTGATGGAAGCTGTGGATTATGTTCTCGATACCTACACATATATTGATGCCTCCCGTCTTGGTGTCACCGGCGGCAGCTACGGCGGCTTCATGACCAACTGGATCGTGGGTCATACCGACCGCTTCCAAGCGGCAGTAACCCAACGTTCAATATCGAACTGGATTTCCTTCTACGGGGTCAGCGATATCGGTTACTCATTCACGCAGGATCAGATTTGGGGCAATCCGTGGGATGACCTGGAGAAGCTGTGGAAGCATTCACCTCTCGCTTACGTGAAGGACATGAACACCCCGCTCCTCATCCTTCATGGAGAACAGGATCTCCGCTGCCCGATCGAGCAGGGCGAACAGCTGTTCATCGCCTTGAAGCGGCTCGGGCGGGAAACCCAGCTGATCCGCTTCCCGGGAGCGGACCACAACTTGTCCCGTAGCGGCCACCCGCATCTGCGGGTAAAACGCTTGAGCCATATTGTCCGCTGGTTCGAAGAACATATCGAAAAATAGAACAAAGCCAAAAAATATCCCCGTGTGTGTCGCGCCACATCGGGGATTTTTTATGGCTGTTCGGCTGGGCGAAGGAGCGCGGCTGATCTGTAGAGCCTGCGAGCGCGGCGGTCGCTCTGCAAGTCCCTTTTAGGGACTTGCGCGGCCTGCGGGCGCGGCGGTTCGCGCTCATACTTTACACTCACACCCCGATGGAAAGTGAAATACTTCCCACGCTCCCCCTCTCGTTCACCATCCCGACATCAAACAGATCTATACACCGTCTCACCTGCAACTACGGTCTCCCGAACAGACATATTCGTCCCGTCCGCATAGCAATCGAACAGTGTCAGGTTCGCCGGACGACCAATGTCCAGCTCGCCTAATTGCGGCACATTCAACACCATTGCCGGGCGGCTTGTGACCGCGCTTATCGCTTCCGCCAGCGTCATGTCCGTATAGCGAATCGCATTCGCAATACCGACGTCCAGGGAAGAAGCGGAACCGGCCAGTATCGCCGGATTCTCTACCGTATGCAGGCGGCCGTCTACCGTCAGTTCCACTGCGCCTCCGATGAGGCTGCTGTACTGTCCGGGGGCCATGCCGCCGAACATGACGGCATCGCTAACGAGCACTGCTTTCTCCCGTTTAGCCTGCAGCATGGCTTTCAGCACGGACGGTGCCAGATGGTGTGTATCCGGGATAAAGGTTGCCCATAACCGGTCATCAGCCAGCTGATGCCAGATATAGTTGGGGTGCCGCGGCAGAATCGGCTGTGAGCCGTTCCCCAGATGGGTCGACACCGTCGCCCCTGCCTGCACCGCTTGCTCGATCTGCTCCCCGGTAGCCATCGTATGCCCGATCGCTGCCACAACGCCTGATTTAACCAGTTTCTCAATAAAAGGAACCGCCCCCTCACGCTCCGGCGCAAGTGTTACCATCCGAATTAGCCCGTCCGCCGCATCCTGGAGCCGCTGAAACTCATCCCAATCCGGATTTCGGACGTACTCTCTCGGATGCGCCCCACGACTGCCGTCTTCACCGGATAGATAAGGTCCCTCCATATGAATGCCTGCAATTGAGGCACTTCCCAAATGCCTGGATTGGACATATTGGGATAAAGCGGTGAATGCCTGACGCATCCGGTCGTAACTGCCTGTAATGACGGTTGGCAAATAGGAAGCAACGCCCCGGCGATGCAGCGCCAGCGTCACGCCTTCGATATCACTCCTCGATGTCACGGTGCCGTTCAAATCGCAGCCGCCAAAACCATTGACCTGCAAATCGATCCAGCCGCAGCTGATCCAGGGCAGCTTCGCCGATGTCTCATGCTGACCCAACGGCCGCACATCCGCGATTCGTCCATCTAAAGCCTCTATTTCTACCAGTGCCCCGGTGTGCGGGAGCTTACCTCGCCACAACATAGGCGTCCCCCTAACTGTTCTATACTTGTTCTTCGCATAAATGAACTCGATATCTGTGCAAGTTCATTAAATTACACAATTACCCTCACAGGTTTGTTCATATGACGCTTTCCCAGGCAGCGGAAGCGGTGATCATGGCTTCATCGACATGCTCCTCCGCTCCAGACAGAGAACAGATGAGCATAACTTTCGGTTCACCCGCTTTGCGCGCTCTTTTCATGCTGCCGAGCACACCGGATGGTTTACACACTCGTATAACGGAATCAGCAGCTCTGCACGCATTACACCAGCATCCCTAATCTGAATAATTAAGCCCACTGATAAATCGGCGCTGCCGATGCTTTATCCAGATACAGCATCCAGCTTGGATGGGTCTTCAATATCGTGGCGGGCACCTGGTTATCTACTCCGCCTTGAATGGTATTCAGAATAGCAGCCGCCTTTGCCTGATGAGGCACAACCGATACGATATGGCGGCTCTTCAAAATCTGTTTGACCGTCATCGTAATCGCTTGCTGAGGCACTTTCTCATTCGATGCAAACCAGCCCTCCCTAACCTGCTGGTTCTTGCACGTATCGCTCAGGTTCACGATTGTATAAGGCGACTCGTTATCAAAATCAGCCGGCGGATCATTAAAGGCAATATGCGCATTTTCCCCGATTCCAATCAAGGCCAGATCCACAGGCGCTTTCACAATTTCCTCATTCAACCGCTTCACCATGTCCTCAGGATCGCCTTCGCCGTTAATCAGCCATGCCTTGCCGACATTCGCGTAGGCCAGAAAGCGTTCCTTCAAATATTTACGGAAGCTCGCGGGGTGAGATTCCGGCAGTGCGATATATTCATCCAAATGGAACATCTCGATCTTATTCCATTCCATATCCAGCTTCACAAAATGCGACAAAAACTCAAACTGTGACGCGCCTGTTGACAGGACGATGCGCGCACTTCCTTTTTCCGCGATCGTATCGCGAAGAATGGCCTCGCAAGCGCGGGCTGCCTCTAAACCTGCTTGCTCCGCATGCTCCAATATGTTCAACTGCATAATGATAATTCCTCCTTGTTGTACAGAAATTCAAGCCAGAGCGCCGCTATGCAAAAATTCCTCCTGCCTCACCATGCGCTTCTCTACTCGGGAACGCTCGGCGGCAAACGCCATCAGGTGGCTCTGTATCGACGCCTTGGCCGAAGTGGAGCTGTCATGCTGGCCCTGGGACCCCACCGACTTCACAAAATCCTGGATCAAGCGCATATCCCCGCCGCCATGGCCTACATGGCCTTCCGGATCGACGAGTTGAATCACTTCCGACTTGCCGCTGCCAAAGCGGCGGATCTCGATTTCATTGGTCTCCATCGTGGCTCGAATCTCGCCTTCGGTACCCATAAGCTTGATCGTGCGGTTGCATTTTTCCGTGAATGCACTCATCGTGAACACGGCCGTAATGTCATGCTCGAACTCCATGCTGACCACCTGATGGTCCACGACATCGTTATCGCAATGATAGACGCACCGGCCAAAAGGCCCCTCCAGCATCGCTTGGTAACGGGCCTCATAACTTGGATCGTTGCTTGCCGCCTCGCCCTTCCAGCCTGCGTTCTCGATCAGATAGGTGTTCGGCGCATAATACTGGCATTCATGAGACACCGGACATCCGTCCAGGCAGCGCTTCGGCGCGCCGGGCGGAGCGGATTCCGGGCGAAAATGAGACAGATGGCCATAGGATGCCACACTCAGGCATTGGCCTCCGGCCAGCCATTGCATGATGTCGAGATCATGACAGGATTTCGCCAGAATCATCGGGCTGGAGGACTCGGTGTTATTGAAATATCCACGCACGTACGAGTGCGCCTGATGCCAGTAGCCGACGTTCTCATTATGCTGGATCGACATCAAACGGCCGATCCGTCCTTCATCGAGCAGCCGCTTAAGCTCCTGGAAAAAGGGGGCGTACCGAAGAACATGGCAGATCGTTAGCGTACGGTCATAGGCTTCCGCCTGCCGGCCCATATCGATGCATTCCTGCCATTCCGGCGACATCGGCTTCTCCAGCAGCACATGGTATCCCGCCGCCAACGCCTTCATGGTCGGCTCATAATGATCCCGATCCCTTGTGCAGATAAAGACGGCATCCGATTGCCGCGGCCTTGCAAACAGCTCATCCCAGCTCGTAAAGCATCGCTCATCGGCCAGCCCGAACTTGGCCTGGCAGCGGCTTCGCCGCACCTCATCCGGATCGGCAACCGCCACAATCCGCATCTCATCCGGCCGCTGGAGTGCATAACTGCTATAGATCATGCCCCGGAGTCCGGCTCCGATCAGTGTGACGGTCAGTGGTTTTGATTTACTCATGTCCTTCCACTTCCTTTCCCTCTCGTTGCCCGCGGTCATCGCCCTGCGGTTCGTTCAGCTCGGGAAGATCAAGCACCTTCAACATGCCGGGAAACACAACGCTCATCGCTCCCTCTTCCTCAAGCTGCCGTGCACTGGCCAACTTCGAGATGCTGCTCAAAGAGTCAACGGCCTTAACCTGTCCAATGCCCGGATCGATCACAGCCGCAAGCTGCACGTAAAGCCCTTCCCGTCCCACGGCATAGAACGGGATGACTCCTCCCTGCCATTCATCAAAGTGCGAGACGGCTTCCACACATCGAAGTACATCGAACGTGCGCAGTGCGGCCAGGCTATCCCCGAGCCAGATCAGATCATCGGCCAGCTTATGCAGCACCCCGAAATAGGAATGTGCAGGCTTTCCGTATATCGGATAAGGCTCATGAGGACCGACCCCGGACGTATTCAGCACCAGTACAGCGCAGCCGGATCGACACGTCTCCTGAATCCATTCCCAGTGCTCCTTCAATCGGCGGGTCCCTCCCCGCCAAACAGCAACGGTCAACGGCTGCTTTCGTCCGGTTGAATCCCCGGCAAGTCGGAATACATAACCGCTGTTCATGATGCCTTCCTGCGACCACCACAGACGGTAATCGACCTCAAGACCCTCCACCACGCCTAGCCGGATCACGCGCGGATTCAATTCGCAAGGCTTGCGGAAAGCGTAGATCCTCTCCTGCAGCCACTTCCTTGCTTGATCCTGTCTTTGCTGCGTGGGCAGCAAGGACCGCGCCTGGGCCAGTCGATCGCAGCGATCCTCATTGAAATCCCTGATCGATCTTGCATCCGCATAATCCCGGTACACCTGACCGCTGGAGCAGCACCACAGATTTTCCGGCGGCAATGCCTCTATCTTCATTTCATAAGCTGCATTCACCCTCACCTGAAGATGCTGAACAAAAAATGCTGCCGCGGCCTCTACCAATCGGTCCGTATAGCGATGCGTGGAGGCATCGGTCACAAGCTGCACATGGTCTGGGTGACCCAGCAGCTCCCAGAAACGCCGGCTGCGATCAACGGTACGCCGCGTACCTTCAATCGGGAAGAAATCATATTCCACCGCCAGCACAAGCAGCGGCTTCGGCGCAAAGGCGATGAGCAGATCCTCATGGTCATAACCAAGTCTGGTTAATCCCGGCCATACCTGCTCGGCATCCTGCACGCCCCCGGCATGCATATACAGCTGCCGGTTCATGATGAAGGTGGCGGGAGCTGCCGCCGCAATGCGTTCATCGCAGACCATCATCATGGCCGTCTGGGTTCCGCCGCCGGAGTTTCCCGTTACGCCAATCCTTGCCTCATCCACCTCAGGCCGCTCGCACAAATAATCCACGGCCCGCATGGCATCATGAACGAAATAGCGTGCAATGCTGTCTCCGAGCCAGTGACACTGAAACCCGCATTGCTGATGCTCTTGCGTGCCCCAAATGCGGCTCCCTTCCTTCTCCTCCGAGTTACAGAAGCTAAGGCGCTCTCCCTGTCCTATCGGATCGATAGCCATTACAATCAGGCCCGCCCGGACAAATTGCTGGATGACACGCTGATAATAAGCGTTGTGCTTGCCTTCGAACTCGTGACCGCTCAGGAAGAGGACGGCCGCGGACCGCTCCTCCCGATGATCGGGCAGGTACAGATTCGAGGTGACATAATATCCCGGACTGGACTCAAACACGACTTTCTCTACCTGAAAGCCAGCCCCACGAGTCACACCGGTCGTGCGCCCCTTAAGGAAGGGATCCGATCTGACACCTGACGCTTCACCGAACCCCCTCGCCGTCCGGATCGAACGTCCCTTAAGCGGAGCGCTGTCAAGCGATTTATCCTCCCCGGTTGTCGGCCCTTCCTCCGTTTCCGGATTCGCAGAGACATCGGGGAGCCCGCCGATGGACCTCAGGAAAGCCTCCCTGATCTCCACCTGTCGCACTCTTGCCGCCTCGGGCGTGACGATGGCATCCCGCATGGCGTCCCCGGCTGCAAATGCAGCATCGGAGCGGTCAAATACATGCGTCTTCAACTGATCCCGTGTGTCATATAAAGTACAGATATACTGCTCCAGTTCCTGCACGCTGTTCATCTCAACGAGCTCCCATTAACGAAATTCGGTGATATATCCGGGAGCGTAAGGGCCCTGCCTTCGGCAATGGAGCGGTTGGCCGTAGCGCCGATCAGAAGGGATTCCGCGCCTACCGAGCTATCCGCTTGCTGCCCCAGCGGGTCGTCAATTCCCCCTTCAAACAGCGCCTTGCGCAGCTTCGCATCACCGCCACCATGACCGGCGGCCGAGGTATTAACCTCTACAACCTCCTCGGAGCCATCGGTTCGGTAAATATGAATCCTGCTTGCTTCCACTTGCTTCATATCCGCATTACTGTATATATTTGAGACTTCAATTCGCCCTTTACTGCCGTTGATTGCGGCGCGCCATCCCTCATACGGGCTGTACGCGACCAGGGAATAGGTAAGCATCGCATCATTGTCATACCGGACGTTGACCGACATCGTATCGTAAATATCGATCCGGCTGTCAAACAGGCAGCGGTCCCGAATATATCCGTCCTCTTCTTCAGCCTGATGATAGTATTGTTCAATGAACGGGTCCTTCTCAATATCCATATAGAACTCGCAATCGGCTTTCCGGTGACAGGTCAGACACCTTGCTCCATGCTCCTGCCGATCGTCACCATACACCCGTCTCGTTCCGAAAGCATGCACTTCAGCGGGACGGCTGTCCATCCACCAGTTCATGATGTCAAAGTGATGCGTGGACTTGTGCACCAGCAGTCCGCCGCTGTTCTTCATCTCGGCATGCCATCTGCGGAAGTAATCCGCTCCATGCCTTCGGTCCAGAAACCACTCCAGATCCATATGGTAGATCTCGCCGATCGCCCCTTGAAGCAGCAGTTCCTTCACGGCTGCAAAATATGGCGCAAACCGCAGGTTGAAGGTGACCGTCACCTTCTTGCCGCTCGCCTGCTCCGCTTGCAGAATTTCACGGCATTTGTCTTCATCAATCGTCATCGGCTTCTCGCTGATGACATCACACCCGGCGCTCAAAGCTTGCACGATATAAGTGTGGTGCGTATAATCCGTACTCGCCACGATGACCACATCCGGCTTCGCAGCCGCGATCATCTCGTGGAAATCGTCATATACGGGAATTCCTCCACACTCCTCGCTAAGAAAGCGCGCCCGCAGCGGATTGGCATCATATACGCCTTCAAAGGCCGCGATGTGACTCCAGTCCGTTACCATCGGCTTAGCAAACATATACAGCGCTCTGGATCCAGCGCCGACCAGCACGTACTTCTTCATGTCGTAAGTTCCTCCTTCAGCCCTTCATCCCTGTCGAAGCGATACCCTGAACAAATTGCTTCTGCGCGAACAGATAAACCAAGACAACAGGCAGTGTCGTAATGACGGCCCCTGCCATCAGCAGCGCTTGGTTGACATTCTCCGATTTCAGGTAGAGCAAGCCGAGCGGTAATGTATATAATTCCTTGTCTTGCAAGTAAATCAAGGGTCCCAGCGTGTTGTTCCACGCGCCCATGAAGGTGAATACCCCCAGCGCAGCCAGTGCCGGCTTGCACAGCGGCAGATAGATTTTGAAGAATATGCCCGGAGGGCTGCAGCCATCAATCGTAGCCGATTCATACAGCTCTTTAGGCAAGGACTTGATGAACTGATGCATCAGGAAAATACCGAACGCCCCGCCCAGAAAGCTGGGCACAATCAAAGGGTAATACGAGTTCAATGCGCCAAATTCTTTCCAGATGAAATAGGTTGGAATCATCGTCACTTGAGACGGTATCATCAAGGTTGCCAGCATGATCATATAGATGAGACCCCGCAGACGGAAGGTGAACATCGCAAGCCCAAAGGCCACAAATGCGCTGGAGACCAAGGAACCCACCATCTCGATCGAAACGATGAAAAAACTGTTCATGGTGTAACGACCGAAGTCGATTTTGTTCCATATCGTCATATAGTTATCCCAATTCATCGGATTCGGGATTAACTGCGGCGGCATCTGCGAAATGGCGCCTACCGTTTTCAGCGACGTAGACAACATCCATATGAACGGGAACACCATGAACACCGAACCAACGATCAGCAGCAGGTACATAAGCACCTTAAGTAAGGGGTGAGTGGTCTTAGTCATAGTGCACCCACTTCTTCTCGAAATACTTCTGGAACAGGGTGAAGACTAGAATGATGACAAACAGCAGCCACGCCGTGGCGGATGCAGGGCCCATTTTGAAGAGCAGGAACGCATCCCGGTACACCAGCAGATTCGGAACCATATTCCGTTCCGGGATCCCCGTGGTGATGGACCCGAACAAACCGAGGAACACATCAAATGCCTGAAACGCCGATATGGTCGACAAAATCATCACGAGATACACCATCGGCGTTACCATCGGGAACACAACCTTCGTCAGCTGCTTCCAGCCATTGGCGCCGTCGATTTGCGAGGCTTCCAGCACCTCCTTCGGAACATTTTGCATGCCTGCCAGAATCATGATCATGGATTGTCCTACACCCTTCCAGACCTGAACGATTGCGATGCTGGAGATCACCATCAGCCAATTACTGCTATCAATCCATTTCACAGGGTCGAGCCCCATGGATTCCAGTGCCCAGTTGATGACACCGTATTGGTAGTTGAACATCCATACCCATACCACGCCACCGGCGATCCACGGGGTTACGACGGGCAGGAAGTAGAACAGGCGGAACAATCCCTTGGCCCGAATGGCCTGATTCAGCATAAAGGCGATCACAAACGCCGTGATTGTCTGAATCGGTACGAAAATGAGCGCAAACACAAATACATTTCGGATGGACACCCAGAACTCATGTTTGTTCAAGACGCGAACCCAGTTGCCCAGCCCGATCCATCTTGGCGCGTTAAACAAATCCCACTCCGTGAAGGAAATATACGTGGAGAACACAATCGGAAATAAGAGGAATACCACGACGTTAACGACAAATGGCAATGTGAATATATAGCCCCAGTATCCTTGTTTCTGCATGACACACCTACCTTTCGATAGCGGGAAAGAGATGCAATCCGCTACTTCGTCAAGACTGCACCCGCTCTGATCCCATGAAGCTATTTACTGGAGTCCAGCACTTCCTGAACCTTGGTATGAATATCTTTCGCGCCGTCCTCAACTGAAACATTGCCTACCATGATTTCATTGACCACCTGCTGCACCAGAATGCGCCATTCGCTCCAGGTAGCATTCTCATCCAGGGTAACTCCGCCTTCATCAATACCGTCCGTGAAAGCTGCCTTGTTCAGCGGTTTCGTTGTACTGTCCTTCAATTGATCCAACGCCGACTTCTTCACAGGCAATGTGGAACCCGTCTTGACGATCATGTCCTGTACTTCGTCGCTGAGGTAATATTTCAGGAACTCCCAGGCAGCATCCTTGGATTCCTGCTTCGCTCTGGAGGAGACAAGCCAAGTGTTGGCTACCATCGGAACATAACGCTTGCCGTCAACGCCTTTCGGAATTTTGACAACATCCCAGTTCGTATCCGCAAAGCTCTCGTTCATATTCACCTGCAGGCTGTATTGGAGGAAATACATCGCCGCCTTGCCGCTTGCAAATACTTCGAGCTCGCCGCCGTTCGCTTTCAGAAAGTCGATGTCCGCAAAATATCCCTGGTCCAGCCCATCGTACAGCTGCTGCAGCCCGGTTGCAGTCTTGGGGTCGTCAAACCGCGATTTCGTCAAGGTATCATCCAGTGCGGATCCGCCTGCCTGCTTGATCCAAGGGAACCATCCGTTGGTTATGGAGAACGATCCGATAAATCCGAATTGACTCGTTCTGTCTCCTTCCTTGACCGTCAGTGCCTTGGAGGCTTCGATCAGATCGTTATAGGTCCAGTCATCCGTCGGCACCGCGACGCCAGCTTTCTCGAAAACATCCTGGTTATACGCGAGTGCAATCGGATTAATGCCATGAGGCACACCCCAGACCTTGCCGTCGGGTGCCTTGGCCGAGAACAAACCGTCGATATATTCGTCTGCCTTCAGATCCGCTTCAATGTAGGAGGATAGATCCTCTGCTACACCGCGCTGTCCGTAGCTAAGTATGGTAGCGTTCTCTTGGAACCAGACATCCGGCATCGTGTTGCCTGCGATTTGTGTGGCGATCTTGGATGTGAAGTCCCCCCACGGCGCTTCTTGAATTTCAACCTTAATGTGCGGATGGGAGGTTATAAATCCATCGATAATTTCCTTGCTCGTCACCTCGTAGCTTCCAGGCAGCCCAATCTTCAGGGTCACTTTCTCTTTATTGTCCGTTGATTGATCAGGTGATGCCTCCCCATCGGTTGACCCGCCGGATGAGGAGCATGCGCTGAAAATCATCATAAACGCCAGCATCAGGGAGATTGCACTAAACTTCTTCGACATTGAAAACCCTCCTTTTTTTGTTTAAAAATAGGATTGCGTGTTTTCTGCTCCAGCTCATTCCAAATGTTTTAAAATTTATAGTAATCGATTTCTGTACCGAGTATAGCATGGAAGCCCTTTCTTGAATAGAGTTTTCTATTATCTAAATAATGTTTTTTATTTTAAAAGTCCGAGTTCAGGCTTTGTATAAGGTATTACGAGGTTTATTAGGCATAGTTTTCCACATGTTATTACTGAATGAGATCAAGTTATTATTCAGTAATCGATATCTTTTTAACGTAAAAAAAAGCCCGAGCAATACCTGCTCAGGCTTTATTCCGCTGCATCATTTCCCCTCGCCCCGGATATCCCGGATCGACTTTCTCTCCAGCAGCTTAGGTTGAAGCATCACGTCAAACATCGGGCTGTCATCGCCCTGCATCATATCCAGCAGCATTTTGCAGGCCATCTTCCCCATCTCATAATCTGGCTGCTTAATCGTCGTGAGCGGCGGATGAATCATCTGTCCCACGTCGATGCCGTCAAACCCCATAACCGAAACCTGCTCCGGCACCTGAATATCTCGCTGGGACAACTCGTTGATCACACCGAAGGCCATCATGTCATTGCATGCAAAAATCGCCGTCGGCTGCGGCGAGTGCTCCAGCAATTTCTGCGTCAGCTGCTTGCCGGTATCGAATTCGGTGATGGCATTGTACACTTCCTCAGTCTGAGACTCGACCACCAGCGGCTTCAAACCCGCGTCCTTCATCGCCGACATGTAACCCTGGTGAATGCTTCGGCGGCTTGGACGATCCAGCTTGGAAGTAACATAACCAATGCGTTCATGCCCCTTCTCCTGCAGATGCTTGGTCGCCAGGTAGCCTGCTTTATGGTAGTCGAACTCAATCTGATTGACGTTGTCCTCATCGATCTTCTGGTCAATTGCGATGACATTCAAGCCAAGCTTCATCAATTGTGTCAGTTGACTCTTGTCCTTGGAAATCGAGGAGATAATCAAGCCCTTGACCTGCTTCTCCATGATCGTCCTTAAATATTCATCCTCCAGCGCAGGATCTTGCAGGGAATTGCACACGATAACGGTATAGTTATTCTGCCGGGCTACCTCTTCGATCCCGAAAATGACGGAAGAATAAAACGGATTCACAATAGAAGGAATGATGACTCCGATCGTATTGCTGCTATTCTTCTTCAGCTGTTTACCCAGCATATTCGGGATATAATTGGATTCCTTCGCGATTTGCTGGATACGCTCCTTAAGCTCCTTGCTGACAGGATAGCTGCTGTTGCTCAACACGCGTGAAACCGTCGCCGAAGAAACGTTTGCCATCTTGGCTATATCATGTATCGTGGTCGGCTTCTTCATAGTATCCCTCACTTGTAGTAATCGTTTACTATAGTAAAGTATACAAATAGCTGACATAGAAAGCAATAGAAGCTGGAGGACTTTCGTTTGCCCATCAACTTACTCAGTCAAGCGGCAGCAGACTGATAAATTGAAATGGCGGTACAAGGATTACCCTGAGCACCGCCATTTCTCTATTTAACATTTTTCGGCAACTACTGCTTATCAAGTCCCTCTTTCAGAGCATCCCACAACGGACTGTCGATCTCTATTCGAGGCGGCTGCTCTCCCTTTTCAATTGCCTCCCAGTACTTCCAATTCGGCTTTTTATCTCCCATCTCGTAATCCATCCCGTCCCAAGTGTCTTCTCTGAATGCGTAGAACGCCCAATGCCAGCCATATTCGTTAAATATGGATATCAAATCGGCTAGATATTGATCTGCTCCGGTTACCATCCGGTTAATCCCGAACTCCTCGGCAATTATCCGATTGGCAGGAACGTTATGTTCAGCCGCCCATTTGGCAACGGGCTCCAGAAATTGTTTTAAAGTTTCTTTGTTGAATTCCTTTTCTGTTTGCTGTTCTCCAACCTTCACTTTTCCCGGATATTCAATTGCAAGGCCCTTTTTCTTGTTCTGACTTGTCAGTTCATAAGGCTCATACATATGGAAAGCGTATAACACGTTATCATCCTGCACCGGCTTCAAATATTGGAATGCCCACGGCGTGGCATATAGGCCCGAGTTTAAAATAATGGGTGTGTCGGAATCCACCGTTCGAATGGCCTTGACGATAGTATCGTACAGCTTGTTCAAGTCTGCGGCTGTGCCCTCAACCCCCTTATACCATTCGGCATAATCCTCAGTCCAGAAATCGTGAAAGCCCGTCGCCGTTTCGGGATGCGGCTCGTTGATCAGATTGTAACCAATCACCGCCGGGTGATCCTTCAATCGGCTTGCAAGATCTCTCCAGAAAAGTGCTGCTTGTTCATGATAAGCTTCATCTTCCCATATCCGATCATCGTTCTTCTTGTTATTAAACTGCCTCCAGCGGTCTCCCGGGAGACTGAGGACAGTCAGCACTACTTTGGAGCCGCGAGCTTCAGCCGCATCCAGATCGCCCTTTAATTTAGCAAAATCCTCCTCCACCAAACCTTCATATTGATCTGCATTCCCGATAAGGAAGTCACGGTTCGGCTTCAAGTCCGGCTGGTCATTAAACAGAAAATCACGGTCCTTGGCCCATTTGTCCGGGGCAAGCCGAATAAACTCGATATTGCGTTCCTTGGCGGCTTCGTAATTCTCCGGCAGCGATTCGGAGTTCATAAAGTTTGTCCCTTTGCGCTGCTGGTTCCAAAATGTAATTTTGCCCTTGGGCTCCTCTTGTATTTGCCCAGATCCATTCTCCCCATTTACCGGGGGCTTGGTGTTAGGAGCGGGTTCACCGCATCCGGCTACGAGCATTACAATGGATGCCAGGAGGAGCAGCCGGGAGGCTCTCCAGCGCCTCTTCACCCGGTGCCTTACCGCACTTTGGGAACTAACGCGTTGCGAAATACCTCCTGCGTTTCTTTTTTTGAATTGTATTTTCATATCATCACCTCAGAACCTACTCTAACCCCGGTTTGTTACACGAATGTGACAATCCATCATGCCCATTGGTCTTACTGCTGTCTGCATGCACAAAAAAAGACCGCCAGGGTATCCCTGGCGGCAAAATATATGGTGGAGGAAGGAACTTCATCGTTCAGTAGGAATAAGGAGCAGCTAAAAAATGACTGAGATTACACTTCAGGCGTTCCGTAAGTTGCAAACCAGCCTTTGATGGTATTGAAATCATCTGTAAAGGACAGGGAGAGCTGCAGCAGCACACGCGCTTGTTGAGGACTC
Source organism: Paenibacillus sp. LBL (assembly GCF_029893715.1). Classification (NCBI taxonomy): domain Bacteria; kingdom Bacillati; phylum Bacillota; class Bacilli; order Caryophanales; family Paenibacillaceae; genus Paenibacillus; species Paenibacillus sp. LBL. The sequence continues at coordinate 492,229 of NZ_JARXYU010000003.1, read as the reverse complement.
AGGTTGTCACCTGAAATGATGCCTTCCCCGCCGCCGTATACGCTACCGGAGCCTGTCCGGGTCGTTGTTACGAAAACCACCCCCTTCTCGATCGCTTCTTTACGGGCCGCACTCATCTCTCTCGAGATACCGCCTGCGCCGGTACCGGAAGTGACGATGCCTTTTGCTCCGTCGGCAACAAAGCCTTTAATCGCGCCGCCGCCAGCTTCCTGATAGGAAACCGCAATCTCAACCTTCGCCAAATCCGCTTTCGTGATTTTGCTCAGGTCAAATACCGGATTCCCTTCTCCCTCTGCCTTCATTGCACGAAGCGGGGCACGATATATCCGTATATTCTCATCGTCGATATATCCGACTGCGCCGAGCATCGGCGTTTCGAAAGTGTCGGTGCGGTAGTCATTGGTTTTGGTTACGCCGCGCGCCAGATGGATCGTATCATTCAGCATGAGCACGGTACCGAAGGATTCTGTGCGGCCGCTTCCGGCAAGCTTGATGGCATTGTACAGGTTCGCTTGGGCATCGGAACCGATAACCGTCCAAGGTCTCATGGAGCCTGTAATCACCACAGGCTTATCGCTTTGCACGGTCAGATCAAGGAAGTACGCAATCTCTTCCATCGTATCTGTTCCCGTTGTGACAACAACGCTGTCATACACCTTCAGGGCTTGGTCGACGGTCTGGGATAGATCATACAAGTCCGCCATCGTATAGGCGCTGGATCCGGAGTTGCCGAACTGGAGAGTGCTGATATCCGCAATCTTGTCCGTGTTCGGGAGTTCACCCACCATGTCTTCAATCTTCAGCGTACCCGCCCGGTAAGATTGGAAGCTGGTGGCATCTGTCGATTGGCCTGCCAATGTCCCGCCTGTCGCAACTACCAGAACGTTAGGTTTCGCCGACTGCTTGGCAGCTTGCGATAATGGAGGAACCGTCGTATTTCTTCCAGGCGCCGCAGGGGTCTGTGCAGGGGCTGGCGTACTAACCGTTCCCTTGACTTCCGTCACCGCAGCAGCGTGCGCCGCATAACTTCCGATCGGGGATAAGGAAATAACAAAAGCAGTTATTGCAGCGGTACTCCAGACGGCTATGGGACGTTTTGACTTTGGTTTCATCATTGCACTCTCCTTTGATGTTTATGTCATATTAACTGACTCAATAATATGTATTCGTTAGCGTTATTCTATTTAATGTTAGTTAATATAACAAAATTGACATGTAATAGAAAAAGCGTTTACAAATAGAGATATGAAACGATATTCTTATATTTTTAGCCATTTTCAACAAATTGAAAATATTAAATCCCAAGATTCGGGAGGGCTTCTATTTATATATAAACCTTATCAATGTGTTATATAACATTACATATAAGGCGATGTATTTATCATTGAATAAAAAAAGGATAGCCCACACCATCCGGTTGGACTATCCTTTTGCAACTCACTCTTTATCCATGTTAATCCGACAACATCGCAGGTTTGCTTCATTCAGCGAATACGCTTCGGCCTCAATCTGCCAAAGGCGGTTTCATTGCTGCATCCTCCCATAACAAGGGCTGACACTGACGCTATCAACATCATTCTAATTTTATTCATAATCCTTACTCTTTATCGTCCTTTGTATTTGTATTCGAGGTAATATGGAACTCTTCCATCATGTTCCGGAAACGTACGCCGAAGCCTTCCGAGGCCTCCAGGAAATACTGCTGCTTCACAACAAAGCTGCCGCCCTGCCCGTTATCAAAAACATAATACCGCACTACCGGATCGTCCCACTCTTTACCGCCGGTTCCGCCAATGGCACGCACTTCCCAGCCTTGAACCGGTTCCTCGACCAGATTCGACTCTACCTTCGGATAGTCTTGCAGCTCACCCTGGATTCGCTCCGCTGCAGCTTTAGGGTCGATGCCCTCCTGCGAGATTTCCATGAACACTTCCGGATAGCGGCCATCCGTCGGCTTCTCCTTCAATTCAATGCGGTCAACGTCCGCTCCATGAACCATCTTAAACCGGCTCTCATCTATATAAATCACGTAATCCGCACCCTCATGCAAGGAATCCACACTCGTTTCCGGCATCCCTTCAAGCTCCTGCTCCACCGTTTTCTCTGGAGCAAACCATTCCTTCACCTGATCGATAAAAGCCTGGACAGGCACCGTCTGAAAACTGACGGCAAACACGATCGCTGCTGCGGCTGCGGTTCCCACGATCCAGCCGGCAGCTCTTCGCCGAGGCCGGCGCCTTACCTTCGACTCGCGCGGAGTGAATGGCGCTTCGGATTCGGCCTTTTGCGGCGCAGGCTCACTATGAATACGCTCTTTAATCGACGTCCATATCTCATCTTTATATTGCATCGCATCATCCGTACCCTTCTCTAAGCTGTCTTTAAGCTGTTTATCCAATGGATCACGTCCCATGCTGATTCCCTCCCCTTTTTTGCAGCATCCATTCCTTTAACTTCTTTCTTGCTCTGAACAATCTGGATTTCACCGTGTTGACGTTCAGCTCCATCATGTCGGCAATATCCTTCTCGGCAAAATCATTCAAATATTTCAGAATCACCGGGATCCGATGCTCGTCATCAAGCCGCTGTACCATCTCGTATACCTCACCATGCCGGTCGAAATCGTAGGTGTCGGTTTCCGAAGGAAGATCCCGCTCCTCCGAAATCTCGGAGGGCACCATCCTCGAATGTTTCTTCAAATACCGGTTGCACTCGTTGTAGAGAATCCGGTTGAACCACGGATCGAAGGGCCTGCTCAAATCATAGGACCCCAAATTGCGGTAAACCCGGATAAAGGTTTCCTGGACCACATCGGCAGCGCTTCCCGCACTTCCGGTTACCGCCGTTGCCGTGCGAATCGCCCGATCCGCATATAACCGGTATAGCTCTTCAAAACCTTCATCGCTGTATTCTGTTTTTAGTCGTTGTATAAGGTCATGTACCAAACCGTGTTTCCCTCCTTCCACTTGGCCAATCACTTATAATACCCTGCCATGCCGGAGAAAAGTTTTCGATATTTATTTTTTTAGTATCTCACAAAAAAAGAATACCTCGATGCCGCACGGCCGAAGTATCCTTTATCAATATTATACCCTGAAATTACACCTGTGCCGGTATCGGCTCGATTGGGGTCGTGTGATGGTTCATCGGCTCTGCCTGCTGCTCTGCCTTGCGCAGGTACTTCTGATTGCGCCAGCGGAAGTAAGACAGCGCACCTCTCAGATATTCGTCAGCGATCATGCACGAATAGATACCGATCAGTCCCCAGCCCATATGAACGCCGAGCACGTAGGACAGCACCGTGGCGACCAGCCACATCGAACCAAGGGAAATATACATCGTGAACCTCGTATCGCCCACAGCATTGAGTGAGTTGCCTAGTGCCATGTTGAGCATTTTGCCCGGCTGAAGAATCAGGTTCATGCCCAGCAGAGAGGCCCCGATTGCGATGATGGTCTGATCATTGGTAAACATGCCAAGCAGCTGCTTGCCGAATACAAACAAGATAAAGCCGTTAACAACAACATAAATCGTGCCGAAGCCCAGCGCGCGGTAGGCGCTTCGGTAGGCCTCCTTCGTACGTCCTGCCCCGAACAGATGGGCAATTTGAATTTGGGCGGCCATCGCGATGGACGAGCCAAGCAGGAAGCAGAAGGATTCGAGTGTATTCATATACGTGCGGGCAGCGAGCTCCGCAGCGCCAAGCGTAGCAATGAAGGTGTAAATGATGAGCTGCGAGAACACCCAGCAGGACATATTCACCCCGAGCGGCCAGCCGATTTTTAATACTCGCCAAACAGCGGACGGTCAAACACTCGGAATTCTCTCCACTTGACCCGGTATTCAAACGAACGCAGGAATATATAGAGCAGCAGCAGAACAGCAAGCAGACGGCTGACCACCGTCGAAATTGCCACACCGGTTAGCCCCCACTGCGGGAAGCCAAAGGCCCCGAAAATAAAGCCGTAGTTCATAATCACGTGGATAATGTTCATGCCAATGGCTACGTACATGGGGGCTCGGGTGTTCCCGGTATTGCGAATGACGGTGCTCATCGTCGCCATCATGGCAATCAGCACCATGCCGCCCCCAACAATCGAGATATAGGTGCCGGCAAGTGGAAGCAGGTTCTCCGGCAATTGAAGCACAGCGGCAATCTGCTCCGGCACAGCAAATAAGATCACGCTGCATACGATGCCGATTAAGGTAGTCACACTTAGTGCCATAATCGCGATCGTTCGGGCATCCCCTGATTTGCTGGAGCCGATTTTTTGCGCAATGAGGATACCGGCACCGCTGGCAACTGTCATAAACAGCGTTGTCATCGCCTGAAAGAGCTGATTGGAGAAGCCTACCACCGCAACCGCGTCATCAGATATACGGCTAACCATCAATGTATCGACTGCTCCAAGCAGAAACTGCAGGAACAGCTCAATAAATATAGGCCACGCAAGGACCCATAGTGTAAATTTGCTTGTGTTTTTATCCAACATTCCAACCTCCACCCATGATGTAAGGGTTAAACACAATTCATGATAAAACGGTCTTTAACCTTCTCAAATTATAGATGGTATACTGGAGTTATAATATCATTTTCCGAACGAAAAATATAAAAATTCAAACCTCGAGGATCACGAAAGGGCTTTCCTATGACCATCCTGAATTTCACCGTTCCGCCGCTTCCGGAATATATCAATAGCGGTCTCACCCGGGCTCCCATCCATGGTGGACATCCCAACCGCAAGAACATCGGCATTTTCGATCTGCTCGTTGTCATGAAGGGTCGGCTTGATGTTACAGAGAATGGCAATCCCTATGAGATCAAACCGGGCATGTATCTCATCCTGCGGCCCGATACGCATCATTTTGGTACAAACGGATGTACCGAAGAGACCGATTATTACTGGCTCCATTTCCAGACCTCCGGGGACTGGCATGCCGACGAGACCATCCAGGCGCCAAGAAAAGAGGAGGTGCCGGAGCTGAAAGCGATGGCGCCGAACTATTTTACCGTCAAAATCCCCCAGTTCGGCACCCTGCCTCAACCGGAGAAAGCCATGGAGCTTCTGGCAACCATGTCCTCGCTGGTTCAGTACGGCCATCAGGCCAAATTTTTATGGCGGCAGCAGGTGGTTTTTCAAGAGCTCATTGAACAGCTGGCCGCCGCACTCGATACGCCGGTATCCTCGCCTTCGTCCGCTTGCGCCGAACGGGCCGCGGCTTATTTGCGGAAGCATTATCGTGAGGAATTCAAGGTGCAGGAGCTTGGTGACCGCATCAACTTTCACCCTGTGTATATTGCGCGCTGCATGCAGAAGGAATTCGGCTGCTCGCCTGTTGAATATTTGCAGCGCTACCGGATCGAGCAAGCCAAGATGCTGCTGATGCAGACGGATTTCAATATCAGTCGTATCGCAGAGGAGGTCGGATTCAACCATGCGGCCTACTTTACCTCCTGCTTCACGAAGCAGGAAGGCATATCTCCGCGGAAATATAGACAGCGGTTCTTTATGAATTAAAATCATTTTCGACAAATTCGAGAAAGTGACTTGCATCCCGTGCGGGAAGTCTTTATAATGAGAATTAGCCATATGATAATGATTATCATTACCGGACAAGTGAGAATGTGTTGAGAATCTATGCAACACTTGAGGTTACACCTGTTTCGCTTGGAGAGTCTATAGATAAAAGGAGAGCCGATTGACTTATGAAAACGACTTCCCGCCGCTGTTCTCTGCAAATGGATGACTATCTGGACCTGCTGAATCTCGCCATCCAGCTCGGAGACGTGAAATGGCAGAAAGAAATCACCCGCAAAATGGAAATGACGCTGTCCATGCTGGAAACAGCCGCTCAGTAAATATAGAAGACACAAGGATTACATAATCCTGTATATAGGAAAGACACCCATCGCTAATTCCAGGCAGGAACCAGGAACCCCGGTAAGGTGTCTTTTTTTGCTATGTATGAATGCCTTCTACTTGACCGAATAACCATGAAGATCTTGCCCCAAACGTTTGTTAAGCGCTACCAATCCATCGTAATTGGATATATTCAGCGTCACCTCGGCACCCTCCTGCGACTCTGGTAGATAGTATACCTCGCTCATAAGGGAGAGCAGCGCTTCCGAATCCCGCATGATGAGAGCGTATTTATCCTCGTCAGCTTCCAGGAAACGACCGTTCTCTGCGTAGCTGTCCCGAATGCTATCCGACAAGGCCAGCATCTTCTCCGCAATCGGGTTTAACAATGAAGAATGGACAGCCTTATCCGCCGTCCTGGAGTATGCTTCAATCGCCGCAAGCTTCAATCGAACCTCCGCCAGGCGCGCTTCATGAAGCGGCATCGACTTCAGCTTCAGGATGTCGGTATAGTGGCTCCATATTTGAGCAAGAGACGTCCCCAATACGCTTTGCAGGGTCATTCTCGCCCCCTGCTCCATCCTCTTCTGATGTTCAAGCACAACAACGGTACATACAACAATTAAGGCTACAATCCATACCCAGACCCATTTGGCCGATTTCGACATGACACACCTCCAACTCTATTTATTTTACCATAAAAAGGATAAACCAAGAGGTTGGATATCTCCTCTCACTTAAAAAATCCCGCCATTTTCCAAGCGCAGAAAACGGCAGGATGATAAGGGATGCACAGGAAATGGCAGCCAGGCTATCCCTGCTGCAGCCCGGCATCCGTCTGAACCTTAATCCGGAATTCATGCGGCGAGATCCCTTCAAGCTCCTTGAACACACGTGAGAATTGCTTGATGTTCTCAAACCCGACGGCTTTGCCTATGTCTGTAAGCTTCAGTGTCCCATCCTGGATTAGATCTTTGGCCTTGGCAATCCGCAGCTTCTTGAGAAAGACCACAAAGTTCTCGCCCGTATGAGCCTTGAACGCTTCACTGAAATAGGAATAATTCAAAGAAACATGATTGCTGACCATCGCCATATTAAGCGGTCTATGGAAATTCTCCTCCATGTAACTCACAGCGGCTTTGATCTCGGAATGCTCGCTGTGGGCGGAGCGGATGCCCTTGATGTATTCATTCACGTTAAGCAGCAGATGCTCCAGATTTCTGAAATACGAGTGAAAATGACGGTAATTGTCCATCGTGCCTACCTTGCGGTACAGCTTCAATACCTCCACCATAGACTCCCCGTAAATTCGAAACACTTCATCCAGTACCTGTTCATTAATCCGCTTGCTGACCTGCTCCAAATAATCAATGGCTACATGCGGCATATCCTCGATATGAAAAATATCCAGCAGCAGCGCCTTGATCTCACGCTCGCGTTCTGTACCCAGCATATTGCCCAGCTTGCGGATATCCTCCTCCGGCACCGGATAGGTATGCAGCGCTCCCTGAATATCGTCATGACTCATCAACTTAACGTTAGGATGTATGAACGTATAATTCATCGCGGTCAGGGCTTGCTTGTAGCAAGCCCTGATATCTTCCACCCGGAAACCCTCGCAGCTGATCCCTACGAAGAGCCCGTCCATCTCTCGCTCGGTAAACTGCCGTGCAAGCTCCTCGAATAAACCGTCCGGGCTCCCGATCAGCACAACCTTTCCTGTGCCGTCCAGGAAGCAAGCACTGATTCGCCCTTCGACAGAAGCCATTATATGATCAATCAGTTGCTTGAGCTCATTCTTGTTCATGGCATTGCCGTCTTCATACTTATACTTCATCACTGCAAGTCGGAACGGCTTCATAAACGTATCAAAGCCGATCTCTTTCGCCGCAGCTTCCATATCCTTGAGGGAACCTTCCGGCTGCTCTAACAACTCCTTCAGGCGATGGGCCTGCAGCTGCTGAAAATACACCTCGCTGGCCGCCATTCGTTTATGCACATCCGCCTGCCAGAGCAACGCTTCTTCCGTCTTTCTCAGCGCGGCGAAAAGTTCATCCCGGCGGATCGGCTTAAGCAAATACTCCTTCACCTGATACCGGATCGCTGCCTTCGCATATTCAAAATCATCATAACCACTTAAGATTAGCACGATGGGCTTAACCCCCAGTGTGCTCTCCAGCTCAGTAAATGCCTCAATCAGGCGAATCCCGTCCATGACCGGCATCCGGATGTCTGTAATTACGATATCGGCCGGCTGCTCATGAAAGGAATCCAGCGCTTCCTGTCCCTGTGCAGCTATCCGGATATCGTATTGATCCGGGAACTCCCGTTCAATCATCATTTTCAGTCCATGCCGGATATTCTTCTCATCGTCTACGATCATCAGACTTCTCATGTCCACTGCCTCCTCCTGTTAACAGAACCTTAGGGAACGTCATGGTCACCTGCGTGAATATTCCTTCTTCGCTCTTCACTTCGAGTCCATAATCGTTTCCGTAGAACAACCGGATTCGCTGGTGCACATTCCGAAGTCCGATTCCTCCAGCCTGTGCCCCTCCCCTTCCGTAGTCTCCGGATGGAAGGTCTTCATTGTCAACCGTGCGCAGACTCTCACCCAGCCTGCCCAGTCGATACGGCTCAATACCGATCCCGTTATCCGTTACGTTAATCGTAATTCGGTCCTCTTCCCATGCAATCACGTTGATCTTAACCCGTTTCTCCTGATCCAGCGCCTCTGGCCAGGCATGCTTGACGGCATTCTCCACAATCGGCTGCAGTGACATCTTCAGCACCTCAAGCTCCATAAACTCAGACGGTATGTTAAGCTCAAGCCATATCGGTTCATCAAAACGGATATTCATCACATCAATATAATTGCGGATATGACGGATCTCATCCCTCAGCTTCACGTACTCTCCCGACCACTTAAAGTTGTAGCGCATCATCCCGCCGAGCGAGGTCAGCGCGTCCGAGATCGTCCGCTGCCCTTCAATTTCCGCCAGCATCTTAATATTCTCAAGTGTATTGTACAGAAAGTGGGAGTCAATCTGACTATGCAGCGTCCGAAGCTCTGCCTCCTTGGTCACCGCTTGCTTCCTTACCCCTTGGGCAATCAGTTCGTTAATGGTTCGGATTAATTTGTTAAAATGATGCGCCAGCTCTCCAACCTCGCCGCCGCCCTGTATGGTCAGGCCCGCAGTGACTTCCCCTTTGCGGACTCTTTTCATTGCCTCCGTTAAACGCCTCAAACTCTTCAGGATGATGGAATTCATGTAGTACGTAATGATCGACAGCAGAATGATCAGCAGGATATTGGCTGCTATAATCTGCCCCTGGGCTTTGGATACGTTATTCAGAGCCCCTTCCAGCGACACGACATTCAGCACGTAAGCATGAAGCCGCTCCACCGGCGTTGCAATCAGCAAGAACGAGGAACCATTCACGCCGAATTGCGCATGCACCGTTTTTTCCAGATCATCGGCCTGCTGCCTCAGGTTAGCGAATTGGACCTCGACCTCTTCCCGCAAGCCCTCATGGCCGGTCATGAACGATTGGCTTCTGTCCATGAACAGCTGCCCCTCCTGATCTACGATCATCATCTGTGAGCTTTCATCCAGGATACCGGCAAAGGTCTTCGGAGCAAAGTACTTGAGCAGCATGTCAACCTGGACCACTCCGCTGTAACTCCCGAGATGGACCTGACGGATCAAGGATACCTTCGGCAATTCCTCGGACACATCCGCTGCGTAACGCTGTAAAATATCAGGGTCACGGTGGTTGAACACCCATAGTTCCCCACCGTTTAATTCCTTGATTTTAGAAAACCAGGGCTCACCGACAATCCGGTTCTCCTGAAATATAATAGGCCACATCTCCGTAACGTTCGGATTATCCGTAAATAAACGAAGGTGGGTAATGTTAGGGTTGTTCGTCTGAATTCGCTGCATGTCCTTAAATGGCCCCCAAGCCAACTCAATCAGCCATGCCGGTTCGGGTTCTTCACTCAACCGCAGATACTCCTTGATTCCATCATCCGAAATCGACAGCTGTGCAGCCATTTCGATCGCCTCAATCTGGTTAAGCATGTTCATCTTCTCGATCTCCAGCAGGAATGAGTTCTGGTTCAGCGCATCGCTAATATAGGTCTCCCGAATCTGCTTGAAAAAATAGTTCGATACGATGATGCTCGGAATGAGCAGAATCAATATATAGGCCGCAACCAGACGGCTCTGCATGGACCTGCGGCCAAACCAATAAGTAAACGATTGAATAAGCGATGCCATTCGTTTCACCATGACTGTCACATCCCGTTTTATGTAATGAACATACCCTAATCCAGAATGGACAAGGACAACAGCATCAGCCGATCGGATACAAACCCTATATTATCTCGTGATGCGACAAAAGGCACCCTATTTCGACAAAATCGAGGATAGGGTACCTAAAGCCTTCATTCTGTTCATCTACCAGATCGTAAACGAAATCCTTATTGCAGGAATTCCTCAAGCTTCTTCACGTTCTCTTCGTATTCTTTCTGTCTGTATTCATGCACTTTGGCAAATCCGAGCGATTCGCGTTTTTCCAAATAACCGTTCCAAATCTGATCAAACTCGGCATCGGTTTTGGCAAAGATCAGTTTCGGCAGTATTTTACCCCACTCGTTCATGACCTTGTCATTTATAATGCCTTCCTCAGAACTTGCATCCGGGTCCAATTGGTCAAATTGCGAGAAGCTTTCCGTCTTGCCGCGCGTCCAGTCTTCCAGCTGCTTGAACGGCTCTACAGCCGGAGGTGCCCAAGCAGGCGTAATATTGGTATCCATCAGCATCCAGAAGGTATGGGATGCTCCGTACTTCTTGTCGAACGCTCCGCGGTCGCTGTTCAGCAGCTGCGCAACTTCAGGCAGGAACTGGTCTTTGCCGTCAATCGTATCCCATGTTACGCCTTTTTCGCCAAGGTAGGTGTCACGCTGTCCTTCTTCGGAGATCAGGTAATCCAGGAAGCGGATGGCACGTGCTTTGTCCTTTACGTTCTTGGAGATCAATGTAACCGTCCAGCCGGAAATCGATGGACCGGACAGGGTCGGCTGATCCAGATTGGAGTTGGCCGGTCCGTCAACCGCGATGTACACGGAGTTCGGATCATTAGCAAACAGCGCGTTCTGCTGGTTCGCCATATCACTGCGCTGGTAGAGCATCGCGAAGTAACGGCCCTGTGCCATTTTCTCTTCCATTTGCGGACGTTTATCCACAAAGATATCTTTGGACATCAGTCCCTTTTCATTAGCAAGACGCAGGGTCTTGAGCCATTTTACATATTCCGGATCTGTCGTGCGGTCATTCAGCTTTCCGTCTTTATCCTGTGGAATGGCCAGAAAGTTCTGCAGGTAGCCTTCCAACGAGCTGTTGCCTTTTTCATGGAAATCATGCAGACCAAACGGAATGAGCGGCTGCCCGTTCACATCCGGGAACATTTTCTTGGCGTCCTCAAGCGCTTTCAGGAAACCTTCCGGTGTGCGCATCTCCGGGCTTCCAAGCGCCTCATACATGTCTTTACGTACCAGGAACGTTTGGTTCGACGTGATGTTGTCGCCAAACTTCTCATAGTCCTTCGGTGATGAGGAAGCATTCGGATAACCGTAGATGTTGCCGTCATCCTTCGTGTACCATGACACTTTTGCAGGGTCGGATACTTTATAGAAATACGGATCATACTGATCGGCCAATTCGTTCAGAGGCAGGACCAGATCGCCTTCAATCATTTTTTTGACAGCGTCTTCATACCATCCCAGCGTAATAAAATCGGGCAAGGTACCGGATGCAATCATCGTATTCATCTTCTCGGCTTCGTTCCCCGCCGGTACGATCAGGTTAAGATTCACCCCGGTCTTCTTGGTTACGTATTGGGAAGTAATATCCTCGCCCCATTTGTTCGGGAACCAGGCAAAGTTGATGTACCAGTCAAACGTAATCGGTGAAGTGTCAACTTGCCACCCCGGCTGATCCTGAGTCAGTTTCACTTCTTCTGCCGGTTTTTCCTCCTCTTTTTCCGACGCGCTATTATCACCGCCGGACGAGCATGCTGTTGTAAAGGCCATGACCAGTGCGAACATCAACAACAGAAGGCTCTTTGGCTTAAGCATCTTGCTCATGTGTTTTCCCCTTTTCTTATTTAAAAATATGATTATATAGAACTCCCGCCGGATGTGGCAAGAGAAGCTACCGCCTGTATATCTCTCTCCTCCCGGATTTCTCCGGAAGATGGGAGAGGAAAGCTTAACACCGACTTATCCCTTAATGGAACCAATCATCATCCCTTTGACGAAGTACCGCTGCAGGAACGGATATACGAATACAATAGGCGCAGTGGTCACCACCATGGTCGCCATTTTGATTGATTGCGATGTGACCGTCTTGGCAACACCGCCCGGAACCTGGGCCATCATCTGGTTGGAGCTGGATTGAGCCACAACCTTATACAAATACGTCTGGATCGGCTGCAAATCCGTATTGTTAATGTAGATAACCCCGGTGAAATAATCGTTCCACTGGAACACCCCATGAAACAGCGCGATCGTCGCGATAACCGGCATAGACACTGGCAGCACCACCCGGAGGAAGATCGACCAGTCGTTGGCTCCGTCGATTTTTGCTGCCTCCTCCAGGCCATCCGGGATTTCCCGGAAGAAGGTCATGAAGATGATCAGATCGAAGAAACTGAACATTGCCGGAATGATGTATACCAGGAAGCTGTCCAGCATGTTTAAGTCCTTGATCAGCAGATAGGTAGGAATGAGGCCCCCGCCAAAAAACATGGTCACCGTTCCCATCAGAATATACAACTTGCCGCCAATCAGGCCTTTGCGGGAGAAAGCATACGCAACCATTGCCGTGAAGAGGACGTGGATCAACACGCCGATCACGGTTTTGGCCACGGTAATTCCCATGGCGGTCATGATGCCGGAGCTCTGAAACACCGCGCTGAAATTCTCGAAGCTGAATACCCGCGGCCACCAGTAGATACCTCCGCGCATGGCATCCTGCCCGTCGTTGAAGGCATTCACCAGCACGTACCAGATCGGGTATATCGTCAAAAAGCATACAATCAACATGCCGAAGTTGTTGAATATATCGAAGAAGGCTTCGCCTTTGGTTCTGCGTTTAAGCATGGAATTCCCGTCTCCCTTCCCGTTAGAATAGTGATGTGTCGTTCAGCTTTTTGGTAACCTGGTTCGCGATCAGCAGCAGGATAATAGCAATGACGGACTTGAACAGTGCGACCGCTTGCGCGTAGGAGTAACGTCCGTTCTGCATCCCGGTGTGGTACACGAAAATATCGATTACGTTACTCGCGCTTTCATTAAGCGAGTTCCGCAGCACCAAAATCTGATCGAAGTTGGAATTGAGCACACCACCGACCGCCAGAATGAAAAGAATGGAGATGGTCGATTTGATACTTGGAAGCGTAATGTACCACATCTTCTGGAACCGTCCTGCACCGTCAATCGTGGATGCCTCGTACATTTCAGGAGAAATGCTGGCGATGGCTGCCAGATAAATAATCGCAGACCAACCAAGCTCCTTCCATATATCCGAGGTGATGATAATCCCCCAGAAATATTTCGGTTCGGCCAGATACGTGATCGGCGCATCAATGATATTCAGAGCCAGCAAGATATTGTTGATAATTCCGATGTCGGCAAGCCAGGTCATCAGAATGCCGCCCAGTATAACCCATGACAAGAAGTGAGGCAGATAAGAGATCGTCTGGATTGTTCTCTTGTAGCGAACAGACCGAATCTCATTCAGGAAAAGCGCAAAGATAATCGGAAGCGGAAAACCGATGAACAGCTTCAGCAAGCTGATGCCGAGTGTGTTCCGCATGACGTTCGTAAAGTCCTCGTCCGAGAAAAACTCCTTAAAATGCTCCAGCCCAACCCATGGGGCCTCGCCAATGGACTTCACAATGTTGAATTCTTTAAATGCGATGATGACACCGTACATGGGAATGTAGTTAAAGATGATCATCCACACAATGCCGAGCAGTGCCATAATTTGAAGATGCCGTTGACCGTAGAGCTTTCGGAGCCATCTTTTTCTATCAAGTTTCTTCTGATCCTGCGCAGAAGGTTCCCTCGATGGACCGACACCGGTTTCGGAAACGTCGGCATGAAGTTGATTTTGCATGGTTATGACCTCCAAGTTGATCCTATCAGATTGAAAACCCTTACATTCTCTATGTTTCTATTGTAGATCGTACTTTCCCTGCATGTAAGGTTTCAGATTTCGTTTCAAGGGGCTCATTTTTCGGGTAAACTCCCTCGATGAGAGCCCTTGTCCTCCCCATAACACAAAAAAAGGCATGAACAGCAGCTTCAAGAGCTGTCATTCATGCCTCAATCCTGCAAATGAATCCTGCTATCCGTGATCTAACCGATCACGTCAGCAGCATTATCCGCTTTTTTCCAACGTATATCAAACGGTTTCCCAATTAATCCTCTTTGTTTTCCTCACGCTGTTCCTGTTTACTCTCGTGTTCCTGTTGATACTTCTCACGCATCAGCTTCTGCATGATGAATTTCTCCTGATCGTTCAAGCCGCCTTGGTTCTCCTGAATGATCATGTTGTCGATGTTTCGCTTCAGTACCTCGGTTTGCGTGTTCAATACATTTCACTCCTTTGAATTTTGCGACCCCTATGCTGCGAAATCACTCTGAGCTCAGAATGTTAAGGGTACACATATTACTAACCATTCTCCTTCCAATGAAACAGAAATAGACGGATTTACCATAAAATCCGAAGGTAGCTTCAAGAAGAATTCGTATTTGCCCAGCGCTTTCTCTAGGTATTAGCTGCTATTTGCGTTCGATCTGAATCCCCTTAGCCAGAGATTTCTGTTGTTTATTGGTATTAACAAGCTGCGGCAGACTTCTCGATTCCTTGACCATAGGGGAATGACACAAATGGCATACCGGTTCCGTGTCGAACGCAAAATCGTCCCGCATCCACCCTTTGCAGTCTTCCTTTGTGCATGCCCAAACTTCCGTTATTTCTTCAGGAATACTCTCCATCGAGTTTTTACGCGAATACATGAACGCTCCTCCTTATTTTCGTCTTAGAAAACAGAAACGCCGTATAAAAGAAAACTGCCCTTAATGTCTCACATTAAGGGCAGTTTTCAATTGTAATTACAATTTAACAACGTTCTCAGCTTGTGGTCCACGGTTTCCTTCAACAATGTTGAATTCAACGCGTTGGCCTTCGTCAAGCGTTTTGAAGCCGTCGCCTTGGATCGCGCTGAAGTGAACGAATACATCGTTACCGCCTTCAACTTCGATGAAACCAAAGCCCTTTTCAGCATTAAACCATTTAACAGTTCCTGTTTGCATGGGGGAATCCTCCTTGATATATATTTACATGACCTTTTTTCTTCGCAGACGGAATAAAAAAATTCACATATTGCACAAGGTTACCAGAAATGACAACCCTCTACAATATGTGAATTCAGGTCGATTTCGATATTCATATCTTAACACATCTGGCCGCCGATAGCAAATACCAAACCAAAAGATTCTGCGTAAAATTATAAGCTGCCTTATTCGGCATCATTCCGATTAACCACAGCGAGGCATATACAACTCCCGGCATATGCCAGGAGCCATATATAGAGCCTTTATTTCACAAGGAAACGTTTACTTGAGCAGTTCCTCAATCGTTTCCTTCCACCGCCCCAGCACTTCATCCGGGTCGTGGAGCTGGATCTTCACCGCCGAGAGAATGTCGGCATATTTCGCGATATCCTCGCGTACAGCCACCACTTCGGCGGCAAAACGCTGCCGCGGATGCCGGGCATCCGGCAGATCGGGAAGTGCCTGAAGCCGCAGCCGAACATAGTGGGCTGCTCCATCATGAATAGCCACCAGGGTTGCCTGACCTGAGCGCAGAAGGTTCCCGGTTGTCAGCGTCCCCGGCCAGAGCGCAAGTCTAAGCCTGCTCCGGTCCAGAGCGACAATCTCTCCTACGCTTATCATCGCCGTATGCGGCCACAGATCTTCCGTTACACTAAGCAGCATCATTGCCGTGCCCTGCTTCGATTCCAGATCGGAGCCGTCCAGCCATTGGTACAGCCCTTCTGATATACCAGCCTGCTCTGTCACAGCCGCATCTCCCCTTTACCATCTAAGTTCAACGGGATTCCGAGAACTCCAGCCAATCCAGCTCGATTACGCCTTTGTTCACCATCATCACCACATCGACCGGTCCTTCCTCGACCGGCATAGCCTCAGTCAGCTTATATATTTGCCACTGCCATTCACCGGACTCCGATAACGAGATTACCTCAGGCTCCCGCTCCCCTACCTGAAGCATGATGTCTACGGAACCCGTCGGAAGCTGCGCCCGAATGTCCAGATCGAAGACGCCTGCTGATGCGCTTAGCGCATCATAAGCGAGCCAATCCCCCTCCTGGAGCTGCACGCATACCAAGTTATCCTCTACCCATGGCTTGCCGCCTTCCGGCGCATAACTTGGTTTTTCCATCTTGCCTGTAATCATCCGCATCGGAACACCGTCACGAACCCGAAAGCCGATATCCTGCCTGGCCTTTGCTCCAACATGGTAAGAGAGGCCCTCACCACGATATCCGTAAAACTCTGCCGGGATCTGTATGGGCAGCTGGCGCAGCAGGGACCGGGACACGTTCGGATAGGCATCACATGCTTCCAGCGGAAGATGATCCAGGTATTGGCCCAGAATAGCCTCCGCTTCGGCAGGAGATGGCTTCGCTCCACCTTCCAGATAACCCGTCAGTTGATCCCAGCCCTCCGGCATTCTGATCGAGAACGGCGAGTTTTGAGTGTTCATCTTCTTCCAAGTCCAGAAGTTCCAGGATATATTATGGTCCTCGAACATCCGAAATGCCCCCGTGTACCACTGCGGGTTGTTCTCGCCGCCCTCCCCCATGAAGATCGGCACATTCCATTCCTCGCGCAGATCAAGATACTTCTGAATGCTCTCCGTATCGGGATTATTCCAGTACTTATGGAATTGCAGCATGAGGTTGTCATCAAATTTATCGTCGAAAATACTCCAGTCCGTAGACCAGTGCACTCCTTCCAAAATAATCATATGCCGCTTGTCCACTTCGCGTATCGCTGCGGTGATCTCCTTGTACAGCGGCATCACCCGGTCATTGTACTCGCTGAACCAATCCGGCAGCGGCTCATTGAGCAGGTCGTAACCGGCAACGATCCATTCGTCTTTATAGCGCTCGGCCAGCATCCGCCACAGCGCCACGGTACGCGTTGCGTTCAGCGGGTCGGTGAACAGCTCCGGTAAATCCCGCTCGGAATCGTCTATATTCGCACCCGTCTGTCCGCCAGGTGCGCCGTGCAAATCCAGAATAACATACAGCGAATACGTCCTGCACCAATCGATGACCCGGTCGATCATCTTCAAATGACCTTCGTGATATGCAAAAGGCGGCTGCTGCCCCTCCTCCATAATGAACCTGGCATTGATTGGCACCCGAATCGAGTTGTAGCCCTCATGGGCCATTTGCCGAATATCAGCTTCGGCGATATACCGTTCATAATAGGTTTCCCAGAACGCCGATGCCTTCTCCTCTCCGATCAGATCTTTGACCATGCCTTCGATGCGCCGCGGACGGTCTCCCTGCTCCGGCAGCTTCCACATATATCCTTCCGGCAACAGCCAGCTTCCCAGTCCGACGCCCTGCAGCAAAATCTCCTGACCATCCCCATTAATAATCCGTTTGCCATCCGCCTTAATGAAACCGCTTACTATTTGATTTCTGCTACCACTCATATTGCCATTCCCTCGCTTTCATGTATGTAACGAATGTGGTTGACCTGTGTTTAAAACAAAATATAACATGACATTCGGACAGCTTAACCTCATTCCGAAAATCAGGGAGTCATTCTGAAATATCGCCACCTGAAGCCAAAAGAAAAAGGCGCTCTCCCCTGCCGAGGAAAGCACCTTATTAAATCCACAGATTTCTACGATGATGTCTCTGTAAGAGGCGGCGCCTGAACCGGTGACCCCGTAGCTCGTCCCGGCCGCAGGTTTCCCGGCAGCTTGCCAAAGAAGATCCATGTCCAGCGGCCAAGGCGGCTGATGCTGTATACCACCATGTACGAAACGGCCAGCGCACTGACCAGCCCCCCTGCATACCACGCCAGCAGCAGCCAGGAGTTCTCTGTATGGGGAGGGAAATCCCGGTAGATCAGCAAAACCAAAGGATGAACCAGATAAATACCGAAGGAATATACCCCGATCCGCCTGAATCCGTTCAGCCACCACGCACGCTTATTCCCGAAGCTCAGCGCTACTTGAAGCATAACCAGCGCAGTCGTTAATGTGTGTACATTCCAGAACGCATCGTAGAGCAGCGGGTGATATTCCATGCCCAGCAGCCGCTGATTGTATCGAAGACCTATATGCACCAGCGCGGCGCCCAGCCACACTGCCCAAAGCGCGACCCAGCCCAGCTTGCGCAGCGTTGGCGTTGCGGTCCCCTGTGCTGAAGTCAGCCAATCTTTTACCCGGTCATAATAGATGCCAATCCATGCCCCGAGAAAATAATACGACAAAAATGACAGCGACCAGCTGTTGCGGTTGGTCACGTCCCACCAGGCATCATTGCCGAGATAGAACAGCCATTGCAGTACGATGCCCACCAGCACGCTCGACGCCGCGAAGCCGCGGAACCGCTTCAGCAGCATCAGCACCAGCGGGAACAGCACATAGAACTGAATGTTAATGAAGATGAAATATAAGTGCGTGTAAGATTTTCCCGTCAACAGCTTGGGCCAGAAGCTCTCCAGCATCGCTGCTAGATTCGACTCGCCCCCGCGATGATACCAGGCCACGGTAAAGAACAGAATCGAGAACAGCAGATACGGGACCAGAATATACATCAGCCGGTTCTTGAAGAACCGCGCAAGATCGCTGCCCTTGAACGGACGATGGTAATAGTTATAGAACAGCACAAAGCTGCTCAGGAAAATAAATGTTGTCGTTCCGACCTTCGAAAAAATGTTCAGGAAGTTATATAAGCCAAAAAAATCGTCCCCGCGCATCTGAACTGTGGCGAATGAAGTTGCATGCACCATCAGCACACCCATCATCGCAAAGCCCCGAACCAGGTCGATTTCGGTCAATTTTGCACGTTTATCCATGTTGCCTCCTTCATCCTAATGACGCACCCTATTATATCTCACTCCCCACCGCTTGGATACTAAATTTTCCTAAAAGTGGCATGGAACAAGCTCCCTTTGCCATACCAGTGTAAAAAGGGCCTGGCACCAAGACAGGACAAAAGCTTACATGCCTGCAGCGTCATTTTAAAGTGAATAGGAGGGGATTTCTACTGATCGAATTCAGCCGAGTCAACAAATTTTTCGGAACCTTCCATGTTCTGAAAGAAATCGACCTGACCATTTCCCAGGGGGAAGTCGTTGTCATCGTGGGGCCATCCGGCTCCGGAAAAAGCACGCTGCTGCGCTGCATCAACCGACTCGAAGGCATAAGCGATGGCGAGCTTGTTGTGAATGGAGTCAAGCTTCATGACCGAAAGATCGACATTAATAAATTCCGACGGGATATCGGCATGGTGTTCCAGCATTTCAATCTGTATCCGCACAGGAAGGTAATCGACAACATCATCCTTGCACCCATGAAGGTGCTGGGAATGACCAAAGCGGAAGCCACGGAAAAAGCGATGACGTACCTGCAGCGGGTCGGGATTGCGGACAAAGCGGACAGCTATCCCTCCCAGCTCTCAGGCGGCCAGCAGCAGCGGGTTGCCATTGCCCGCGGATTGACGATGAACCCGAAAATCATGCTGTTTGATGAACCAACATCCGCACTCGACCCGGAAATGATAGGCGAAGTGCTGGATGTCATGCGTTCGCTCGCTCACCAAGGCATGACCATGGCCGTGGTTACGCATGAGATGGGCTTCGCCCGTGAAGCCGCAGACCGGGTCGTCTTTATGGATGAAGGGCGCATCATTGAGGATGCCGCTTCCTCCGAATTCTTCAATCAACCGCGGGAAGAAAGAGCGCGGGCATTCCTGAGTCGTCTGCTGCACCACTAACCGCCGACCATGTTACGGCTAGCATAACCGCTTTCAGTAGAACCGGCTGTGAGAAATTATATCTTTGAGGGGGATCTGAAGTATGAAGAACAGGTTTACAAGGAAGTTCCGATGGAGCGCGGCGATTCTGTCGCTAATTATGATGCTGATCGCATCAGGATGCGGAGGCTCCGGCAATACAGACACCCTGGATGCCATCAAGAAACGGGGCAAACTGGTGGCGGGCGTGAAATATGATACGAAGCTGTTTGGACTTCAGGACCCGGCCACCGGCAATGTGGAGGGTTTTGATATCGACATCGCCAAAGCGCTTGCCAAGAAGATTCTTGGTGATGAAACCAAAGTCGAGCTGAAGGAGGTTACCTCCAAAACGCGGATCGATATGCTCAAGAACGGGGACATCGATATCATTATCGCCACCATGACCATTACGGAGGAACGCAAGGAACAGGTGGATTTCAGCGATGTGTATTTTGAAGCTGGCCAATCCTTGCTGGTGAAAAAGGGCAGCCCCATTACAGGACTCGAAAGCCTGAACAAGGATACGAAGGTACTCACCGTGAAGGGCTCCACCTCCGCGCAGAACATCCGTGAGAAAGCCCCTGACGCCGTAATCCTGGAATTCGAGAATTACCAGGACGCCTTTACCGCTCTCAAAGCAGGGCAGGGTGATGCCCTGACCACCGACAATTCGATTTTGCTCGGCATGCAGCAGCAGGACCCCAGCTTTGAACTGGTCGGCGGCAACTTTACGGATGAGCCATACGGCATGGCAATCAAGAAAGGGAATCCCGAGTTTGTGAAAACCGTTAACGAGTTGTTGAAGGAAATGAAGGACAGCGGCGATTACGACAAGCTGTACGAACAGTGGATGGGCGTTAAACCGGAATAACTGTCACATGTAATGGCCGGGTCGGTTCCAGAAGACTTGCTTCTAATGATAAGGGATCTTCCTTAGGGAGGGGACCTTCTCTTCCGACCGGCCCATCAATTTTAATCCCCAATTGGAGGTGAGGCATTTTGACCTTGTGGGATTTTAACATTCTGGTTGAGCATTGGGATCAATTCATGGCAGGCCTGGGTCAGACTATTCTGGCCAGCCTGTTCGGGCTGATTGGCAGCTTGGTGCTGGGCACACTCATTGCCATTCTGCGCATTGCCCCATTCCGCATACTAAAGGCCATCGGTGCCATCTATGTGGAGTTTATCCGCAACATTCCGCTCCTGGTGGTTGTATTTTTCTTTTTCCTGGGTCTCCCTGCTCTGGGTGTGCCGGTTGATCCGTTCACCTCAGGGACGCTCGGATTGATGGTGTATACAGCGGCCTTCATCGCCGAAGCCATTCGGGCAGGCATTCAGGCGGTACCGTCAGGACAGACCGAGGCCGCACGGTCCTCCGGGCTGAGTTATGTCCAGAACATGCGCTACATCATTCTTCCCCAGGCGGTCAAAATCGTACTCCCGGCTATCGGCAATCAATTGATTAATTTAGTTAAGAACTCCTCTGTTTTGGGCGTTATCGCAGGACTCGATCTGATGTATTATGCCGATCTTATTAATCTAAGCACCTTTAAGGGCATACCTGTCTACACGTTTGTAGCCCTGTTCTATCTTCTCCTGACCGTTCCGCTCAGTCTGGCCGTCCACTACATGGAGCGCCGATTTGCGAGAAGCAATTGACGTTAACACGAAGTTCGCCTATTAAACAGGAGGTGGCATGAGATGGATTTTATCGGTGCGTACTCCTGGCCGAATCTGCGATATCTCCTTCAAGGCTTTTGGATCACGGTGCAGGTTGCCGGCTTATCGATTATATTCAGCTTCATTATTGGAACCGTACTCGGGACTGTAAGGTATACGCGAACCCCCTTCCTATCACGGACAACGGCCTTTTTCGTGGATATAATCCGCAACCTGCCGCTGCTGCTGATCATTTTCTTCATCGGCATGGTGCTGCCGCAGACAGGGATTCGCATTCCAACCTTTTGGGCGGCTGTGGTCGGGCTGAGCATTTTCGAAGGGGCCATGATAGCGGAGATTGTCCGCAGCGGTCTTGTATCGGTAGATAAAGGCCAGATCGAGGCGGCACGGGCCTCGGGTCTCTCTTATATGCAGACATTGAGGCATGTGATTCTCCCGCTGGCACTGCGCCGAATGTCCCCGCCCATGGTCAGCCAGTTCATTTCGCTCATTAAGGATACTTCGCTCGCTGTCATCATCTCGCTGCCTGAGCTGATGCGTAACGTGCAGATTCTAAGCGGCTCCAGCTATTCCTACGTTATACCGGCCCTTGTCTTTGCATCGCTATTGTACTTCACGCTGAATTATCTTCTGTCCATCATCGCCAAACAGCTGGAAGCCAGGCAAATTTAACCCTGATTTCAGTTCTTGGGTCATACTATCGTTATTGACCACCAACCGATTTTCGGGAATGAACTCCATCCAGCTCCGCAGGCCGGCCGGCTTGCGGAGTATTTGGCTTATGCGTGAAACAGTTACACTCCCTTATCATTTTCATAAGGCTGCAACAATGCCCCTATCGGACACGTCTACATATGTATCCATCTCCCAAAAAAAGGAGCACTCCAAAATGAAAAAGGGCATCCTCATTGCGGTCAGTCTGTCCCTCGTTGTCGGATTATGGCTTGGCATCGATAACACCGACGTTTCTGCGCTATCTTGTGCCGAGCCTAGAGAGGTTACCGAGGAGTTGAAAATATCAGACGCGGTATTTAGGGGCACCTTGACCTCATCTAACCCCGAAGCCGACATGTCCAAAACCCATTATGAGTTTCAGGTATCCGAATGGTGGAAAGGAGAGCATACCTCCTCCACCGTCAAGCTGTATTCCAATGGCTGGGAATCCTTCGAGCCGGGCAAAGAATATATCGTATTCGTGGACAAGAGCGAGAAGAGACTCACACCCCGTCTATGCGGAAATACCGGTCTTTCCTCATCCGTTGACGTTACGGCTTTGGGTGAAGGCATTCTGCCGGAGAAGCTCGTCCAATCATCCGGTAATCCAAGGCCTGACGGTCTTCTTCAAGTTTTCATGGAATGGATCCGCGATCTGCTGGGCAAAATCTAACCCCCTTCTCTCGCTAACCCATTCCTCGGAAATCCAGCTGTCCGCCTTTTTTACCAGGAAACCCCCAGCCTCATCCTTATAAAAAAATACAACCATTGTCTGAGTCATCCGTATACAACCTATAAGAACTTGCTGTTTATACAGGAGGATGAGAGATGATCAAAAGATTATTGTTAATTTCACTTGTTCTGGGTGTCCTCTCCGGCTGTTCATTGGTGGACAATGTGAACAATTCGCTGGATTACACTCAAGAAGCAACCACTTTTATGAATGAGGCTGCCCAGTTCGCCGAGTCCATTCCGGAGCTCGCACAACAGGCTGCAACAAATGCAGACGCTCAGGAAACGTTAACCAAGGAACTTGAAGCGATGAAAACCCGAATCTCGGAGTTTAACGGGATTGAAGCTCCTGCCTTTGCGCAGACGATCCATGAACAGCTTGTCGCATTAAACGACACTTTGCTAACGGACATTAACGGCTACATGGATCAAATCCAGAACGGGGTCACCGATTTCCAGAACTCCAACATCGCTCAGACCATCAATAAAATAAACGAAACCATGGATAAACTCCAAAATCTTCAGCCGTGATGGTGCCTTACATTAAGACATGGAACCCCTGCTCTTCATGAGCAGGGGTTCCTGTGCTGTACTCGATTATGTAGATAGTTAGTCCATCATCTGAAAAATGATTCCAAATTGGCTGTAAGCACCTGCCTCACCACATACCGGCTTTCGTCCCCGCCGGGAGCCATGATCCAGTATGTTCCCTGATAACTTGCTTCACCCTCCGAACCCCAAGCCACAATGAATTGCCAGGCTGAACCAAAACGCTTATCGAATTCCACTCTGTAATTTTCGGCAATGTTCTCCTTCGAAACAGGTTCGATCCGGACATGCTGTACGCTCTCAAAAGACTTCATCCATTCCGTAAACTCCACCATGTCCTGGACATAATGACCGGAGAAATAACCTTCGGCACCCCCCGATATGGCGTAAAAGGTCTCCTGATCCTCGGCTTGAGCCGCCTGATACAGCAAAGAAACCGTCTGCACCGGGGTCAAGACAGGCATCTTCGCTTTCGCTGCCAGAAATGCCCTGTCTTCCGCGGTATGACGAATTTCCACAGCAATGAGCTCCTCCATCGCCGCCTCTCTGCCAAGCTCGTAAGCTCCCGGGTAAATCGTGGATTGCTCTACCACTTTAAGCCCATCCGTGAACGCCGTTACGAACCATAGGTTGTGGTCCCCCTGACTGAGCTCCTCCAGCACAATCTCGGCCTGACTGCCGTACGTAATCGCAAGCAGCTGGCGGCTTGCCTGATCCAGCATCTCTTTATCGAAAACCATGAAGCGTTCCGGCCGCACTTCCCGTTTGCCGGCCTCTTCGATTAATACCTTCAGCTTGGCCGGGGAAATCCGGACACTCGGAATGTCGGCATGCTGGAAATACGATTCGGAATCGTCAGCCTGAAGCGCCTCGTACATTCGGAGAACCGCCTCAATCGGATTCCTGTTGGTATCCCCTTTTGGCGCGGACCCTTCCTCCGCCTGACGATCGACTTGTTCTTCTTGCCGGAATGCCGTACGCACCGATTCCTTAGCCGATGCTGACGTCTCCGATTCTTCTCTGACGGACTTCCCGGCATTCGGTATGGAGGCAGCGGACGTTGGCTGCACAGATGATGGCTCCTCCTTGCTGCAAGCAGCTGTTAACAGGATCGTCAGTACAGCCAAAGCAAGAGTCAGTCCATACTGCTTATACAGCTTGCCGATATTCAATTCATTCACCCCCTATATATAGATAATGACCCCACTGTATTTAGGATTTGTACTGCCATCTATCTCTTTATATTCATCATCGTCATTCCGCAAGGGAATGTTTATTGTTATAAGCAAAAAAGCTCCCGCCTCAGATCTTGAGACCTTGAGTGAGAGCTCTTACGCATACCCTGGATAACTTAAAACTGATTATAGCTTACAAATTCCAATACCGGCTTGCGATAGCCGCGGGGGCGGGGCTTTCTGGTATCCTCCTTGCCGATGGCAATCAACATCGCAGGTACGTAGGAATCCGGAACATTTAATGTCTTCCGCAAAACTTCAGGATCAAATCCGATCATCGGGCAGGTATCCCAGCCCTTGTCCTTGGCTACCATCATCAGCAGCATCGAGGACAGGCTTGCATTACGAATGGCCTCTTCCCTCATAAAAGCGTCTCCGCCCGCTTCATAGAAATCCGTCACCGATTCAACCGTCATATCAAACTCCAGTTTATCGATCACTCCGAGGCTCAAGAAGCCCTCATTCATTCTTCCGATGTCCTCATAGGCGAGCTTGTTTCCAAACACAACGATGACGGCAGAGGCGGTGTGGATCTTGTACTGCTTGTGGGCCGCTTCGTAAATTTGGTGCTTGATATCGGGATCCTTCACCACAACATAATGCGTGTGCTGTAAATTAAACGCCGAAGGAGCGTACTTAACCTCATTAAATATTTCATACAAATCATTGTCCGGAATTTCGATTCCTTCAATAAACAGATTAGCCGACCTCCGGCTCTTAATCAACGATGTCAGATCACTCATATCTATACAACTCCTAATTCATCCTATTAATTATAAAAAATACAGCATCCATCAAATACAGTTCGAATTCATAACTATTCGCTGCAGCCCGGTGCAAGTTCGGTCTTCATATGCATGGGTTTCATCTGATCGCCAGTTCCCATTCTTATTATTTTCTACCTTTATCGTTTATATTGAAGTTATGTACATCACACTTGCCCTTGCTCTTTAGTTGCGTTAATTAAACCATTTACAAGGTTAACTATGAGGCATTCGCCAAAACTTACCACTTTCGATCCACTAACTTTTATATAGTTATTTATCTTGATTTAAAGATATATGATTATCCCCTATCTGTCAACCATTATTTAACTACTCATACCGGCTACCCCATCCGCTGTTCGGCAACCATGCAAGTCTGTTTCCTAATGCCTGGCAGCACTTCATCACCCGTAAATTCAAGTCAAAAAAAGCGTGCAGACATTGTCTGCACGCCATCAACTTGTAAAAAAGGAGATACCCCTTGGATTAGGATCATCGCCCCCTATTCCGCCAGCTTTTTGATCTCCTCTACGGTCAGGGCCTTGTTATAGATCCGTACCTCATCCAGACTGCCGTTAAAATAAGGATCGGCCGCAAACCGGCTTTTGCCCAAATAAACTTCCGTTGCCAGCAGCTCGTTCGGATTCAGCTTCATATAGTCTCCTGACGCAACGACTTGACCATTCACGTACAGCTTGCCTGTATCTCCTTGCAAAGTGACTGCAACATGAGTCCATTCATTGGTCGGCAATGGTACGGCAGACAAGAGGCTCTGATCTCCACCACTTCCATGCAGCGTAAATTGCAGCACACCGGAGTGCTGGGATGGCGTCAGGAACATATGCCGGGCCAGTCCGTTCCCCGCATCCAGCACTCTCTGCCACGGAGCTCCTCCCTTCCAATATACCCAGGTCGCAAAAGTAAAGTCCTCGGTATCGGTCACCTGATTTGGCAGCTCAATATAGCCATCCGTGCCGTTGAACTCCATCCCGCCGCCTTGCCGGCTCTGCTCGTTCCACTGGACGCCTCCAACCACCTTGCCATGAAATCCATTAGCTGAGCTGTCTAACACCGCATTGCCCTTATTCTCACTGAATGGGTAGTTCAGCAGCAGCGGACCTGCCGGCTGCTGCAAGACGTTCACTTCAAAGGCTCTGGAAGCCTTTGATTTGCCCTTTGTAATTTGAGCGGTCAATGTGACCTTGGCATCCCCTGTCCCCGCAGCAGGGCGCTTCACCTTACCGCTTGCGGTTATAACTTCCGGATGAGAGGAACTCCAGCCAATGACCGTTCCACCCGAAGCCTGGGAAGGCAGGGTCAGATCGTAAAAAATACCGCTCACGTCCCCTATGGACAGGTCCTTCTTCACTGCATTCACCGTCTCCTTATCACTCCGGTCAAGCTGACGCGCGCCCCACACGGCCGCTCCATCCGCTGAAAGAGCCGTAAAGGTCATCACCTGCCGCTTCGCATCAGGGTCCCACTGCTCGGCGAGCACCCCTGTATAACCCACTCCATCCAGCGTAAGCTGCACATCCCGTTTTCCGCTGATCTTCCATGTACCCGCTGCTCCACCCGTGACTTTGCCGTTCTTATGAAGCTCAATGGATACGGATTCTTTCATCGCAGCTGAGATATCTTTGCCGTGATGAATCAGCTTGTATTCTCCAGCCGCATCATTCGGCGTAATCTTATGGTTATGCTTCGCTTCCTCGCCCGCGTATCGGTATGGTGCCGCTACAGGCCAACCCTCCTCATTCATGTACAGTTCATGCACCCGAATCTCATGCTCTTCTCCCCGCAGCGGGAATCGGCTGTGAAAAATAAGAAATGTTCTTCCGCTCCGCTCATCATAATAAACGGAGTTATGTCCTGGGGATACGGCTCCCGTTCCGATTCCCGTTCCCGGATCACCAATCAAGCGTTGAAACAAATAGTTTCCCATCAGCTTCACGCCGTACGGTTCAATCGACCGGTCATCAAAAAGCGGAAGCGCAGGATCCGCCTTCACCTCTCTCATATCGTTGCCTTCTGCATCGTAGAAGGGACCATCCGGACTTTTTGAACGAACGACCCGCATATTGTAACCTCCAGCCGCATCCAAGCCGCCGTACGAAAGATACAGATAATAATAGTCCGTCTCCGGGTTGTAGAGCATGTACGGCCCTTCAATCCGGCTGTGATTGCCGCCGAGCAGCTTCTTGCCATATCCCTGTCCAGGCAGCGGCTTGCCTGTCTTGGCATCCATCTCCATAATGAAAATGCCGCCGGAGTATGAGCCGTATACCATCCACAGCTTGCCGTTCTTATCGAAGAATACATCCGGATCTACCACGTTCGGGTGCTTGGTGGCATCATAGACGGTTCCATCCTCACTGATCTCATCCCACATGCCGGATTTCAGAATAATGCCCGTGTCCTTATAAGGTCCCTCGATCTGGTCTGCAACCGCGACCCCCATAGCGGATCGCGGGGAATCTCCTTTGCAGGCGTTGTAATACATATAGAATTTGCCGTCAGCCAGTTGAATCACATCCGCTGCCCACAAGGTATCGCTCTGCGCCCAGGCGAGTGTCTCCTTCAGTTCCTCCGTTACATTCGGGATCAACGGGTTGCCGTTCGTGACTCCCGATGCAACCATATCCCAATTCAGCAGATCCTTCGATTTGGCCGCAGCCAGATGGGAACCGAACACATAATATGTATCCCCGGTCTTGATGACGGACGGATCATGAACGGACGCTTCCCGAAATACAGGCGTCTTATCTGCCTTCTTGCTTGCTCCCGCCTCAGCGTACACATCCGGACTACTCACCACCGCCCCCTGACCCATAGAGGTTAACCCCCCAATCAATAAGGCTGCAACCAAGCTTGCAGCAGCCGTCTTACGCAGCATGTTCTGGTGCATGCGATTCTCCCTTCACTTCATTTTTTGTAAACCCTTTCACAAATAAAAACCAAGAAGCTGTGATTTTTGAATCTTTGTTCATTTGATTCATAATAATATAAAACGTTTTATATTTGATAAGATATTAACATTGCCTGTTATGGAATATCAATCCTAAATCTCATTATTTTTATTAACAAATATAATAATGGGAGGAAAGACCTAAAAAACCCTGATCTATTACGGATCAGGGTTTTATTTTATATTTTAATGAAATTAAATCAGGGAATCACTCAGTAGCTCCACCAGTTACCCGACATCACAATCATGGAGAACAGCTTGATGCTCTCCTCATAATATCCCTCTGCAGATGCGTTCGTTGTGTAACTCCACACAGAGTTCAACCAGCTCTGATGACTGGATGAAGTCATGGCGCTCACGCCGAACGGTGCATAGAAGGCTCCGCTGTTATAGGTCACCAGCGCGGTGCCGTTCAGGTTATATCCTGCCTTAACATTAGCCGGATTGCTGCTCGTAGCTGATTTAATGAAGGTGTTCATTTTGTTCAATTGATTCAGTGCACGTGAATCGCCTGTCATCAGGTAATCGGTTGTTATCCGCCAAGGGGTTCGGGATGAATTGTAATAATATTTCCCATCGTTTGCTCCCTCCAGGAATCCCGCTGCAGCAGGCTGATAATTACTGCCTGACATGACAACGAAATCCGGCAGCAAGCCGGTATTCGAGCTGTAACTGTTGTAGATCGAATTGATGATGGTATAGGTCTTGTTAATGACGTTATCCCAGCGAGCATCGCCTGTGGCCGACCGGAATGCCTTCATATGATTCAGCATGAAATCCGATGGGCGGGTGGCGGTGTTGTAGTTACCGCTCGTAGCCCAATCGCCAAGCCGCAGCGTCCATTGCGACTGGTTCACGTCGTTGCTCATAATCGCGTTAATGATATTTTTGGCCGCTTGCAGGTAATTGATCGAGCCGCTGCTTCCCCACTGCTTGTCCGCAAGCAGAAGGGCATAAGCAATGTCCATGTCGCCGTCCGTTGCCGAATTGGCTCCCTCGATATTCTGGAAGCTGCTGTTCTGTTTCCATGCCATTAAATACGGATTGTTATCACTAGGGTGCGCTTTATAATAACGATAAAGTCCATCAAAATACGTCTGTGCATTACTGTCATACCCTGCCATGAGAACGGTGAATAACATGCCGTAGCCATGAGCCTCGGACACCGTCTCCCCTGCGGAATTGTATTTCACATAATATTGTCCTGAAGCAGCCGGTTTCAAGAACGAGCCCTTCCAGCTATTCCACTTGCTCTGAACCGCATTGTCCATCACAGTCTGTGTCACATGATTAGGCTTAATGGAGCCGCTCGTATAGGTTGTATGCTGAGGAAACGGCTTGTTGGCCGCCATAGACAATCCGGCTGGCAGAACCATAACTACGGCACAGAGCAACACCACAGATTTACGTATAATTGATTTTCGGAATAGCTTCATCAAATTTCGCTCCTTTGATTTTCGAATAGGAAATCTATTACCATGGCAACCTGGTAAACCGGTTTCGGATTCGACCACCACCCTTCCCAATTATCGCTGGAAACGAGGAGACTGATTATATGTATGCGCTACCAATAAAAACGGATATATACCTTCTTTCATATAAAAAGAGTGCATATCCATATCTACTATTATTATAATATAACTGTATATTATTGTAAATTGATAGTTTGTGTATTCCCCTTATTCCGGGCAAGCAAAAAAAGCTGTCCTCCCGCAGTGAAAACACGGCTTGAAGAGACAGCTATCCGCTACCACTCTCTATTCTTTGCAGATTGTTGCAAGGCATGGCTTGCAATGACAGTTATATCCATTCCACCCCGATATCGGCGGGTTCCGCATTAAGCTTCTGCACCCACTGGATCATCATCATATTTAAAAATCGTTCCCAGTGTTGCAGATCCCGGACCATACCGCTCATAAGCCTTGCCCGCTTCATCCACGGGGATTACATGCGAGATCAGCGGTTTAACCGTTATTCTCCCTTCGGCAAGGAGACGAATATATTCGGCGATGTTGCGCCCTTCCGTCCAGCGCACGAAACCAATCGGATAATCCGTATTGCGGAGTTCATAATCCGTTTCATACCGGCCGGGACCTCCTGCGCGCGATATGAGCACCTGTGCCTCCTTGCCAAACATCGCTTCCCTGGAATAGCTCATGGATAAATCACCGACCATGACGATTTTGCCCTTATCCCGTATCCATCCCATCGAGGCGTTCATGAGCTCCTCCCCAGGTCCGTTCGCACACAGAATCACGCTGTCAACTCCATGTCCGCCGGTCATAAGCTGAATCCGCTCCTCAAGCAGCTCCTGACTGTCATACGCATAGGGAATATACCGCTTCATCTCCTTCACCCGTTCCGGGTTCAGATCTAGCCCCGCAACAGGGCAGGCTGACGCGTGGGCAATCTGGGCAATCATCTGCCCGAGTATGCCAAGACCGACAATCACTGCCGATTCGCCGAAATGCAGATCCGCTACTCGCAGGGCATGGATGGCAATCGCCCCAAGCCCGGCAAAGGCAGCCTCCTTCGGATCCACCCCATCCGGGACAGCAGCCGTCAGGTTGGAAGGCACTGCAAGCCACTGGGCATGACGCACGTAAGGCGCCCCATAACAGGCCACCCTTTGCCCGATGGCAAGCCCCTCCACGCCAGCGCCCAATGCCTCGATAATCCCGACAGCGCTGTAACCCATGATGACTTTTTGATCCGATGCTCTTCGAATAAAAATCATTTCCGTACCCGGGCTGACCGCCGAATATTCGGTACGAACAAGCACATGACCTGCCGGCAATCCGGCCGGCTTGTCGATTTGATCCACGATAACTTCTCCAAGAATGGTAGCCACAGCTTTCATACGAACCCTCCCACTTCGCTTTATTTTCCTGATGCTTTTCGATATTCGCTCGGCGAGACGCCGCTATATTTCTTAAAGGTCGTTGTAAACGTGGATGAGTTCGAATACCCCGTCTTCTCTCCGATTTCGGCAATGCTTAAGTCCGTGTTCCGAAGATACTCCCGCGCATGCGATAATCGGACCTTGTTCAAATACTCCACGTAGTTCACGCCAAATGTTTTCTTGAAATAATTCGAAAAGTATTTCGAACTGGTATCCAGCACTTCAGCCATATGATCCAAATACAAATTCTCCATATAATGAAGTTCGATATATTGAGAGATGAATGCGGGATTCAGCTTGCTTCGCGGGTCATGGTTCCGCGTATTTGCCACCACGCGCATCACCTCGATCAGCGCCTTCTGAAGTTCTTCACAGGTAAATGCCTGATCGACCTTCCTGATGAAATCACTCTCCAGCCGGAACAGCTCATGGCGGTCGGCAGACGGCGAATCTGCCTGCTTCATGACAAGAAAGAACACACTCTTCGTGACGTGAACCATCTGATGATGATGGATCTGAAGATTCACATTGTGCTGAAATATGTCGTTCACAATCTGCAATCCTTCATCCACCTTGCCGCTGAGCATGCAATTGCTCAATTTCTCAATCTGCTGGAGGGGATAATAAAGATCCGGCACATAGCGGATCTGCTCGTTATCTACCATATCCGTGTCCGCATTCACGTTGCGGTACAGCAGGCCGTCCTGAATGTTCCGATAGGCTTCACGGCAATTGCTGATCTTGGATTCATAGGTCCTGCTGACACATCCCCATGCCTTAAACGAATCGGCAAACTCCCGGTTGAACATATCGATGTATTCTTCGAACCCCCGTACCAGCTGCCTGCGCTCCGAGGGCTGGTCCAAGCCGATTAACGCGAGGAATTTCAGCTGTTCCACATGATAAACCACCGCATGCCCATAACGCTCCTGAAGGCTGCTGCGAATCCGAGCCGTCAGCTCCTCCAAGACAAATTCCGACTTGACTGCCTCCTTACCCGACGCCTGCAAATACACGGCCGCCATCATAAAATGACGGCACTGAAAAAAGTGCGTGTAGTGCTTCTGCATCTGCATTTCCTGCTCACGTGAATGGTGATGACCATCCAGCGTCTGCAGGAATACGCTGCGGCGAATATCTTCATCCACCAGGTCCATCTGCTTCTTCAGGGATTCATTCTCCCGCTGCACCTTGATGATACCGCTTTGAATTTTCACAAAATCATTTCCTTTAAGCGAACTGCCCCCGAGCAGGTGCACAATGTTCTTCACCGGCCGGTACAGGTAAATACTCAGCAGCAAGGAGAGAATTGCGGCCAGCACAATCGCGCCGTACATGATCCACCGGTTGGCGTTTGTGACGGAATCGATATTCTGAAACTTATAAGGCAGCTTGTTTATATAGATGAAGCCGTTATAGTCCGATTTGTAGAAGTTGTATTCATAGTTGCCGTGAGTCAGGGAAGCCTCCTGGGAAGGATTGAAGTAGACATCGTTCAGGATATCCACCAGATCCAGATTCTCCTCCGTGCTCAGAATGACGTTCTTGTCCGCATCCATCACGATAAGCGAGGCGCCTGGCATCATCGAATGCAGATCGATCCCCTTGAGCAGCTTGTTCACATTAATCAGAACCATGAGGTTCTTATTCGACATCCTGACCTTGTTGCTGTCGACAGCAATC
This sequence comes from Paenibacillus sp. LBL, assembly GCF_029893715.1. Lineage (NCBI taxonomy): Bacteria > Bacillati > Bacillota > Bacilli > Caryophanales > Paenibacillaceae > Paenibacillus > Paenibacillus sp. LBL. The sequence continues at coordinate 458,999 of NZ_JARXYU010000003.1, read as the reverse complement.
ATCAGATTTCTTCCGAATCCGCTGGCCATATCCGCGTAAACCTCAGCGGGAAAGACCGTAAGCTCATGCTCCGACCGGGTGAAGGTCTTCCAGAACATGGAGTTGAACTTCTGGGACTTGTACCTTCTGTCGAACAAGGCATCCAAATTGCTGGTCCCGCGGCTCGTAATCGCCAGATCATGATCGTCAAACGAAACGATCACATCCTCCACGATATCCATGTTCGAAGCAAAACTTGCGATGCTGTCCCGAAGCGAGATAACCTTCTCCATGTCCATCGAGCCGTTATCCAGCTTCACCCGGTCCGAAGGAAGCGAGTGAATGTTAAAAATCAGATTGTTTACAGAGGAGAAGTGGGTGTCGAACGACTGAATTATATTTTTGATCACCATCCGGTTGTTCTCGCTCACCTTGTCATAAATTCCGTTGATGGAATTTTTGTACACAATGTAATTGAATATGAACATGATGCCGATGACGAGCTGCAAAGCGAAAAAAATCTGAAGCAGCCCCCTGCTCGCGATCAATCGATTCATTCGGAATCACCTCTCTTGGATGTCATTCCTTCATATTCAACAAGCGCGGTCCTTGTCCCTTCCTGTCATCCCTTCTCCGAACCCAGCATAACCCCTTTCGCAAAATACTTCTGGGCAAACGGATAGATGAGCAGCACCGGAATCATGGACAACACAATCGTAGCGTTCTTCATGGCCTGCGGCGCCAATGCCGAGGAATCGACCAGGCTTGCATTATTGCCGCCTTCACTGAATATCAGCATGTCCCGGAGCACCACCTGCAGCGGATACATGTTGGCATCATTCAGATAAATCATGGGGATAAAGAAGCTGTTCCAATGCCCCATGAAATAAAACAGCCCGATGGATGCCAGTGCAGGCTTCGAGAGGGGAATCACGATCTGGAACAGGATACGGTATTCAGACGCTCCATCCACAACGGCCGCTTCACGCAGTGATTCGGACATATTTTCATAAAAGCTTTTTAAGATCAGAAGCTCAAAGGTCCAAATCGCATTCGGAAGTACAAGTGCCCATACGCTGTCAATCAGCCCTAGTTCCGACACAATGAGATAATTAGGGATAATTCCCGGATTCAGAAACATGGTCAGAATGATGGCCATCAAAAAGAAATTGCGTCCGAACATATCCCTGCGCGCCAGCGGATAGGCTGCTATGGCTGTCAGCAACAGATTGATTGCCGTTCCGAGCGCTGTGTACATCAACGTGTTCAGATAAGCCCGCGGAACCCGATTATCCGTAAGAACCTGGGCGTACGCCTCCAGATTGAACCCTCTGGGAAACAACGTAACATGGCCTTGCACAACCTCCGAGGTTGAACTGAGTGAAACCGCCGTAATGTAAATGACCGGATACACCGTCACGACGGCCAAACTGAGCAGAATCAGTGTATTGATCACATGAAACAGGGAGATGTTTCTGAGTCTGAACCGCTTGCTTACCATAGTCCGCTCCCTCCCAATCTCTTGCTTAAATAGTTGGACGACAGGAGCAGGATCATAGCCACCAGCGCCTCGAACAGCCCAACGGCAGTCGCATAACTGTAATTCGCTTCCAGAAGTCCTTTGCGATACACATAGGTGGAGAATACGTCCGCCACCTCATAGGTCATCGGGTTGTAGAGCAGCAGCACCTTCTCATAGCCGATGCGGAGCATCGATCCGGTCTTCAGAATGAACATGATAATGATGGTAGGCATTATGGCCGGTATCGTAATCCTGAATATCATATGGCGCCTCTTCGCACCATCGACTTTGGCTGCTTCGTACAAGGAAGGACTGATCCCGGCGATGGCAGCCATATAGATAATCGCTTCGTACCCGACGTTAGCCCAAATATCCGAGGACACATAGATGGTCCGGAACCAATTCGGATCGATAAGGAAATATTTCTTCTCAAACCCGAGGGAGGCCAGAAGCTGATTCAGGATGCCTTGATTGGGCGAGAGAAAATCGATAATCATGCTGCTGATAATGACCACGGACAGGAAAGAGGGAAGGTAGCTTAGCGTCTGAACCGACTTCTTAAACCATTTGATCCTCACCTCGTTCAGGAGAATTGCCAAAATGATCGGGAACGGAAATCCGAAGATCAGATTGTATACGCCAAGCAGCAGGGTGTTCTTGAACAGCATCCAAAAATCAGCGCTGCCGAAAAATTTCTCGAAATGCTTCAGTCCCACCCAATCACTATCCAATATGCCGGTGAACACGCTGTAGTCCTTGAAGGCAATGATCATGCCGTATAGCGGCCCATATCGGAAAATGAGGTAAAAGAGCAGGCAGGGAATCAGCAATATCAGAAGCTGTCTATCGCGTTTGATACGCTGAAAAGCTGCAGTCGTTCGCTTGGCAAATCCGGCACGGGGCCGGGCATTACTCGTTTTGGTGCCTGCACTGGCCATGGGGTAACCTCCTTAAAGCTGAAGGGGCAGCATCGGTATAAGAACGGATGCTGCCTACGAGCAGCTTTATTCTGTCTTCATTACTTGGATGCATTTGCCTCATCAAATCGCTTCTGTGCGTTGTTGAAAATTTCGACCAATTGGGAAGCCCCTTGCTTCTCGGCCGCTGCCTGCCATTGCTGCCACTCGGCATCTCCATAATTCTTGTTCAGAATGTATTTGGAATTGAACTCATTCGCCGATTTGTTGAGCGCGGTATGAAGCTCGGCAATCTTCGATGTTTCCTCATCCGTAAAGTTCAGGATGGGATCGTACGGCTCAAAGTTGCCTGCATTCAGGCGCTTATCCTGCGCTTCCTGCTCCTTCTCCGTAAAGTTGTAATACACACTGCGTTTGTCGGAGTTTACATACATCCCCTGCAGCCACAATCCATAACGGTCCTCCAGCACTTTAATGTCCACGAGCGGTACATCGGTAAGCTCCGGATAAACCGCCTTATCGCCTTCGATCTTGAATGTCTCTCCTTCAACCCCCATCGTGACAAGGGTCGCACCCGACGGGCTTGTTAAATAATCAAGAAGCTTGAGCGCTGCTTCCTTGTTATCGTTGTTGGCTACAGCAATACTGAAACTGTTGTCGATCTTGGGCAGCGTAGCCCCGTTGCCTGTCGGTCCAACCGGCGTGCCGTAACGGAGATTATAATTCGGGTTCTGATCCTTAATCTGGTTGTAGAACAGGTCGAGTCGGCCGATCCAGTCAAAGGTTACGAAGGACTTGTTGCCGGATGTCATCTTGGCTGTCCAGGACTCATCCGTATCCGTCAGAAATTCAGGGTCCATCAACCCTTCGTTGTACAGCTTCTTCATGAAATCAATCATCTCTTTATGTTCCGGCTGGATGGAGGCATACTTCCACTGCTTGGATGCCTCGTCATAATAAGTAGGATAATCTTTGCCTCCAAGCCCCCATCCGTAAGACCAATCACGGAAGATGAACTCTTTGGTTTTCGAAGCGTAGGGATAGGAGTCCGGATGGGCTTCTTTCAGCTTTTTCAAAGCTTCATAGAATTCTTCCGTCGTGCTCCATTCTTTTATCCCAATTTCATCAAATACATCCTTGCGGTACAGAAAACCGTGATTGACGTCGCGGTTGATGTTGGCAATCGGCCAGGTGTAAATATTGCCCTCTTGATCGCCGAAGGACGATATGACCCACGGATTCTCCTCGACATACAATTTCTTGAAGTTTGGCAGCATATCGATGTATTCATTGATAGCCACGACCGCATTTTGCTGACCGATCTTCTTGAGTTCCGATGGCGTAAGCCCGTGGAATACGTCCGGGAGCTTGCCGGAGGCCACCGTCACTCTCAATTTATCAGCGAAGGTTGCCGGTGAATATGCTTGAAAGTTCACCTTGATTCCCGTCCGTTTCTCTATTTCTTTGGCAATGAGGGAATCATTCAAATTGGTCTTCTCGCTCGCAACCATCCACGTAATCGTGGTTGGTTTATCCACGAGCGGAAGCGCAAGCCCGCCGGTATCCCCATATTGGTCAGGATTTGCCGGTACCGAAGGAGACGGTGCCGTTTCTTCGCCCGCTTTCGGAGCGGCCCCTTTGTCTCCCCCGCTGCATGCTGCCAGCATCGAAACGATGAATGTGAACACAAGTACCATACATAGCCATTTTTTTGTCATGTGCTTACCTCCTCTAAATCTATTCTTTGTCATTGAATTCACTGACTGAACCTGTGTGCAATCGCTATTCTACCCCCGTCATTCTTCTCGTCTTTTCTCGCCTGCTGTATTCTGCTGACAACATGTTCAATGCAAGATACTCCCTATCACTCCTCCTCAAGTTGTGAACTCCCTATCCCAAACAGGGAATATTCTAAAATGGTTCAGGCAGCTGCTGCCGATTCTCCGGCACGTCTTTTTCCACCCATCCACATCATAAAAACGCTTCCATCATTCGTAAAGCAGTGTATTTCTGCGAGATGCTGTTTTTTTCCGCTTTTTGAGGTCCGAGCGCTGAAAACCCGCACAGCATCAAGCTTTATTAACATGTGGAAAATGCTAAAGCGGTAGAAATAGATAAAAAAATAGAGGGATTTCATAACGAAATCCCTCACGGAGCATGTTAAATTTCTTCTCTTCTTCATCGTACATTTACGGGGCAGAACACTTAGGGAGTTCTATTGCAGCGGGTCACAGAGGATGTAAGTTCACTCAGCCGGTAGATCTTTTTTTGCTTTGGCACCCTTTTCCCTCAGTTTCTTGCCTTCCTTGCCGTACAGGTCCTTCAGGATTTTTTTCCCTGTCGGTGTCTGTGCAAGTCCGCCCTTCGCCGTTTCCCTATGCTTGGACGGCATGGCCGTGCCCACTTCCAGCATCACGTCAATCACTTCATCGGATGGAATGACACTGCGTACGCCGGCAAGCGCCATGTCTGAAGCTGCCAGTGCCGTCACGGCACCGAAGCCGTTGCGCACGATGCAGGGGATCTCCACCAAACCGCCGACCGGGTCACAGATAAGCCCGAGGGAATTCTTCAGTGCGAGGCCTACAGCATGAACGGCCTGCTCAGGCGTGCCGCCCCGCAGTTCTGTCAAGGCTCCTGCTGCCATGCCGATGGCCGAGCCGACTTCCGCCTGACAACCGCCCTCAGCACCGGAAATAAAGGAATTGTTGGCAATCACATATCCGATCGCGCCTGCACTGAACAGCCCCATAACCAGGTGCTCGTCATCCCAGCCGAACCGCTCCTGGGTACTGACAAACACTCCGGGAATAATGCCGCATGACCCCGCAGTCGGTGTAGCCACGATGCGTCCCATTGAAGCATTCACTTCCGATACAGACAAGGCATAAGCCAGTGCCGTACAAGCATCGGTGCCCAGCGCGGGTACGCCGCTGCTCATATACTGATGAACACGAACCGCATCCCCGCCGGTCAGCCCGCTTTTGGAAGGGACCGGTTCATGAATTCCCCGGTGGACCGCTTCCTTCATGATGCCATAGTAGTCGGCCATCTGCTTGAATGTCTCTTCCTCGCTCTTGCCGGTCTCCTTGATCTGCTCCTTCAGCATGAGCTGGCCTATCGTAACCTGATCCTCCCGGCAGCATGCGATAATCTGCTCCAGTGTAGAGAATTTCATGACTGTACCTCCTCTGCGGTCAAATCCGCAACTACGACGCGATGCACACTCGGCAGTCCTTCAATATGCTTCATCAGCTCAACAGGAACCGCCTCATCCGACTCGACTACCGTCATGGCATCGCCGCCCCTTCCCTTACGATCCACATCCATATAGGCAATGTTCACGCCGCCGCCATCCAGGAGTCTGGTAATATGGGCGACCATGCCCGGCGTATCATCATGGAAGACGAGCAGCACCGGATAATTCATCGTAAACTTGACGTCAAAACCATTCACGCGCAGCATCTCCACACTGCCTCCGCCAATGGAAGCGCCTGCAATGATATCGGTATGCTCCCCGTCTTTCAGTCTTAACTCCACGGTATTCGGATGAAAGGCCACATTCTGTGCGGTCCTGAACTTGAGTTCGATGCCTGCCGCTTCGGCAAGTTCAATGGAATTCCGGATGCGCATATCGTCCGTGGCAAAATCGAGCAATCCGCCCACGACAGCCAGATCGGTGCCGTGACCGCGGTAGGTTTCAGCAAAAGAACCGTAAAATACAATTTCCGCCTGATCGGGGAACGCTCCAAATATGCGCCGCGCAGCTCTCCCGATCCGCACGGCCCCTGCGGTATGAGAGCTGGACGGCCCTACCATACTGGGCCCAATAATAGAAAATACATCTTTAAACCGCATGCGCGATTCCCCACTTTCGACTATTCTGCCCTCATTGTATCAGTCCGCGAGCCATCTTTCCAAGTGCTCTTGAATAAATTCATCATCGTTCAAATGCGGATAGTCCCGGTAAACTCTGTCAATCTCCGCGGATTGGCCCGAAGACAGCGTTTCATGCGGATTCAGGCACCATGTGCCTCGCAGCAGCCCCTGTCTGCGGAGCACCTCATGAATGCCTGGAATGCAGCCTGCAAACTGATGCGCAGGATCGAAGAAGGCTGCATTGGAATCCGTGACCTCGGCATTACGGGTCAGCCATTCCTTGGCAAGGTGGTCCTGTCCGCGGGCTTCCTTGATCTCTTCCAGCAGTTTCACCGCTTTATTCGTCCAAACCGCCCAGTGACCAAGCAGGCCGCCGACAATCGGCTTGGTGACCATCGTTCCGTTCACCCGGAACCGATACGTTGTCAGCAGATCGTTAACGATGTTGTCATCGTTCCCCGTATATAGCGCAATATCCTCGCTGCGGCTTGAATAACAGACGGCACGAACGACGTCAATCGTCTGGTAGCGGTTGAAGGGAGCCATTTTGATAGCAACGATATTCGGAATTTCAGCGAATGCTCGCCAGAAGTCGAACGAGAAGATATTGCCGCCAACCGATGGCTGAAGATAGAATCCGATCACCGGCATGATGCTCGCAATTCTCTCCGTGCGCTCCAGAATGTCCTCCTCGCTCCAGCCGTTTAAGCCGCCCATACTGAGAAGAACCGCATCATAACCAAGCCTGCGAGCAACCTCCGTCTCCTCCACCGCCTGTTCCGTCGGACCACAGACTCCGGCCACCATGATAAAGGGTCGAGCAGGCGCAGCCTTGCGAATTTCCTCTGCTGCAAGACGCAGCACCGGTTCATACAGATCGATGCCTTTGTCTCGAATCTCGAATTGAGTGGAATGAACACCAACCGCAACACCTCCTGCACCGGAGGCGGCATAATAGCGGGTTAATGCCCGCTGGCGACGTTCATCCAGCCTCCGGTTCTCATCCAAGGCAAGCGGGTGCGCCGGAATAACGAGTCCTTCATGAAGGGCCTTCAGCTTCTCGGGCGCCAGCTGCTGGGCTGTAGGGACCTGTCCGCTCATTAGAATTTCCCCTTTCTCTCTTGGAAGTGAGTCGGCTTATTCCAGCTTTCGCCGCCGGATAATACCCATTCAGCGGTCCAGTCCAGCATTTGCAGTAAAGACACCCTCGGATAACCGAACAGCTGGTGAGATTTCGAAGCATTGTTCAGGAGCGCCGTCTCGGACTCGATACCCGTAAAGCTCACTTCCTTGCCCATTCGTGTGGCCAGTTCCTGCGCCGCCCAGCGGATCGACATCGTCTCCGGTCCGGTAATGTTAATGATTTCGGGCGGCGTGCTGCAATGCAGGAGTGAGCGGAGCGCCATTTCGTTGGCATCCCCCTGCCATATCATATTCGCATGCCCCATCGCAAGGTGAATCGGACGATCCTCATGGATCGTTTTGGCCAATTCATGAAGAACGCCATAGCGCATATCAATCGCATAATTCAAACGGTACACCGCCATCGGAGTTCCATTCTTGTGAGAGAAGTACTCAAAAACGCGCTCTCTTCCCAGGCAGGACTGCGCGTACTCTCCGACCGGCTCCGGTGCCACGGATTCGTTGACTCCGCCGCTGCTCACCACTGAGAACGGATACACATTTCCCGATGAGAACACCACCATGCGGGATGTCTTGAATTTCTCGGCCACCCGGCCCGGCAAATAGGCATTCATCGCCCAGGTAAAATATTCACGGCCCGTTGTGCCGAATTTATTCCCTGCCATGTAGACCACATTGGCAGCTTCTGGCAGCTGCTGGAGCTCATCATCGTTCAGCAGATCGCATGAAATGGTCGCTACGCCCGCCTCTTCCAATTCGCGTCTGGCTTCGGCATTGCTAAACCGGGACACCCCGATGATCCGCTTGCTGCCACCGCCTTCACGAACGGCATTAGCCGCAAGTCTCGCAAGGCTTGGGCCCATTTTTCCGCCGACGCCCAGCACAAGGATATCGCCCTCCAAAGACGCCAGATCGGTAACAAGCTGCTCTGATGGCGCAGCCAGCTTTGCTTCTAATTCCGCAACGGTTAACATCAACAATCTCCTCCTCCGATATGTGATTCCCCTTCATCATACGGCCCTACTCAATATAAAGACAAATCTTTTAATCGTCTTTAAATAAGATTGGTTGATGCGAGATGATCTCCGGTTGTCTCCTTCTCGGGAGAGGTTTTATCGTTAGGTTCTTCGCAACAAGTACAGAACCCCTTATCCATGCATGAAAAAAAGCTCCCTGAGCTCAGGGAGCAAACGAAATGTTCAGCACAATATATCGAAGTACAAAGAAGGCAATAATGAAGGATGCTGCCAGTCCCAGCAGCGTAAAGATAAAGATTTTCTCAAAGCGGGAAAACTTAGCTTTCGTTCTCGTACTCTTCAAAACCATCACCTCATCTACCATTATAGCGCATTTATGATAGCTTATTCCAGAAAGGTGAACCGGAAGATTTGTCTGGGTCTCCCCCGCGGCACCTTCTCGATCCCCGCGATTTTGACCAGATCATTGTCCGTCCACAGCTGGAGCAGCCGGTGTGCACTCCGAACGGTAATGTCCAGCAGATGGGCAAGCTCATGGACCTTGTATTCGTATTTACCCGAGCGTGCGCGCTGGTTCAGCAGTTTGCTTAAATAGGCGCTGGTCATGCCTGCGTCCTCTGCCCGCTTGATCAGCTCCGCATCGGTAAAAGACAACACCTCCTGCACCGGATCGGCCATCTCCAGCGGTCCAATCAGCGTTCCATCTTCCCGTACGATGAAGCAGGCGTTGCCGCCCACCTCCTTCGCTTTGCGCATCGCGATGCGTGCGTTAGTCCCCGCCAGACTGGCCGATTGGCCGAAGCCCATGCCGATGCTGAGCGAAATGCCGTAGGTTTTGTTCACGTCTTTGGCCAGGGGAATGGTTTTGTAGCCGCCGGTTTCCCGTTCGAAGATGCCCCGCGTTGTAAAAAACAAATACTCATCCCCGCCCAGATGGGTCAGATAACCATCAAGCGACTCCACATAATCCAGCACCATTCGGTGGATGTCCAGCTTCAGCTTCTGGACTTCATGCTCATTATTCCTTCGCAGTGCCTGGGCGCCGAAATCATCTATATTGATCATGCCGACCACAATCTGGCCCTCCCGACTCCGGCGGGAGGCCGTAGACAACAAAGCCCGTTCCAGCGATACCACAATATCCTGATCGGAAGGCAGCAGCCATTCATTCGGTATCCCGAGCTGTGTCAGCTCATCGGCTACAGACTCAACCCCGGTAAACGCAACAGAACTCGTGCCGGATTCATATTGAGACCGGTGAAAGGCAATCAGGCTCTGCTTCGGGGCATAGGCAGGCCCATCGTATATGACAGCCTGTACAGCAGGAATGCCCAGATCCTTCATGGTCCGAACCACCATCGCCTCTGTTAACGTATCCACCGATATTCCTCCTGCAAGCCTTCCCCTCTGTCCGGCATAAAACAGGGCTTTATACAACCCCGCGTCCGTAACGGGTACATAATGAACCGGAATTTCGACTTGGCCGAGATCCTTCACCTTGCGCTGTGACAACGGATCCGAGAGGAACATTACCTCGACCTCGCTTCCGATTCGTTCAGCCAGGGCAGGTGCTTCAGCCTCATCCTGAAATACAAGCGGCACAGGGTCAAAGGAAGGAAAGGTTTCAATGACCTTCAAAATCTTGTCAACGATCGTCTGGGTTCCAATAATGCCGATACGGATTTGCTGGACAGGGGTACGGTTACGCTCTGTCATGATTCCTTCACTCCCATCATTCCCATTTCCGAGAAGCCGCATGGGGCAGGCAGGCACGGATACCTAAATCATACCCGCAATCGGAAATTTGGCAAGTGAATGCAGCCCCCCATTCGTAAACTCACCCCTGCACCAATCTGGTGATTCAGTCCAGGCGAACACGATAAGGAAACAACAAACAGCGCTGCCATGCTTGTCCCCCAAGTTTCAAGTGGACCGACATGATCAGCGCTGCTTTTATGGAATCAACCTATATTAAGTTTGTTCTTCGTGCATGACGAATTGAGCAATGTTTTTGCTGTGGTCCCCGACACGCTCCAGGTTGCTCAGAATATCCAGATATACCGCTCCGGAGTTGCCTGTGCACAGATTCTGGTTCAGACGCTGAATGTGACTCTTGCGGAATTTGACCTCCATCTCATCCAGTTCCCGCTCATAATCCAGTACCTCCTGCGCCGCAGTCACATCATTATGCTCCAGTGCGGCAAGTGCCCGTTCCACCGCCTTGTCGGCAAGGGTGAGCATCTCTTTCAATTCACGCCCGGCTTCTTCCGAGAATTCAACCTTTTTATTAATGCTGAATTCAGACAGCTCTACGATGTTTTCCGCATGATCGCCAATCCGCTCAATATCATTCACAAGCTGGAACCAGCCGGAGGCTTTCTCCGATTCACCCTCGGGCAGGCCGTTCTGCTGCTGGATTTTCACCATATAATCGGTAATTTTCCGATTCAGTTCGTTAATGAGCTCTTCCTTCTGCAAGGCAAGCTCCCCCACTCGGGATTCCCTGCTGAAAAAGAAGGTTGACGCATCATTAAGCGTCTCACGGGCATACTGCCCCATGCGTAAAATCTCATGCTGGGCTTGTCCAAACGCAACCGCCGGCGTCGCCAGCAAGCGTTCATCCAGATAAATCGCCTTGAATTCAATCTCCTGCATTTTGCCCGGAATAATCTTGGTTACCAGCCATGCCAAAGCCGGAATTAATGGCAGGAAGATCAAGGCATTGGTTGTATTAAAGATTCCGTGTGCGTATGCAATCTGCATCCGGATATTGACGCCTTCGCCAAGCCACAGGACCAGGGAGTGCACGGGGACCAGCAGAATCATAAAGATAATGGCTCCAATGACGTTAAAAATAACGTGTACCAGCGCTGTGCGCTTCGCTGCAACCGTGGCCCCGATGGAAGCCAGCACCGCTGTGATCGTTGTGCCGATATTATCGCCAAACAGGATCGGCAGCGATCCCTTCAGACTGATCATGCCTTCATCAGCAATCGTTTGTAATATACCGATGGTGGCGCTGGAGCTTTGGACAATCATCGTGAATACAGTACCTACAATAAGAGCCAATAAAGGCTGGTCCTGCAGCTGGATCATAAAGTCCGTAAACGCAGGAAGCTCGCTAAGCGGCTTCACGCCGCTGCCCATGGTCGACAACCCCAGGAAAAGGGTCCCGAAACCAAAAACGACTTGGCCAATATATTGAAATTTCTTCTTGTTAAAGAAAAATAAAAAGAACGCACCTACTGCAATAATAGGCAAAGCATATTCTTCAATCTTGATTCCGACGATAAAAGCAGTCATGGTTGTTCCGATATTGGCTCCCATGATCACGCCGATTGCCTGCTTAAGCGTCATCAATCCTGCATTAACCAACCCGATGGCCATAACGGTTGTTCCCGATGAGGATTGGATAAGAATCGTAACCCCGACCCCAACCAGCACGCCCAGCACCGGGTTGGATGTATATTTCTCCAGCAACCCGCGCATCTTGTCTCCTGCCGACTTCTGCAGCCCGTCCGACATATATTTGATGCCGAATAGAAAAATACCCAAGCCGCCTACAAACTTAAATAGGATGTCTTGCCAATCCAAGAGATAAATCCTCCTTCTGATGTTACACACGTAGTAAGGTTATAAAAAACCCTCTAATAATTTAGCACAATTTCCAGATAAGATATACCTATCTAAGTATCGACATATTACGGGAGGGGCAGACCTATTTCGACCGAGGTACCCCGCTCTTCCTCGCTCCGAATGACAATTCGGCCATGATGGCTCTCCATGATCCGATGGACAATCATAATGCCAAGACCGTTGCCGTCCGGCTTGGTTGTATGAAACGGCTCCCCGATCCGCTGAAGCACTTCCTCCGTCATGCCGGAGCCGTTATCTGTAAAGATCACGCGCTGATAACCCTCCTGCACATCCAGGCGAATATGAATATTGCCGCCATAAGGCAGGGCTTCCATCGCATTTTTCAGAATATTAAGAAAGACCTGCTTAATCTGGTTCCGGTCACACAGAATCACTGCATTCTGCACAAAACATTGGGTCATCTCAATCCCGCTGAGTTCCGCCTGAATCGCAAACAGATGGAGCACCTCTTCCAGGATTTCGCCGCAATCCTCCTGCTTCAATACCGCAGCCTGAGGTTTGCCCAGAATCATGAACTCCCCGACCATCAGATTAGCGCGCTCCAGCTCGGACATGATCAAGTCATAATGGCGGAGCCGGGCATCCTTATTGGCCAACTGCAGCATTCCCTTCACGGTTGTAAGCGGATTGCGCACTTCATGGGCAATACTTACGGCAACCTGACCGGCAAACACCAGCTTTTCCGTGTTGCGCAGCACCTCCTCGGTTCGCTTCATCTCCGTAATATCCCGAAGGGAACCCACAACCCGCATGATCTGCCCCTTCCGGTCATACGCCGGCTGGACGTCGAGGATATAGTGGTTCACATTCCCGGATATTTCGAGCGAGAGCTCCTCTCCGATGCAGACTTCCTGCCTCTGTATCACCCGCTCATAATACTCGCCAATCGGCTTGATTCCGAACACCGAGCGGCTCACATAGTTCGACCGGTCCCGGTCACTCCGATCTGGGCACAGCAGACTCAGACAGTGTTCGTTCATCTCCAGAATCTGACCCTGGGCATCCGTAATAATGACACCGTAATGGTTCGTGCCAAGGAGCACTTGGTTCAAGGTCTGCAGCTGTGTATTCTGTTTGCGGGTAACCATCTCCCGCTCCAGGGAATCGGCCATGGTGCACAGCAAGGCATGAAGATGCGGGTGAACAAATTCCTTGTTTGTCATCAAAGAAATGGTCCCTATAATCTCCTTGCCGCTCTCGCCATGAAAGGGTGCCGAATAACAGGCCATGCCGTGAAGAATCTGATGAAAATGATCCTCTCCAATTAACGTAAACGGCCGTTTGTAGTTAAGGCACAGATCGATCGAGCTTGGGCCATCTTCCGCGCAATAGCCGCTGCCCTCGACGATACCCAAATACCGGGCCGTTTCAATGATGGTCGGGTCCCCGGCAAAATCAAGAATGAATCCTTCATTATCCGTAATCGTAATCAAGACGGGGTTCCCGGATCCGGAAGAAAGAAACTTATTTACGAATGCTTGTATCACTTCGATGTATTCACTATATTTTGCACGCCTGACGGCCAATGCTTCATCATTCAACCGATGAGTATGTGTTGGAACAAGCTCCGGGTTCATCCCCTTGTCTATACACTGCTGTTTTGCCTGCCGAATGATCTCCTGATCGGTTATTTCACCAAATGGTTTGTCCAAAATCACATACCCCTTTTTATCATACTGCCACTTTAATGTCATTTCCGTCTATTCTATCACTTTTATCGGCAAATGGAGCCCGGCAGTAAACCCAAGAACATCACACCCATGCCAAGCCTTCATCTTAGCACTATCAGGACTTGCTGAACAGGCAGTCCCGTATGTCTGTCTTCAACCACGAAAATATAAGGAGCCGACCAAGATATGAATCTTGATCGGCTCCTTGTTATTGTATAGGTCACATGATCCTTATTGGTTCAAGAGGAACTCTTCACCGGCAATGCCAGGGGAAGTCATATGATACGGGTCCAAGATGACCCGGATCTGATCCTCTGTCAAAAGCCCCTGCTCCAGAATAATCTCCTTGATGCCTTGGCCCGTCTTCTGCGCTTCCTTCACCAGCCTGGATGCCACATCGTAGCCCAGATGCGGATTCAATGCCGTAATAATGCCGTAGCTGTTATCCACGAAGTACTTGCAGCGTTCCTTATTCGCTTGAAGGTCGACTATCAGGTTCTTGTAGAATACATCCATCCCGTTCTTCAGGATTTTGAGGGAATGCATCAAGTTGTTGGCCGCGACCGGAACCATAACGTTCAGCTCGAATTGTCCGGCCTCGCATGCCAGACTGATCGTGTGGTCGTTGCCGATCACCTGGAACGAAACCTGGTTCATGACCTCGGCCATAACCGGATTGACCTTGCCCGGCATAATCGACGAGCCCGGCTGTCTTGGAGGCACGTTCAGCTCGTTCAAGCCCGCTCTCGGCCCGGAAGCCATTAACCGGATATCGTTGCACATTTTCGAGAAATTAACGGCACATACTTTAAGCGCAGCCGACAATTCCATGTACGCATCCGTGTTCTGGGTAGCATCCACCAGATCCTCGGCTTGCTTCAGGGAGAAGCCCGTCTGCTCAATCAAATGCTGAACGACGCTGTGCATATAGTCCGGCGTAGCATTCAGCCCCGTTCCCACAGCCGTGGCACCCATATTCACAACTAACAAGCCTTGTGCCGCCCGGTCGATCCGGTTGATGTCACGTGTCAGCACATTGGCATAAGCCCCGAATTCTTGTCCAAGGCGGATCGGTACCGCATCCTGCAGATGCGTGCGCCCCATCTTGATGACATCGTCAAATTCCTTGGCCTTGTCCTGAATCCCGGCAACCAGTGTGCGGAACACCCCCAGCAAATCCTGAGTCAAGCGGTAGGACGCAATGCGAATGGCTGTCGGAATCGCATCATTCGTAGACTGTGACATATTGACATGATTATTAGGATTGCAGTAGAAATACTCAGCCTTCTGTTTCCCCAAGATTTCCAATGCGCGGTTCGCCAACACCTCATTCATATTCATATTGATCGAAGTGCCCGCCCCGCCCTGAATGGAATCGACAATGAATTCGGAGCGAAGATTGCCCGCAATAATCTCATCTGACGCCTCGATAATGGCGCTTCCTATCTTTTTAGGAAGCAAGCCAAGCTCCATGTTGGCCAGGGCCGCTGCTTTTTTTACTTCTCCGAGAGCAGAGATAAGCTCGGCGTGAATCGGTACCCCGCTGATCGGGAAGTTCTCTACCGCCCTGACGGTATTAATGCCGTAATAGGCTTCCACAGGAAGCTGTTTTTCCCCCAGAAAATCCTTTTCAACCCGAAACTGCATATCCATGGACAACATCACCATCGCCTTTTGATTATTTTGTATCGTGCTTGTCACCTGTTATCATCCAGCTTGCCCGGATATATACAGAATTCTGCCTTCTCACTGGAAATCCTCTATAGCTTACGCGTTTTGTTAGAGAACATTGAATAATATGTGTGAGTGCGCAAAAAAAGAGGCTTTCTCTAAGTAGAAATACCCAGAAATAGCCTCTCTTACCCATCATCCTCTTATTCGGTTGATGGACATCCTTACGAAGCGTACACAGACTACACAAGGGAGGTCGTTCGATACGGCGGAAAACCAAGCGAGATCACCGCCCCTCCCTCTTTACGATTGCCTGCCGTAATCAGCCCGCCGCAGCGCTCCACGATGGCACGGGCAATCGCCAGCCCCAGGCCGGATTCGCCGTTCTTCCCTTTAACAAACCGGTGGAACAGGAACGGAAGCAGCTCATCGGATATGCCCTCTCCGTCATCGGAAACGGTAAGCACCACCTGGCCTTTTTGGATGCCGGCTTGAATGTAAATATGCTTGCTTGCATGTCTGGCCCCATTCGAAACAATGTTAAGCAGCGCTTGCAGCAGCTTGTCACGGTCAGCGCACACAATTAACGATTCGTTCTCCCCATAAGAAGGATGCACAAACAGCCCTTTTTTCACCAAGACCGGATTGATTCTCTCAATGGTTTCCTCCACAAGCTCCCTCAGGTTGACGGCTGTAGCCTTGAATATGTCATCCTCGCTGTCCAGCTTAGCCAGAAGTGTCATCTCGGTCACGATATTTCTCATCCGGCCGCTCTCGCTCATAATGATCTCCAGCCCTTTGCGGATGTCCTCCCCTTCAAACACCCCGTCCCGAATTCCTTCCGCATATCCGGAGATGGACATAAGGGGCGACTTCAACTCGTGCGAAGCGTTCTGGAAAAATTGCTTCTGGACATGGTTGTACCGCTCGAGCTCACCTGCCATTTCGTACAGAGAGTCTGCAACAACGCCGATCTCTCCGCTTGCCGTAACACGCTCTACCTCGGAGAACTGGCGCTGCTTCACCTTCTTCAATTCTTCCCGAAGCAGCATGAGCGGCTTAATCAGCCGTTTGGTAATGAATAAGCTTAAGATAAACATCATCACAGCCCCTACGCCAAAGACCAGCATTAAACGGCCAAGCAGCGCCTGCTCAATCGCCTTGATCTTGCTGACGGGGGTAAGCAGCGTTAATGTTCCCTGAGGCACCGTCGTGACCTCCGTGAGATACGCATCGTTGTTCATAGCGGCTTGAAAGGATACCGTCGAGAATTCCACCGGTCTTATCGGTGCAGTGTCATACGGATAGGCTGTGACCGTTTCCCTTGGAATCACTACATTTCCTTGAGTATCCTGAATAATAACTTCCACATTCGCCATCCGGCCAGCCGTATAACCTGTAACGGCTATCGGCGTACTATCGATCGGAAGACTCTGGGCGGCAGCCGTCTCCAGCTTGGCCGAGAGCTCGGCGCCAATGGACTGCATGTCCTTGCGCTGCGTTCCGATAAAGTGATCCAGCAGCACGTAATGAATGACAACGGCTGTAACGGAAAGCACAAGTATTAACGATAACGCAAAAGCAAGATTGATCTGATGCACCAGCTTCATATCGATGATTCCTCCCCATCCGCTCTCATTCGGTATCCATGTCCCCATATCGCCTCAATCGGCAGCTGCTCCACCTTCTTGCGAAGACGTTTAATGAGATGATCCACCGCCCGGTCGCTTCCGAAATAGTCGTCGCCCCACACGGAGGTCAGCAGTTCATCTCTTGTAAACGCACGATTGGGATGCTCTACAAATACTTTCAGCATCTCGAATTCTTTGTTGGTCATCTCCACTTCTCCCCCGTTCCAGAACACACGTCTCTCTTCCAGCATCAACTGCAGACGGCCGTTGCTAAGCTCCGGGGACGCTGCCGCAATCCTGGCATTACCCTCTACATGATTGAATTTATACCATCGGTTGAGCTGCCGTTTGATTCGGGCGATCAGCTCGCGGGGGCTGAACGGCTTGACCATATAGTCATCGCTGCCCAGCTCAAGCCCCAGTATTTTATCGACTTCACTATCCTTGGCCGAGATCATAATGATGGGGACCTCAGCTTCCGCGCGTATCCGCCTGCACAATTCGAAACCGTCCATGCCGGGCAGCATAATATCCAGCACCCACATATCTGGCGGGTTCGTTCTCCACATCTCCCAGCCTTCCTCTGCTGTTCCAAGCCCAACGGTCCGGTAACCCTCCTTGCGCAAATAAGCCTCCACCAAATTTCGTATATGCTGATCATCGTCGATCACGGCGATGAGATAATTTTGATTCATATATAGTACCTCCGAATTCATCTCCTCTCAGTATACCAAGCGTCGTGCGGCGAATGGGGAATGCCATTATTTTTCCACAAATACACCAATGTTCTGCCAATGCTGACCCGTACACTGGGTACTGTAAGACAAACCAACCCGATAAGGAGTGTTAAACCATGAAACACAGATTATTTGGCAAACTCGCACTATCCGCAGCCCTGCTTGGTGGAACAGCAGCTCTTCCAGTCCATGCCTCAGGTGCTGATACACCAGGCGACGTTTCAAGTCAAACAGGGAAAAGCGCGCCTGCTGAGACTATTGAGATTGCAGCCGTCCATACCCTGCCGAACCCGCTGGAATTGGCAGAGAAATACGCCCCGGAAACGGTTCAGGATTGGAAAGAAACCCTTGAGAAATACGGCAAGCTTGCTGGTGCTGAGGGAACATTTCAGTTCGCGGCGACAACAGCCGCCGCCACGGTTCGGGTTAACGATGACTCGAAGCCGGGTGAAGTAAAGGACCCCGTGGAAGCTACAATTTCGTTCAAGGCTACACCGGCCAAGGATATCCAGGAGTTAATCGACAGCGGTGAGATCAAGGAATTCACAGCAACCGGGGTCAATGACGTTGGGATGCCTCCTGAAGGTGTGACCATTCAAAGAACGGAAGCTGTAAAAGCAGGGGGCGGCGAGGCTCCATCTAGCTTTGTACCAGCCGGTGTAGAAGGTACAAAGGCAGTGAAAATCAGCGATGAGGATCTGGCTTTCATTCATGGAAGAGTAGACCTCTTCAAAGCTGCGGATTCCAAGGATTCCGCCGCCATTCAAGAAGCGCTGACAAAACTGCTGAACCAGTACAAGGAACAGATCACCAAGCTGGAAGCTGAAGCGAAATAACATACAACGGTTAAGTACAATCGGAACTTACAACACACAGGCGGCAAACGCCCGATATACTTAACAAAACAACCCTTGCCGGTGCCGCGGCAAGGGTTGTTCGTGCAGGCTCTGTTTATTTTTGCGCCATGGCCTTCATGAGTTTTACGGCTGAACGTATACGCGGACGCTTTAAGTTCTCCTCCACATAGCGGTAATCCGTTAAGATCACCTTCGCATCCCGCAGTCCGTATGCAAAATCGTCATCGAACAGAAGCCGATACTCCCACACCCGCTTCTCCCAATTCGGAATATTCGCCAGCATCCATGCATCCTCGGCTCCCGGGTGGACATAGGTTTCGCTAACCCCTTCAGGCAGTCTGTACAGCTTATCGATCAGCGATTGCTTGAAGCTGTCATAGGTCTCCCCTTCGACAACAGGGAACGGATGCGAGAGCAAATAATCCGGAATCGGCACCCCCAGCATATCGGCAAGACTGGAGGCAAGCGCGACCGGACGCTCGATATTCGATAAAGAGCTAAGCAGGGGATCCTCCGGATGAATGTAACGGAATAACCGTGCAGGAAGCCGCCAGCGCGAAGTCTTCCACAGCATCTGCGGAATAAGACTGCGCCCCGTCTCCATCCCATACAGACTGCCCATGTGATTATCAACATGGCTCACAGGAATGCCAGCCTTGCTCGCCCGCTCATACTGCGCGTCCAGCTCTTTCAGCACGGCCCCTGTCTCCGCCTTCTGTTCAAACTCCTGAACCGTCGCGTATTGTTGACCGCTCTGGTCATGCAGGGATGGATGACCGGTCAAGCTGCTCCATCGCAGCGCCTCGAATTCGCTTGTCATGGTCAGGTGCAGTCCGACATTGGGCTGGCGCCGACGAGCCGTCCAGGAAGCAGCCTCTTCAAACCCGGGGGTCACCGTCATGATGGTGGCAGAGGAAGCCTTGTTCTCCTCCAGCAGATGCTGAATCGCCTGGTTCATAGCTTTGCTCTGCCCGAAATCGTCACAATTGATGATCAGCCTTCGCTCCATGGTCATGTTCGCCTCCTATGGTTTTTGAGAATTCGATTCTGGTCAGGAAGGATAACAGGAAGGAGATGATCAGCAAGCACAACGGAACGACACTGATCAAGTACCTGAAGGTTGATTCCGGATCGCTTCCCGGGTTGTCACCGCTCTCATATCCGAAAATCATGCCGACCACAAAGAACGCCAGTGCGGAAATCAATCCGCTGGAACGCGTAATGAACCCGCTGACAGCCGTATAGATTCCCTCTCGCCTTAGACCCGTCCGCTCCGCATCCTCATCGATGATGTTCCCGCTAACCATAGCCGGTGTTACCAGAAATCCTGCCAGACCGAAGCCCACGCCGATGCCGGCCAAAATGCCGCTGAGCAAATCGTATCCGAACCAGAGTGGAATAACGGATATACCGTACACCCCGAGCGAGAGTCGCCAGGCCTTCACACCATCCATCCTGCGGATCATCCAATACCAGACGAACACCAGCGGGATGACCGATACAAACACAGCCGCCAGCAGAATCGATACTTGGTCAACCGGAATCTGCAGCACATATTTGGCATAGAAGGGGATCGTTGAGCTTATCAGACCATTCACCGTCTGGGCGAACGAATTGGAGATGTTAAATACCCAGAACTTTTTGTTGCGCAAGGTTTCACGAAACGCCTGAACCAGCTTGAGCGGCTCGTTTGTGCTGTACACCTCCTGCTCCCGAACGCTCATCATACAGAGGAGCATGAATACACCAAACAACAGCGCATACAGAATTGCCATATTGGAAAAACCCAGGGCATCATAGATGATCGGAGTAAGCGCAGTGCCTATCAGCAAAGCCACTACCTGGTAGCCCTGCTGTATAGCTGAAGCCTTTGCCCGTATCCGGTCCCCGCGGAACAGCTCGGGAAACAATGCTCCATAATTAACCCATAACACGGTGGCTACAGCTTCATACAGAATAAGCGCAACCAAAAACCACATAAACAGTCCGTTCTGAGACAATCCTTCCGGTGGCGAGAATACGAGCACGAAGGTCAGCATAAACAGTGGAATCGCACCGAATACCCACGGCCTGCGCCGCCCAAGCCTGGTCTTCGTACGATCCGACCAATATCCCATGAGCGGATTGTTGACAGCATCCCAGATCAGAAATACCGTCCGCGCGAGGGATGCCAGCCCAATGCCAAGTCCCAGTGTGTCCACGTAAAAAAAGATATAAAAGGAGCTGAACGCCTGACTCGGAACCATCATGGCAAACATGCCGAGCGAATATGAATACGGTGAATTCCTCCAACTGCGCTTCATCCGTTTCCCTCCATCCGTTAAGGACGATTTGTTGTACAGTATTCGGCGCAAAGAACGATTATACCTGCTCATGCAAGGGAGGCCATGAGATCTTGTCGAACCGTGCAGGGCAGCGTCTCTCCTGCCGTAAATTTGGCTGATAATACATAGTTTTCTTGGCAATAGCCAACCCTTCTGTGTAAGGCCGTAAAACCACTCGGAAAGGATCTGTGCCATGGAACTCATCAAAGATCTTCTGGTAGTGCTCGGCAGAATTTATACCATCTATCCGCTGCTCTTAGCCGTTACCCTGTTTATGGGCCGTCGATCCGTTGCCGAGCTGCCCGTCTTTGATTACATCATCATTCTGTCCCTCGGTTCCGTAATCGGGGCAGATATTGCAGACCCCCATATCGAGCATATTCCTACGATCTTCGCCATCGTTGCCATCGGTGTCCTGCAAAAGATCGGCTCCGTCCTGCTCATTAAGAGCCGCCTCATCGGGAAATGGATGACATTCGAACCCATTATCGTGATTAAGGATGGGCAATTCCTTCATAAGAATCTGAAAAAAGCCCGTTATCCCATCGATAATATTTTGCAGATGCTGCGTGAGGATCAGATTTTTGATATCAACACTGTGGATATGGCCGTGCTCGAGCCGAATGGGACCTTATCCGTTCTGAAGAAAATGGAGAAGATGACCGTTACGCTAGAGGACTTAAAATTAAAGCGGCAGGATTCCGGCCTGTCCTACGCCATTATTAAGGAAGGGCGAGTTCAAACCATAACCCTCCAAAAGCTAAACCTTACAGGAAAATGGCTGGAGAACCAGCTCAGCGAGCGGGAGATCCTGCTTGATCAGGTGTTCTTCGCTTCTCTTGATGAACAGATGTCTTTAAACATCACCGTCTATGATAAGGAAATTCCGGTTCCCCCGCTGTATCATTAACGAGAAAAAAGCCCGGCGCAGCCGCCAGGCTTCTTCTTGTATTCCCTCTTATTGAAGAACGATTTTGATCGCATGGCCAATCGGCGGCAGGCTCTTGGTCATCACAGGGCTGTAATAACCAATGATCTCCGCATCGGCAGTCAAATCACTAGCTTTCATAGCTTTGCCATCTTTATGCTCGATAATCGTTTCAGGCGTCAGACTTAGGATCACTTCACTTGGTGATTGCTCCGTCAATCCTTGACCCTTGATCGTTACACGCAGGTTGCCGCCCTCTGCATTGATATCAGTAATCGCACCAGCGGTAGCGAGTTGTTCCTTCTCTTCCTTGTCCGACTTCACACTGATTTCATAAGCGTAGGTCTGCGGCGGCAGGCTCATGGTCATCGCCATGCTGTGAACGGCTTCAATCTCCATCCCTTTCGCAAGATCCTTGAGCTCGATCTTCTTGCCTTCCGCGTCGCGGATGATGGTGCTCTCGTCCACATTCAGAATGATGCCTTCCGTTCCCGTGCCGTTAATATGAACGGCCTTGCGATTTTCATTATGAATGACTTCCGTGATTTTGCCGCTGGTGGTTTCCTTCTTCACATCATCTTCCCCGGAAGTGATACTCACCTTCATACCATCGACCGCGACGCTAGCCCGGAGTACCTCGCTGAAGAAGTTAGCCGGAACATAGAGCGTGCCCTTCACATTCACCGGCGCAGCGCCGAGGGACTTGTACATTTTGTTTACCGCGTACTGATCCTTGCCTGTTTGCACGAGGGTCCAGATCGGTGAGCCCGGTTTCGTCAGCTCTGCAGAGCGATCCTCCTGATTCCAGTCCAGCTCAAATCCGAGTGCCTCGGACACGCTCCGCAGCGGAATCATGACCTGCTTCGCGTCTGTATTCATAAATCCAGCGCCCGTCACATCCTTGCCGTTGACCAGCACTCCATAATCCATGGCAGCCGATATCACAACCGGCTTCTGTCCTTGGCTTCCTCCAGCCTGGGGTGCCGCATAAACCGCTGCACTACCGGAAACCGCCATGGCTGCAACCATCAGTGTCACCGCTTGCTTCTTCCATTGTTTGTTCATGTTGATCATCCTTTCTAGGTGTCTTTCATTATCATGTACAACTATACTGACGGGCGTTTTTTGCCAAATGTTGCATTGAAACGAAAAAGAAACCCTACCGAGAACATACAAAAAAGCCGTCCGGAAGACTATACAGTCTTCCGAAACGGCCTCTTGCATGCCGGTCTATTTCGTTGATCGACATACAAACAACGGGTCAACAAAACTTCTGCAATATTCCTCCGCAATCTGCTCCGCACTATATCCCATATCCCGGAGATACAGAATAATGTCCGCCCGAGGCAGCGAGGCAAGCATGACGGATGTAAATTGTGAATCAACCGGCATCAGCGTTCCTTGCTCCGCCGCTTGGTCCAGAAGGCCCTTGATCTGCAGTCGCAAATACATGAAAGGTGGATGCTCACACAAAATGTTCTTGGTGTCTTCCAGCCGATCGGAACTCAGCATCACCCGCAGCCATTCCAGATCCTCATTGAAGTGAAGAATAACCTTCGTCATGACGGTCCTCAAACGGGCCGCAGCGGGCACATCCGCGCTATTGCGCAGGTAAAGGTCCAATTCCTCCATGAACCGGTCAATCTTCGCCTCCATGAGCGTAAAGCAAATTTTACTCTTGCTTGGATAGCGGCGGTACAAGGTGCCTTGACCGATTCCGGCGGTTTTAGCCACCTGATGCATCGACACGTCCTCGACGCCGTATTGGTCAAACAAGGCCTGAGCCGTATCCAAAATTCTCTGACCTAATTCGTCATTCTCTTTTGCCATTCATATATCCCTTTCTCTTTGAACAAACGGGAATCTTATGCGGCAGACTGTTCTTCTTCTACGGGTGAAGTTGTTCGTTTGACGAAGAAGCCCAGCACCAAGGCCACTATTGCAAGAACAAATCCGATTATAAAGGCGCTTTGAAGGCCTGCAATCATACTTTCCACCGGATTCATATCCCCGGTCGTCTCGACATAATTTTTAGCTCCTGATGACATGATACTGATAAAGAGCGCCATGCCAATAGCTCCGGCAACCTGCTGCAATGTGCTCATAATCGCTGTTCCATGCGGGTACAGCAAGCGCGGCAGCTGGTTTAGTGCTGTTGTCTGGGCCGGCATCATGACCATAGATATGCCAACCATCATCATAACATGAAGGAAGATAACATAACCACCGGTCCAGGAAGAATCCACTCTCGAGAACAGGAAAATCGAGAGGGACAACAGCACCAGTCCAGGAATAATGAGAACTCTCGGACCGAATTTGTCAAACAGCTTGCCTGATATCGGGGCCATCAGACCATTGACGATACCCCCCGGCATCATGACAAGTCCTGCCGCCAGTGCGGTCAAACCAAGTGCATTCTGCAGGAACAACGGCAGCATGATCATTGTGGAGAACATACTCATCATCAGCACCAGCATCAGCACCGTGACGAGCGAGAACATCGGAAACTTAAACGTGCGCATATCCAGCATCGGCTGGTCCATCTTCAGCTGACGCCATACAAATAGCAGCAAGCTGACCGCACCGGCGGCAATGAACCATGTGACCTTCGGATCAGACCAGCCGCCTTCACCGGCACTGCTGAAGCCGTACACAATTCCCCCGAATCCGACGGATGACAGAATAATGGAGATAAAATCCACCTTCGGCTTGGTGAGCTCTGTAACGTTTTTTAGATATATAAATGCAAAAACAATCGAAAATGCCGCCAGCGGAATGATGAGGAAAAACAACCAGCGCCAGCTAAGAGCATCCACAATCAGACCGGACAGCGAAGGTCCGATCGCCGGAGCCGTCATCATGACCAAACCGATCATTCCCATCGCTCCGCCGCGATTCTCAGGCGGATAAATGCTGAGGATCGTATTCATCAGAATCGGGATCAGCAGACCCGTTCCTATTGCCTGCAAAATCCGTCCGGACAGCAGCACGCCAAAGGTCGGCGAAATACCGCTGATCACGGTACCGATTAAGAACAGCGTCATAGCACCGATAAACATCTGCCTGGTGGTAAACCACATTTGAAGCAGCGCGGTTACCGGCACCAGAATACCGACAACCAGCATATACGAAGTGGACAGCCACTGAACCGTGGACTCCCCAATACTAAACTGCTCCATCAAGCTTGGGAAAGCGATGTTGAGCAGCGTCTCATTCAAGATGGAAACGAACGCGCCAATAATCAGTGCGGCTACAATCGGCCCTCTCTTTAACTTGCTTAAATCAATCTTGGCCGTACTTGGCCCCACTCCCATATCCAAGACCTTATCCTCCTTAAAATGATGTCTGCGGACAATTGTCCGATTATGCTTTTTAAATTCTAACGGACAATTGTCCGTAGGTCAACTGAAAATTTTCATTGAATTTTCAGGAATTGCAGCCATGCTGGAATTCCTGGGATTATGCGAATACACATCAGTAATTAGGACGCTCAAGAGTTAGGATTTTCAAGACCCTTATGGGTTATCGAAATAACTAGAAAAAGGATCTGCCCCATTATGAAATGCCGGGACAGATCCTTTTCATTCTATGGTCATGCCGATCTCCATCAACCCGCAAGCCGGACATCATCGGAAGGATAGAATTACACTGATGTACTGAACTCGAATGATGCGAGTGCCTGTTATCCGTCACTCCAACTGCCGTTGCCTCTTTTGAGTTTCACGCGTTCTGGGCAATCTTCTCTTGGTATACCTTGGCCCAGCCCTCCAAATTGTTCGTCACGATCAACAATTCCGGATATTGGGCAAGCGTCTCCAGAGCTGCTTCATCATCCGGTGTCCAGACAATGAGCTGGATGTTCCGCTTGCGTGCTTCCTCCATGAACTTCGGGGTCACATAAACGTATTTTACGGATACATACCGGGCCCCGATCGCTTCCAGATACGGAAAAACGGAAGGGGTCGCCCCATATATAACCAGGCCCAGCTCAATGTCCGGATCAAGCGCACGCGCCCGTTCAACGGAATAATGATCGAAGGAGGTCAGGAAGACCTGCTTCTCCATACCCGTTTCCTTGATCACGTTGATGACCTTCTCCTCCAGCCCCGGATAGGTATCGCCCATCTGCTTCAGCTCAATGTCCACGATCATCCGATCCTTGGCAAAACGCAGCGCCTCCTCCAGCGTTGGAATGACCTCTCCCTGGCCTGCGTCCAGCTTGCGTATTTCCTCTAGCGTGAAGGCGTTGATCGCTCCTGTACCGTTGGTTGTCCGGTTTACCGTCGGGTCGTGTATCACAACGGGCACGCCGTCCTTCGTCAGCTGGACATCCAGCTCCAGATGCGAGAAGCCAAGCTCCAGCGCTTTTTGAAAACCGAGCATCGTATTCTCCGGATATTTTAGCGGATATCCTCTATGGGCCAGTCCCCGTACTTCCATATTCCCTTCCCTCCATGTACAAATCGATTGATGGCTTCGATCACGCCTTCGCCATAAGATGCCTGACTTACGTAATCGGATGCCATTTGAAGCTCTATAGGACTGTTCGCTACCGATACTCCAATCCCTGCCAGCTGCAGCATGGACAGATCATTCATCTGATTGCCTATCGCCATGATCCGCCCCGCTTCGATCCCAAGCGTGCGGGATAGACGCTGCAGCATAAATCCTTTGCTAACTTGTCCCGAGACAAGCTCCACGTAGTCAGCCTCGGACTGAAACGGAGAAACGGCATGGCGGTGGACGCTTTCCCACCGGTCCCACACCGTGTTGAATGCGAGCAGATTCCCGATTAATATCACTTTCTCCAGCTCCCCCGCCGTCCAGCGGGAAGATCGGGCAGATATCACGGAGCAGGATACGCGCTCCTTATGCTCATAGGCTTCGATCTCTTCGGTGCGTGCAAAGGTCTGGATTTCGTGCTCGCGGAATAACAACACGCTCAGTCCCATCAGGTGGAAGTCCAGCAGCATATCAGCGATGTTCTTTACGGACAAACAGTATCGTTCCAGGACGCGCCCGCCTTCTGCGAGCACGGCTCCATTGCTCAGAATGACGGGGATATCGATTCCCAGTTCCTGAATCACAGGCATCGCAGTCCGATACGGTCGTCCCGTTGCTACCGTGAACAGGCCGCCTTCCTTCACATATTGCCGGATAGTCCCTGCTACATGTTCACTTAACGAATGATCGGGTGACAATAACGTACCGTCTAAATCGCTTACGATCAGGCGAATGTCTCTCAAGAATATGTCCTCCTCGGTAACGGTGCCAAGGGATGCAGGCTTTCTCCGTCAACTCCGCCTAATCTCTTAACGAATAAAATGAGGTTATTTAAATGTCGAATTCGCCATGGCGGCTACAATATGCTTCTGCATGACCGTAAACACCAGCACGATCGGGATAATGGCCATGACGCTGGACGCCATAATAACATTGAAGAACATCGCTTCATTGCCGGCAATGGAATCCCGCAGCATGGCAATACCTACCGTAAGCACGCGCATATCGTTGTCGTTGGTCATGATGAGCGGCCAGAAATACGAGTTCCAGGACGAGATGAAGATTAAGACGCCCATGGTGACAATCGTTGGCAATGCCATCCGAAACAACAGCTTATACAGAATCGAGAACCTTCCGGCTCCATCCACGCGCGCTGCTTCCAGCACGTCATTGTTGATGGATTTGAAGGCCTGCCTAAGCAGGAATATCGCGTAAGCAGAAGCTCCATGAGGCACGATGAGCGCCCAGAAGGTGTCCAGCCAATCCAGCTTGGACATCATGACGTACACCGGAACGAAAATGACCTGCTCCGGCACGATCAGTGCAGCCAGAACCAGTAAGAACAGAGCGTCCCGTCCCCAGAATTGCCCCTTCGCAAAAGCATATGCCGCCATCAGCGCCACATTCAGCTGCAAAATAATCGTTCCTACCGCCATCAGCAGCGTATTACTGAAGAACCGCGCATAAGGGATCACCCGGAAGGCCTCGGCAAAGTTCTGCCAGGCAAAGGTTTCCGGCCAGAATGTAGGAACGGCCATCCGCATCTCAGACTGCGTCTTGAGCGCACTGATCAGCAGCCAATACACCGGAAAGAACATGACAAGCGTTACCATGACGGCTCCGATGATGCGAAGCGTCATCATGGTCTTGCGGTTCTTGGCTGACCCGGCCATATAATTATCCTTCATAGTGCACCTTCTTCCTGCTGACCACCCATTGAACCAATGTTAACAGCAGTATGATAACGAACAGAATCATGACAAGCGCAGAGGCTCTTCCTGTCTTGAATTCATCGAAAGCCATCGTATAGATCCAGTACACAATAGCGTTTGTGGCCTTGAGCGGACCGCCGTCTGTCATTACGTCAATTGACTGGAACACCTGCATGGAGGAAATAAAACTGGTAATGACAAGAAACAGGGTCATCGGCGACAAGAGTGGCAGTGTAATATTGCGGAACTGCCGAAGCTTGCTGGCCCCATCAATCGAAGCCGCCTCGTAATACTCCGCCGGAATCCCCCGCATGCCTGCAATAAAGAGGATCATCGCGAAGCCCACGCCCTTCCATACCGAAACGGCAACCAATGCCGGTAATGCCGTGGAGGGATTGGTCAGCCATTGGACAAGGTCCATGCCAAACCAGGATACAACGGAATTCAGAAGCCCGTATTGTCCGTTGTATATCCAGGTGAATACCATGGCTGCAACCACCATCGACACGTAATATGGCATGAAGATGACACCGCGCATGAAGCCGAACAGACGTGACGAGGACACATTGAGGAGCAGCGCCAGCAGCAGCCCGATCACAAGCGTGAATACAACGTCCATCAAGGTGTACAGGAACGTGACCTTCAGGGACTGATAGAAATCCGCGCTGCCCAGAAGACGCGTATAGTTATCAACGCCTACGAACTTTTTCACGGGACGAGTCATATTCCAATTCGTGAAGCTGATGTAGACGGAATAGCCCAGCGGATAATACAGGAACACGCCCATGAACAGCAGCGCCGGGACCGCGAATGAAAAGTCCTTCCACTTCTCCATTAACGTATGAGACATCCGTTTAGAGACCGAAGCGGTCGCCCGATTGGACGCCGCCTTAGTCACTTGTTTATTGGTCTCCATAGGCATCACTCATAGTCAGCCAGAATATCGTTGATCTTCTTGGCCGCATCCTGCATAAGTGGTGTCGGATCTTTTTTGTTCAGCACCATTTCCCCTACAACTTCTTTGTACACTTCACTGAATTCAGGATAAGCCGGGTGCTGCATACGCGGTGTCACTTCATCAAAATGCTCGTAAACCGATCGGTATTGCGGCCATCTTTCGAAATATTGATCGCCTTCCTCCGACTCGATCGCGGATTTTCTTGTAGGCAGGTATCCAACGGATTCGGCCCATTTAATGTTCTGCTCAGCTGAAGTCATGAACTCGATGAATTTCCATGCTGCTTCTTTCTCCAGATCCTTGGCACCTTCCATCATGACGATACCTGCGCCGCCAATGTTGGAGGTACGGACTTTATCACCAGGAATGAAGGATACGCCGACTTCGAAGTCTGCATTCTCGCGGTACATCTTCAACATCGCGGAAGTGTGCTGTACCATGGCGATTTCACCGTTCAGGAACATTTGCCGCATATTGTCGGAAGCTCCTTTACCGAAGCCCATATGCATACTGCCGTCATTTTGCCATTTGTAGAAATTCTGAAGGTAGCGGAGGGAGTCCTCGTTCTCGACAGCGGAAGCACTCAGGTCCTCCGTCAGGATTTGTCCGCCGCCGTTAATGTTCCAAGGGTCATAGTACCACGTATCCCAGCCTGGAACCGAGAAGGCATAGCGAGTCGTTTTGTCGCCTTCCTTTTTTGTTACCTTTGCATTGAAATCCTCAATCTCATCCCATTTCGCAGGAGGCTCCACGCCCAGCTCGTCCAGCATCGTTTTGTTGTAGACGAACACGCTGGTGCTGACAATCAGCGGGAATCCGAATTGCTTGCCGTTGTAGGCATAGGCGTTCAGCATCCCTTGAGCAAAATCGTCCATCTTCACTTCATCGCGCTTGATCCATGGACCCAGGTCGGCAAATATGCCGCTGTCCGCAAAGTTCGCGAGGGACGATACCTCCACATTGGTCACGGCCGGTACATTATTCGCAGCTACGGCAGCCGACAGTTTCTTGTGAAGGTCAGGATAACCGCCTTGGAACACCGGTTCTACCGTAATATGAGGATACTTCTTTTGAAACTCTGCAATCATGTAATTCAAGCCTTCAAGCTGGGCATCCGCGTGGGCATGCCAGTATTGGATTTTGACAGGTGTTGTATCGTTCTTCATATCCATTGAAGCGGCTTCCACATCATCCAGCGAAACCTCGCCTCCAGCACTTTCACTTCCACCGCCGCCTCCGCATGCCGTGGTGATGACCATAAATATGGTCAGTAACGTCAACAACCATGATTTCTTTTTCATTGATGATCTCTAGCCCCTTTCGAATCAACTTCTTCTGAATAATGGCTTGTCTATCCACACTTCATCCATCCCAATGCCAGCCCTGGCGGCACATGGACCCTCAGGAATGAGGAAAGCTCCTCATCCAATCAACCCTTCTATCCCTTAAAAAGCGCACAAAAATAGAGACGTCAAAAGAGCGCAACCTAAGAGCCACCACCTCCTATAAAAGCTAAAGTAGCTGCTACTCGGGTTATCTCATCGTCTCCACCCCTAGCAAATATGTAATTGTAGTAAATCCATTAATCCTACAGGACGCTTTATTTCCAAAAGCGCGCATCACCCGTAGATACGAGATCTGCACCGTTAGCCAGTGCCTCATCGATTTCTTCTTCGCTTCGTAAAAAACCTCCCACAATTAGCGGACAGTGAATTTCCTTCTTCAGGTCGCGGATCACGCGGGGCATAAGTCCCGGCATCAGCTCCACCTCGTCCGGACGCGCTTGTCCGATCATCTTCACGGCGGTTCTTAAAGCTGTCGTATCAATGGCAAACACACGCTGTATCGAGCTGATGCCTGCTTGCCGCGCTGCTGCCACCGTATTGGTCTTCGTGGTAATGATCCCATCGATCCGATACGAATCCGCCAAATACTGCACAGCCGAATTGTCACGACCAATCCCGCTTACCATTTCCAAATGAACAAACACTTTTTTGCCTGAGGAGTGCAGCCGACTTACGATATCCCTTAGTTTCATGATGTCACCTGTCATCAGGTTCACCCGTTCCACCGCGCTGCTCACAGCCGCATCGATCTGTTCAAGCTTGGTAATCGAAGCGATCACGGGAAGACGGCTTCTCTTCTGATCTGTCATAAGTGCGTGTCCCCCTTTACCGAACACTCACTATGATAAAGCGATAGGATCATGTGAGTATTAACGATGTGTAAAATATGTGTTAACGAGCTCCCTGCACACATTCCACATCTCATGAATGCGCTTTCCATTTAGCTGATAACAGATTTTACTATATGCCTGGTTTGGTAGGTTCCCTCCTAGACTTAGGATCATTTTCGGTTCAGCGAACATGGGGAGAACGCTTTCAGGATAGCTCGATCAGCTATTTAATATCTATCATAGTGGAATGATTTAGCTAGAGTCTATAGCGAATATTGTATTAATTTGTCGAATTTAAAAGAATGTGAGTTGAATGTAATAAATATCATGGCGCTTTGTAAAAAGAACGTCAACTCCGTTTGCAATCGTCCCTGGTTATGGGGCATATAGAAGGGCAGATCGTGCCACGGAGATCGCACAGGATGGAAACAGGCCGCCCGAGGGTATCGGACGACCTGCCAATCCATGCTTCCATGCGCCTGTTTCAGGCGCTTAACCGTTTGGTCTGCAAAATGCGCTGACTGCTCTACACCTTGGGGATTACGGATTCACCTGAATCGTAAACGTCGAGGTGTTATTCTTGATCGGCGTTACGGTATCGGTGATCTTCAGGTTATTAAAGATCACACTGCCCACGGCCGGACCTTGGTTCGGCTCCGGCATTTCGTTAGCCCAGATTCCTACGCCGGACTTCGCGTCAAATGCGTCGCCGCTCTTTTTCGCACCGGAGATCGTAATGTTCGTAAAGATCGTATCCTTGACCGGGTTCTGCGGCTGCCCGCCAACATAATTGGTCTGGAACATGATGCCGTGGTAAGTCGGATCGATAATGTCCACGTCCGTTACCCGAATGCCCTGGAACACCTTTGAGGCTGAGAACAGCCACATTGCCGGAAAGGTCTGCTGGTTCCAGAAATGGCCGCCCGCACGGACAATCGAGATATTCTCGAATTGGGTCGGCGGCGATGCGCCGAAGCCGTTCATCGGGTATCCGAAATCCAGCGAGCTGATCGTGACGCCGGAATAACAGAGCGTATCCGCAATGTAGATATTACGAAACGTATTGCCGTATCCTCCATATACCGCAAGGCCCGCCGCACGCCAGGTCAGCAGCGAAGTCAGATTCTCGTAGACGTTATCCTTCTCGTCTGCCCCTCCCGCATCAATCGCGGAGAACAGAGCAAAGCTGTCATCCCCTGTTGCCCGTGCTTCAATGTTGCTCACGAGATTGTTCGTGCTGCCGTTGGTCATGTTGATCCCATCAGCAAACACGTTGCGGATCCGGGAGTTGGTAATTTTCATGTAATCCGTATTGGCGCCCCAATACATGCACACTTGGTGCTCCACCCAGATGTTATCGATCGTCATGTTCGCAACGTTCGAGAAATCGAACACTTTACCCGGTCCGTCGATCCGGGAGGTGTAATTGCCAAAGTATGCAAAGTTCGCGAAGGTGGAGCCGTTCGCCGTTGCATTGACGGAAAATCCGATATCGGTATTGTTCTGTGACGATGGGCCGGTAAAGCGAGTAAACCATGGGCCCGCACCAACGATTTTCACCGGTTTGCCGTAAACCTGGAACTTATTCGATGTCTGATAGGTTCCGGCCGGGAGATAGACGCCGACCAGATTCCCCGTTGTATCCATGCGGAATTTATCCAAAGCATTCTGCACGTCCTGATGCGTAAAACCTGCGGGAACGACATATTTAGCCGGGTCCGGATTCGGGATTAATGTCACCTGCTCCAGGTTGATAAAATCAATGGCGTACTGGCTTGTGTTGGCTGCATCCTTCTGCAGGCGGATTTTGCTTCCCTTTGGGATGGTGGTATCAAACATGATGTTGGCCTCGTCGTATATGTGACGCGGTGCTCCTGCAGATGGGCTGTTGCTTGGATTGGCCTCATCGCCATAGAGCCATGCATATTTGGAAGTGAGATTGATGGTCTTGGTAAAGACACCATCCACATAGACGTTCAGTGTAGCATCGATCCCTCCGCCGCCAGGCGCATCCGGAATCGAGAAGCGCGTAACCAGACTATTCGTGCTGGCTTTCGTCGTGAACTCTACGAAGCTGCCTGTTGAATGGAGTGTGACCGCCTTTCGGCCGGATGCTTCACCGGCAATATCCCCGATGTTGCGGTTCGGCCCGACCACAGCCGCTCCGCCGCCAACGACGGCATCCTCGGCCTCATACATGTCATAAGGCATATTCGCCCCCCGTCCGATAAAGAGCGGACTTGTTGCGATGTTGTTAGCTTGCTTCACCGGCAGCTCATTGGCATCCACGGCCACCTCGGTCTTCACGTTGTACTTGCCGTTGGCCGCCGTCCAACTGCCTACGTTCACCGGCTGAGCCGAAGCCCCGCTGGCGATGACGCCATTCACCGTGCCTGTAAAGGTCTGAATGACGTTGTTTGTATTCGCATCGCTCAGGGTCACCTTAATGCCGTGGGCACCTCCAGCGGACGCGGCCGTACCCTGGTTCTTCACCGTAACGGTGAAATTCACACTGTTTCCGGCAGCCGGATTGCCCGGTGACCAACTGTTCGCTGCCACCAGGTCGGAGCTTTGAACAGGGCTGATGACCATGGATGTCGGATTCGTATAGCTGTTATTGGCTTCGTTCTGCTCCATGACGGCATTGTTCTCATCCACCTTGGCCGTGAGTTGATATGTTCCCGCCTCCTTGGCACCGAGATTCAAGGTCACGTTAGCCGAAGCACCGGCTGCGAGTCCCGCCACATTCGAAGTACCGAGCTTGTTATTGCCATGGTAGAAATTGACGGTTGTTGCCCCGGAAGAGAGGGTCCCGATGTTCTTCACTACAGCCGTTAATACAATGCTGTCGGTTTCCACCGGGTTCACCGGTGTCCAGGACATTCCCGTAATGGTCAAGTCCGGATTGGAAGCAGGCGTGCCGATAACTTGAAACTCGGCAATCTGTCCTCCCGATGAACCCGTATTGGCCGTGATCCTCAACTGCACGGCATTCACTTTGGCAGTAACCGGAATGGTCACCGTATTGCCCGTGGCCGGGTTAAAGGTATACTGCGCAGCGGATACCAGATTTGTGAAGGCGTTACTGTTCTGATCATGGCCCAGCACCTGAATTGTCTGCGCCCGCGTTCCCCATTGGCTATCCGGATTCAGCTTCAGCACAACCGACGAAATGTCCGCGTTGGAGCCTAAATCAACGGTCAGCGTATGCGGATAACGGTTGGCACTGCCTTCCCAATACGTGCTCAAGCTGCCATCATTGGCATTGGAAGCAGCATAAATGTACTCGTTCGAGGAAGCCGTGATCGGCTTGTTCAGCGCCAGATTGGTTCCGTTGCCTCCGCCGCCGCTGCCTGTGCGGGTCACCGTGTTGCTGGCGGCAGATACATTACCGGCTGCGTCTTTGGCCTTCACAAAGTAACTGACCGTGGCGGCAGCAGGCTGATTATCCGTATACGTCAGCACATTGCCGGCTACGCTTGCCCGCACTGCCTGATTGGCGTATATATCGTACCCCGTTACGCCGACATTGTCCGCTGATGCCGACCAGGTCAGCTTAATTTGGCCTGAAGCTGGCTCAGTATAAGCGAGGTTGCCCGGGGCAGTCGGTGCCTCTGTATCCCCGGCCGGTGCCTGGCCGTACACTTCGAACTCGGAAATCTGACCGGCTGGCCATGCGGTATTGGCGGTGAAAAGCAGCCGTACATATCGCGCCGATTGCGCGGTCAGATTGATCGTAACCTTATTGCCGTCTGCCGGATTAAATGTATAGGCAGCGGAAGAAGACAGGTTGTTGAACGCTGAGCCGTTGCTGCTGCCTTGTACGGTCAACGTCTGAGATCTCGTCTCCCACCCGTTCGCAGGCAGCTTCAATATCACTTTGTTGACACTGTAGGAGCTGCCCAGATCCACCTGAAGCCACTGAGGAAAGGCGTTGTTGCTGCTCTCCCAGTAGGTAGCCTGGTTAGAATCATTGGCATTCCCGGCAGCATAGGTCTGGTTATAGGAGCTGGCCGTCATATTCTTGCCAGCCGCCAGATTGCCTGGCTCCGCTGCGATTACGGCATCCTCGGCTGCTGGCGCTTTGGCGTCTTCGCCGGATGCAGGTGCTTTACCTCCTTCGGACCCGCCGCCCGGAGTGCCTTCATCGCCTGAGCCATCTCCTGGCACCTCCTCATGACCGGAGCCGGGCCGGCCTCCGCCCGGTTGATCCATAGCGGGTTCCCCCGCCGCCGGATCGCCATCCCATTGCTGCCCATCTCCAATCTGAACGGCTGGATGTGAATCGGTATGGGATCCCTCAGCAAAGCCCGGGTCAGGCACCATGATCAGCTGTGTCCATATCAGCATCAATACGAGTAAACTCATGACAGCAGGTTTGATTCTATTCATCAACCTTCTGGATTTCATGATCCAACCTCCTGATATCAAATGTTTTCCTTGTGTACGTTGCATACGTTAGTCTCGTCTTCCCGGCCGCATGCCGGAAGAAATAAGTATGCGCTTACAACTATGTTCCGTTCGTGCCGATCACCTCCCTTGAACTCCTATGTTCCTATGTGCCCTGTGTTGGTCAACCGCCGCCGCTATCCTCCCCATTACGCCCCCAGCACGAATAACCCTGTTAGGATCACCCGAACATAGGCAAAATCTCGCGCACTGGCAGTTTATAAGGAAGAATGCAATAAACATAATGAGAGGGTATGCTGGTTCAGGTGCTGCTGCAAAAACAGAAACATCATGACGCCGTGCGTAAATCTGCGGGGAGCTTAACGATGGGTGGCAAACATATTCCATGCTGTGTCATTACTATAAAGGATTTCCAGATCGATTGACGATGCGCGATCGTATGTTTTTTAGGTGGATTTCTATGCGAGGAAGGAAAGGAGTTTTAATATGGTCAGGTCAGAAAAAAGGCCGGACAAGAACGCCCCCTTGTCCGGCCCGGATGGATCTCCTCCATCCCATGGCTATTCGAATAACGGGACCTTCGGGTCCTTTCCGTTACAGTGAACCAGCATCGCATGCAGCTGTCCCCGGTGGTGGTACACATGACCCAGTATTTCAAGCAGCCATTCGTACCTCGAATAGGTGACGCCCCAGTAGGACGTCATCTCCTGATGAAGCTCTTCTTCCGTCATCTCTCTGAACGCCTGTTCCAGATACGAATAGTTGCTTAACAATTCAGCCTGTATATCCTTCAGGTTATGAATCGATACACCTGCATAATAGGCGCTCATCTCCTCCTGCGCAGCTCCTTGTGATATGTGGAAATCGGCCCGGCAGATGACGGCGATATGCTTGAGCAATTCCCCGACAGAATGTTTGTCCTCGGTCGGCTTAACGAGCAAATCCGCTTCATCGAGCTTGTCGATTATCGCCACGATGGATACAACGGCAACTTCAATCTGATGTAATGCATATGTACAATAGGAATTCATAGTTTCTCTCCCATCCGGTATGTATACAACAATCCATTCAAACTCACTTCACTATTATAGAACATACGTTCCTCTAATTTCAACCAAAAACAACCTGACCCTTAAGTATTAAGAGTCAGGTTGTTCGTGCACACAGAATCTGATAAAAGATCAATCCACAAGATTGAATCCGGTTGTATTCTCAAGTACTTGGACTTTAAACGTGCTGCTGCCGGCTTCCCGTACGACGAATACGGACAGATGGCCGTTTCCGATGGCAATCCGCTCGGCCTTCAGCTCATTCATCCCTTCCGGAAGGAACGGAGACAACGCAATTTCCTTCCTCGCTGCATTCGGATACAATCCGAGCATCGCCTGCAGGAAGGCAATCGAGGTTCCCGCCGCCCATGCCTGCGGCGAACAGGTTGTCGGGTATGGAACCGGATAACCGAGCTTCGCATCATGTCCGCAGAACAGCTCCGGCAGACGCTGGTACTCAAAATGCGCCGAAGCCTGCAGCAGGCCGGAGATGACCTTACCCGCCTCATCCTTGAATCCCTGCTTGCCAAGTCCCAGCAGGATCATGGCATTATCATGCGGCCATACACTCCCGTTGTGATAACTCATCGGATAGTATCCCGTGGAGTCTGTGCTCATCGTGCGGATTCCATATCCGTTAAACATGTCGCTTCTGAGCATCCGCTTGGATTGGGCTTTCGCCCGGCTCTCTTCCGGCAACCCGCTCATAAGCAGATGCCCGGGATTCGAGGACACGCT
This sequence comes from Paenibacillus sp. LBL, assembly GCF_029893715.1. Lineage (NCBI taxonomy): Bacteria > Bacillati > Bacillota > Bacilli > Caryophanales > Paenibacillaceae > Paenibacillus > Paenibacillus sp. LBL. Next base: position 421,561 of record NZ_JARXYU010000003.1, on the reverse strand, counting down.
GCGCACCTGACGGAGATCCTTATCCAGTGCGATGGCATAACACATCTCATCCTCCATCCAGAAGGCCGATTCGAATCGAGCCCGAAGCTCCGCGGCTTCCGTCTCCAGCCTGCGGGCCCGTTCCGGCTCCCCTAACCCTGCAAAGACGGGCACAAGCGATGCCTTGGCTTGATACACATAGCCCTGGACCTCCGACAGTGCGATCGGAGATTCCGCATACTCCCCATTCTCATGGATGATCGAGTTGGCGGAATCCTTCCAGCCCTGGTTCGGGAAGCCTTTCTCGGCTTCCTGCTTGTAAGCCATGAAGCCGGAGCCCGCTTCAAGCGAGGCGTCGATGTAATCCAATGCCCGCAGCATGTTTGGCTTCAATTCCTCCGCCAAGGAAAGATCGCCTGTCCAGCGGTAATACTCGCCGATCAGCGCCAGGAACAGCGGCGTGGAATCGATGGTGCCGTAGTACGGCGAGAACGGGGATTGATTCGTCGTGACCAGCTCGCCATAGCGGATCTCATGCATGATTTTGCCCGGCTGCTCATCCCGCCAAGGGTCCGTCTTCTCGCCTTGATAAGCTGCCAGCGTTCTCAAGGTCCCCTTGGCATGCTTCGGGTTCACCGGAAGCATGAACAGGGCCGTGATCAAGCTATCTCTGCCGAATGGAACCGCGAACCACGGCAGCCCCGCGACTGTTGTATCGCCGAAGCCCACATCGGTCGTCAGCATGCGCAGATCCTGCAGTCCTCTCTGGTACAAGCCGCTGAACAGCGCGGAATCCGACTGGACCCGTGAGCTGTTCCCGTACCATTCTTCATAGGAGGCTTCGAGCTTCTTCAGCCCTTCTTCGTAGGTCAGCGGCTCCGCTGCGGGATGCTGCTCCGTCATCGGTGTGATACAGAAGGTAATGACCTTCTGTTCTTGAGGTTTCAGAGACAGCGGAAAGCTAACCGTGCCGGTCTGATCCGCCTGACCACCGTCTGCATCCCAGGAAATGCGGGTCTGTCTTCTCAAGTTATCCGCTCCCATGTAAGCCAGCGTCATCTCCAGATCCCCTGTTCGAATTTCCTCCATCCTGCCAACTTCCCCGGTACGGTATTTACGAACCAGGAACATATCCTGAAAATCGGCGTCAAAGGAAACCGAGAACTCGAAATGGGAATCCCCAACAAAATAGTTGGTCAGCGTGCAGCGCTCGTACAGGATGCCGCTGTAGATGAAGCGCTCACGATGTACTTCAACAGCCCCTTCATCCTTGGCCTCCTTCATCAGGCGGAAGGAAGCAACATAACTCTTGTCCCCCGTGGAGGACAAGAGCGAAGGCTTCTCGCCATCGATGAATAGCTCCATGCGGCTCAGAAAACGCGTATCCTTCGTATATAAACCATGGCCTTGTTCATCCCCCAGGACGATATCTCCATTAAGCCCGGTCAGAAAGAATAAATTTCCTTCTTTAATTACACGGTAGTCCATGTTTAAATCCCCCTTTGATTCCGGTTATTCAACAACTACAAGCTCAGCCTGCAGTCCTTCTTCCGAATGTGGTCCGACCCAGACATGGAACTTCCCGGGCTCTACCGTAAACACAAGTCTCTCATCCAACAGCCCAAGTTCTTCACGTCCCAGCGTAAAATGTACCGTCCGGCTTTCTCCCGGCTGCAGTCGTATCTTGCGGAATCCCTTCAACTCTCTGACCGGCCGGGTCGAGCTTGCAACCAAGTCGCGGATGTACAGCTGAACGGTTTCCTCGCCGGCTCTTTGTCCGGTATTCGCTATGCTCACCGATACATCTACGGACTCATCCCGGCCGATTTGATGCCGATCCAGCCGCAAATCCGTATATTCGAACGTTGTATAACTGAGGCCATACCCGAACGGATACAGCGGAGAATCATCGCAATCGATATAATCTTCGTACAAATGAGGACGGCCGGTATTCTTCCGGTTGTAATACATCGGAATTTGGCCCGTCGCACGCGGAACGGTAACCGGCAGGCGACCACTTGGATTGTAAGTGCCGGTAAGCACATCTACAAGCGCATGACCTGTGGCGGTTCCCAAATGCCACGCTTCAACCACAGCATCCGCATGTTCATGCAGCCATGGAGTGGCAAGCGGACGTCCGTTCATCAGCACGACGACGATCGGCGTGTCGGTCTGACGTTTCAGCTCCTGAATCAGGCGCTCCTGACAGGGTGGAAGCGTAATGGAGGTGACGTTGTAATGCTCGCCCGTCATGGCTTCGGATTCGCCCACAACGACAACCGCAACATCGCACTGCTTGGCAAGCTCGACAGCCCGCTTCACTCCGCCATCCAGCTCCTCCAGAATGCCGCTGCCCGGCTCATAGAACACCTCGGCCTTCGGCGCGATTTCCGATTGGAACGCATCCCATACCGTGATCACGTCTTCATCGCGGCCTTTCCAGGCCCAGCAGCCCATCGAATTGTGGCGGTCATCCGCCAGCGGCCCGATCAGAGCCAGCTTCTTGTGCGTGCTGGTGTCCAGCGGCAAAATCCCGCTGTCATTCTGCAGCAGCACAATCGATTTCCGGGCGCTGTCCCTGGCCTGCTCCAGATGAGCAGCAGGAATGGCTTGCCCTTTCGGCGCATCTCCGTTCACTTCAGCTTCCTCGCTCACATACGGATGCTCGAACAATCCGAGCCGGAATTTCACCTGTAATATGCGGAGCACCGCATCATCCAGTTGCTTGAGCAGCTCGGGATTGTCCTGGATCAATGCTTCCAGATGATCGAGATAAACACCGGCGTGCATGTCCATATCCACCCCCGCGTCTAGCCCCTTCAACGCGGAATCCTTCCGATCCTCGGCATAGCCATGGTAGATCTGCTCTTCGATCGACTCCCAATCGCTGACCACCATCCCGTCAAAGCCCCATTCCCCCTTCAATATATCCCGCAGGAGATAACGGCTTCCGGAAGCAGGAACGCCGTTCAGTTCACTGAAGGCACTCATCACGGATAGCGCTCCGGCCTGAATCCCTTGATAGAACGGGGGCAACACGGTTTCGCGCAGCGTCCGCTCCGACATGTCGGTTGTATCATAGTCCCTGCCGCCTTCAATCCAGCCGTACCCGGCAAAATGCTTCACGCATGCCGCTACCGTCGGATAACCGTCCTCATTCGGGCTTTGAAATCCTCTGACCTTCGCGGCAGCGGCCAGAGAGGACAGATAAACATCCTCCCCCGTGCTCTCCGCGATGCGGCCCCACCGGGGGTCGCGCGTGATGTCAACCATCGGCGCGAAGGTCCAGCGAATCCCTTGCGCTGCGGCCTCTACGGCCGCAATGCGGGCGTTCTTCTCCATCCCTTCGGGATCCCAGCTGGCGGCCTCGCCCAGCGGAATCGGAAAGATGGTGCGGAAGCCATGAATGACGTCATCCCCAATCAGAAGCGGAATTCCGAGGCGGGTTTCCTCCACGGCCAGCCGCTGAAGCTCGTTGATCTTTTTCGGACCATGTACATTCAGCAATGACCCGATCTTGCCTTCGGCAACCAGCTTCAGCTCCGGCTCCTCACACCGGCCGTACTGAACTGTCTGACCAACCTTCTCCGTCAAGGTCATCTGCGCAAGAAGATCCTTCGCACGCCGTTCCACGTTATCCATCGCTAATCCCTCCCCATGCTCCTATATCAACCTTTGACACCGGCGTTCGAGATTCCCTCGATATATTGGCGCTGGAACAGGAAGAAGAACAGGATGATCGGCAGTGTGGATAGCACAACGCCCGCCATAATCATCGGTGTATTCTCAAAGAACATATCCTTCACACTGTTCAGGCCGACAACCAGCACATACATTTCCGGCGTGTTCGCAAGCGTACTCGGAACGAGATAACTGTTCCATGTTCCGGCAAAAGCAAGAATCGACATCGTAATCAGTGATGAACGGGCCAGTGGATACACGATCCGCCAGAAGGCGCCCATCTTCGTCAAGCCGTCCATCCGCGCTGCTTCCAGGAATTCATTCGGAACCGAGATGAAGAACTGCCGCAGCATGAAGATGTACAGACCTTGATACAGGAACGGCACCGTTAACCCCCAGAACGTGTTAAGCCATCCGAGCTGCGCCACGTTCACGTAAACCGGGATCAGGATCATATGGTACGGCACCATCATGGTGGCAACAACGATCCAGTAGATCAGGCCTTTGCCCTTGAAATTCAGCTTGGCCAGCGCAAAGCCTGCCATCGGGTTAATGATCAGGTTCCCGATCACGACAGCGCCGGTCATAATGACCGTATTCAGAAACCATCTCGGCACATTATAAGCATCATTCGTAAAGAAGATTTTAAAGTTCTCGAACGTCCAGTTGGCCGGCGATGTCAAGGTGTTGACATGGCGCATCGGAATGATGGACGTATAGAGGGTATAGAGAAATGGAAGGGCGAACAAGAGCCCAAGGATAATCGTGCCGATGTACAGAAACGGCCGACCATTATTCGTACGGGTCAACATTACGCTCACTCCTTCTCATCCAAGAATTTTTTTTGCAGATACGTAATCAACATGATGATCATGAAGAACAGTACCACCGCCGCGCTGCCGTAACCGATGTTCATGTATCGAATCCCGTGCTGGTAGAAATACGTCACCACCGTGCTGGTAGCGCCAGCTGGCGAACCGAGTGCGCCATAACGGGAAATCGCCGCAATCTGATCATAAATCTGGAACCCGGCAATGGTGGATACCGACACGATAAAGAAGGTGATCGGCTTCAGGTACGGCACCGTAATGTAGCGGAATTTGTTCCATTTGGATGCTCCGTCAATCTCGCCCGCTTCGTACAGATCCTTCGGAATTTCCTGCAGGCCCGACAAGTACACAATCATGGTGAAGCCAGCTTGCTGGAAGATAAACAGAATACATACAAATAAGAGCGCATAGTTGGTATCTGCAAACCATGTTACATTCCCGAAGCCTAAAGCTCCGAAAAATTCCGTTAGGAAGGTGCCCTGCTTAAACAGCATCATGAACACGGTGGTGATCGCGATTTGCGAGGTGATATACGGAATGAAGAATACCGTCCGGAATATCCCCTTGCCTTTCAGCTTCTGATTGACCAGGATGGCCAAGAGCAAACCGAGAACAGTCTGAATCGGAATCGAGATGACCACGATTTCCAGGGAATGAAGCAGCGCCCGGAAGAATTCTTTATCTTGAAGGATCGTCACATAGTTTTCCAGACCGATGAATTTGGCCTGGTCCAAGGCGGCAAAATTCGCATCCTGAAAGCTTCTTACAAATGACTGGATAAATGGATATAGAAACCACCACGCCCACAAAATCAAAAAGGGCAGTGAAAACAACCAGCCCAGCGTCTTGTCGGAGTCTGCCAACGAACGGAACCAAGACTGTCTAATCCTGCTCCCTTTCAAATCAGCTTGCTTGCTGCTGTAATCGGACATGAGTTATCCCCCGCTCCCTTACTCAAATTCTAATAGGTGAACAAAGGCTCCCGCTCCCCTGAGAACAAGGAGCGGGAGCGGGTGTTGCCTTTTTCTTATTTGAACTGGCCTTGAATGTCATCGAGAATTTGCTGAGCCGTTTTACCGGAGCCGCCCAGAATCAAACCTTCCAATTCTTTAACGAGTTCATCCGTGAAACGCTTGGTATCCGTCGGATAACCATAGTCTGTGCTGTACTCCAGCGCAGGCTGCAGCGCCTTGAATTCAGGGTTTTTCTCGAAATACTGCTCGGACAACGAGGATACCGCCGGATTAAAGCCGAGCTCCATGAATGCGGTTTGCGTATCGTCATTGGTCATATAATAAGCAGCTTTCAGCGCAGCTTCTTTGTTCTTCGCGTCTTTCAGTACCATGTAAGCATCCGAGCTCATGGTGCTTCCGTTAGTTGTTCCTTTAGGAACCGGAATGGCTACCATTTTCAGATCCGGATTCGCATCCTTCAGGTAACCCTTGTACCAGTAGCCACCCGTACTCATTGCGCCCTGCTCATTGCTGAACACTTCGCCATCCCAGCCGAAGCCGAGTGATTTCGGTGTTACAGCAAGTCCTTCGTCATACATATCGATGATCATTTCCAGCGCCTTCACGTTCTCTGGCGAGTTGATGGTCTCACCGTTGCCCCAGCCGCCGCCGAAGCTCTTCACGTAGTTCGTGATATGGAAGGCATCCAGGTTCACGATAATGCCCTTCACATTGCCTTTGTTCAGCACTTTTGCCGCTTCGATCACTTCATCCCAAGTCATCGGGTACTCGCCGAGACCGGCATCTTTCCACATCTGCTCGTTGATGAAGAACATCGCCGGCATATCGCTGTTCGGCACGCCGTATTGCTTGCCGTCCACGTTCCAAATTTTCTTCGACGCATCCGGGAAACGGCTCATGTCTACGCCAGCCGCTTGAACCAGTTCATCGATTGGCGAGAACAACCCTTTGTTGATGTATTCGTAAGCACCTTCATTGGACATCTTAATGAAATCAGGCGCAACGCCGGCAGCGATTTCGCCCGGCAGCGTGTTCCAGAATTGCTCACTGCTCGGATATTGTTTGATTTTGAGTTCAAGCTCCGGATATTGCTCGGAGATGGTGTCCGCTGCTTTCTGGTAAATCTCCAAATCCTGTGCCGTACCCCAGAATCCGAAATTCACCGTCACTTTTTCTCCTGCATCTCCAGATCCGTTATCTGTATTGTCAGCGCTTTTATTGCCGCCGCAAGCGGTCAACCCAACAACAAGAGCCAGGCACAACACCAGCATGGCAGAAAACTTCCTGTTCACTTTACCCATGATGCTACCCCCTACATTTCTTTTCGTTTTAACTTGCACCTTAATCATAAAGAGCGAGGGCAATAAAAAAAATTAATCAAATGATGATTAATTTTTTAAAATTAACTATTTTTTTATAAATAGATTGTGCGGTAAGATCATTTTTATTAAAAATCATACTTTCTTTTCGATTATCACACTTCTTCTTTCCTATACTGTTTAGGAGAAAAGCCTGTGTATTTCTGAAATACAATCGCAAAATGGGCCTGATTATTAAACCCTACCATCTCGGCAACGTCATAAATTTTGTAGCGGTAGTTCTTAAGCAGCACCTTCGCCTTCTCGATCCGAAGCTCGTTGATATAATCGAACAGTCCTTGACCGACCTCCTGTTTAAACAGCCGGCTGACGTAATTCGGACTGACATGAAACAGCTCCCCGAACAGCTTCAGCGAGAGGCTCTCCGCATAATGTTCCTCCGTGTACTCCATAATATTGCGCGTGAGCTGGCTGTATCCCTTAAACCCCAGATCGTTGCGATGCTTAAACCGCGCTTCGAACAGGGTCCGGTATGCAGCGGACAGCTGTTGAAAATCATGGATTCCCTCCAAGCCTGCAACTTCTTCCTGCACGGCTCCGCTTGGCTTGCCGCCGCTTTCCCCGATCATAAACTTCAAGCCTTCATACACTTTGCGGACATCCTTCTCTTCCATGCACTCTTCTTGCTCCAGAAACTTCTCCCACGTGGATAGCAGCTCGAGAAACCGGTCATTCGCTTCTTCCCTGAGCGCAGACTTCATCTGGCTCAAATAGACATCCGCCTGCTGATAAACGCTCTCGCTCTTCTGTCTCAGATGCTGATAATAAAATATCGAAGTCTCCGGGTGGTAAAATTGCTGGGACAAGGCTCTGCCTGCTTGCTCATAACCCATGGAAATGCCGTCAAAATCAGCAAACCAATCGCTAATGCCCAGCACGATGTCAATATTCACAAAGCGCTTTAGCGCCGAGCTGATCATCTGAACCATTTTATTGACGCGGGTCAACGATGCCAGCAGACTTTTCAATTCGCTGTTGCTTATAAATACGGCATATAGCTGCTCATTCAGCCGAAGAAACTCCACTTCCTTCTCCGTCGATAGAATCTCGCCTACTACGTTCTGAACCGTATTAGGCAGGATCGATTCCGTTTCTTTGGTGTACCTCTTGATGACCGCTTGATAATCTTTGATTTTGAAGAGAACGACATACATATTGCCCTCTTTCAACCCGGTCTCTGCTGACAGGTCATGGACGTTCCCGTGAAGCGCGTCATATAGAATCTGTTCCTTCCGGCTGCCGGGTGCATTCGCTCCGGTTCGGGCCGGAGCCTGCTGACTTCCAAACTGCTCCCGAATGCTCTTCAGCATCGCCGTCAGCTCGCGCTCATTCATGTCCGGCTTATGGAAGTAATCGAAGGCCCCTAACTTCAGAGCTTCCTTCACATACGTTATGTCGTCGAAGCTGCTCAGCACGACGGCTTGAACCGGCAGCTGCCGCTCCTTCATTGCCCGCAGCACTTCGATTCCGTCCATCTTCGGCATCTTGATATCCAGCAGCACCACGTCCGGTACCGTTTCCGTTATCATGCGCAGCGCTTCTTCGCCGTCGCCCGCTTCACCGACAATGTCCACACCCTGGGCCTCCCAGTCGATGGCCGATTTGATACCGATGCGCACAAGCGGTTCGTCATCTACGATTAGTATTCGCACTTGCTATCACCCTGCTTCTTCTGTGATGATCGGAACCCGAATCCAGGCCACCGTTCCGCCATGCTCTCCGCTCTTGATCCACAGGCCGTACTCCGGTCCAAAATGAAGAGATATCCGGTTCCTTATATTGTTTAGTCCGATCGAGTTGAAGGTATCACGAGGACCTTCCTGCTCCTGCTTGGCTTGTCCGCCCTCCGGAAAACCGCGACCGTTATCACTTACTTTCATAATCAATGTTTCTTCTTCCTCATATATGGATATCACCAGCATCCCTTTATAATCAATACCTTCGAAACCGTGGAAGACTGCATTCTCCACCAGGGGCTGAAGCAAAAATTTCAACGTCCTATGATTCATTACGGCTGGTTCAACCTCATACGTAACATCGAATTTATTAAAATAGCGGAAATCGAGAATTTTCGTGTAATTCTCCATAAACTCGACTTCCTCTGCAATGGTCACATAGTTGCCCTCCTTCTTCACCGTAAACTTGATGACCGAAGAGAAGGCCTGCAGCGCTTCCTCAATGCCGGTGGCCCCCTGGATCTTGGCCATCCACTTGATCACGTTCAGCGTGTTATATATAAAATGCGGACGGATCTGGGATTGCAGCGCATTCATCTCCAGCGTCCGCTTCTCTTCTTCCTCCACATAGATCCGCTCAATCAAATCGCGGATTTCCTGCAGCATCTGGTCCACGGTATGGCTGATCACGCCGATCTCCCCATGCTGCCTCGTATCAAAGCTTACGTCAAGCTGACCTTGGGAGACAAGCTTCATCTTGCTGTTCAGTACCGACAGCGGCTTCATGATCGTGGTCGCGATGCGCGCCGAGATCAGAATGGACAGCACGAGCAGCAGAATCAAGGCGCCCATCAGGATGGCTACCATCAGGTACACAATGGAGAAGAGGTCTTTTTTCGGAATTACCGTAACCGCCTTCCAGTCGGCCATAGAAGAGGACGAAGATATCATGTACGTATCCCGATTAATCTGCGTATTGACTTCACCGTCAGCGTTATATTGAAAATCACTCCCCAGCACCTCGGCTGCCGGCAGCCCGATCTCCTCCGGATAAATGCTGTGCACGATATGATCCGCTTCATCAATCAGATAGAAATTCGTGTTCTCCGAAAATGCCGAATCGCTCCAGAGCGTCTTCAGTTTGTCCACCGAAATGTTAAACAGAATAAAGCCCAGATCTTCCTTTGTATAGGGGTCCATGATCGCTCGGCCGGCAGATACGACCGGAGTAGCCTTGGTGGACAGCAGTTTCTCCTGGTGGATGCCTACCGGAACGAAGCGCCCGTAGGCACCTCTGATCTTCTGGACAAAAGGCTCGCGCGTGAACTGCTGCTTGAAATAAGCGAAATTCATGTACTCCTTGTTGCTTCTGCCGATGATAGACTGGCTGTTCTCGTGGTAGATGACAACCGAGTCAATCAAATCGGAATACAGCATGACTCCGCTCTGGATCAAGCCGTTCACTTTATCGAAATCCCGCCCCCGCTCAAGCAATGGGTAGGTCACCTTGCCATAATCCTTGCGCATGATGGGATACACCGTGGAATCCTGGATCGGAAACATCGACAGCCGCAGCAGCGGCTGCAAGGAGGTATCGATATTCTTGATGATTTGTTTGTTGTTCTCCACGGCAGCATCAATCATCGTACCCCGATTATTCTCTACGTAGACCCACGATACAATCCCGCCGATCAGAATGAGCGGCACAATGATAAATGCGGAGAAAGCAACGATCAGTTTCTTCTCCAGACTGAGATGAAGCATTTTCTGCTTGAGTTTGTTCATGACATTCTCTCTCTTCTCGTTTCTCTCACTTCTCGTTGTTCGTTGTCATCGTTCGTTATCGCGCCGTACCGCTGATTCGGAATTTTCTCGGGGTCATCCCCGTGAAATTCTTGAATAATTGCGTATAATAACTCTGGCTGCAGAACTTGAACGTAAACGCGATTTCGGAGATCGATTGGTTTGTATGGGTCAGCAAATGCTTGGATTCTTCAATCTTCCGCCGATTCATAAAGGTTGTAATGGATACACCCGTCTCCCGCTTAAAGCGATCGGACAGGTAGCTCGGGTGAACGTTTAAATATTTTGCAACCCGCTGTAAGGTCAGCTCCTCAAAAATATGCTCCCTGATGTAATATATCGCCAAATTCACAATATGCGAATAGGATACTTCTTCCTTCTCGGAGCGAATCATCGAAACAAACTGAACCAGCATTTCATATTCAAAATGAACCAGCCGCTCCACATCACTCATTTTCTCAATCTCAAGGATTAGCGTATCACTTAAATGAAAGGCTATCTCCGGGTCGACGCCGCCCTTGATGATCGCCCGGGTAAACAGGGTGCAAGACGCAATTAAGGCATTCTTCTTGGATCGAAGCGGATACGTCGCAAGCACGGCGGCCTCCAGCTCGTTAATCTTGCGCAGCATATCCATGGCCCTGTTCTCGTCCCCGAAGCGTATGGCCTCCATTAACTCGTGCTCGTAATCAAACGGAGGATGTATAAAATTCTCGCGCAGATAATGCATGCGGGAAGACAAATAAAAGGGATGATTTCCTGTGCGGGAAGGTTCCTTCATTATTTCTGCACCACCTAAAAATATTGATAAAAACCTTGATATTTTAGTATAACATAACCCCGTTTGGCTCTAAAATTCAAGCATAACCATGCTAGGAAGGAAGTGTAGACCATGACCTGGACAATTTCAAATCCTGAGTTGTCACAGCAAGCCTTGCTGAATATGGAAAGTATTTTTGCACTCGGAAACGGTTACTTGGGTGTACGTGGCAACTTCGAAGAAGGCTACGGAGAGGACATGTCCACCATTCGCGGAACTTACCTGAATGCTTTCCACGACGTTATTGAAATCCCTTACGGCGAGAAACTGTTCGCCTTTCCCGATACACAGCAAAAACTCGTTAACCATATTGATGCCCAATCGGTCCTGATCTATTTAGGCGATGAGAAAGAACCCTTCCGTCTGGATCACGGCACGATTATTTCGTTTGAACGCCGCTTGTTTATGGACAAGGGATATTCCGAACGAATCGTGCATTGGAGATCGCCCGAAGACAAAGAGATTAAGCTGACCTTCCGCCGCCTGGTGTCCTTTACGCACCGTGAGCTGTTCGCCATCCATGTACGGATAGAGCCGGTCAATTACAACGGCCAGGTCCGCATCGTCTCTACGGTGAACGGCAAAGTGAAAAACTACACCAATCCCAATGATCCCCGGGTCGGCGCAGGACATGCGGAACGGATGACCGTCACCGAAACTGGCGTTAAGGGCAGCGATGCCTATGTCGTTGATGAAACGATGGCATCCAAGCTGCGTGCGGCTTGCGTTACCCGCCACCGCCTGGATGCCGATGCTGACGTTCAACTTGAAAATGGAGCCGGTGAAGTCACCTACACGGCTACCCTTTCATTGACCGGACCGATCGGCTTTACGAAATACAATCTGTATACCGACAGTCTTCGTCACGGGCAGGATATGATCGAGCGCGGGATTCAGCTGCAAGAGAGTTTGAAGGAGCTTTCCTTCGAGGATCTGCTTGCAGAGCAAACCGAATATTTAAATGACTATTGGAAGTCTGCGGATGTGGTGATTCAGAACGATGACCAGCTGCAGGAAGGCATCCGCTTCAACTTGTTCCAGCTGCTGCAGTCCGCAGGGCGGGACAAACACAGCAACATTTCCGCCAAAGGGCTCAGCGGCGAAGGATACGAAGGCCATTATTTCTGGGACACCGAAATTTACATGTTCCCGGTATTCCTGATGACGCAGCCGGACATCGCGCGCCAGCTGCTGCTGTACCGCTATTCCACACTGGAACAGGCGAGAGCGAGAGCTCGGGAAATGGGACACCGGCAAGGCGCTTTGTTCCCGTGGCGCACCATTTCCGGAACGGAGTGCTCCTCCTTTTTCCCTTCGGGCACGGCGCAGTATCATATCAGTGCAGATATCGCATACAGCTATATCCAGTACCATCTGGCCGAACAGGATCAGGATTTCCTCTTGTCTTACGGTGCCGAGGTACTGATCGAAACCGCCCGTCTCTGGGCCGATATCGGCCACTATTATAACGGGGCGTTCCATATTGATGAAGTTACCGGCCCGGATGAATATACCTGCTGCGTGAACAACAACTATTACACCAACGTCATGGCAAAACATAACTTGAAATGGGCTGCCAAGAGCTGCTCCATTCTGAAGTCCTATGATGCACATGGCTTCCAATCCCTGCGCGACCGGCTTGGCGTTACCGAGGATGAAATCTCGGCTTGGGCGAAAGCCGCGGAAGCTATGCTGCTCCCGTATGATGAAGCCCTTGGCATTAACCCGCAGGATGACACGTTCCTCCGCAAAGCGGTATGGGATTTCGAGAACACGCCGGAGGACAAATATCCGCTGCTGCTGAATTACCATCCGCTAACGATTTACCGTTATCAGGTGTGTAAGCAAGCCGACACGGTTTTAGCGCACTTCCTGCTGGAAGACGAGCAAAGCTATGAAACGATTCAGCGTTCGTACGACTACTATGAAGGCATTACGACACATGACTCGTCCCTGTCCTCCTGCATCTTCAGCATCATGGCTTCGAAGATTGGCAGCATGGACAAGGCTTACGAATACTTCATCGAGACGGCGCGCCTGGACCTGGACAATACGCACGGCAACACAAAGGACGGTCTGCATATGGCCAACATGGGCGGTACCTGGATGTCCATCGTATACGGCTTTGCCGGCATGCGTCTGAAGGAGAGCGGGCTCTCCCTCTCCCCCGCCATTCCGAAGGATTGGGAGAAGTACGCATTCCGCCTGAACTTCCGCGGCCGCCTCATCGGCGTATCCATCGAGAAGGACGGCGTGACCCTGGAGATTGTGGAAGGCGATGCCATCGAGATCAAGCTGTACAACGAGGCCGTTACACTTAAAGCCGGACAACCGGTGCAAAAATCACTCGCCAAGTAGCTCCGGGCAGGTACAGATCCACCAGATCCATCAGGTTAGGCTTACCGTGAGGAACCAGCTTCAGATAAGTGCATCATTGATCGTGCTCTCATTAGGAAATTAGCGATGATACTAGTACGATTGAATATATTTCAGTTGGTAAAAGGAGTTATTTGGACATGAGCATAGCGAAATCGCTGAAGGCTGTCATTTTTGACTTGGACGGCATCATTACCGATACAGCCGAGTATCATTATCAGGCCTGGAAGGCTACGGCAACCGAGCTGGGCATTCCCTTCACCCGAGAATTCAATGAGAATCTCAAAGGGGTATCCCGCATGGATTCCTTGATGCTGCTGTTAAGCCAGGCGGAGACGCCGGTCAACTATTCCGAAGGAGAGCTGGTGCAGCTGGCTGACCGCAAAAACAAGCTGTATGTCGAGCTGATCGAAACGATCACGCCAGCCGATCTGCTGCCGGGCGTCACCGAGTTCGTGGCAGACATTCGGGCGGCGGGTCTTAAGACCGCCATTGCGTCCGCCAGCAAGAACGCCATCGCTGTACTGACCCGGCTTGGCGTCATGGATCAGTTCGACGTCATCGTCGATGTAACCAAGCTTACGAACAACAAGCCCGACCCGGAAATCTTCCTGACCGCTGCCGCGCAGCTGGGCGTAGAGCCCGCTGACTGCATCGGGGTGGAAGATGCCGCGTCCGGCGTCGATGCCATCAAGGGTGCCGGCATGTTCGCCGTGGCAATCGGCAACGCTGCCCACTTCCCGCACGCGGATATCGTGCTGGACAGCACGTCACAGCTGAATTTCCGGGAACTGGCGCAGAAGTTCGAAGGTAAGTAGATCGATGTAGTGAAGGGGTGTTCCTTAGGTGGGACACCCCTTTTTGATGTGGCAGAGGTTGTTGCAGGGACGGGATACTTCCCCATGGTCGCTGCAATCGGGCTGGCGCGGGAGCCGCTCTTTGGCGACTCTTAGTCCCTTTTGGGGACTTGTTGGCGCGTAAGCCGCTCTTTGGAAAGTCCCTTTTGGGGACTTATTTGGCGCGTGCGAGCACCCATGCTGGGTAAGATTATCTCACAACGTCAGGATGCGCTATCCCTTTTTTTGCAACGATGCACCATCTTCGGTAGACTTGAGTTGATACTGATGCTGCTGATTACCATCCGGTATGTGGACCAGACCGACATATCGAGAACACCATAAAGGGGATTTTCCATGGAACAGGCTGTTTTGAATCAGGGTGCCGAGCGTTTCGGCAGAGGTTCTTATTCACTGCAATTGCTTGGAGGATTTGACCAAAATGTATTTGAATATATCGGTGAAGACGGGCTTCGCTTCATCATTAAATTCTTAGACGCGGCCAAGTACCGCAAAGCCTCGATCATCCGCGAGCTGACGTGGATGGCTTATCTCGCCGAGCATGGGCTAAACATAGCGTCGTCGATTCGTTCCGCCCAGGATCTCCTGATTGAAGAAATCATTCACGGCTCCAAACGATATTATGTCATTGCCTTTACGAAGGCTCCGGGCAGCCCTTTATCCGATTTGACATCGGATTTTGCTATGATCGAGCGTTGGGGACGCGGGATGGGAAGCATGCACAAACTCGGCAAGAAGGACTCCACATCCGCTTCGCTCGTACACCGCATGGCTTTTCCCCAATGGAATGATCATCTCATCTTTACGGATGCGTTCCCGGAGACTGCCGGTGAAAGGGTACATACTCAGTGGAGGCGATATCTTAAGGAGCTGGAGTCCCTCCCGCAAGATCAGGACAGCTACGGGATCGTTCATAATGACCTGCACCATAACAATTTTCATGTACATAACGGGGAGATTGTCTTTTTTGATTTCGGGGATGTTTCTTACCATTGGTTCGCATACGATATCGCCATTGCCATCTATCATGCGGTTCAGACAGTCCCTGAACACAGGAAGGCCGAATTTGTCGCCAGATTCTTCGATTCGTTCTTATCGGGCTATCTGAAAGAGAACACATTGAGTGCGGATTGGATTGAACGGATTCCATTTTTCATCGACTTCCGCAACCTGTATTCCTATGTCTACTTCTCCAAATTCGTGGACTGGAACGAGATGGATGAGTCTACTCGGAATTATCTTCTAGCCATGAAAGCCGATATAGAATCAGGCCAATCGGTAGTCAATCTGTCTATTTAATATAAAGAAGGAAGATTGCTCGCCATGAAACCAAAATCCAAACATCTCCGCCGGCTCGCATATGCAGGCCTGGGTTTGCTCCTCTCAGCCAGCCTTCTATACCTGCTGTTTCTTCGTCCCACACCCATCAAGGCGGGTGGATTCACATCCCTTACGGGCGAGAATACGATCATCTTCGAAGTCATCAACGAAGGATTCACCAAGGTGGAGCTGCTGGATGTGCGGGTGAACGATGGCCAGAAACCAGCCAAGGCGGAGCTCGGCGTCAGTTACTCCCTTCATCTGGTCGGCGGAGACGACCTTGATGAAGACACCCATATCGAATTCGTGGGTATTCAAGAGATGCCGCTCCAACCTGAACTCACAGCAGATGAGAAGTTAGCCGCACTTGATCAGGGAGCACGCATCCCGCTCAATTATGGTGTCCGTCTTTTTAATGATACGCCTATCACCCAGATTGAAGTGACGTATAAGTATTGGGGGATCACCTTTAAGCGGGAGGTGCCGATGGGGCGGTTTTTCAATAACGGTTCAAGCACCTAAATAAGAACAGGTTTTAGTTTACGGGAGTATCATATTGAGCGTAATATCGCTCTAACCGCTTTTGTTATCACTGTTATATCGCTTCCGTTATATCTTTAACCAAGCTCTTTGATATCGACAAGTATACTATGTTCACAGGACTCTCTTATACAACTAAATAAGCAAACCAAAGCCCCTATCCGTGTTGGATAGAGGCTGATGCAATTAAAGACCCCCTCTTGCAGTTCTATGTAGTTGATCATTATCTACGATACAATTTTAATCAGTCTATAAGCAAACAATATAACTACGGCAAGGCACAGAGTATACATCAGAAACTAGAATGTTTGACGTTCTCGTACGGTATAAGAACAAGGCGATTTTGACCTATCAACTTGTCGCTATCATCCGTGAGAAGGTATCACATCACCATTAAAGACACCAAAGGCTGAATTGAGTTGATGGCCGTGGAAATGACAATCACTATTTTTTAGGAGGCTTTCGTGAGCCTTCATCTAATAACTCTTTCAAATTTTCAAGTTCACCTTTTAATGTAGTTATTTCTGATTTCAAACCAGAATTTTTAATTACTTGGCTTACAATCAAATATATTATAAAATAATTGACTACTAATAATACTAAAATAAGCCCCAGCCCTTCTAATCCAACGACCTTATGGGATAAATCCATGAAAAACCATCTCCTTATTATTTAAGAAATAACATTTTTAAATTATTAAACTAAAGCTAAAATAATTCATGAATATTGATAAATAATACAACTTATTCATAACTTATCTTATCTTTGACTATCCCTAAATTAACTATTTCTGCCCCAGTATTACTGCGAACATCCTAATTGATCGGTTAGACAGGTTTATGATTACTCATACTCATTTGAATTATTATAAAAGTAAACACCTCCACCTTATTATTAAATAGCCCTCGGCATTCGCCGAGGCTTGAGGGACAAGGAATTCCTTGAACCACAATCGTTGCCAGCCTCCTATTTCCATAGGGGGATTTTTTATTTCAACCACAATTTAAATTAAAAAAATTTTTTTGAATGCTGCCAGCAGCCAGCATGACCTGCCGCTCTACCCCGGACTACAGCCAGCTTCCCGGTACGACGCTGTAAGTCTGGTCCTCAGTTCCATGGAATTTACGCAACGTTTCACCTTGGGCACAGTCGATAAGATGCTGCTCGATGCCGCTCATGACGCCGAAGCTATCTACGAATGGCTCGACCGACAGCACATCGAGCCGTTTATCGACCTCAATGTCCGAACGAAAAAGAATACTTCCACCGACTCCGAGATCCGGATCTCGCCAACAGGCGTACCGATTTGCCCGATTGGCAAAGATATGAAACCTAACGGCTACGACCATACCCAGAATCGCCAGAAATGGCGTTGCCCGCTTGTTTGTCGCGCTGAAAACTCTTGTCAGAAGCCTTGTTCCAACGCAAAGTACGGGCGAACGTACCACACTTTCTAGGCGGATCATCTGAGGCTTTTTCCCAAGACGAACCGACAGTCCGAAATGTGGAAGCTGACTTACAAACGCCGTACCTCGTCGAGCGTTCCAACAAGCGAGAGAAGATTGACTACAAGCTCGAAGCCGGTCGTCATCACTCAATCCTGATGTGCCAGCACATCGACGCTTGGTACGCGAGTCGGAAAGACGAACAGCAGGGCAACTTGCTCTCCATCGCCTCCTAACCAAAAAGCCCTTTTCAAAAATGACGGCATGCTCGGTTTGTTTGCCGTCCCCATTTTTGAAAGAGGATTTCAAATCCCGTTTTCCCAGCGGTCTATAGCGCACTTTGTGCTCCATTTGGTTCAAACTTCCGCTCTTACTTTGAGAGGCTATTTAAAGATTTTATTCTATTACTTTACCAGACTAGTCAGCGATTTCAATCCCAAGATGTACCATTACCTAAAAACAAAATCAACTATAGGTTATTTATTTCTTAATCAGAAATGAACATCACAAAAAAATCTAATCGAATTAGTGTGCATAACGTTAGTAATCCATACACATTTGGATCAAAAAAGAACTTCTCCCAATTCATTGGGAGAAGCTCTTTCATACAGCTCACCGATTACATATCAGAAGGAACACTCGTAATAGTAAAGGTATTTTCCCAAAACCATTCATCCCCAACATAACCACTGTAAGATATTGAGGCAGGACCTATAGCTATACTTGGTTGAACAACAGTCCATGGATGAGCATATCTAGCAATGAATTTTCCAGTAGTCCCCTTATAAGAGATGGGAATTCTAACTTCATTTGCGATATAGCCGGACATTGTTTCAAACAATTTGTTAGAAAGTGATATTTTAGTTGATGAACCATAAATACTTTCGGGATTAATAGTTAAATTATTATAGTAGTTACTTCCGTTAATAACTGATGTTAACCTACCTTCACTACTTACACTCGTAGAATGAGATTGCCAAGCATGTGCAAAAGTATCCGTATATGTAATTTTAGGATATCCGGACCAATCAAATGTATCAGTATATCTAAATTGAAACTCTGTTGCATTTGGGGATTTCCCTTGGTAAGATACGTGTCCTCTACCACTAAAAATACCATCCCTAGTACTTCCCATATTCGACAAAGGGGCTACTTCTATCTTTTTATTTAGTTCTTTACTAAGTCTTTCTGCTTCTTGTTGTCTTAAAGCTTCTATCTCTTCTCTGTTTTCATCTGTTACCAAATATCTTTTACCATCTGAAGAATTAAAATATTGAACAATATTAGTCTCAACTTCAACTTTTCGACCACCTGAAATAGCCATGTCCTGTTTCACAGAAGGATTCATTGTTTCGATCTCATCTAGAGTGTATCCCATTTCCTTGAGAATAACCTCTTGTTCTACCGATGTAAGTGCAGAATCCTTTGAACTGATAACAGGGTATACTCTTCCGTCTGCCTTTTTCTCTATAGATAGGTTTGAGTTAATATTAAGTACTTTAAGCGTTCTATCACTGTCGTCAGTAGTACTTTCCTCTGCGTTTACAACGGGAACCATAAGAAAGATAGTTGCAGTTAATATGCATAGAGTACTAGCAATTTTCTTCATGATCACATCTCCTCTATTTTTTATTTCACTCTAAGGAGTAATCTTGAGATTAATATTCCAGTAAATATTATATCTACCAAATATAGAGTGTATTAACATTATATAACAATATTTTATGTAAGGCAAGTATATTAATAAATTGATACTGGTGAAGTCTAATAAAAGTCTCAAGCTCGCTCGCTCTATTATAATTAACACCCGAAACCAACTAAAGTTATGGATATCCCCAAAATATTTATTCGGAGCTATCTCCCCTACCCAATCATATATTTTCTTTAATATTGTTTCAGAAACCTAAAAACAGCGCGCCATTAACTTCGCATTCGATACTGTTGACGATACTGCCTCGGTGAAGCATTCACCGTCCGCTTGAACACCTTCCCAAAATGGGAGAAGTTGCTAAATCCTGCACGCATGGCGATATCCGTAATGGAATCATCGCTTTCGCGCAGCAAGCGCTGCGCCTCCTTAACCCGAAGCAGATTCAGATAATCGCTGAAGGTAAAGCCCGTCGTTTGCTTAAACAGCCGGCTGAGATAGTGCGGGCTGATTCGGAACGCCTCCGCTACCTCGGGCAACGTAAAACCTTTCTGATAGTTGTCGTTCAGATAACGGACCACCGCTTGGGTCTTGGGATGAAGAATGGGCTCGGTATCGGCGGAACGCACCGTGCCCAGCTGCTGATTACGGTACGCGTACAGCAGCAATTCAACCGATCGGTGCCGCAGCAGCAAGCAGCTTCCGGCTTGGGGATGAACCATCTCGTCCACCATTTCGCTGACCATTCGCGCCATGGCTTCGCTTGCCGGTGAAGGAAGCCTCAGAATCGGAATATCCCAACCGAACGGCTCCTTCAATCCTTCGGCCAATTCAGGCGAAATGGCCAGCTCCGTGAACAGCTCCGGCCTGATATAGAGGACAACCCGATCATGATCCGGCCTGCCGCTGTCCAGCGTCTTGTGAACGGCATTCCGGTCAACGAATACGAGATCCCCGGCTCTGACCCGATAGGAGCGGTCCTTAATGAAGTATATGCGCTCGCCCGACAACAGGTAGTACAGCTCGTAATGATCATGAAGATGGTCAACCGTCATGGAGAAGTACCCGATGCGGCGGTCATATTCGATATCCAGATATCCGGCAGGATCATGGTAATCCGCTCGAAATGGCTTCGTCACATGGCTGTCCCCCTTTCCTTGGATTATAGCAAAATATGCGGCATTTGAAAGCGATTACGCATAAAATGCGGCGAAAGAAGTGTTCCCTTGTTATAGGCTAGAGCTATATTCAAGGAGGCGATAGAGATGAGTGACAAGAAACGCTATGTATTGGTCGGAACCGGCGGCCGCGCCGAGTTCTTTTACGGAGCCCTGGCCCAGAACTTCCGCGACAAATCCGAGCTTGCTGCCTTTTGCGATATAAACCAGACCCGCATGAATTACGCGAATCAGCTGCTGAGAGACAAATATGGATATGCCGAGGTTCCTACCTATCCTGCGGATCAGTTCGATCAGATGATTGAGAACGAGAAGCCGGACTTCGTCATTGTGACCAGCATCGACCGCACCCATCACAAGTACATCATTCGCGCGATGGAGCTTGGCTGCGACGTCGTGACCGAGAAGCCGATGACCGTCGATGAGGAGAAATGTCAAGCGATCCTGGATGCCGCCAAGCGGACCGGACAAAATATACGGGTAACCTTCAACTACCGTTATGCTCCGCACCATACCAAGGTTCGGGAGCTGATTATGAATGACGCCATCGGACAGGTGACTTCCGTCCACTTCGAATGGCTGCTGAACACCCGTCACGGCGCGGATTACTTCCGCCGCTGGCACCGGGACAAGCGAAACAGCGGGGGACTGCTCGTTCATAAATCGACCCATCACTTTGATTTAGTCAATTTCTGGATCGGCTCCCATCCTGAAACCGTTTTCGCATTCGGGGATCTCATGTATTATGGTAGAGAGAACGCGGAAGAACGGGGCGTAACCCAATTTTACAATCGGGCAACCGGCAATCCGATCGCCAAGGAAGACCCTTTTGCGCTCCATCTGGATTCCGATGACCACCTCAAAGCCATGTATTTGGATGCCGAGCCGGAGGATGGCTATCAGCGGGATCAAAGCGTATTCGGGGACGGCATCAACATCGAGGATACGATGGGCGTTCTTGTACGGTACCAGAACAAGGCCATTTTGACCTATTCCCTTGTCGCCTACCAGCCATGGGAAGGTTATCGCATCGCCATCAACGGCACCAAAGGCCGGATCGAGATGACTATTGTGGAGCAATCCTACGTGAACTCGCTGGGTGACAAGAATCTGGAAGGCGCGTTAATCGGTAAAACGCTGCGGGTGCTCCCGACGTTTGATGCCCCGTACGAGGTTCATGTAGAAGAGCAAGAAGGCGGGCATGGGGGAGGCGACCCGGTTCTCCTGAACGATCTGTTCGGGGAGCCCGTGGAGGATCCATACGCCCGCGCTGCGAACCATATTGATGGAGCAAGATCCATACTAACAGGAATTGCAGCCAACCGCGCCATCGCTACCGGCATGCCTGTACGAATCAGCAACCTGGTTCGTTTCTAAGCAGTACAAGGCTGCTTCAAGCAAATTCTCTTAAGCAAAGGCTGCGTCATTCACGCAGTCTTTTTTTCTATTTCCAAGGGCAGCCTTGAAGTCCATTCGGTAAGGAGGGAAAATGATGTTCTTCTCATTAAAAAGCCGTCTGATCGCCTTTATCGTTGTCCTGTTCGTCCTCTCTTTCGGCACGCTCTCCTTCCTGCTCTTTAGAGAATCGCGAACCGTAATCCGCTCCTACATTGAATCCTCGGCCCTGGAGAAGATGGAGGAATACGGCTCGTACGTGGACATGGTCCAAATGCAGATTTACGATGTCGCCTCCCTGGTCTTCAACAGCGACATGGCCAAGAACTGGGATAACGCCATACGCGACCCGAGCCTTCCCGAAGGGGAGAAAATGCTTGCTAATCTCGCGATGAGCCGATTCCTGACCCAGGCCACCAACAGCTATACCAGCATCTCCGACGTTTCCGTCTACCGGCGGAACGGGCTTCGCATCGGCAGCGAGAACCAAGTCGCGAATGACCCCGCCTTTATGCAAGAATCGTGGTACAGAAACTTCTTCACGTCCGGGGACCACTGGCTGGCTGCCCATACGGATCAGCATGAACGCGTAAGGGATCACGGCAATCCGGTTGTCAGCCTGCTGATGCCTCTCGGTACCTTCCATCATGCGACGGCACAGAACGTGATGAAGGTGAACGTCAGCGAATCCTATTTTCTGGAGCCGCTCAGCCGCATCCATTTGGCCAAGAATAGCACGATTTTTCTGCTTAATGAACAGGGAAGCCCTATTCTCTCCCAGCAGGCGCATGAGCTTGGTGCTCGGGCTATAGCGGAAATCGACCGTATTCGAAACGGCCCGATCAAATCAGGAGTTGTCTATCTGACCAACGATGAGGGGCAGCGAGACATTCTGGTACACAAAAAGCTGGGGCGTACCGGCTGGATGCTGGCAGGTCTGGCACCGGAAAAGGAGTTATATTCCTCTCTTCACAAACTTCAGAGCACGATCTTGGTAGTTACGGTTGTCCTGATTCTGGTCTCCCTGTTTGCCGCAGCATGGCTCTCCTATGGCGTCACCAAGCCTTTAACGCGACTGGTTCTGGCCATGAGGCAGGTGCAGCGGGGCGCTTTCGATCAGGCGGATTCCCTTCTGCCTCCCGACAAAAACGTAAAAAGCGAGGTCAGTTACGTCATCTCGACCTTCCGCTACATGGTCAGCCGCCTGCGGCAGCATATCCAGAATGAATTCGAGCTGAAGCTGCTCCGCCAGCAAGCGGAATACAAAGCCCTGCTCATGCAGATTAATCCCCACTTCATGTTCAATACCTTGGAGCTGGTAAGCAGTCTGGCCATGCAGCGCCGGACGGAGGATACCGTCCAGGTCATCGAGGACCTTGGCAAAATGATGCGATTCTCCATGAATACGAGCGACGATCGGGTCCCGCTTGAGGAAGAGCTGGCTTATGTCCGGCACTATATCTCCATTCTGCAAACCCGCTTCGGTCATAAACTCGGCATCTCCATCACGGAGGAGGGCAAGCTGGATTCACTGGTCATGATCAAGTTCATTCTTCAACCGCTGATCGAGAATGCCGTCAAATACAGCTTCCAGCATCAGACCACGGCACAGGTGGATATCCGGATCAGCAGAGTGGATAACCGCCTGCATTTCAGCATTGCGGACAATGGCCCCGGCATGCCGTCCGAGATCATCCGCAAGCTGCAGGACCCCATGGCAGCTTCTCAGCTAGAGCCGATCCTGCGGAGCGAGAGCTGGCACATCGGACTCGGCAACGTGATTGCACGCTGCCGCCTGCATTACGGTGCCTTGTTTGCCGTCCATATCCGGAATGGAGTTCAAGCGGGCACATGCATCGAACTGATTCTACCGGTACAGGAGGAATATCATGTACAACGTATTGATCGCTGACGATGAGATCGAAGTCCGGGAAGGGCTGAAGCTGAAGGTGGATTGGGAGGGCATGGGCTTTGCCATTTCGGGGGAGGCCGCAAACGGCGTAGAAGCCGAAGCGCTCTTGCGAGCAGAACGCTTTGACCTGCTCATAACCGACATGAATATGCCCGTTATGGACGGAGTCCGTCTGCTGGATACTTGCCGAAGCCACAATCCTTCCATCCAGATCATCATCATAACCGGATACGAGGATTTCCAATACGCCAGAGCCGGCGTCCGCAGCCAAGCCATGGATTATTTGCTGAAGCCCGTAACCCGGGAGGATCTGAGAACAGCACTGACCAAAATCAAAGCGGAATTGGATAAGAACCGCAAGGTACGGGACGATTCGGAAATGATGCAGTGGCGTCTCTCCCAGTATTACAAGGAAATGAAGGAACGCTTCCTGCTGGATCTCGTGCGAGGCAACCGGCTTCCGGCTTCCTCGCTGCCGGAACGGATTCGGCTGTTCCACCTGGAATCATGGCAGGATCACAGGGTCTGCTTCGTAGCCGCAGGCATGAGGGAGTCCAGCATACAGCATACTCCCAAAGGGCGCGCGCCAGAGCAGCTTCACCTGCCGTTCGAGATGGTCTGCCATGAAATCGCCCAGTCTTATCCCGGCAGCATCCAGGTATTTCATGACGCAGCCCATCCCGGAATCATGTTCTTCATTACGCTTGACGGCGTTCAGCACGAATTCACACGCAAGCTCGCGGAAGATGCGGCTTCCTATTTAACCATGGATGTGCAGGTCGGGCTGGGACTTCCCGTATCGGGACTTGAACGCTGGAAAGAAGGGTATATTCATTCGCTCTTGGCGTGGAATCTGGCAGAGCGTCAAAAGGAACAGGACCGCACGCCCGTAACAGACCACAGTCCATTACTCCCGGAGGAAACCAATCGAACACTGCACCGCTGTCTGATTCGGGGCGAGCTGGATTCCTTTCGCAGCGTCATCCGGAAGGAGCTTGCCGAGGCATACCAGCTCTCTCCTTCCCGCTTGGTCCGGAGCCTTTTTCAAATTTCGCTGCTGATGGAGTCCGCCGCCGCTGACTTCATGGGGTATTCTCAGGGAAGGGAGCCTCACTGGATTTCGCCGGAATGGGTGCTGTGGATGGAGACTCCCGAGCAGGCAGAGCGTTTGCTGATGCAGTGGGCGCAAGATTTTGTGGATCAGCAGCAGGTCTCTGAGGGCGGGGAAGCTACTCTGATCGAGTCAGCCAAACGGTATATCGAGGAGAATTATATGCAGGAATTAACGCTGACCTCGTTAGCTGAACAATACAACTACCACCCTACCTACTTCTCGGAAATGTTCAAGGAAGGTGCAGGCATATCCTTTATTCACTATGTTACGGAAGTCCGTATGAAACACGCCGTACGCCTGTTGAAGGAAACCACCTTAACCGTATGGGATATTGCAGAGCTCGCCGGCTTCTCATCTCCCGGCTATTTCAGCTCCAAGTTCAAAAAAATGTTCAACATAAGCCCATCCGAGTTCCGATTATCGCAATCCGAAAAAATCGAACATGATGATCCGAAGAAATGAGATTCCGGCCCCTCCCCTTCCCCGGTATGATGAGTTTACCAGAAGTAACGCCGCCTCAATTGTAAGCGGCTTCACATCTCAGGGTAACCGCCCATTCTCATCCATCTGAAGGGAGGCATAACATGAGAAAGCTGTCCAAGCCCTTATACGGCCAGCAGAATAAGACAGCCTACTTGTTTCTTCTGCCTTGGCTCATCGGCTTCTTCTGTCTGACGCTGGGGCCGATGATTGCATCACTGTACTTATCCATGACGAAATTCAACCTGTTGTCATCGCCGACTTGGACGGGACTCAGCAACTATGTCCAGATCTTTACCGAAGACGATACCTTCCTAAGATCCTTGTGGCTAACGTTCTACTATGTGTTCTTGTCCGTGCCGCTGAGGCTTGCATTCGCGCTGCTGGTGGCGATGGCGCTGAACAAGGGCATTCGCGGACTCGGCATTTACCGAACCGTGTATTACATCCCTTCCCTATTGGGGGGAAGCGTGGCCATTGCCATTGTCTGGCGTCAAATCTTCGATGGCAGCGGACTGGTCAATCAGTTCCTGAGCTGCTTCGGCATCACGGGGCCATCCTGGATTGCCCATCCCGACTATGTAGTCTATACGATCATCACCCTGTCCGTCTGGCAGTTCGGGTCGGCCATGGTCATCTTCCTTGCCGGTCTGAAACAGATTCCTGCCGATTTATACGAAGCCTCGGGCGTAGATGGTGCAGGAAAGCTCCGTCAGTTCTTCGGCATCACACTCCCGATGCTGTCACCGGTCATCTTTTTCAACCTGATCATGAGCATGATCAATTCCTTCCAAGCCTTCACGCCAGCTTATGTTATCGGGGACGGCCGGGGAGGACCGCTCGACGCCACGATGTTCTACACCTTGTATCTGTATCTGAAGGGCTTCTCGTTCTTTGATATGGGATACGCCTCAGCCTTGGCATGGATCATGCTGGTCATCATCGGGGTGTTCACCGCAATTGTCTTTCTCACATCGAAGTTCTGGGTGTTCTACGGGGACAACCAGGAAGGGAGGTAATGGATATGCCACTCAAGAGACAACTGGTTCAAGCCGGCAGGCATGCTGCCATTATCCCCCTCGGACTGGCGATGCTCTATCCGGTGTTATGGCTAATTCTGAGCTCGTTCAAACCAAATCAACTCATCTTTACCGACAGCAGCCTTATCCCGACAGCCTTTACGCTGGATCATTATGTGAACGGCTGGAAAGGGCTGCAGGGCATCTCCTTCGGCAGGTTCTTCAGCAACTCCCTGCTGATCTCGGCACTGAGCGTCATCGGAAATGTCATCTCCTGCTCACTCGCGGCCTACGCGTTCTCCAGGCTGAAATTCAAGTTTAAGAGCCTGTGGTTCAGCATCATGCTGGTGACGATTATGCTACCTTACCATGTGACACTGGTGCCCCAGTACATTCTGTATAACGAGCTGCAGTGGATTAATACGTATTTCCCGCTCATTCTGCCCAAGTGGCTGGCGCAGGACTCCTTCTTCATTCTGCTGATGGTTCAGTTTATCCGGGGAATTCCGCGGGAATTGGACGAGAGTGCCACCATCGACGGCTGCGGACAGCCGCAGATCTTTTTTAGAATCGTAGTGCCGCTGCTTGTTCCCGCGCTCATTACAACAGCCATCTTCACGTTTATCTGGAGCTGGGATGATTTCTTCAGCCAGATGATTTATCTGAGCAAAATTGATCTGTTCACCGTACAGCTGGGAATTCGGTCCCTGTTCGATCCATCGGGACAATCGGATTGGGGGGCGCTGCTCGCCATGTCCACGCTGTCGCTGCTGCCTGTGACCATCATCTTTCTTGTGTTTCAGCGGTATTTTCTCGAGGGCATTGCCACAACGGGCCTGAAGTAGTCACGCGCTGTCTGTTCTGTTCGTGAGCATGAAGCACATTTCAAATTATATTTAAACCGGGGGGATTAACTATGTTAAAACGATTTATGGTGGGTATGCTGGCAGGACTCATGTTGTTCGTAACAGCCTGTTCCGGAACGGATCATACCGGTGCTGGCGGAGATACGGATAACGGAGCCGCGGAGAGCGGCCAGGTTGAACTGCGCATGATGTGGTGGGGCGACCAGAAACGGGCAGATATTACGAACGAAGCGCTTAAGGTGTTTCAGGAGAAACATCCGAATATTAAAATTATGGGTGAATTCTCACCCTCCTCAGGATATTTTGACAAGCTGAATACGCAGCTGGCATCCGGCACGGCACCGGATATCTTCTTCTTAGGCGGGAATGTGGTCGACTATGCCAAAAAGAATGTCCTTCTGGATCTGGATCCGTATGTTGGCAGTGAATTGAATCTGGACGGAATGGATCCCACCATGGTTGAGTATGGCCGTCTCGACGGGAAGCTGCAGCATATTTCAGCCGGTGCGAATGCCCGGGGCATTGTCATCAATCAGGCACTGTTCGAGAAGGCCGGAATCCCTTTGCCGGAGCCGAATTGGAACTGGGAGGATTACGCAGCTGTCAGCAAGGAGCTGTCTGACAAGCTGGGTGATGGCATTTTTGGAACGTACAACTTCACCGTCGATGGCATGGACATCTATCTGAAGCAGCGCGGCAAACAGCTGTATAATATGGAAAATGGAACTCTGGGCTTTGCCAAAGAAGACATCCAGGAATGGTTCCAATATTGGGAGGAGACGTCTTCAGCAGGTGGTGTGGTCACACCTGAAATGCAGGTATCCAATCCGCATGACGACACTAGTAAATCGCTGCTGATTACAGGCAAGGCCGCCATGAGCCTCCTTCCTTCCAACCAGCTGGCTGCTTTCCAGAGCCTGACGGAGGACCCGCTGATCCTCCATCCGGTACCGCGGGGTCCCAAGGGTACGGGTGTTGTATTCGAATCCAGCCAGGGATTGTCCGGTTATGCGAATACCAAGCATCCCAAGGAAGTCGCTATCCTGATGGATTTCTGGATCAATGATCCACAAGCCGCCAAAATTCTCGGCAGCGACCGGGGCGTTCCAGTAACGGAAGCCAACCGCAATCTACTGCAGGAGGAAGCCGGTCCGGTGGAGGAAATTGTATACCAATACACAAGTCTCGTATCTGAGGCTACAAAATCAGAACCTTTTGACGTGAGTTACAATCCTCCGGGATTTGCTGAATTCTCCAAGCTGGCGCAAACGACAAGCCAGGAAATCGGCTTCGGCCGGAAGAGCGTCGAGCAAGCCGTTGCGGACTTCTACAATGGCACCGTTCGAATCTTTGAATCGAATCAATAAACAAGGCTCTACAAGGAGGCGGACATGACCGAAGTTATGCTGGACCGTCTGCGCGGGATCTCGATACAGGATCAGGTGCAGACGGTTAAACCGGAAGATCAGAATTTGTTGCGAGAATGGCAGGAGTCAGGCGTACGATTTGCCGCATCGGGCGGACGGCTGGAGGCTTCATATTATACGGCGCTGGAGAAGCTGCTTCCCTGCATCGTGCCGATGGCTGGCAGCGAGCCTATTCTGCAGGAAGGCGGGATTTATCTTGGCTGCTGGCTGGAGAGCACCGGCACCATCAATGCGGAGCTGCTCTCGCGCTTGATTCCTTCTGTCTCGAAATCGACCTATCTCGCCTTTGCGGCTCACCAAAGAGAGGACGGTTTGCTGCCTTACAAATTAACGGAGAACGGTCCCTCCTTCCGGCAGATTCAGCTGGTTACACCGCTGGCACGCAGTGTATGGAACCATTACCAGCTCCACGGCAAGGACCGCGACTTTCTGAAGACCATGTACAAAGCCATGGCGCATTATGACGAATGGATTGCAAGCTTCCGCAATACCCGGGAGACCGGCTGCGTAGAGGCCTTCAGCACCTTCGACACCGGACATGATTTATCACCCAGGTTCTGGCTTGTTCCGGATACACCCTATATGAATGATGCCGCAGCCTATCACCCGGATTCTCCGGTCCTGCCTTTCCTGGCACCGGATTTGACCGCCAACATCTACTGCCAGCGCATATATTTGGCCCGCATGGCCGAAGAGCTTGGTGGATCCGGAGCTGATTGGAGAGCGAAAGCCGAGTCCAGCCTCGAGAGTCTCTTCCGTTACTGTTACGACGAAGAAGATATGTTCTTCTACGACCGGGACCGGAATGACGAGCTGGTCAGAGTCCAGTCCGATGTGCTGCTGCGCGTGATGGCCTGCGAGGTTGGGGACCGTGAATGGTTCGACAAGCTGCTGCGCCGGTATTTGCTGAATACGAGCAAATTTTTCGCCAAATATCCGTTTACATCTATGGCGATGGACGATCCCAGATTCGATCCGTTCTCCTCCTACAACAGCTGGGGCGGGTCGTCCAACTTCCTGAGCCTGATTCGCGCTCCGCATGCGTTTGAATATCACCACCGCTATGTCGAATTGACGTGGGTACTGCATCCGATCCTGTCTGCGCTGTCCAAGGCAAAGCGCTTTGCACAAGCGTTAAGTCCCTGGACCGGAGAGGAAGGTTTTACCGAGACGTATTCCCCTTCCATCCTGTGTCTGCTTGATTATGTGGAACGGTTGTGCGGGATTATGCCGGTCGGGTCGGACCAATTATGGTTTACCGGTCTTCTCCCCGTCGACATGGATCATGGCGAGGAAGTTGCAGGCAACACGGCCTACAGCCGCACGGTGAATGGGCTGCATTACGAATTGGTAAATACAGCAGATCGTATAACGATATACCGGGAAGGCAGCGTTCATATTGAAGGACCGGCCGGAATTCGGCTGGTTACCGATCGAAGCGGACACCTGGAAGGCGTCATTGGAATGAGTGTGCGCACCATCGAGGGCGAGCTCATCTATCAAGGCAATTCCCTTCCGATCCGGATCAAAGGAAATGAAATGCAGCGATATCGAGGCGGAGGCTTGAAAACAGAGAGGGATATCGGCATTATCTGTCCCTCCTATCGTTAATGATTTCAGGAGGTGCCTGAACAGCATGAACACTCAGGATATTCAGCTGCGGGATCCTTATATCCTGCCTGATTCCAAGCACAAGAAATACTACATGTACGGCAGTACCGACAAAAATATATGGAGGGAAGGAAACGGCTTCGATGCCTATATAAGCGAAGATCTTCGGCATTGGGAAGGCCCTTGTACGCTCTTCCACAAGCCCGATAATTTCTTCGCGGAGGTGAACTTCTGGGCACCCGAGGTGTACGAATATCATGGCCGTTATATCATGTTTGCCACCTTTCGCAGGAAGGATAATGATCTGCTGGGCACTGCGGTGCTGTCAGCGGAGCAGCCGACAGGGCCCTTTGCTCTCCATAGCAGCGGTCCTGTGACACCGGCGGATTGGAGTTCTTTGGACGGCACGCTGTATATCGATGAGGAGAACCAGCCGTGGATGGTGTTCTGCCATGAATGGCAGCAGGTTGGCGACGGCGAGGTCTGTGCCATGCGCCTAAGCCCGGATTTATCCGAATCCGTATCGGAACCGGTGATCTTATTCCGTGCCTCTGAGGCGGCGTGGACCACACCGTTTCATTCGCAGCGCTTTCCCGGGACCGGAAACTATGTGACGGACGGTCCCTTTCTATTCCGGACAGCACCCGGCAGCCTGCTGATGCTGTGGGCCAGCTTTGTCGACGGCCGCTACGCGCTCGGCATTGCCAAATCCCCATCCGGCAGCTTGACGGGTCCCTGGCTTCAAGAGCCGGAACCCTTATATTCCAGCGACGGCGGGCACGGGATGGTGTTTCGCACGTGGGAGGGGCAGCTGATGCTGGCGGTACATACCCCGAATCGGACGCCGGAGGAACGTCCGATCTTTATCCCTGTAGTTGAAGACGGAGACAGCCTTAAGGTAAGTCCGATGGATCGGCAAACCGGTTAAAGCACTGGAGTGAATAAAAAAACAAGAGCCGCTCTTATTTTTATGAAAAAGTTGTTGCTGCCCTGCTTATCATGATCATCGCTTTACTATCGGATATGACAAAAAGAGAAGCCGCACTTCCACGGCTTCCCTCTGTTCATCCTATTACAGCTTCACAATCTTACCCGTCTCTTGCGATTCGAATGCGCCCAGGATGACGTTCAAGGAACGCAGCCCTTCCTCACCGGAAATGCTAGGAGGCGTGTTTGTTAGAATGGATTCCACGAACGCGTCGATGACGCCGCTCGGCACCTGCTTCTCATTCGTTGCCATGGCACCAACCTTGTAAGTCTCGATCGTACCATCTGTCAGCTCGACGTTAACCTCGTCACCATGAACGGCACCGATCTTCATCACGCCTTTCTCGCACCAGAGGACCGTTCCGTTATCACCGGATCTGTAATGCGTCCAGCTTGCCATCAGCGTGCCGACTGCGCCACTCTTCATGCGAACGATGCAGGTTGCATTGTCGTCCACGTCCGTTCCCTCTTTGTGGACTGTTCCAATAAAGCCGGCAACTTCTGCGATTTCATCGTTCAGCAAGTAACGGATAAAGTCGGATTTGTGAACGCCAAGGTCACCCATAGCACCCATAACGGCTTCTTCCTTACGGAAGAACCAGCTGTCGCGACCGTCCAGGCTCCAGCTCTCTGGACCCCCATGGCCAAAGGAAGTACGGAACGTAAGCACCTTACCGAGCTTGCCGGAATCCAGGATTTCCTTAGCTTTTACGTGTGGAGGCATTAAACGTTGATTGTGGCCTACCATCAGGTAAACCCCATTCTTGCGTGCTGCCTCGATCATTTGCTCTCCTTCTTCCGTTGTTGTAGCCATCGGCTTCTCAACCAGTACATGAAGGCCAGCATTCGCTGCTGCAATACTCATTGGAGCATGCAGATAGTTCGGCGTACATACGCTAACGGCATCAAGCTTCTCATTCTTAAGCAGTTCTTGGTAGTCGGTATAAGCTTTGCCGCCATACTGGGCAGCCATCTCTTCGGCACGTTCCTTTACCGGATCGGCAAAAGCAACCAGCTCCACATTAGCATTGTTCGCGTATTCAGGAATATGTCTGCGCTGGGCGATGGCGCCGCAGCCAAACACAGCCACTTTAATTTTGCTCATTGAAAGTCTCCTTTTTGCACATAGATTAAAATTGGTTCAGGTAGTTCTGCTTCAACCAGTTCATACTGTTCTCCACGCTTTGCAGCGGTGGATTCTGACACACGTCCTGCTCCACGATCAGCCATTCCGTGCCTGCATCCGATGCAGCTTGAATGACACCCGGCAGGTTCACAGAGCCTTGGCTCAGCTCCAGCGTCTTCATGTTGCCCTCAGCGTCTTTGCTGAAATCCTTCAGGTGAAGCAGTGGCAGGCGTCCCGCATATTTCGGAATGTAAGCCAGCGGATCTTGTCCGGCAAACTGTACCCAGCATACGTCCATCTCCACTTGTACGGCTTCCGGTGTTGTCGCGGAATACATCGCATCAAATACGAATTCGCCGTCAACCTCCGCTTCGAATTCAAACGCATGGTTATGGTAACCAAAGATCAGTCCTTGCTTGCGTGCTTCAGCTCCTA
Source organism: Paenibacillus sp. LBL (assembly GCF_029893715.1). Classification (NCBI taxonomy): domain Bacteria; kingdom Bacillati; phylum Bacillota; class Bacilli; order Caryophanales; family Paenibacillaceae; genus Paenibacillus; species Paenibacillus sp. LBL. Next base: position 388,683 of record NZ_JARXYU010000003.1, on the reverse strand, counting down.
CTTCTTCCAGGAAGGAGAAGAGGTTCTTCCAATCCTCAGCATCTTTACGATCTTCTTCAGCTACATAAGGGCACATCATATATTTAGCGCCAATGGTTTTCAGGTAATCTATTTCCTTCTGCAGGTCTGCACGAAGAAGATGCAGGCCCACGTGGCTCCCAATCGCCTTAAGGCCGAGCTCTTGAAGAAGCGTTTTCATTTCCTCGGCCGGAATGTCTCCGTAACCTGCGAACTCCACGCCTTCATAACCCAATTCAGCCACTTTGCGAAGCGTACCGCGGAAATCCTGAGCCGTTTCATCGCGCAGCGTATACAATTGCAAACCAATGTTCATTCTTCTCATTATAGCGCACCTCGATTCCAAAAATGAGTTACTGCTCTATCTGCTACTATCATACATGCAAATAGGCTAAAATGAACATAAACAATATTGCTGCAACATGAACTATCTGCTTGCATTTTTACTGGGGGTTTTAACCATGATGGAGGCAAGACTGCTAATCTGCGACTATTCCTACCACTTCCAGCAGTTCAGCAACAGCCACCGGGGCGGCTTGACGACCTATCTGTTTCGTCTCCAAACCGAGGGGTCCTGTGAAATATACTGCAACGGCATCGAGCACCACGTGCAAGGGGGCGATCTGCTGCTGCTGAAACCCGGCGATGAATACGAGCTGCGGATCAACGATGACGGCGAGGATGGCCGCGTATCCAGCGGAGATTATTATATATTTTGCGATGGGTCATGGATCGATGATTGGTGGAACCGGATCCATCGGCCAGTTGTCAGCCATGTCGGGCTCGACGATCAGCTGCTGGGTCTGTGGAGACAGATGCTGCTGGAGAAGCGGCGCGGACTTGAGGGGGAGACCGGGGAGCTGACGGATTATTTGCTGCGCAGCCTCTGCCTGTGTCTGGACCGTGCCATTACCGAGATCAAGCCAACGGATCGGCTTGCCTTCACCGCTCTTCGGCTGAAGCGATTCGTGGAGGAACATGCCACGATCACCTTCAAGCTGGAGGAAGCCGCTTCTCATGTCGGGCTCAGCTTATCCCGGGCCGTTAAACTGTTCAAGGAGTATTACGGAAAAACAATGATTCAGTACGCCTTGGAGATCAGGCTGAACGCAGCCGTCGAGCGCATGAAATACAGCACCATGACGCTGGAGGAGATCGCGGAAACCTGCGGCTTCGCAAGCTATTCCTATTTTCACAGAGTATTCCGTGCCACATACGGCATGTCCCCGGTCAAATACCGGGAAACGGCAACCGTACCGGCAAGGCCGGGGCAAGAGAAAGCCCCGCGGTAATTTTTTCTCTACATTATAAGAAGCAGCCTGCGCGTACCCGGAAAGGTGGAGCAGGCTGCTCCAGACTACAGATGCTATTAATAACTCGATATACTCTCCAGTACCCCACATTATAAAAGTAGAGATAAGGGATATTATACCATGCTTCGACAGGTTGAATAGGTAATTTGAACTAATTGGTGCTGCCGTTCTACTCGGGGAAATCCGGTATAGCGCTGGCTTAAAAAATATCAACACCGAGACTCTGTAGAACCGTTACGGCATCTTCGACAGGCAGCTTCGGAAGCTTAAACTCATGATCGATCACCTCTCGAAGCTCGCTGAGGTCCGATAAAACGCGCTTTTCAACCCTCCCGTCTTCATGCCGGATACTCAGTATATTATTGATTAGGGACAGCGACCGTTCTTGCTCCAATTGCCAGAGCTGACAGCGTAATATAGAGGTGAAGAGATCGTTAGGCTTAAAGTACTCCCTAATAGCAGGCTGAAAATCATCGAATTGATAGGTTTTTCGGGTATCGAAGGACCATACCAGATCTGTAAGCAGCTGGCCGTCCACATACCTGTAGTACGTGTACGTTCCCGGCTCGTCTCCCGGACGCAATCTCACTTCAATTCCAGCATATTGGGAAACCTGATCAGGATAAGTCTCCAACCGAACGGGTTCGAAAAACGGAGCAGCGTTCCCGCAGTCCACATACACTTCTTCTTGCCCATCAGGGTTCCGAACAAGCAGTCCGACATGCCCCTCGCCCAGCAGCGTATAACGAGTTGGAAATCCGAGCTGGTTCAGCAGCTGATGGAGACTGCTGTTGATCATATAACAAGTGCCTCCCGCATTCAGCTGCATCAGCTGATCGACAAACCTCTTCTCGTCTTGCTCCAGTCTGCCTTGCTGGTGATACTCATGATACCGCAGCAGCGTGCTAATATTCTCGAAAGGAATCCTATTATGATGCGCAGTGCAAATCTCGGTTAAATACGCCAGCGAAGCCTCCTTGAATGGAACCCGAATATACTGCAAATAATTGGCGGCCCATTCAGGTAAGTGTACTTGTTCCGTCACTATCGTTCACTCTCCCTTATCGAATGCTGTTGGTATACTCTTTATTTTAAACGATTCGGCATATGAATACTTCGTACGAACGATAGTGGAACTATGCAAAAATAGTCTTACCCCAAGGTAAGACCATTCTCTATGACCCAGGTCTAATATTCCTCTTTTCTTGCGGCACTCATGGATTTCTCATGATTCAACAGCCATTGCTTGCGCGACAGCCCTCCCCCGTATCCGCCCAATTCACCGCTCGTATTGATGACGCGATGGCATGGAATGACAATCGCAAGCTGGTTGGCCCCATTCGCCTGGGCGACGGCGCGGTAAGCGGTAGGTCTTCCCATCGCCGCTGCGATCTCGCCATAGGAAGAGGTTCGACCGGGTGGAATCCGCAATAATTGGTCCCACACCTCCTGTTGGAATGGTGATCCTAACAGGAACAAGGGGGTTTTAAATTCCGTTAACTTCCCGTCAAAATACGCACCCAACTCTCTCTCAATCGAACGGATGGGAGCTGTGTAACCCGGAATAATCGCTGACTTGGTTCTCAGTCTGAGACGTTCTACCTCCCGCTCCAAGCCCCGGCGATCCACGAATTCGAGCAAATACAGCGCTTCGTCATCTGCAATAGCCATCATCGGTCCCAGACGCGTGTCGAGCCACGATGCTTTTAGAATATGATGATGCCCGGACCTTGTAGGGGCTGCGCCCATAATCCGCGAAAAAGCATCCCGAAATCCGCTGCTGGACTCGTAGCCGGTTGACAGCTGCGCATCGATGACAGCATCTCCTTCCCGGATCTGCTTCAGGGCAAGGCCCATCCGCCTAGCTCGTGCATATTCAACAAAGGTCATCCCGAACCGCTTCTTGAATTGGCGTCTTGCCGTTGAGGCATCCACGGACAGCTTCTGGAAGTCCTGGTTGGTCCATCTCTTCTCCGGGTTATCCTCCACAGCGTCTACAAGCAGCCGCACAAGATCCGAAACTTGATTGGGATGCGAGAGCGGCCGGCATCGTTTACAGGGTCGGAAGGATGCCAGCAGTGCTTCTTCGGCCGTCTCATAAAACTCGCAGTTCTCGATCTTCGGTTTCCTCGCCGGGCATGTTGGGCGACAGAATACACCGGTTGTCTTAACGCCCACGTAAAAGACGCCTTCATATTCCGATTTCTTATCCAGCAGCGCCTGATAATATTCCTGTTGATTTGCGGCCGATATCATGTAACGTTCCTCCCTGTGACTATGTTCATTCTATATGGTACATCTGGTATAAGCTGTGTTTCTCCAGGAAAATCATGTACCCTGTCTTGGTGTACCTATTATATTTCTTTTGCACACATGGCGCAGCCGAAAATCGTGCATGAATGTTTCCCGGTTGGAAACAGAGAATGATCATTACTGGCACGAACCAAAACAGCCCCTTCCGAATGAATCGGAAAGGGCTGTTCATGGTAAATATGTGCGAAGCCTCGGAACAGGCTATCTGCCTCCGTTGTAAACTAAATGGACCTTGCTGGCAGCCTTAACCTTTGATCGAGCCTGCCACCATGCCCTTCATGATCTGCTCCTGCAGAATCAGGTAGGCTACAATGGTAGGAATGACCGCGATTGCCATCGCACCCATGGTCAGGGCGTAGTCCGTGCCGAAGCCGTCCGAGAACAGGGACAGGCTGAGCGGCAGCGTCTTTAGCGCTTGCGTATTGATAAATACGAGTGCGAAGGAGAAGTCATTCCAGAATCGGAGGAATGCCAGAATGGATATCGTTGCAACGATAGGCGTGCAGAGCGGCAGAATCATTCTACTGAATATTCCCCACCAACCGCTGCCGTCAATCATGGCCGCTTCTTCAATTTCCCTTGGAATGGATGACATGTAAGCCATCGCCAGGAAAATCGCAATCGGCAGCTCAAACGCCGTATAAGGCAGAATGAGCGCTCCGTACGTATCGAGCAGGCCGATGTTTTTCATCATGATAAACAGGGGCACCAGCGTACTGTGGATCGGAATGAGCAGCCCGGTCGTAAATAACACAACCACCAGCTTTTTGAACCGAAACTCGAATCTGGACAGCACATATGCCGCAAGTACGCTGAGCAGAATGGTCAATGCAACGGCTGTAATGGTCACAACCGTTGAATTGATCATCGCCCTGCCCATATTTCCAAGCTCCCATGCCCGAAATATATTCTCGGTCATCCACTCCTTCGGCAAGCCGTAGGGGTTCGTGAAGAAATCCTGATTCGATTTAAACGCGCTTGTAAAAAGCCAGTACAAGGGATAGAGCGTAAGAATCGCATACACCATCAGCAGCAATTTTACGAACCCGGATAAACCCTTCATGATGACTCGTTTCCCTGAAGCATTTTCGGTCCCGGTCGTCTGTAAATTCACATCGCTCCCTCCTTCATGTTAACTTGACTTTCTGCGCGTTGCGAAGTAATTAAGCGCGATTAGGATGGCGCTGACAATCATAATCATCGTGGAGACGGCAGAACCGTAACCATAACGATACACACTGAAGGTGCTGTTATACATGTATGTGGCAAGCAGCTCGGTCGATTGCGCCGGTCCGCCGCCCGTCATGACAATGACGTGGTCAAAGGCCTTCAGACTTCCGGAGATACAGAGCACGATAGTCACGACAACCGTACTCCAGATCATCGGCAGCGTGATTTGCATCAGCTTGTTCCAGCCCGTGGATCCATCAATTTTGGCAGCATCATGGATCTCGGGAGAAATATTTTGCAGTGCTGCAATAAAGATAACCAGATACGGACCGACGTTCGCCCAGTTAATCGGAATCGATATCGCGAGCATGTTGACTTTCGGATCAGACAGCCAAGCGCGGGTCCATGAATCCAGACCGAGCATTTCCAGCACATAATTCGCAATCCCGAACTGCGGATGGTAAATGTAACCCCAGATCAGGCCGACTACAACCGTCGACAGCACCATCGGCATAAATACGGCGGAGCGTATGAATCTGGAGAAAAACGAATTTTTGAACAGTACAATGGCCAGAATCAATGCAATCGGAACCTGACCGACAATGGATGAGACAACCAGAATCAGGTTGTTTCGAAGCGCCCGCCAAAAAATCGGATCCTTGAACATCTCTATATAATTATCAAGACCGATAAAGGTGGCATCCCCGAACCCTTTCCAGCTGAAAAACCCGTAGTAAGCTGACCAGAAAACCGGAATAATGACAAATATCAGAAACAACAGAAGCGCTGGAAGAAGAGCTATGGCTATAAATCCTTTGCTTCTCATCGCTGTAGGCATGGCAGCCTCCTCCCTCCTAATCCTTGTGCAGTGGTGAATGGTTTCTTATGGAGTAGCGGATCTGGCTTGCGCATCCTGAAGCTTCTGGGCCACACCTTCAACGGGACCGCCCATCATGATTTCCTGCAGACCGTTGTTGATGACTTCAGCCGCTTCTGCAGACAGATAAGCATCATATACTGGCGTAATTCCAGTGGTTTTCACCAGATTAAAGGCTTTGTAGTACAGGGAAGTAACTTTGGACTCATCAATCTCGGTATCGTACATTACCATGGAGTTGCTCTCGGCAATCGCTTTTTGCGCTTCCGGTCCGCTCACGGCATAGATCAGTTCAAGGGCCAATTCTTTCGCTTTCCCTTCGGTTCTGCTGCTAAGGGCCAGACCGCCGCCAGCTCCGCCGGAGATCGTGCCTGCCTCACCTTTTCCACCAGGAATCGTTGGCAAAGTAGTAACCTCGATATCCTTCATTTGCTCCTCAGAGGAAGAAGCCGCAAGATTCGTAAGGGTCCATGCGCCGCTGATCATCATCGCTGCATTTCCTTGAATGAAATACTGCTCAGCTTGCGTGTTGTCGATGCTGTTCGCCCCTTCTTGGAACGCTTTGTTGTCAACCAGCTCTTTGAAATAGCCGAGCGCTTCGATAAACTCAGGATCGGTAAACTTCGCGCCTTGCTGTGCTGCTGCATTCTTGAACCATTCGGTGCCTGTCACACGGTCGGCAATAGAGCCGATAATGGTGGATTGAGCAACCCACGGAGCTTTGTTTCCGAGGGCGATTGGCGTTATGCCGTTATCGTTGAAGGTCTTAACCGCCGCCATCATTTCTTCCCAAGTCGTTGGGACTTTTACGTTATGTTTGTCAAACAAGGCTTTGTTGTAGTACAGAATCGAGGTTGCCGACATACCCAGTGGAGCAGAGTAGATCTGGCCTTCCTCGAACTCGTATGGATCAAACGCTCCCGGCAGGAATTTATCCTTCCAATCCGAATGCGCATCTAACACTTCCGTAATCGGTTGAAGCAGCTTCGCTTGATGAAGCTCGGAAGACTGACTTCCTGCATAAACGAAGAACACGTCCGGCATCTCATTCGCAGCCGCAACGGTACTCAGACGTTGACGGTAGCCATCCGGTGGAATCGCTTGTGCATCGAGTGTAACTTCAGGATGGTCCTGAGCAAACTGATCGATAAAACTTCGGACTGATTTCGCACGCAGGTCATCACCGGCAAAGTTATGCCAGATGGTCAGCTTGACCTTTTCTTGATCGCCTTCATTCCCTCCGGCCTGCTCTTTGCTTTGCCCGCCGCCGCATGCTGCAAGAACCAGTGTCATCATCAGCAGTACAAGACCTATTTTGCGTTTTGGTCTCATGGTCAATCCCCCTTTAATTTATACGAAAATGATGAAGCATCCTAAGATGATTAGTCCAAGTATAAAAGAGGATGTAACGCTTACATAGGGGATATAATTCAGTCCATAGAGGGACAAAATTCAGGATTTGCCCGATACTCCGACGGCGTCTGTCCCGTCCATTTCTTGAACAGGCGGTTAAAATATTTAATATCCTCATAGCCGATTTCATTTGCGATTTCACTGATTTTGGCCGGCGTTTCCCTCAGCAGAGTCATTGCTTTCCGCAGCTTCGCCTGGGTCACGAATTCAATGTAATTCTGCCCGGTCTCCTTCTTGAACATCTCGCTGAAATAATTGGGATTCATATGAACATGCTTGGCCACTTGCTGAAGCGACAGGCTCTGCCCCAGATGCTCATGAATGAAGGAGATCGCCCTGTGAACAGGACTGGTTGTCGACACCATGTCCCGGTACTGCTTCATGATGAGTCCAAGGGAATCGATCAGCACCTTCTCCGGCTTCTTCGTTAAATCGCGGATATCAAAGTTGTCCTCAATCTTCACCGGACTGGTGTAGCCGATGGACGTTGCAGCGCGTATCAGCCAGCGCTGTCCCGAGACGAGCAGGGAATGCAGATAAGCCTGAACCGAGCCGGGTGTCGCCTGGCTCTGACTTTGGATGCGTTCCAGCACATCCGCAACCCATGCCTCCAAATCGGCGGATTGCCCTGAGCGCAGAAGGGAGGAGAGCTCGGTTTCTTCTTCCATCGAACAGACCGTCTCAATGCCTTTCCGCCCTTCGATGTCCTCATAACGGATATGCCGTTCCGAATGGAGAAGCCACTCGTAGGAGCTGGCCTCCACCGCCGTCTTCAGCGCGCGATCCAGCTCGCGAACACTGGACACCGGTCGGCCGCTGGCTGCCTTAATGCGGCAGGCGTGAGTCGATTCCAGCTTTCGCAGCGCGGAATCCACGCGCCCCCAGCCATCGCCTGGCTCTGTGCGCACCAGCAGAAGCAGGGAACCATTCCACTCCAGCCAGGCACCATGCAGCCCTTCTGCCAGCTCCGTCCCGAGTAAGCTGTGTCGTTCGCCAAGGGTCAAGTGCTCCAACTCATCCTGATGTAATGGATGAACCGACAGCATCCATATCTGCAGAACGGAGCCGGGCGTTGTCAACCTCAATTCAGGATATCTCTCCCATAATTCATTCTCGGCATGCTCATCCAGTGAAACTCCCGATGCAAGCAGCCTCCTCAGGAACCCCCGGTTGACCACCATTTCCTGGGCCTTTCCCTTCGCTTGATGGAGTCTGTGCTGCAGGATTCGCTCTCTCGCTTGAACTGCAGCTTCGATAATTTCCCCGGGTCTGCTCGTCTTCAGCAAGTAGTCACTCACGCCTTCACGCATCGCCTGCTGTGCATACGTAAATTCATCAAAGCCCGATATGACAATGATTTCGATCTCGGGAAACCGCTGCTTAACTTGATGAGCCATGTCCAAACCGCTCAGGCCGGTCATGCGAATATCAGTAAATATAATTTCGGGCATATCGACGGGAATACGCTGAAGGGCTTCCTCTGCCGAAGCCGCGGGCGCCAGCACCGTAAAGCCGTTATCCGCCCAATTGATCACTGTACTCAGCCCATTTCGAATGATTACTTCATCATCAACGATCAGTACCTTCAAGGTCGTCATCCCCTTTGCTGGATATTTCAGTTTGTTGAATATCAGTTAGGTCCGGTATCGTAAACATAACCCGTGTTCCGGCCCCTTCCGTGCTGTCCACACGCAATCCTGCATCCTTGCCGTAATGGAGGAGCAGCCGCTTATGGACATTTCGCAGCCCGTAGCTTCCGCCCGGGGTTTGTCCCTTCTCGTATTGCAATGGATTCTCTACCAGCTGATCCTGAAGCCATTTCAGACGATCGGGCGTCATCCCGATTCCATCATCCTCCACCACGAAGTGAATCCCCTCGCTGCCATGCCGACCTTGTATCGTTATCGTCCCCATTCCGTCACGGCTCAATATGCCGTGCAGCATGGAATTTTCGACGAGCGGCTGCAGCAGCAGCTTCAACATGGTGTGCTGATGAAGTGTCTCCTCGACATGAACCTCAAACGAGAATTTCTCCGGATACCGAATGGTTTGGATGTTCACATAGTGACGGACATGCATAATCTCCTGCTGGATCGTGCAGTATTCCTGGCCATTGTTCAAGCTGAACCGCAGGAAATCACTGAGTGATCCGACCATCTCGGCTATCTTCACATCCTGGTTCATCAGCGCCAGCCAATGAATCGAAGACAGCGTATTGTATAGGAAGTGCGGATTAATCTGCACCTGCAGTGCATGCATATCCGCCTCCTTTTTCAGCGACTCATTGAGTTTCACTTCATCGGTAAGTTTCACGATCCGGGAACTTAACCGGTTGTAACTGATAATAAGCTGTCCAACCTCATCAATTGTCTTCACCGGCAGCGCAGGCAGCGGCTCCTCCGGGCTCGAATTCTTGAGAAACTTCGTTAACACAGACAACGGATTCGTAATCTTCTGAATCAAGAAGAGAACCAGTATAATGGCGAGCAGGATGGCCACGGTTACGGCAACCGCCGTCAATTTGATGAAATACTGGTTCTGGGAACGGTATTCCTCTGAGGGAATGATGCCGACCAGCTTCCAGTTCACACTCGACATTTTCTTATAGAGAATGGTCTTCTTATTGCCGCCCTCTCCATAGTCCATATTCCCGCTAAGCCCCTCGAACTCTTCAATCGAAGGATAATAGTCTGCCAGGGTAAGATTCGTCTCCATATCCGGCGGACCGGCAATAATCCGGTTGTTCTCATCAAGCAGGAGGACAAAGCCGGTTTTCTCCAAGACGGCCTGCCTGAATTGATTGGCAATGACGCCTTGATCCAGGTTGATCTGCAGATTCCCGATCGGCTTGTATTTATCCGTGCTGCGAATCGGCCTGGCCAGCGTGATGACCTTTCTCATGCCTTCAAATGTCCACTGTCGGTGAACAAAAGACCACCATTTGGGATGATGCTCATAATAATCCGGGATCTCCTCGGTAATATTCCGGAACTCGGAACGCACTAATGACTTATGCGAGATCGGATCCTTGCTGCCGAGCGGTTCGACAATGATATTGGCGATATAATCCTTGGAGAAGGCCAGATTCGTCAGGAAGTTAATGACCGTTGTCTGCTGGACATAGTTGCTCTCCTCTGTCTTAAGGTAGGATTGGACCCCGGTGTGCCCGATGAGGAATAGCGAGATATTCTCGACGTCCTTCACCATCGTGTCCAAGTAAGCTTCCAGTTGGCGGAGCGTATTCATCCCCGTAATCTTGGCTTTCTCTTCCGTCAGGCTCTTGGCCATGTTAAAAGAGAAAATACCAAGAAATAACAGCGGCACCAGCGTAGCTATAATAATAAGCAACGATAATTTATGCTTTAGCGATTTCCCAAGCCATTGCTGCATAAATACACCCCGTTCGAGTCCATATGGTATGGGCTTGTTATATTACTTAACATTGAAGGCGTTTACTTCAAAAACATTCTCTTTCCGTTGCAAAAAGGTGTCAGGTTTATTAACTATCTTAGAGGAATCTTAAGACTCAAGTAAATGGTAATAAAGACCTATGAATAGAGATAAAACCATCTTTCATATAGGGTATACTCCCCATGGTCGCCGACCCGCTTCGGTGATGCAAACCGCGTTTACTCTTTATAAGCACAGCAAAAAAAGGGCGCTGCAGCGCCCTTTTAAATAGAAAAGCACATCACCCGATCCAAATTCCAACCTTCCAGTTCATGCTTATATCCTTCTGCTGGTATGCATATATATGTAGTTCTAAAGTTCTGCATCGATAAACGGTAATTTACCTCTGCTCTTCCAAACGATCATATTCCATGCGATCCACCACAAATCGATTCGACTCTTCATCATACCGGTAGGTTATTTGGAGATCACCCGCAAAACCGGCTGGACTTATGCTCCCAGCTGCGAGCGTAACAAGCCGCCCTTCTTCGATGCTGTGTCTGACTACAGCTCCAAAACCCAACTTGTCATTCAGATAGCTTTTATCCTCGGAGTCATCCTCAATTCTCTGAACAGTTTCCTTCCCGTCGATCACAATCTTCACGGCGATGTAATCCGCAAACTTCTCGATGCTGGACTCCACATGACCCGCTACCGCCTGATCCAACGATTCCATAGGAATTTCCTTCAGGGTTTCAGCGTCCACCACATGTGTCTTGCCAATATAAATACCCGTCCCAGTCCCATCCACATAGAACACAACCACTTCCGGCTTGCCATCACCCGTCATATCCCGATATTGAATGATCGGTTTACGCGTACCATCACCACCGTACCAATCCGCAAAAACTTGCCTTCTCCCTTCTACCTCTACCACCATTCCTTCATATCTTCCGTATTTCGTAGCGCTTACCGGGTACAACTTCACATCAGGGTTCTCCTCTGCTGTCGAAACGTCCACCTCCGGCGTATAGACGTAAATCATTCTTTCCTTCGAATCCCAGCCTACCTCTGCATTGTGCAGCTCCGCTATGAATCGAACCGGAACCATAATTCGGCCATCCTTTAAATACGCGGGAACGGACAGCGAATACGCCTTCCCTTGCCCCTTGGCCTCCCGGCTTCCCATCTTCAGCGTGACTTGATCTGTGCTTGTGCTGACGGTTACCGTCTTGGTCTTGTTGTTCCATTGAAGCTGCGTGGGCTTCAAGTATTCCTTAATCACGCGCAAGGGAACCAGCGCCGTCTGATTCACGATAACAGGATTGACATCGAGCGTAACCATCCAATGATTAATGTTCAATTCCATTTCCTTCTGCGGTGCGGCTTTGGCCTGTACCTGTGCCTGTACCATCGTACTCATCAGCATCGTGGACGCCATAGCGCCGATCACCGCCATTTTCGCCCATTTCCGGGTTGTCATGTTCTCTAATCTCCTTGGCTAATAATATATGAAATAATTCGTATATAACTAAGACGCAAGTTGACCGGTATTGGTTGTCCATGTCACGCAAAAAATAAGCCGCTCAAGCATACCATCACTTGAGCGGCTCACCCGGATTGGTCGGAGGAAATCTATGCGATCATGATCGAATAACTGTCAGGCCTACGGACGCGGCTTCCGATATTTCTCCGTGCGTTCATCCTCGATGACACCCTTCCAGTTTAAACCGAAGGCAAAATCATAGGTGTGATTCTCGGAGTCGGTATGGCATTCCATATCAAACGCCACATCCTCAAGCTGTTCCTCCACGGTCTTCATATTGGCCGGCATCTGCATGGGCAGCAGGCCTGACGGCTCCACTTCACCCGCAAGCACCTCCATGATGGCTTGATCCAGAACGCCGAAATTCACAAGAATCGCATCCACTTCGGCTTCAAACTCCTCAACCACAGTCGGATTGGACAACAGCATGGATACGATGACCGGTTTGCCGTTCAGCGCTTTCTTCGTTTCCAGTACCATGTCGAGATCGGCCGCATTCTGAGGCGTAACGGATTTGCCCCGATAGGAACGGTTCAGCACATCCGTTGTCCGTGTATCACCGGCCAGACTCACTTCACGGGCATGCTCTGCCGTATACGTCTTGTACTGCAGGCTCATCGGCACGTAGCCGTTGCCTCCCTGATCCTCATCTTCTTGGCTATACCCGGTTCCGGATTTCGGCGTACTGATAAAGACAAGCCCGAAATCCGCCTCGTCCGGATGCTCCGCGAGTTCGAAGTATTTGGTCACGATGTCCAGATTAACCGGATACTCCAGGCTTTCCGGCGTGGGGTTGCCAAACCAATCCTGTCCTGCAGCCATAAAGCGCTTCGGAATGTAGACCTTGCTCTTCCGCTCGACGGGAAGCACGCCATTTTTATTTTTCAGCATGACGATCGATTTTAGCTGGGCTTCATAACCTTCACGCATAAACTCCGGATTTCCGACCATACGGGAGCTCTCCAACGGATCAACATAAGGGTTCTCAAACAGCCCCAGTCGAAACATATTGCTCAGCAGGCGCACGGCCGATTGTTCGAAGCGTTCACGCATATACGTCTCGCCATGCTCCCGGACACCCATGTGATAGGCAGCCAGCACCGGTTCCATCTCATTGTTGCCGCCAAATTGGTCAACGCCTGCCATCAACAGCTTGTAATGCCGCTCTGCTACCGTCAATCCTTCGACACCCCACGGCTTCCCGCTTAGGAAAGAGTCACGGGGACCGGACTCATCGGCCGTAATCGCCCAGTCCGTGCAGACAACACCGTCGTAGCCGTATTTTTCCCGGAGCAGGTCCTTGATCAGATAGGAGTTATATGAATTGCCAACGTTCTCCCCGTTGACGGTATCCTGGTTCATCGAAATGGTGTAATACGGCATCACAGCGGAAGCCATTCCCGTCTTGCCCTCCAGCTTAAAAGCCCCGTCTACAAACGGAATGAAGTGCTCGTGAAAATTATTACCCGGATAAACCGCATATTTCCCGCTGCTGTAATGCGCGTCCCTGCCTGCCTCGCCGGAACCGCCGCCCGGCCAGTGCTTCACCATGGCGTTGACACTGTCGTACCCCCAGCCTTCGGATATCTCCCGGTCCCCCTCCGATGTCTGAAAGCAATCCACGTAGGCGCGGGCCATATCGGTTGTCAAACGTGAATCCTCGCCGAAGGTGCCGTTAAAGCGGAACCAGCGCGGCTCTGTTGCGATATCGATCTGTGGGGAGAGCGCCGTTGCAAGGCCCATGGCACGATATTCTTTGGAAGCCATCTCGCCAAATTTCTTCGTGATGTCCGGATCAAACGTAGCGGCCAGGCCCAGCGTCTCCGGCCACATGGAGATCCGTCCTCCCGAGCCGGCGTTAAACTCCGAGCTGGCATCCGTGCTGTGCCTTGGGTCCGAGCTGTTATTGGCAGGAATGCCAAGTCCCGTGCCTTCCGCGTATGCCTGCACCTTATTGTTCCAGCGTGCCGCCACTTCCGGACTCTCGACCGTGGTCACCAGCACATGACGCACATGGTCCTGGGCCAGAAAGGCCAGCTGCTCATCCGTCAGCTCCCATGGCTTTACGCCGCTCTCCTCGTAGGATTTACCGCCATAGGTAGCCGAGAACCAGCCCCCGCTGGCAGCCGGAATCGACTGATGCCTGCTGTACAGCATCAGGCCGGCGATTTGCTCTATGGTCATTTTGGAAGCCAAGTCCTTGGCACGCTCCTTAGGCGTCAACCGCCAATCCTCATATCGGTCCAGCCTACCGTCACGGCTCAAATCCTTGAAATACAGTCCATCCATCTCGATAATTGCCACACCTGATTCGGACGAGTATCCCAGCTTAGGACCTCCCGAATTGTCGATATAGCGAATGTTGTCTCCATTTCCCGGGATCGTTTGGGTTGTCTGATTGATCTGATGGTTCATTGTGATTCCCTCCACTCCAAGTTTGTCTGCTCTTTCGCTCTGCGCCAGCTATGGACTTTCCGTTATACGTTCTGTACGCTCGGTGCCGTGAGGTCCGGGGAAGGATTCATATCTCCTTCCGTTGCAACCGGCTCCCCGATTTCAGGCAGCGGCTTAATGGATATCATCCCGATCATCATGAATACGGAGAGGGCGATATAGAAGAAGGTCCAGTCCCCGATACCCATCATGGTGCCTGCACCCAGCAGGAACGGCGCGATCGCAGGCACGATGGATTGCGGCAGCGCATTCGCCACGTTCATGATGCCAAAGTCTTTTGCAGAATCCTCCTTGCGGGGCAGAATCCGCGCAACCAGCGCCATATCCACAGCTGAGAAGCATCCATAACCGAGACCCAGAACTGCGGAAGCGATAACATAGGCAAGATAATTCGGAACAAAAGCAAAGACCAGCGTGGCCAAAATCATAATGAAAGCCGACATGTACAGAAATGGTTTTTGCTTACGGAACTTATCCGACAGCATCCCACCAAATATGCTGGTAACCGCCATTGCCACCATGGAGATGATGTTCACGGTTGCCACACTGGCTGTCGCCTGAGCTTCGGTATAGCCCATCCGGTTGACCAGCATAACGGTAAAATAAAGACTGCTGCAGTAACCCATCATCAGGAGAAACTTCGAAATAACCGCCCAGGTGAAAGCCGGATACCGGCGCGGGCTTGGGTAGACTTTGCTGAGCTTTTCGCCAAACGGGATTTTCTCTTGCTGCTTATGGACGATATCCACTTTGCCTTCCTGGATCAGGAACAGACTGAGGACTGGACCAACCACTCCGATCACCGCGAGCAAAGTCCACTTCGCTGCGGAAGAAACATCCGTCAGGAAGGTCATCATGACCATGCCGACCGCAATCGCTACCGGCAGCACCAATCCCAGAAGCCCGGATACCGTGCCTTGTTTCTCCTGCTTGACCTGATCCGGGATGAGCGCGGTGTACGCCGCCATTCCGAAGTTAAAGAACAATTGCGCAATTGCCCAGCCGATAATAATGAGCCACAACGAGGACGTCATGCCGATCATGAGAAGAGACGCGCAGCCGAACAAGGGACCGATCAGAATCCATGTACGTCGCCGTCCAAACGACAGGTTCGTACGGTCACTGATGGCGCCGCCGAGCGGATTGCCGATAAGAGCGAAGAATGCCCCGATGCCTGCCACCAGACCATAGGAGGATGTATATCCGTTCGGGTCGATTTCAATCATTTTGAAAGTCAGCAACAAGGTTGCAGGTGTCATTAATGCCAGCATCATGCAGCCATAACCTAGCATAATACCGAAAGTCAGTCTGCCAAACGATGTTTGCACCTGCCCTTTCACCTTAGCTTCAGCCATTGATATAACCCCCTAATTATTATGAAAACGATTACAATTCTATTATAAAAGAAACCGCCTTCATCAAGACAGGCGGCTGCTTACAGAGTTCTACGCTTATTTTTAACATCTTTTTGTAAACGTTTTCCTAACTTCAATAGAAGGAGATTAAGAATTGACACAATTCAATCATACGTAGGTATCAGCTCTATGAGCGCGACCCCGTGAGGCTCAAGATTGAAGCAGACGGTTAGTGCTGCCCCAGGCTCTGCATCTACATATGACACGTGCCGGCGGGGACAGGAACTCGCCTTAAGATACTGCACGTCCTCCTTCGTTAGGGATTCCGGGGCTCCCATCGCGACCCAGGCATCATAACTGCTTCCTTGGTTGCGGTCGATCGTATGCTTCACCATTTTGAACCGGCCATCCGGAACGTTCATGAGGGCTATGTCTATTTTTAATGTCCGCTCATGCTTGAAGCCGTTATAACGATGCGTATGATCAATAAAAGAGATATCGCCCATGGCGTACAGGTCGTCGAAGTGGCAGTAATTATACGTGAGAATCTGATACCCGCCGTCTCCGGCACTCACGATATATCCCTCACCCTGAGCCAGTACGGTGTGACCCAGCTTCGATAACAGCTCATAGGCATGCATCGCAGCCTTCGGGATCCCATATTGCGCAATCAGGCCGAGGCCTCCATGGAACAACTCCCGGGACGGAAAGGTCTCCTCAATGTTGTCGCTGAGGACCCAGTACCCGAATCCATGGATAACATCCAGATTATCGAGCAGATTCTTCACGATATAAGCGGCCTTGTACACCGTATCGTTCGTGAGCTCGCGGTGGTATGCCGTCGAATTCCATTCGGTAAGATAAATCTCGCAGCCCGACAATCCGTACGCTGCAAGCAGCTCAAGCTCAGCGTTCAGTCTCTCCTTCAAGAAATCAGGATTTGGCGATATCCCGCCAAATTCCTCAAGCAGCTGGTAATAGGGGTCGGTATCGAGCATTTGTCCGATAAACTCCGCGTTCACCATATCCTCGATGCGCTCGTGCGGATAGAAGTGAAGCGGAATAAAATCCGGCTGGCAGGCGTGATGTCGGCAAAACTCGAAAAAATCCTTAACGATGGAGACGGAATCCACCGTAATGATCCTTCCCGGAGCGCCGATCTGGAGCGACTGTGATATTCTTTTCACCGTCTGATAGGTCCTTAAATACAGCGCCCTGTATTCATCCTGTGAGGCAGGCCAGAATATATGGAACTCGGGCTCATTCCAGAATTCAAACTTCCAGCTCTCCACCTCCGCCGCTCCGTAACGGTTCATGCAGTGCCTAATCAACCGCTCCACAAGCTCACACCATCTATCCACGGATTTGGGAGGACTGGTGTAACTGGCCCGGTAGAATACCGTTTGGTCCGGATCGGAGGCCAGAGCGGAGGGCATGAATCCCAGCTCGATAAAAGGCTTCAGTCCAATGGACAGCAAGAAGTCAAACAGCTGGTCCACATAACGAAAATTATAACGGGGCTGCCCTGCCTCGTCCTCATGATAGACCATCATCCCGTCATCAAAGATGCCGTGGAACCGCAAATACTGAAAAGGACTTCGCCGCTGCACATACTTCAGATGCTGCTGTACATCGGCATGCAGCCCCTCCTTGGCTTTTCCAATGGTAATCAGGCTCTTCCAGGTATGCTTAACGGTTGTTCCAACCCGTGCCGCATCGATTTCATAAGCTCTTGTTTCCAGGGTCTCCACCTTCCGGACCTCTCTGGACTTGCTTCGCTCCAGAAACTGGTGGATGATGCCCAGCGCACTCGAATGATTAAAATTCAGATAATGGGAGGAAATGTCCTCCTTCTTCCGGGGGGCCATCTCCGGACGATACTGCTTTCGGTACTCATGCGGCGTCATATGGTATCGGTTCTTAAAGGCGGTATAGAATGACTTGGCATTCGGAAAACCGTGATTCAAGGCCAGGTCCGCAATCGGAAGCTCCTCGCGTAACAGCAGGTCTTCGACCGCATGCTTCAGACGGATGCTGGTCAGATAGGATTGAAAATTCAATCCGATGTTCTCACTGAAAAATTTGGACAGATATGGCACCGAGAGAAATTCACGCTCCGCTAGGGACTGAAGCGATATGGCGTCTCTGTAGTGCTCATCGATATAAGTGATAATGCGCAGCATGCGCTCCATATACTTCTCGTTCATCGCGCCGCTGGAGCCGCTTGTCCGAAATTGCTTCATGAGGATGGAGAATACGGCCAGCATCCGAATGCCCATGTCCAGTTCGTAAGCTTCCCCCTTCTTATTGCTCAGCTGCACCATCTCGGCCAGCAATTGCAGAATTTGATCAAGCGCGCTGCGCTGCTCAGGTCGTACCGTTCCGGATTCGCATTGGAACGAAATACGCTCAATCCCCTTAATGTTCTCTTTGAGATAAGACAAGGGAATCAGAAACGTAGCGATAATGTTTTGATCGAGACCCATCACTTCATGAACGTGACACGGATTGATCAGGAACACATCGCCCTCTGCCAGCTTGTGCTGCTGACTCCCTACTGTGACCTCAAGATTCCCGCTCAGCACAAAAATAATCTCCACACTGTTATGCCAGTGGCTCGGTACATAATTCACCCTGTGCAGGGACACGTCAAAAGGCAGCTCGTCTCCCGTCTCCACCAATTCATAGATGGATGTCTTCAATTCATTTTCCTCCTTTTCTTTGCTTTAGCGGAAGTTATGTATTTTGGCTTCATATGCTAAATTTCATTACAACGTCCCCTGCATTATGTTAAAGTTAGATCGTATTGTTATATTCTGGAATGCGAAGCATGCTGAAGTTGCCCTCTCTTCTAATCTTATAGGTATGTAGACCTATGATGCAAATACCAGGAGGATCCTATGAAAAAAATGTTTAGCCTTTACCGGAAAGTATTCACGATGAACCGAATGGGTTCCTCCTTAAGGCAGGCCTATGGCTCTTACCCGATACCTCCGGTGATCCATCGTTTGCTTGAGCTTAGCCAAGAATACACCGCAAAGGGCTTTGACATGAGCTGGATCGGCTTCCGGATGACCGGTTCCTATGCGCCGTATTCCATTACTCCTCCTGACTTGATTCCATTCGCAGAAACCGGCGGGGGTGGCATTCATTTCGGCTTCTTGACCGATTTCGGTAAGGTAAAGAATCTTGAGTCTGCCGCCATCGTCTGCGTTACCCCAACCAACGATCCCCCGATTCGTTTGATTGCGCGCAATATGGCGGAATTTCTGGATCTGGTGGTCTCGGTTCCGCATGCAGAACATCTGGAATCGTGGTGGGCGTGTACGGATGAAGAAATGAAGCGTCAGGAAGAAGTACAATTCGAGGCGGAATCTCCCGTTCCAATTACCCAAACCCGGAAGGAGATTTTCGAGCGTCTGAGATCTGAATTCGGGGCCAAACCCAGAGCCGTTCTCCCTTATTTACGGGAGGTCCTTCGGGAAAGAGAATCGAGCTGTTCCCTGTTAACGCTGGATGGATTAGGCGTTATGGGCGAAGATGCGCCATCGGAACGCTTCGACTTCGATGCAAGCAGAGCCGAGACGAAGAGGGAGCTAAGCCGGATGCGCACCTACCTGTCGAATGCATCCAGCACGGCAGCGAAATTGGCGTTCATCCGTGACGCCAACTATTGGTATGTCCTGGACCGCGATCAACCGTCGCCTGTATTCAAGCTGCTTCGGGAGACCATGCTGTCGCTTGATCTTCAGGATGAGGCAGCAAGACTGTTTGATATCGACTTGTAAAAAACACCTTGAGGGGAGGTGAATTTATGGAATTTGGCGGGATGTCCATGTTTGGCATATGGTCGATGTTGATCATTATCGTTTACGGACTTTTTATACTCCTTGGATTATGCGCGTTGTATCTGCTCATCAAGCTGATGATGCGGGCCATAACCGCACTTGAACTCTACATCGATGAGAAAAGAAACCGACGGCTGTAAAGGTGGAGCTTCGGAGTATGCTGTCATAAAGTCCAGGAAACCAGAAATGAAAGGATAAGCCAAAAAGCCAATGCTCTATGCATTCTGTCCCTGCACTAGGTAATACTTCGATATGGGGTGCTTCGGGATAGGGTTTCTGCGGTTTTTTATATGTGGCACGGATGCTTGATTTTTTTTGATTCCTTAGGCCGCCAAATTCTGCTTCTGCCCACACCAGCCTCCTATTCCGATAATCTCGGAGAGGGGGCTTTTTTATGCCGCTTTTTTACATGGATGGATCATCCATGACAGGGCCTAATCCAAGGCAACCTTACCTGCTTCCAGGGAACCGGAACGTACATTTCATCAATAACACAATGGCACAGCCTAGCATTATTGTGGACTACTCCTGCTGCGATGCCATCACGAACGAATCCTTGGAGGAGCAGTAACTTCACAACATCAGTGCCCTTGAGAAGCCCGTACAGCTGTTACCGGGCTTCTCAGCAAGAAGCAATTCCCCGCTGGTTTCTTCATCTATAGGAATGTGATAGATTTAATGGATAACTTAGAATGATTTCTCTTAGGAGACCGCCTTATTATGAACCCAAACCTAACGTTAGATGATATACAGTGGCAGACGCTCATTCAGCAGACAGCCGGTTATTTCAGCGACCTGACCCTCAAACGGGGATTTCAATACTACAAGCAGGGCCGTGTCCATGCAAGCGAGCTGACAGACTCTTCCGGGATTATAGAAGCCGCTGTGGACGGGACGGAAACCTACCGTACCCGGCTTCATATTCATTCCCTGAATGACAGCGAGTGCAGCTGTCCCGTTAAGGAAGGCTGCAAGCATATGGTGGCCGTTCTCCTTGACTATGCCCAGCTTCAGGGGAGGTCTGTTCATGCTCTGGTAAACGCGCATTCCACCTCGTATGCCCCCGCCGCTTCTTATGCTCAGAACGAAGCTCGCTCCGGTCACATACAAGGACGCCCTGCGGCCGGTACCTCGAAATGGCGAGTGCAGGCAGACCATTTGCCCGAGCTGCCGATCTCCGCATGGCATGAGCTGTTTGAATTGTGCACGGCATCCCTGGGAGCTAACACGCAGAATTCGTTTTACGCCAAAAATGCGCTGGCCTCCCTGCACCACATCAAACCGCCGATGCCGCCGGATATGGATCCATTATACGAGCTCCATGCCCATCTCTTTATTCTGGAGAAGCTGGTCAAGCAGCCCGCCAGTGCCTGGAATGCCTCAGGCTCTTACATTGGCTATCATACGCAGATCGCTGCAGATCATATTCAGGCTCGAATGGAACACATCTTCAAGGAAGGTCTTGAGGGCATCGAGCCCAAAGAGGCGTTCGGACAGCGATTGACCGAGACCAATGCCTATGTCCGGCAGAGCATGCTGAGCGAACCGAGAAACCGTAAATTTTATGCCCAGGTCTACATGCAGCTCTGGATTCACTGGATCTATCCGCTTGCGAAACATAATGCCAACTTGATCCAAGCGGAGCTGGAGCAGCTTCAGACAGCCGAAGCGGAATTCGGCAGCACGCTCTCACGGGCCTCATGGTTTACGGCGCAGGGCTTAATGTCCTTCTATCTTAGAGAAGATGAAACGTCCTGGAATCTGCTCCGGGAAGCAGACAAGATCAGCAGCCTTCCCCCGGCTGCAGTCCTCGGCTTCTTTGACATGCTGCACGCCGCCCAGGAATGGGACAGGCTGGCCCAGTGGCTCCCCGAGATCGGCCCCCTGCTCGGCAGTCACCGAAACGAGCACCTCAGCAGTTATCAATATTACTGGGATGCCGTCATTCAGCATCTGCCCGAGGAGGCTGAGCAGATGTGGAACAGTCTCGCGGCTATGCTGCCTTACTCGAAGGACATCTACCAGAATGCCTTAATCACGCATGGCAGATGGCGGGAATGGATCGACTACCAAATAAGCACAGGCCGGGAACCGCTGGAACTTCGGGTCAGCGAGCTTGCCCCGATTGAGAAGAATGCGCCCGAGCTGCTGCTGCCTTTTTACCATCAGGCGGTCGAACGGTACATCCTTCACAAGAACCGCGCCGGCTATAAAGCAGCCGTCAAGCTGCTCAAGCGATTAGCCAAGCTATATAAGAAGCTCAAGCAGCAGGAGCGCTGGGATCTGTTCATTGTCGCCTTGTCGGTGCGTAACAGCAGGCTGCGCGCATTTCAGGAAGAGCTTCGGAGAGGAAAGCTGATATCATGAGCAGACACACGGAAACCATCACAGTCCATATGGCATTAAGCGAATACGGAGATGCCGTGATATACGGCTCTACCGTCATGCGTGGTTACGTGTCCGGGACATATTTGAAGCATCGATTATTCGCATGGCATGAAGTCTCCTTCTATGGTACAGAGCTTACCGTTCAAGCCGTTCAGGATATGGAAGTGGTCATTCTGCCTTCCGAGCAGGTAATCCCCTTCTTCGCGGACGGGCGGCTGCTCGAACATATTGAATGGGTATGGGATGAGGCGTGCCTCCCCTTCGTTGAGCTTGCGCCTTCGCTTGCGAATTGCATCCAAGACAAGAAATACGCGCCAAGCTTGAGCGCCTTCAAGTCAGGCAAGCTGCAATGGGTGTGGGATGCGGAGGCTTTTACACCGGAAGAACTGAACCGTATCTCCCTGCTCCACGAGGACGAGATGTGGGATGAGGGCTTGCGAGCCACGTTCTCTGCCACTGTTCAAGATCAATGTTATGGCAGCGAAGAGGCGGCGGCTGACCTGCGCAGGGAATATCCCCTCCTCTTCTCGCAAAACCGCACAGCAGCCGAAGGCATGGATGACAAGCAATGGCTGATTGCAATCGGTTGGCGACCGGATACCGCTCCATTCCGACCGCTTCTTCAACTGTTGGAGCCGGACGAAGAAGCCCCCGAGTGGCGGCTTAAGCTTGTACTGCAAGATAAGCAGGACGCCGCAGGGCTTGCAGCCGTTCGCCTGGTTGAAGACGGCCAGGCATTCGGCTCCTGGCCGGAGACATGGACGGCGCATATCAAGGAGCGATCCCCCGGCTGGCTCCAAGGTCTGCAAGCAGCACTTCCGGCAAGGGTGCTTCATGCACCGGAAGATGATGTGCTCGGAAAGCCTCTGTCCGACGAAGCCGCCTGGCAGTTCCTGACTGTAGACAGTCAGCGGCTGCTGCAGTCGGGCTGGCTTGTGCTGCTGCCTGCCTGGTGGGAAGCAGCGAGCCGGAAGAAGCCCAAGCTGCGGGCAAAGGTACGCTCCGGCGAAGGCGAGAACGCGGAGCGAAGCAGCGGCGGCTCCCTGTTCGGTCTGGATGCACTAGTGAATTTCGATTGGCGCATCGCCATCGGGGAAGCAACCCTGTCCGAGGACGAATTCGCGGAGCTGGTTGCCCGGAACGAACGACTTGTCCGGTTCCGGGGCCAATGGATTCCGCTGGACCCGGCTCTGGTCGCTCAGATCCGCCAGATGATGGCAGGGGTGGACCGCGAGGATGGTCTGTCCTTTCAGGATATTCTGCATCTCCATCTGCTTGGCAACAGCGATGAGACGGAGCCGCCCCCGCAGAGCGGGGAGGAAGCGCAGGACCCGGAACGGATCAAGCTCGAGGTTGAGCTGAACGAGCATCTCGTGAAGCTCATCGGCCAGCTCGGCCGGCAAAACGAATGGCCGAGCCTGCCCGTCCCGGATGGGCTGAAGGCTGAGCTTCGGACTTACCAGCATGACGGCTTCGCTTGGCTTGCCTTCTTGCGGCGATACGGCCTTGGAGCCTGTCTTGCCGATGACATGGGCCTTGGTAAAACGGTACAGTTTATTGCCTACCTGCTGCATGTAAAAGAGATGACGATGCAGCGGGAAGAGAGACGGCTCCCTTCCCTGCTGATCTGTCCTACCTCGGTGCTCGGCAACTGGCAGAAGGAGCTGGAACGGTTTGCACCTTCACTTCAGGTCATGCTCCACTATGGCGGCAAAAGAAGCACCAGCGAGGATTTCTATAAGGAGGCCTACCAGGCCGACATTATCCTGACTTCATATGCTACAGCGACGCTCGACCAAGAAATGTTACGGGATATGAAATGGGAAACAATCGGCATCGACGAAGCGCAAAACATCAAGAATGCAGACACCAAACAATCCGCCGCCGTGCGAAGCCTCCCGGCAAGACACCGTGTTGCCTTAACCGGCACGCCGATTGAGAACCGGCTGTCGGAGCTGTGGTCCATCTATGACTTCATCAATCCCGGCTATCTTGGAAGCCTGCGCGCGTTCAACGCCCGGTTCATTCAAGCAATCGAGAAGGACAGGAACGAACAACGCACGGCGGATCTTCAGAAGCTGATCAAACCGTTCATGCTTCGCCGCAAGAAAAAAGATCCCGCAATCCAGCTCGATCTGCCGGACAAAAACGAGATGAAGACCTATATCCATCTGACCGCCGAGCAAGGAGCGCTCTACGATCAGACGGTGAACAGCCTTCTGGAGCGCATGCAGAAGCTCGAGGGCATCGAGCGCAAAGGCGCCATCCTGGCTGCCCTGACGCAGTTCAAGCAGCTCTGCGATCATCCCGCTCTGCTTACAAAGGAACCGCTCCCGGAGGTGCCCGGGGGCGGCGGCTTGCTGGATACCGAAGCCGTTGTTGGCCGTTCGGCCAAGCTGGAGCGGCTTCTGTCCATGGTCAAGGAGCTGCGCGACGAAGGGGAGCGCTGCCTGATCTTCACCCAGTATATCGGCATGGGCGAGATGATGCGGCAGGTGCTGCATCAAGAGCTTGGAGAGCCTGTACTGTACTTGAACGGCAGCACGCCCAAGCGGACGCGCGACCGCATGATCGAGCAGTTCCAGTCCCAGACGCTTCCGGCCGATGAGCAGCCTAATGTTATGATTCTCTCGATCAAAGCCGGCGGAGTCGGCCTGAATCTGACCGCCGCGAATCACGTGTTCCACTTCGACCGCTGGTGGAACCCGGCGGTCGAGAATCAGGCAACGGACCGCGCCTATCGGATGGGTCAGACCAAGGATGTCCAGGTGTACAAATTCATCTCCATGGGCACGCTCGAAGAGCGGATCGATGAGATGCTGGAGAGCAAGCAGCATCTCAGCGATCAGGTCATCGCAAGCAGCGAGGGCTGGATCACCGAGCTGTCCACCGATGAGCTGAAAGACCTGTTCACGCTGCGGCGTGACTGGGCGTAATCTCAGCTGTTAAGGCGAACCCATATACAGCAAAGAGATAGCCAAAAAGCCCCGTGTGCTAACACGGGGCTTTTTGTCCTTGCTTGTTTGCTTCATGACTTTGGTGGGTGTGGGCACTTAACTAACGGACTGAGCAGACGTTATTTAGCATGAACTCGGCAATTTTGAAATCTAACGGACATGAAATACGCTAATTACGGTAAAAGACAGTAAACTCATCAGATACTGGCCCCTTAACGTCTCTCCTGTCCGTTACGTTTAAAATAATGCCGTTATTGTCAGAATAACGGCGTTGAGGTCCGTTGCACGGTAGTAATGTGGAGTTGCCAGAATACCGGGAGTTACGGGGTTCTGGGGTTCTGGGGGTCTGGGGTTACTGGGGTTACTGGGGTTACTGAGCTAACGGGTTATTGGAGTTATTGGAGTTACCGTAGCCCAGGATTACTGAGCTAACGGGGCTATCAGAGATACCGGAGCTTTTTTGCCTTACGTGTGACTTTTGGTGGGTGTTGACACTAAACTAACGGACTGAGCAGACGTTATTTTGCATAAACTCGGCAATTTTGAAATCTAACGGACATGAAATACGCTAATTACGGTAAAAGACAGTAAACTCATCAGATACTGGCCCCTTAACGTCTCTCCTGTCCGTTACGTTTAAAATAATGCCGTTATTGTCAGAATAACGGCGTTGAGGTCCGTTGCACGGTAGTTTGTGGAGTTGCCAGAGTACCGGGAGTAGCAGAGTAATAGAGTGCTTAGGTGTTACCGGAGAAACAGAGACCGGGAGTTACGGGGTTACCATGGTTACCATGGTTTCCAGAGTTACTGGAGTTACTGGGTTTCCGGAGTTACTGAGTTACTGAGTTACTGAGTTACCGGAGTTAAATGAGTATTGGGAGCTACCAGAGTTACTGGAGCTGCCGGAGCTTCCAAAGTTACCGATGTTACTGGCGTTACCAAAGTTACTTGGAGTTACTGGAGTTACAGGATTCCCAGGGTACGGGGGTGCGGGGTTACGGAGCTATTCGAGTTGCCCGGGTTTCCAAAGCCACCAGAGTTACCGAGGTTAGGGGGTACCGGAGCTACTGGTGCTACTGGTGCTACCGGAGCCACCAGATCTACCGAAGTTACCGGCGTTACCACAGCAACCTCACACCAACAATGGCCCCGCTGGACAATCACCAGCCAGCCAGACCACCACCCCCTCCGCTCACTTCTCCTCCATCAGCTGCCGCAGCTTCGCTTCCGTGGTCGTATCCGGCGCGGGTGTGTAGATGCTGCATCGCAGATCATCATTGCCGTACACCTTCAGCGACGTGAGTTCGTATACCATCTTCCCGGCTTTGGCATGCCGGAATTCCAGATGCACCTCCGGAGCGTAGCTGACTTGGCTCTGCTCCCACATCCGGTTGAAGTCCGGGTGCCCCTTCTTCATCTCCTCCAGAAAACGGTCATACCACTCATCCTCCACGTACTGCCCGTAATAGGTTCGGAACATGGAGAGGAAGCCGCTGGCGAACTGCTCCCAGTTCACCGCCAGCCGCTGGAACTCCCTGCGGGTGAAGAGCAGCCGGATCATGTTCCGCTCCTCGGGAGGAATGCGGTCAAAATCCAGGAATACATACGCGGCCGCCCGGTTCCAGCCCACGATGTTGCACATGCGATCCGATATCATGACCGGGCAGTACTTCAGCTCGGTGATGATTTTTTGCAGGGACGGGCTGATATGCACGGCCTCCTGCTTGACGGAGTAGGGCTCCGCCCCGCTCTCGAACGCAAGCGAATACAGGTATCTCCGCTCATCAGCATTCAGCAACAGCGCACTGGCAACACAGTCCAGCACAGACGAGGATACCTGAATATCGCGCCCTTGCTCCAGCCAGGTATACCATGTCGTGCTGACACCTGCCAGCTGGGCAACCTCCTCCCGGCGCAGGCCCGGTGTTCTCCTTCGGGTGCCGGAGGGCAATCCAACGGACTCGGGGGAGATTTTGGCACGCTGACCTTTCAGAAAAGCCGACAAGGCTTGAAGCCTGACTTGGGAATTCATAGGGTACGCCTCCTTCATCCAACTCAGGATAGCAGTATTTATACTAGGATAAACGATATCTTGTAATAGGATACTCTACGTGACATTATAACCTTAAGATTGACAAGTTATAAAGGCTTGCCGTTAGTAAAGTCTTAAAGGAGGCTGTTATTCCATGGAAAGAGTCGTTATTACCGGCATGGGTGTCATCTCACCGCTGGGAAATGATGTTGAGACGTTCTGGTCCCGGCTTGTTCGGGGAGAATCCGGTATTACACATATAGATGCATTTGACACATCGAGGCAAAAAGTAAAAATAGCAGGTGTCGTAAAGGAGTTTGATCCAAACTCGCTGTTCGGTGTAAAAGAAGCACGGCGTATGGACCGCTTCTGCCAGTTTGCACTGGCTGCGGCAGATCAGGCCTTGCATAACGCCGGACTTGATCTTGACCAGATCAACCGGGAGCGCATGGGGGTATACGTCGGCTCCGGCATCGGCGGTATCCAAACCTTGATGAATCAGAGCGAAACGCTGGCTTCACGAGGACCTGAGCGAGTCAGTCCTACTCTGGTGCCGATGATGATTCCCAATATGGCGGCTGCCCTCATCAGTATTAAATACGGTGCGCTGGGCTCTACGCTGGCTCCGGTTACAGCATGCTCGATCGGCAATACGGCGATTGGCGAAGCTTTCTTTAATATCCAGGCGGGACGGTCCGATGTCATTATCGCGGGAGGCTCCGAAGCGGCCGTGACCGATATCTCGCTGGCCAGCTTCTCGAATGCAACCGCCCTCTCCACCCGCAATGATGATCCCGGCCGAGCCAGCCGGCCGTTTGATGCGGCCCGGGACGGATTCGTGATGGCGGAAGGGGCCGGTATCCTCGTGCTGGAGTCGCTCTCCCATGCCCTGCGCAGAGGGGCCGGCATTTTGGGTGAAGTAATCGGGTATGGGGCCGGCTCGGATGCCTACCATATGGTGGCAACCCCGGAAGACGGCAACGGTGCAGCCCGGGCGATGAAGCTGGCACTGACGGAAGCGAACCTCTCACCTTCCGATATCGATGTCATCAGTGCCCATGCCACAAGCACAGTGATTGGCGACCGGTCCGAGACGGCTGCAATCAAGTCTGTATTCGGTGAAGCTGCTTACCGTATCCCCGTGACCGCCAACAAATCGATGACCGGACATATGCTGGGCGCATCGGGCGGCGTCGAGGCGATTGCCCTCATGAAATCGTTGCAGGAAGACGTCATACCGCCAACCATCAATCTGGATGCAGCCGATCCCGGATGCGATCTGGATTATGTGCCTAACGAGGCGAGATCAGCTGCGCTTCGGATCGGCATGTCCAACTCCTTCGGCTTCGGTGGACACAACTCGGCGATTGTTATCAGAAAATATGAGCATGAATAACAGCAAAAACCGAAGACCCCCGTATTGGGGATATTCGATCTCATCTTAAACTCCCTGCAGAAAACGGGGAGTTTCGCGAAACTCTGAGGCCCCAGTGAAACTGGGGTCTTTTTCTTGTTGCGACGGCTGAAGGGTTCGCTGAATAATGAGGCAGACGCTGTTTTTAAATTTTTTATGGAAAATCAAACTTTTTGAAGGACTTGCACGTCATGCATCCGTAAGTCAATTGCAATTGATGGTTACCCGCGCGGGCCCAAAGGAGTGTCATATTTACATGAGAGGCGGACGGAAGCTGGAGAAGCTTCTTATACAGTGCATAACCGAAAATCAGGATAGCGCCTATCGACTGGCATACAGCTACGTTAGAAACAAAGAGGATGCCCTCGATATCGTTCAGGACGCCATCCACAAAGCATTTTTATCCATAGAAAAACTGAAGCAAACGGGTTCATTAAAAAGCTGGTTTTTCCGGATTATTGTAACAACCTCCCTGGATCTCATAAGAAAACAGAAAAAAGTCCGCGTCATGGACGACGAGAACCTGGAGTTTGTATTACCCAGCAGCCATGATCATTATCCCAATCTGGATCTGGCCCAGTCCCTGGAGGAACTTCCCGACAAATATCGGGTCGTGATCATTCTCCGGTATTTTGAAGATATGAAAATCGAAGAAATCGCCGAAGTGCTTCATGAGAATGTCAGCACGGTGAAAACACGGTTATACCAAGGACTGCAGAAGCTGCGCGTGAATTTAAGTGAGGAAGATCAAGAGGAGGAAAAACGATAATGCATGACAAGCTGAATAGGATGAAAGAACAGTACGAGAGCACTCCTATTCCTGATGAATTGAGCTCGCTGGTTAACAGGACCATTGCAGCCAGGCGAAAAAAAAATAAAACCCTGCCCTGGCTCGCCAGCGCGGCGGCAGCATGCATTCTGCTGTTTGCCGGTGTGAACACCAGCCCAGTCCTCGCCCAAGCCATGTCGGATGTGCCGGTTCTAGGCAATATCATCAAGGTCATCACCATAAGGGAATATACCGAGCAGGATGACCAGACGAACCTGCATATGGAAACGCCGGGCATAACCAATCTGGGTAATGCGGAGCTGGAGCAAACGTTGAATAACAAATACCTGGAAGAGAACAAAAAGCTGTATGACAACTTCAAAGACGAAGTGGCCCAGCTTCATAAGGAAGGCGGCGCGCATCTGGGACTCGACAGCGGCTATGAGGTTATCACTGACAATGAACAGCTGTTGATCCTTTCGCGCTATGTCGTCGAAACGGCCGGCAGTTCGGCCGAATCCAGACAATACGATACGATCGACAAAATCAATCAGATGGTGATCACGCTGCCAAGCCTGTTCAAGGATGATCGTTATATCCAAACCATCAGCGACAATATCAAGGAACAGATGCGCCAGCAGATGCAGGATAACCCGGATATCGTCTACTGGGTAGAGCAGCCGGGCGTGGAGCCTGAAATACCGGAGGATATTTTCCAGTCCATCGCTAAAGACCAAAACTTCTACATTAATCAGGACGGAAAACTGGTTATCAGCTTCAATGAATACGATGTCGCACCCGGCTATCTGGGCGTTGTGGAATTTACGATTCCAACGGAAGCCATCGCAGCCGAGCTTGTCAGCAACGAGTACATCCGGTAGATCACACATGGTAGATATCCATTCATAAAACTGGAGGTAATAACGATGAAAACAATGAAACATACAACGACCCCGTTGACCAGAACCTTGGCAGCTGCCGGATTAGCAGGCATTCTCATGATATCCGCTTCAGGGCTGCCGTCCAGCCACGTCCATGCCGAAACCCGGACTGCAGCGAGTACGGATCAAGCAGAAACGCCGGCCATAACCCCACCACTCGTGACATCCAAAACGCTGCAATCCAAGGAAAAGTGGCTGGAAACCGACATCAAAATCCCTGTATTCCAGGGTCTGGCCGACACCAAATATCAGGAGCAGCTGAACGACATCATCGAATCCCACGCTTCCAAGGATATGGCCAACTGGGAGAAGGAAGCGGCAGAAACAGCCGCCAGTGCTCAGAAGAACGGCTATACCATGCGCCCTTATCAGCTGACAATCACCTATGAGCTGACTTCGGATGGCACGGATGGCGACTTGATCTCCCTCAAAGTCATTACAGAGGGCATGGGAATGAACAATGGCGACCCCCGCGTGGATACGTACAACTTCCGAAACGAAGCCGAAGCACAGCGCGTGACGCTGGAAGACCTGTTCGGAAGGGATTATAAAGCCATTGTGGATCAAGCGGTCAAAACAGCAATTGTGGCAGATCAAGAGAATTACTTCCAGCATGAGGACGGGTTCCAGGGCATCGATGCCGGGCAAGCCTTCTATGTTTCAGGCGGAACCGCCTATATCGTGTTCCAGAAATACAGCATCGCACCCGGGGCTGCAGGCATGCCGGAATTTGCCGTGAAGCTGCCTGGTCAAGGTCAAGCAACGGAGGAACAAGCAGCTGCAGCTGTGATGAAATCAGGCGTTTATTATAAGGATAACAACGGCAAAATCATGGTTCCGGCAGCTCAAGTGCTGCGCCAGCTGCACTTCGACGTCAAGTGGAACGGCAAGAACAAAACCGCCGAGATTTCCAAGGGAGCCGTCTGGAGTGCGGTGACTCTGAACAAGGATGCTTACTCTGTTGGCAAAATGGCCCCGCGCCCGCTCGGCTCGGCTCCTGAAATGAAAGGCGGCCATGTGTATGTTCCGCTGGCCTTCCTGACGGATATTTTGCATCTACAAGCCAAGCAAGACAAGCACGGCGACATTACGGTGACAGCAGCGCAATAACTTTTTATGCTGATCTTATGTCATTAATTTCCATCCAACTGCACGGCTGCTCCTCAGCCAGAACACCATGCCACAGCACATACAGAGGCCCTCTCAATCCCTTGAGGTGGGCCTCTTTTCGCGCTGTGCGATGGGCGGATGGGCGGGTAGCCCTGCGACCTGCCAGCATGACATCATGGTGATTGTGCAGAAGCTCAACCATGCGTTTTTTTACGAAAGCGTCATAAGCAATAAGCATTCAGAGGTATTCCTTCACCTGTATACCGGCTTGTCATCTCTGCATAAAAGGTCGATAATGGAAGCAGATTTCTATCGTACTATGGGATTGAGGAGGGTATGGGATGGAATATGTCTATTTGGGAAGAACTGGACTTGAGGTATCCCGCTTCTGCCTGGGAACCATGACTTACGGAGACTGGGATTTGGACGAGAAAACCTCGCTTGGCATCATCAACCGTGTGCTGGATTCCGGCATTAATTTTATCGATACTGCGGATACCTATGGCAAAGGTACGAGTGAAGAAATTATAGGCAAAGCCATTCAAGGACGCAGAGACGATGTTATCATCGCGACCAAATTCAAGGTACGGACCGCCGAAGGACCGAACGGAGAAGGCGCAAGCCGCTACCGTATCATGAAACAGGTTGAGGCAAGCCTGAAGCGGCTGAATACGGACTATATTGACCTGTATCAAGTACATCGGCCCGATCCGCATACCCCGCTGGACGAGACGCTGCGTGCGCTCGATGATCTGGTTACCCAAGGGAAGGTAAGATATATCGGCTGCTCGAATTTCGAGGCTTGGCGAATCGTTGAATCCCTATGGACCAGCGAAAAAATGAACCTGGAGCGTTTTGTCACCAATCAGCCTTCGTACAGTATCTTCAACCGCTACATCGAGCAGGAAATCCTGCCGGCTTCACAGCGTCACGGGTTGGCTACACTGGCCTATTCCCCGCTGGATGGCGGCTGGCTCTCCGGTAAATACCGGGCCGGGCAGCCGCTCCCGGACAACTCGCGCGGCGAGCGCATGGACATGGATTCACCTGATAACCGCGCCAAGTTAGAGAAGGTCGAGCTGCTTGCCCAGCGGGCGGAGGAGAAGGGAGTCAAGCTGGGACAGTTTGCACTGGCATGGCTTCTGCAGCGCAACATTGTTCCTGTTGTCGGTATCCGTAACGAGCAGCAGCTTGCAGATAACCTCGGTGCGCTGAAGGTGCAGCTGACCGAAGAGGATTTGAAGCTGGTCGACCAGGTATCACCAAGTCCATACCGTGACTTCTCCCAGGACGGCAGCTTCTGGTTTACCGAGCCTCGGGCCTACCGGTTCAAGTAAGCCTGTCCATCCAACAGTCGGCAAACATATGAAAAGCCGCAATCGCAGATACCATATATCTGCGATTGCGGCTTTTTGAGTTACAGCCTCATGCTATAGATCATCAACAAACTCCAGCTTCCCGAACCGGGCAGGAATATGGTAATTCACCTCTCCAGTTGGACTCCATGCCTGATATTCCCGGATGCCTTGAGGGTCTTCGTCGATCCGGTAAAAATTCACGTTCCAGCTCCGCCCCCTCTGTGGAGGATTACCGAAGTTCACGGCAGGGATTGTAATCTCACAAACCCAATTCCCCTGCTCGTCATGATCGACCGAGGTCACAAGACCGGTTAGATCCCACTTGATATCGCTGGTCGTAATCGACTTCCCGCCGTCGTTGCGGATAAGGGCATCAAATACAACATTGTTCGGGCTAACCTCAAGCTCTATGTATTCCTTTCCACTCCCGGCATCATCCACGAACAATTCCACAACATCCTGTTCATATAGCGGCTCATCCCTGTGAAGATACTCGGATACCATGTAGGAATCCTGACAAACAAATTGCACATGAAAATATTCAGGACTCCAGCAGGCACGGACCTCGGTCGCTTCTTTTACGGCCTGCCCGGTCACCGTATCGCGGAGAACAACCGCTTCATAGCGACTCCAATCGATCTGTTCCCGTTCCTCTCCCTGCCTGGTGAATGAAGCCGGCCTGCATGGATAAACGGCGGCATTGTGCATGATAACCCCTCCACAAAATTCAATTGCAACTCATCTCTCTATGATAATTCATACCCGTTGGGTTCACCATGCCATGCCAGGAATAAAAATTTTCGGAAAATCCCAGCTTTTGCTCTATATCCCCATAGTGAAAAAAAGCGCATGCTGTGCTACAATATTAAAATTGCAAACTCTAGGGAGGGTTATGGATTCGCCATGCTCATAATTGGTATTGCCGGCGGCACCGGATCGGGCAAAACGACGGTTGCCCGCTCTGTCATTGACCGTCTTGGTTCAGATAAAGTGACTTTCATTTCGCAAGATAACTATTACAAGGATCATAAAGAGCTCAGCTTTGCGGAACGCGAAGCGATCAACTATGATCACCCGTTCGCCTTCGACAACGAGCTGCTTATCGAGCATCTCGGCATCTTGAAGGGCGGGGAGCCCGCTTATGCACCGGTCTATGATTTTACTGCACATGCCCGCTTCACGGATCAGACCCTTGAGCTCAAGCCAAACAACATCGTTATCATTGAAGGACTTCATGTGCTGTCCGACGAGAATCTGCGCAAGCTGCTTCACATTAAGGTGTTTGTGGATACCGATCCCGATGTGCGCCTGCTTCGCCGGGTCGTTCGTGATATTGAGGACCGCGGCCGGACCATCCAGTCGATTCACAATCAATATCTGACAACGGTCAAGCCTATGCACGAGGCGTTTATCGAACCCTCGAAGAAATACGCCGACCTGATCATTCCGGAAGGTGGAGAGAATGAGGTTGGCATTCGCCTGCTCTCCATACTGACCGAGAAATATTTGACCGGCGATCACACATTGTCAGGAGAATAGCCCCGGCACGCGCGCCCTATAAATCTCCCCATAGGGAGACGTCAATAACGCCCGCATTCCTGTTGCTTACAGGTCTGTGGGCGTTTTGGCGTTTATCTTTTTCCCTAAGCGATTAATTCCCTGACGGTTTGGGCTCGTTCGTGCACGGATCATAATCGGCAACCACCAGCACATCCATATGCCTTGCATATCTCAGCAGGCTTCGGATCGATTTCCGCTCGGCGTACAGCTTCCATCCCGTGATCTTCGGCTGACCGATGATCAATTGGGTAGCCTTCGCCTCATCAGCCGCCGCGACCCATTGGGATGCAACTTCACGCGCCTTCCCTCTTCTTACAGGCAGCACGCAGAATGTTCCTCCAAGTCGTTCTGTCAGCGTTTGAAGAGCCGTTAAGCGTTTGGAGTCAGCACGGGATGAATGCGCACGCCCCTCCTGAAGGAGCGTCACATACCAGGCCGCCTTCAGCCGATGGGCAATCCGGAAGCCGCGGCGGATGAGCCGCTCCCCCTGAGGTCCGCTGCCAACCATAACATAGATAACCTCCTCGCGCCGCCACGGTCCCCGAAGCGAGCTGCTTCGCTGCCATGACTCCAGCCTCTCATCCACATCATCTGCAATTTCCCTCAGGGCCAGTTCCCTTAGAGCAATCAGATTTCCCGTCTTGAAAAAATGGCTGAGCGCCTGGTGGATCTTCTCCGGCGCATAGATTTTGCCATCCTTCATCCGCTGCTGCAGTGACTCCGGCGTGACATCGATGAGCTGAACCTCGTCCGCCAATTGCAGAATATGGTCCGGAACCGTCTCGCGGACACGCACACCGGTAATTTGCTCCACCGCGTCATTCAAGCTCTCCAGATGCTGCACATTCACGGTCGTAATAACAGAGATGCCAGCCGACAGTATATCCAGCACATCCTCATATCGCTTCCTGTGCTTGCTTCCGGGAACGTTTGTATGCGCCAGTTCATCCACCAAAACCACATCGGGCCTTTGGCGGATGATCTCATCGGTATCCATCTCTTCAAGGCGTGAGCCCCGGTAATCCATCACTCTTCGTGGAAGAACTTCCAGTTCACCGACCTGTAAAAGCGTATCCTTCCGCCCGTGCGTTTCCAGCAGTCCGGTAAGAACCGTCAGTCCCTTTTTCAGCAGATCATTGCCCTCCCGCAGCATCGTATACGTCTTGCCTACACCCGGGGCTGCACCGATATAGACTTTGAACCGCCCCCGCTTGACCTGCTCGATCTTCTGATCCAGCTCCTGTTCATTCAAGCGATGAAACGATTCGGACGAACGCTGCGGTGGATGAATCTGAGCCGGGATGATTCGTTCTCCGTCATGCGCTGCCCGGTCCGCTACGATAAAAATATCAATCCCGCGCGTTTTCTTAAGCAGCTCCTGAATCATCGATCCCTGCCGCAGCTCCTGCCAGGGGGTCTGCTTCGAGTGTCCCAGCACAATACGGGTGACATGATGCTCAAGTGCATATTGAACGAGTTCACCTGGCAGCTCCCTTCGTGAATGAAGGGGCAGTTCTTCCAGCTTGGCGCCAATCCGTTCCGCAAGCTTCAGCATGGAGCGCTTAAAAGCCGCCTGTTCCTTCGTAAGCTCCTGCTTCTGATTCACAAACGTTACCGCCAACAGCTCGCCGTTCAGTCTCTTCGCAATCTGCTGACCGCGGCGCATATAGATGGACCCGTTCCAATGGTACTGGGTGGACACCAGTATCCGCTCATCGGCCCCCGATGGGCCGATGAGTCCCTGTTCCTTGCGGTACCGCGCAAGCGAGTTGTTCACGCCCTCTGCAACAAGACGGAGGGTAAGCTCCCGAAGCACGGCCAGATTGCCCTGCTTCCATATGCCTCCCCCCGCAAGCAGGCCTTCCTGTGCCCGATCCAGCATCGTTTCAGGTGTTACATCAATGAGCACCACCTCATCGGCGGTCTCAAGGGTATCAGCGGGCACCGTATAACTGACCTTGATGCCCGTCAGCTTGGTGGCAATGCCGTGCACATCCTCAAGCTCATACACATTCACCGTCGTGATGACACTGATCCCCCGGCTTAACAGGCACTTTATGTCCTCCAGCCGTGTGGCATGCCTTGCCCCTCTCCGGTTCCGGTGGGCAAGGCCATCCACAAGCACGACCTCCGGATTGCGCTTCAGCAGCAGATCCAGATCGAGATCCTTCTTCTCTACGCCGTTCTGAACCCAATGAATGCTCGGCACCCGTTCCAGATCCTGTGCCTGCTCCACCGTCTCCGGACGCTGCATTGTGGATACGGCACTGATGACAACATCAATGCCTTGCTGTCTCAAGGTCTGCCCCTCGCGAAGCATATGATAGGTTTTTCCCGAGCCGCTCACGGCCCCGATATACACTTTGAGCCGCCCCTGGTGGAGCTTCGAGATGGACCTTAAAATTTCCTCCGGCGATTTTCTCCGAAAGTGATCCATCGTCAGCTAAGAAGCTCTCTGAGAGCCAAGTTCAGCTTCAACACATTCACGCGCGGTTCACCGAATACACCTAAATCCCGTCCTTCCGTATGCTTCTCCACCAGCTGCTGAAGCTCCGCTTCCGGAATTTCGGTCAGCTTGCTGATCCGTGGAATTTGAATATCCGCTGCTTGCGGCGAAATGTGAGGATCCAGTCCAGAGCCGGAATTCGTTACCAGGTCCATCGGGAGCTCGCTTACCGGAACGTCCGGATTATTCTCCTTCCATGCCTCAATCGACGCCTTTGTTCGATCGATCATCTCGGGATTGGAAGGTGCATAGTTATTGCTGCCTGAGCCGGCTGCGTTGTATTCGATGCTGGACACCCTCCCATGGAAAAATTGCGGGTCCGTAAAGTTCTGGCCGATCAGTTCCGAGCCTACCACCTTGCCGCTCTCATCCGTAATCAGGCTGCCGCCGGCTTGCTTCGGCATCAGCAGCTGCGCTGCACCTGTAGTGACCAGAGGATACAGAACTCCGCACAGCACAATGAATACAAGACTTGCTCTAAGCGCAATGCCTACGGAGACGCGAGCGTT
This sequence comes from Paenibacillus sp. LBL, assembly GCF_029893715.1. NCBI lineage: Bacteria > Bacillati > Bacillota > Bacilli > Caryophanales > Paenibacillaceae > Paenibacillus > Paenibacillus sp. LBL. The sequence goes on along the minus strand of NZ_JARXYU010000003.1, from coordinate 351,442 downwards.
GCCCGCCTCAGCATGAGGCGTGGACGTTGACGATGTTTGCACAGGATTATTCATTATTCTTCGACCCTTTCTTTCATATCTACCTTGTATAATCAACCTTTGGTTTATCTCTATATACCCGGTTTAACCAACACGCCTAAATCCATAGGTGGACAATCATGTCAATCAGCTTAATCCCGATGAACGGCACGATCACGCCGCCTAATCCGTAGACAAGTACATTACGCTGCAGCAGCTTCGATGAGCTCATCGGCTTATAGGCGACACCCTTCATCGCAAGCGGAATGAGCAGCGGAATAATGATCGCATTGAAGATCAGCGCGGACAGGATGGCCGACATAGGGGAACCGAGTCCCATGACATTCAATACGTTCATGCTTGGAATAGCAGCTGCAAACATGGCGGGAATGATGGCAAAATATTTGGCGACATCGTTCGCAACGCTGAACGTGGTCAGCGCGCCTCTTGTCATCAGCAATTGCTTCCCGATGGCAACGACCTCGATAATCTTGGATGGATCTGAATCCAGGTCCACCATATTGGCCGCCTCCTTCGCGGCGGTGGTACCGCTGTTCATCGCAAGCCCGACATCGGCCTGTGCAAGGGCCGGCGCATCGTTCGTTCCGTCACCGGTCATGGCCACCAGCTTGCCTTCGGCCTGTTCTTTTCGAATGACGGCGATCTTATCCTCCGGCTTGCTCTCTGCGATGAAATCATCCACTCCCGCTTCGCGGGCAATCGTCGCTGCAGTCAGCGGATTATCGCCTGTACACATAATGGTCTTAATGCCCATCCGGCGCAGCTGTTCAAACCGTTCCTTCATTCCCGGTTTCACAGTGTCCTTCAGGTAGATCAATCCATAGATGCGGTGATCCACAGCCACAGCCAGCGGGGTTCCTCCCTCCGTAGCAATTGCATCACTGTTTGGCGTCAAGTCCGGAGGTATGGAGCCTCCTTGAGACAGCACCCAAGCCTTGACGGCATCCACTGCACCCTTGCGAACTTTTCGGCCATCCTTCAGGTCCATGCCGCTCATTCGGGTCTCTGCCTTAAATTCGATGAATTCGGCTCCCGCCGTCATACTCTCATCCACCTCAAGGCCTTCCTTCTTCAACAGCTCCAGAACGGAGCGGCCTTCCGGCGTTTCGTCCAGCAGCGAGCTGACCGCTGCCCACTGGGCAACCGATGCCAGCGTTTCGCCACGGGCCGGGATTAGTTGACTTGCCATCCGGTTGCCAAACGTAATGGTTCCGGTCTTATCCAGGATCATTGTATTAATATCTCCGGCCGCTTCCACCGCTTTACCCGACATCGCCAACACATTGAACTGGGTCACCCGGTCCATGCCTGCAATCCCGATGGCCGACAGCAGCCCGCCAATCGTGGTCGGGATCAAACATACCAGCAGCGAGATCAATACCGGGACAGACAGCTCGATGCCAAGATACTTGGCAATCGGAGCGAGTGTAACCACAACGATCAGGAAGATCAGGGTCAACACAATCAGCAGTGTGTTCAGCGCTATTTCATTCGGCGTCTTCTGCCGCGAAGCTCCTTCAACCAGTGAGATCATTCGGTCAATAAACGATTCGCCGGGATCGCTGGTAATCCGAATTTTGATTGTATCGCTGACCACCCGGGTTCCCCCGGTGACCGAGCTGAAATCGCCGCCTGCTTCTTTGATCACCGGCGCGGATTCTCCCGTAATGGCAGATTCGTCGACAGATGCCAGACCGGCGATGACCTCTCCGTCACCAGGGATCATCTCGCCCTGCGTAACCACCACGATATCCCCTTTGCGAAGATCGGTAGATGGCACGGACTGAACCCCTCCGCCTTCCATCACTTTATGGGCGGTCATTTCTTTCTTGGATTGCTTAAGAGAATCGGCCTGAGCTTTACCCCTGCCCTCGGCAAGGGCCTCGGCAAAGTTCGCGAACAGCAGCGTAAACAGCAGAATCACAAACACCGTCAGATTGAATCCGGTACTGCCTTCTGTACCGAAATAGGATGGAAACAGTGTCATGAGCAGAACCACCAAGGTTCCGGCCTCCACAACAAACATCACGGGATTTCTCATCATGAAAGCTGGATTCAGCTTGATGAAGCTGTCCTTCAGCGCTTGATTGACCATTTCTTTGGACATCACTTTGGTTCTCGTATTATTCATGGTAATAGGCCACCTTTTCTAATTAACGGATCGTCAGATGCTCAGCAATCGGGCCGAGCACCAGCACAGGCAGGAAAGTCAATGCGCCGATGATCAGAACCACCGCGAGGAGAATGCCGGCAAACAGCTTATTGTCTGTTCGGAACGTCCCGAGTGTCTCCGGTACCCATTGCTTCCGCATCAGTGAACCGCCGACCGCCAGCAGAGCGATCATCGAGATATAACGGCCGAACAGCATGACGAGCCCGGTTGTGATGTTCCAGAACGGCGTGTTATCTGCAAGTCCTTCAAACCCGGAACCGTTATTGGCTGCGGATGACGTGTATTCGTACAACACCTGTGAGATGCCATGGAAGCCGGCATTGGTAATGCCCGCCTGCCCGGCATCCGTCATCAGGGCAAGCGCCGTCGGAGCCAAAATGATAAATGGGTGCACCAGAATGACGATGGCGATCAGCTTCATTTCCCGCGCTTCTATTTTTCTGCCCAGAAATTCAGGCGTTCGCCCAACCATAAGCCCGGCCAGGAACACAGCCAGTATCGCATACATGAGCATATTCATCAGTCCGACGCCTTTTCCGCCAAAAACAGAGTTCAGCATCATCAGGGACAGCGGCGTAATTCCGCCAAGCGGCGTGAGTGTATCATGCATGTTGTTAACTGAACCGGTCGTAGCCGCCGTCGTCACTGTAGTAAACAGCGAGGACTGGGCGATCCCGAACCGGACTTCCTTACCTTCCATGCTGCCTTGAGATGCATCAATCCCCAGTCGGTTCAGTGCCGGATTGCCGTTTGATTCAGCGGCATAGTTCAGAGACAAGAAGCCGATGAACAAGGTCATCATCACAGAGAATATAATCCAGCCCTGCTTGCGGCTCTTGGCAAACAAACCAAATGTATACGGAAGCGCAGCACCGAGGCTCCACATGCACAGGATCTCAATCACATTGGTCAGAGGGGACGGATTCTCAAACGGATGGGACGAATTGACCCCCATATATCCGCCGCCGTTGGTGCCCAGATGCTTGATCGATTCAAGAGCAGCCACCGGACCTACCGCAATTTGCTGCTCGCTTCCTTCCATCGTGGTCACGCTGAGCGCAGGCTTCAGGGTCTGAGGCACCTGCAGGGCGACCAGCACCATTGCAATGATGAAGGCCGCCGGAATGAATACCCGGATATGAGCCTTCACAAAGTCCTCGAAGAAGTTGCCGACGGTTGTCCCCTTACTGGTCACTGCCCGGATAAAAGCGATGGCCACGCACAGCCCGGTCGCCGCCGATGTAAACATCATCATCGTAATGACAGCCATCTGCGCAAAATAGGATAGCCCCGACTCTCCGCTGTAATGCTGCAGATTCGTATTGGTCATAAAGCTGATGATCGTATTGAATGACAAGGTTGATTCCATATTATCGATTCCGTTCGGGTTGAACGGCAGTACCTTTTGCAGCCGCAGAATCAGGTAGCCTGAAGCTACCAGTATGATATTCGTAATGACAAAGCTGAGAGCATACCCTTTCCAGGTCATCCCCTTGCGGTCTTTCAAGCCAATCAGTGCAAATATCGGCTTCTCTGCCCAGGAGAACCATTTATCGGTTCGGTTATCTTCATTGCGAAATACCTGATATAGATAGGTTCCGAGCGGCTTAACCAGCAGCACCAGAACCAGAATAACGATGGCAATTTGTATAATGCCCATGACGAGTGCCTTCCTCCTTCAGCGGTTCCCCTAGAATTTTTCAGGGTGAACCAGCGCATAAATCAAATACAGAAAAATAAAGAGCGTACATACCAATAATATGATCACGGCTGATCAGCCTCCGGTTCTGAAACCACGCGTCCACACCAGGACATAAACAGCATGAACAGTCCGTAGGTCCCTCCTAATATGAGCACCATATAAAAATCCTGCATAATCCAATCCTCCACGAACCGTATTTGGCATTAAATCTGCAACTAGCTGACAATGGACGAAATCAGGAAAGATACCTGATGATGGTTCGTATGAAGCACCACATCGGCGCCCAGTCCCTTATATATCAACCGCGGATTGTTGGAGTGGGTAATGACGTAAATCGACTTTGTTGTCCATGTCCGGCAAATCCGCAAATAGCGGCAGCACAGATTCAAGCTGCTTTCGAACAGAAACACCTTGCTGACGGGAAACTCGGGAATGATCCAGGTTGACTCGTCTCTGGTATCAATCAGAATAATGTCTTTGCAGCCCAGTTCCATCATCCTCTCCTGCTCGGCCCGATTGTTGGCTATAGCTGCAAACGAAATATGTTTGTACATCAGCTGGCGGATAAATTCCTCCCCGGCCTTATTCGGGGCGGATACCAAGATGAAATCCTGCGGTTTCTCCATGTGTTTCTCCTCCTAAGTTTCAGAAAGAGAAGGCAACAAAAAGAAGCCTGCGGGAGGAGAAGAACTCTTCCCGCAGGCTTCTTATTCATCCACGGTGAAATACACCGTGGCTAAAGTCCACGACAATCGTTGCCTCTCTCGATACGCTTACGAGGTTAGCTGACGGATTCGGGCGTGAGAGTCGCCCTACCCATAGACCGTTATCTTGTCTATGGGATTCACCCCTGAGAGATCAAGTTCATCTCCCGACTGGTTCCCCCGTTCCTTTTCCATTCAAGGACTCAGCGAAAATTGAAAACGAGTAGCATGTTATTCAATTAGCTATTGACTTATATTCCAAGCCTGGCAGAACTGTACAGCCGTCAGAGTCAAGCCGTGAGAGTCGCTTGACCCTGAGCCTCTGGAAGACCCATGGTGCCTTCGCCGAGGTTCTCATTCATAAAGGAGCACCGCAGCTCTCACACTGCCTTGTATCCTTATGAATCTTATCGACCGGCTGCCGCTGTGCCCTGCTCTTGGAATCATCCGTCAATTCATAGTTCGTATCATACGTCCGGCCGTGCGGGATGTAAATGAGCTCAGAAACACGTGTGGCTGAATGTGGAACAAGATCTAACCAGTATGTCTTCATTATCTCTCGAATACTGCTTTATACTATGTATTTCTCTTGTTTTCTCGAATTTATCGCAATCCATCGAGATACTGAGATTTTGCCATGATAATAGATGACAATACCAAATGTACACGTTTTCTTTTACGGATTTCATCGATTTTCGGAATGTATGCGTCAAATACGGTCATTTACTTTTGGCTGCCTCCGGCGTATGATTCATCCATCTATTCGAAACACACGTTATACGCTGAGCTCCCGACAGATCGGGAGACGGGGGAACCAATATCACCGATAGGACTTCTGTTGGTGAATGGGGTGAATCCGCGATGCCTGACCAGGCATTGTGGTAGGGCGCTCTCAAGCCCGAATCCGACAGCTAACCTCGTAGGCGTATTGAGAGAGAACACGATCCAGCCAAGCTAAAGCGGCCGCTTCATCGGCTGCTAACCGGAAAAAGGCCTGGAGAGCGGGGTTTCTCTGCTCACCAGGCCTTTTTGTCTTGCATATAACATCTTATAAGGGAGCGTAGATCATGACGAAACTCATCGAATTCGAAGCACAGGCAACAGCCATCCAAACAGCGCCAACAATATGTGAAGAGCCCATCCGCTATATGGAGATGTTCCGTTTCGACTGGGGCTCGGCTGAACGCTTTATCCCCTGGAGTGATCGAAGCTGGAACTGCGGCTTGTTCAAAATCAGCTGCGGAGAAGCAGCCGGTTATGCGGAATATGCCCTGCCGAGCACGAGAGAATTCGCAGATCTGGTCCGCTGGGCATCTGTATTTGCAAGGCTGCGGGGCATGCCCGTGACTGAGGCCATACGCTATGCTCAGCAGCAGCAGCAATGGGGATCCACTCGGATGCTGCTCGCCGTATCGGCGTTAGCCGATCTGGAGAAGAACCTGCACCAGCATGTAACTCGCGAACGCCTAGGCAGCCTCCCGCTGGAGCGGTCCTTCCTGATGGATTGCTCGCAAGCTTATTATTTCTTTTAAGGTAAGGGCGGTGTTCACACCCCTCACTTGAACATATTTTTCAGCACCATCATGAGGTTAGCCGGCTTCTCCGCCAGCCGCCGGGTGAAGTACGGGTACCACATCGTCCCGTAGGGCATATAACAACGGATGCGATAGCCATCCTCTGCAAGCGCAGCCTGATCGTTCATTCGCAGCCCGTACAGCATCTGAAATTCGAAATCCTCTTTCTCTATGCGGCTCTGCTCGGCAAACACCTTGACCCAGTCGATGATATTGTCATCGTGCGTGGCAATCGCAGTGTACGCTCCCTGATCGAAATGCATTTTGATCAATTTTTTATAGTTATCGATCACTTCGCGTTTCTGCTGAAAGGCGATGGTTCCGGGCTCTTTATATGCCCCCTTTACCAGGCGCAGATTGACCCCCGCCTCCATCAGGCTTCGCACGTCTTCCTCCGTGCGGAACAAGTAGGCCTGCATCACGGTGCCCACATTGGGCAGCCCCTCCTTATGGAGCCGCAGCGTCATATCGATTGTCGCCTGGGTATATGGCGAATCCTCCATATCCAGACGCACGAAATTGCGAAACTCTTTCGCCTTTTTCACCACCGACCTGATATTCTCGTAAGCCTTCTCAAGGTCCAGTGCCATGCCCATCTGCGTCGGTTTCAATGACACATTTGACTGCACTCCCCGCTGTGCGATTCCCTCCACAAGCTTCAAATATTCCTCGCGGTATTCGGCCGCTTCGTCCAGCGTCGTAATGCCCTCCCCCAGATGATCCAGCGTGACGAGAATGCCCTTCGCATTGAGCCTCTCGATTTCATCCAAGGCCTCATCCAGCGTATTGCCGGCAATGAATCGGCCTGCCAATTTCCTTCCGTATTTGATCGACAGCCACTTCACGAGTTTATTGCCGGACACCGTCAGGATCACTTTACGGTAAAACTCGGTTCCGTCCATGCATGCGCCCCCTTTGTAAGGTAAACCAAATGCACCCTCTACCTTAACTCATATGCAAAAATCATGACGGCATGCAGGAAGACATACATATCACGCAGGCAATGGCCGTGTCGGAGCGATTCTGGCTTTCCGGCATTGCAAAGAAACCTCTCCATTACGATAGTGGAGAGGTTTCTTTGCAATGCCGAAGATTCTTTTATTGAGCATTTTAAAATCATTATAGTTCCGATTGATTTTTCGATTTGCAGACAATTGAAGTAGAAAAGTTCGCCATATGTAAAAGAGATAACTGTAAATATTATAATATACCATTTTTACTATTATAAATTCATAATCACACTATTTTTTTAGAGAAAACACAACTTTTTTCATTTGTTAAATTTTAGGATTTTAATATATATTATTCATGTTAATTACAAAAAATAACAGTAAGGGGTTGATTTTTTGAGTTTTTGGGGAGTAATTAAAAAAGTAGCCGCTTTTTTGGCTTTGGTAATGTTATTAAATACGGTATTTGCAGCAATTACTGTATCCGCGCTTCCTGCACATAGCGAACTGCAAAAGACTCAAGAGGAATTAAAACTATCAGAAAGCGAGATTCAAGAACTTCTATTATTTATTCAAGAACATTCTACAAGCATAGAGGAAGCAATCCAAACAGACAACAATTTAAAATTAAAAATGGAGGAATACGACGAGTACAGCAAAGAATTTGCCTTGATACTTGCTTTTGCAGATATAGCAAATAGTCAGACCTCAACGATTAGTCACTTGTCAGATCCCAGTATTCAGAGTGAAATTTCACCGGCGATTTGGCCTATTGTTTGGGCGGTTGTTGCTGCTATAATAAAAGCAGCTGTAAAAAAGAAGATGGGAAAGAAAATCCAGCAGCAACTCGGTGATCGTTTCGATAGAGAAGTTTGGCCTCAAATAGAGCCAGGAATTAAAGCGCAATATGAAAGATATGGTTATACTAGAAACAAAGGACCTGAGTTACCTTCCGCACCGAACGGGATTAATCAGGGCGAGCAAATTATTTCTTTATTTGGTCAAGATGGTACAGAATATTTGAGACTAGATGTCTTTACTTCCCAATCAAGAAATCATACTCGGTGGCACTATCATACAAAAGATGATTGGCCTGATCATAAAGGAAATATTGATTTATACCATAATTCACTTCCAAAGTGGGGTTCAGAGTAAAGTTGCATAAGAGACGATTTCTATTAACGTTTGGTCGAAATTTAGACCATAGTAATATCGACTACTTGGTAAAAAGCCGATTATCCAGGTATAAGGGCGGAATCCAGAAAGATTATTTTAATACCGTTCTTAAAAAGGGCGCCGAAGTTATTCTAAACTACCAGATTATCGATACGAATTTTGATCGAATATCGTCCAGGTATTATTTGGACGACTTTCATTTGACGGAAGCTCAAAAGAACGGCTTCCTGCTTTCATTAAGCAAGCTGAAAGGCACCCATGTCTGGTGCGATCCTAGGATTCAAGGTCATGCGTTCTGTGTAGTGGGTGATATTGAGTTCAGTTTTTATGTGTATCGGTCACTTGAAGGCCAGGAATACCGCTTTCCTCAATACTACAATCATGACGGTAACGCTGATATTATTGTACATTCTCAGTTGCCTAAAATGCCCGAAGAAGAACAATATTTGTGCTTTCCGACTGATTGGAGCCTAGAGGTCAAAGATGAAATAACGATCAAATGGATACAGAAGCTGATTAATTGTAGTTAACGATACTCTAAACCCAGCCGACTCGAACCAAGAAGGTATAAGAATATACTGAAAAAGCTGAACTAGCATCATCTAGTTCAGCTTTTTACATAATTTCAGTCTGTAAAAGGCCAGGTTGATTAAACTTTAGCCCATTGGTCTGATGACGACCACATCATATCCGTTTGGAGAAAAGCAAAAATCACATGTTCTACGCCTTGGCCTTGCCGTTAATCTCCCGGACCACTTTGCCCTGAAACGATTGGTTCATCCAGTAAGCGAGATGAATCCCCTCCTCATTGAAGGTACAATCCGTGGTTAAATAGAACGGCGTCTCCGTCAACCGGATCGTCAGTCTCAGCGTCTGGTCGTTCCAGGTCATGGAGGCGGCATAGTCGTTATCCTCGAGCATAATCAACTTCGTGGTTCCTGACTTCCACTCATTGCGGCCAAAGGCAATCGAATTCGTGCCGTCTTCCCCCGCAAGCTCCATTACAGCGCCATCTTCTTCGAACCGAATGGAGATCGAATGCAGCTTATCCTCATTCTCCTCCAGCTCATACACAATTCCGGTAATGTCCTGCTCGATCGGGGAACGCGCTTCTTCCCTTGGGGGATCCAGCTTGAGCTCTTGCAGCACTCCAGCAAGAGAGGACTCGGCCCCCGTGTCAGCCGGCAGCTTATCAGGTCCCATGGCAGGCAGCAGATGCTCCCATACCACGTCCAGCACTTCCTGCATGTCCCCAAGGCCGGAGGTAATGGCGATGACCGCATCCTGCTCCGGCAGCATGACGCAGAACTGGCCGAATGCGCCATCACCTCGATATCCTCCATGACGGCACATCCAGAATTGATAACCGTAGCCTTCGGTCCAATCCGATGTGGAGTCCGCAGGTCCGTTGGATATCTGCTTCGAGGTTGCCTCTTCGATCCAGTCTTCCGGAATCAGGCGGCGGCCTTCCCACACCCCCTTCTGAAGGTAGAGCTGGCCAAACTTGGCGATGTCCTCGGTCTTCACCTTAAGCCCCCATCCACCGGTATTGATTCCCTTCGGACAGCTTTCCCAGGTGGCTCCATGTATGCCAAGCGGTTCGAACAGACGGGGCTGCAGATAATCCAGCAGCGTGATGCCGGTTACCTTCTGCAGAATAGCCGAGAGCATGTAAGTCGCTGCGCTGTTATAGACAAAATGAGTTCCAGGTTCATGCTCGACTTCTTGTTTGAAAAAATCATCTACCCAGATATCGGACTGCATGGCAGGCTCCTGGGCATGCCCCGTTCCCATAATAAGCAAATCGCGTATCGTCATGGCGGACAGATTTGAAGAAGGTTCCTCCGGCGTATTTTCCGGAAAGAATCCGATCACCTGATCCTCCAGCGTGACCCGGCCTTCCTGGGCCAGAAGTCCAATCGCGGTAGAGGTGAAACTTTTGCTTAACGAGAAGAGCATGTGCGGCTTGTCCGCCTGATACGGCTTCCACCAGCCTTCCGCTGCGACATGCCCGTGCCGCACCAGCATGAAGCTGTGCAGCTCAAGCTCCTTCTCCTGAATCGATGCGATAAAACGTTCAATAGACTGTGATGAGATTCCTTGGTTTTCGGGGGTACTTCTTGGCAATAACGGAACCGTATTCATATTCATCTTCCTTTCGCCTCTCCCTGTATTAACAAGATACATTCATCCGTACGCTTCCATTATACACCGGATAATGGAACCGCTTCATCATATCGAATCGCACGAAAGCCCCGTCGTTCGCTAATCTCATTCAAGTCCTCCCGTGCAAGAAAGGAAGCCTCCTCATTACGCCCGCGCGCCAGTTCCTCCCCATCCACTTGAGCATTGCCGCACTGCACCATTTCCTCCGAATACAGTGCCGGATGGGACAGGAAGAAGTACTGGTCTTCCGTCAGACCGCTAAGCACCCTTTCAAACGAATCGGCGCCGTCCGGGACACCACCCGGGAAGAAGTTGTAGTAATCGCGATGGTTGATAAGCCCCTTCGCTTCAATCCAGCGGTCCAGCTCTTCCTGCAGCCCGGGTATAAAGCGTTCCGGCAGCATATGAGAGTCCGCGTAAGAAATCTTGAACCCTGCTGCGGTCAGTTTATCAAGCTGTGCTTCGCATTCCACGATAATCTCCTGCAGTGAAGGCGGATGATCCCGGAACAAGATCGGGTCCTGATAGAAATATCCGGCCCGATCGACAAGCGAAGGAACCTGTTCCTTCGCGGCAACAGGTCCCCAGCGTACGTTATCCCACTCCGCATTCAGCGTCATATGAAACCCGAAGCAGATATCCTTGCGATGTGCCAGCAGCTGCGCGGCCTCGGCTAGATAGGGGCCGGGCGCCATAATGGACACATTTTTAATAAAACCGGCATCCACACTTCGGGCAATCGCAGCATTGGCTGAACGGCTGGAAGCGTAATCGTCCGCTCTCGTGATGATCCGCCTCATTTTACCGCACCTGCCGCAATCCCCTTGATGATGTATTTCTGCGCGAAAATATAGAATATAACCACCGGGATAATGGTCAGTGTCAGACCTGCCATCGCCTGGTTCCACACAATCGTGAATTCCCCGAAGAAGTAGAAGGTGGAGAGCGGAATGGTCCGCAGCCCTTTGTCGGACAATGTCAGCGATGGAAGCAGATAGTCATTCCACAGGGCAATGACATTCAGGATGGCAATCGTCACACTGATGTTCTTCAGCAGCGGAAACACAATTCTCCAGAATACACCCAGTTTGGAGCAGCCATCGAGCGTTGCCGCTTCCTCCAGCGCCACCGGCACGGATTTAATGAAGCCGTGGTAGAGAAAGACCGCCATGCTCGAAGTAAAACCGATATTCATATAAATCAGACCCTCATGGGTATTAAGCATCGGAATGTGAAGATTGCTGCGAATCCAGTCCATGACCTGCATCAGCGGCATCATCAGCGTCTGGAACGGAATCAGCATCGTTGCCACAAATGTGAAGAAAATGACTTTGCTCAGCTTGTTATCCGTACGCACCAGCATCCAGGCCGTCATGGAGGCGAGCACGATGACAATGACAACCGAGATGATGGTGACATAGAGCGAGTTGCCCAAAGCAGTGAAGAAATTCATCTTCTCCATCGCCGATTTATAATACTCGAAGCTGAAGGAGGAAGGCAGCGCAAGCGCATTCTCATACAGCTCTGCACGATCCTTGAACGAGTTAATCAGCATGAGGAAGACCGGGGACAAGAAGACCAGCGCAAAGAGGAACAGCAGAATGTCGAGCAGCCATTTACCTGATTTCTTCATTACATCTGCACCTCTTTTCTCTTCGTGATGATGACTTGCGTCAGCGTGAGTCCAGCAACAATCAGGAAGAAGATGATCGCTTTTGCCTGACCTAAGCCATAATTGCCGTAAGCAAAGATCTCATTGAAGATATTCATCGCAAACATCTCTGTCGCATTGCTCGGTCCGCCCTTGGTCAGGGACAGATTGACATCATAGATTTTGAACGCACCCGACAAGGTCAGGAACAGACAGATCGTGAAGGAAGGCATCAACAGCGGGAACACAATGCTCTTCAGACGCTGCCACAGACTGGCGCCATCCACCTTGGCCGCTTCCATCAGCTCATCCGGAATCCCCTGGATTCCCGCGATATAGATGATCATCGTATAACCTGCCAGCTGCCAGGTGAACACCGCAACGATGGCATACAACGCAAACTGCGGATGCAGCAGCCAGTTAAAGAACACACTGCCGAGCCCTGTTTTCTCTCCCAAGAAACTGAAGGCATCCGTAAAAATAAACTGCCAGATGTAACCCAGGATCAGACCGCCGATCAGGTTCGGCATGAAAAACATCGTCCGCGCCGCGTTTCTTGAGCGGAGTTTTGTCGTAACGAGCAGTGCAAACCCAAGCCCCAAAATATTGACGCAGACCAGCGCAAGCAGCGTGAATTGAACCGTATGCCAAGCCGATGACAGGAATCGGTCGTCCTGGAACAGCTGAACGTAATTGTCAAACCCTACGAATACTTTCGGATTGGCCGGAATACCGTCCCAATTCACAAAAGAGTACACAATACCGATAATGAACGGGATGATGACGACCGTCGTGAAAATAAACAGAAGCGGCACCGTAAACAGGGCAAACCAGGCTTTGTCCTTTCTTTTGCTCATAATCCATACCTTCTTTCCGTTCCGGATGATTCCCGCGCGGGCGGCATCAAACCTTGAATTCGTGTTAGAAAAAAAAACAAAAGCCTAACGCTCTTGGATCATCAGAACGTCGGAGGCTAGGCTTTCGTTTTCATGGAATTGTTATTTCACTTCATCGGCTTTGCCTGCTTCTTACTTGGATGCTTTCGCCCATACCTCATCAAGTTTCTGCAGGAACTGTTCACCTGTCATGCCCGGATTCATGAAGTACTCCTGCGTCGCCGGAGCCAGGTCATTCGTGATGATGCCCGACGGGAAGTAGTTCAGTGCCCAAGTAATCGTCTCGCCTTTCGTTGTTGCCTCATGCACCGCTTGGGACAATGGATCCAGGTCGCCTGCTTCAATATTCGTTAAAGCCGGAATGAATTTGAAATCGTCCACGATGGCTTTCTTGCCTGTGTCGCTGGTAAACAGCCAATTCAGGAAAGCGTTCGCAGCTTTGACTTCATCAGCATCAGCCTGATTGTTGACGACCCAGTAGCTCGCCACGCCAACGGCGATTTTATCGTTGCCCGCAAGCGGGAACGGCATCATGCCGACCTTGGAGCCGAAATCACCGAAGTCCGCAAGCATGGAGTAGCTCCAGTTGCCTTGATGCACCATAGCCGTTTTTTCTGTTGCAAAGTCACCCATCTGGCTGTCGTATTTTACTTCCAGCGGATTCTTGGCATTGGCTTTGATCACATCCATGAATTTGGCCCACTCCTGGAACTCTTTCGTGTCGGCCATCTTCACTTCGCCTTTATTCAGCTGTTCAATATAAGCCAGCGGATCCGCTTGAAGCGCAAATGGTGTATTGAGAATGTGTCCGATCAGGAAGTATGCCTCCTGGGACAAGCTCAAACCGTTCTTGCCATCAGCCTTCAATTGCTCCATCGTCTTGGTGAAGGAGTCCAGGTCTTTCACATTCGCCGGATCTACCAGGTCCTTGTTGTATACAAGTCCGAAGCCCTCTACACCGTATGGAACGCCAACGGTTTTATCGTCGACCTTCAATTCCATGTCAGGCGCAATGTTCTTAACATACTCTTCGCCGCTCAAGTCGGAGAAATAGGATTTCAGCTTCTCGGACTCGGGTCCCTGTGCTACGCTGAATATCGTCGGTCCCTGATTGCTGCCGAGCTTTGCTACCAGCTGCTGCGAATAGGCATCGCCCGCTGCACCCCATACTTCAACCTCGTTGCCGGTTTCTTCTTTATAAGTTTTAACCAAGGCTTCAAGTGGTTCTGTAATTTCAACTTTAGATTGGAAGAGCGTAATTTTCTTTAGCTTATCTCCCCCGGATGCTGCTCCAGACTCTTTGTCAGATGTACCGCCACAGGCCGCAAGTGCCGCAACCAAAGCGGTTGCCGTCAGTATGCTTAATACCTTTTTTACTTTTTTCAAGTGACACGCCTCCCCCTAAGGACTCTATAAAGTAAAACGTTTACAAACCCATCATATGGCGGTTTATCTAGATTGTCAATAAAAATTGTACGCGTTTTCATAAAAATATTAAGTAAAAAAACTAGTAAAATATTAGATATTTTACTAGTTAAATTCCCTGCGTTTTATTTTACTGTTTTCCGCCACTGGATGGTGGCATTCAGTTTAAAGGGTTCCCTGCCCGTGGTGCCCTTGATCATTTCCAACAGTTCCTTCGCCGCTAAATAACCGCTTTCATAACGGGGGATGGCAATCGTGGTCAATCCGGCCATGGCCGCCGCATCCGAATTGTCGAATCCGGTGATCGAGATATCCTCCGGTACCCGCAATCCATTCTCCTCCAGCGCTTTAATCGCGCCCAGAGCCATGTTGTCATTCGCGCAGACCAGCACTTCTGGCAAGACGTTACTCAGTACCAGGATTTTGGCAGCCTGATATCCGCTTTCCTCACTGTAGTCGCCATGAAAGTAATTGCGGCGATCAAAGACGATCCCGTTCTTCGCAAGCGTATCTATAAATCCGGCGTACCGCTCCTTATGGTCCAAAGTAAACTCCAGCCCGCCGATGTATCCAAATGTTTTGAACCCCTTATCCACCAAAGCCTGAACCATCTCACACATCACAGGGTAATTGTCAACGATCACGCTCTTGGTGTTGGCATACTCGTTATCGATAATCCGGTCCATGAGAACAACGGGAAATTGAGGCGTAGCTACAGAGACCAAATATTCGTCCGTCATATTCCGGTCCAGACTTATGGTACCGCTTGCAAATTTGCTGCGCATGAAATTCGTGCTGGATTTATTCGTGCAGATGATGAGGTCATACCCGTTCTCCGTCAGGCAATGGCTGATGCCCTTGATGATTTTTAAATAATAATCGCGATCAAAGTCGCTGAATACGAATATAATCGTGTTGCTTTTATCGGATTTGGTCCCCTTATGTGGAAAATAGCCATGTTCCGAGCATAATCTCAGCACCCGCTCCCTCGTATCCTGGCCCACGTTCTTGCGTCCGTTAAGTACATTGGACACTGTAGACACCGAGACATCCGCGAGCCTTGCAATTTCCTTCAAACCACTCATGCGTCCTATCCCCTCTCCAAAGGCGTTAGTGAATTTAATATAACATGGTTTTATTTTTAATAAAATTTACTTATTTTGTTTGGACGAGTTTTGGCATGGAAAATAATTGATGGGGATCATCGCTTAAGCAGGAAATTCTTTGCTTATACAAGCCAAGAAGCAGGCCATACGATGACATCGCCGTGACCTGCTTATCCGTATGTACCGGGAATCAGAGCTGGCTTAAGGACAATCACCGGCCCTGCCTCACTCAATATCCGCAGATGGCAACGCACTTGCGGCTGGCCATTTCCCAAAATTTCTACGATGTCGCTGACCGATCTCGATTCTTGCTTTTAGAGTTCAACAATGTTAGATCGGTTCGGTTACCCGTTCCCTTTGCTTATGCTGGTTCTCTTAGAGAACCAACAAAGAGGCCGCCCAATGGCGGCCTCTCTCACTATAAACTCCTCTGTAGATCAAATCCGGTCAAAACTATGAAAATTTCATAAAATCACTATGGTTGAATTGACACATTATGCAGCTGCATAATACCGTTTGGATGTCTCCAAAAGCCCTCGACCTTGCTGCTGACTCCGTTTAAATACTCCTGGTGGTGGATATACAACATCGGGGCCAGCTCAACCAGCTTCTCTTGCGCCTGTTTGTAGATTGCCTTGCGCTGTTCAGGATCGTTCTCCTTACGACCTGCATCCAGCAGTTTATCCAGTTCAGGATTCTTCGTAAAGGTGCGGTTACCCGGCTCCCCTACATTTTTGGAATGGAACAGCTCATACATGCCGTAGTCGGCATCAGCCGTTACCGTAGACCAGCCCAAGATGAACATATCATGCTTGCCTTCTGCTGTCTGGGCCAGATAAGCGCCCCACTCCACCACTTCGATTTTGACATCGACATTCAATTCCTTCAACTTGGACTGTACATACTCGGCAACCTTGATGCGCTCCGGATTATCGTTGGTCCAGATGGTTGTGGAGAAACCTCCCTCGTACCCGGCCTCCTTCAGCAGTTCCTTCGCTTTGTCTATGTTATATTCGATCGGCTTTACGGTGGCATCATAGCCGTTTACGTCCGGTGCCAGCGGACCCACGGCAGGAATTCCCGTACCTTCATAAATACCCGAAATGATCTCATCCTTGTTGATGGCCATGGACAAGGCTTGCCTTACCTTCACATCATTAAACGGCTTCTTATCGTTATTAAATCCGATATAAGACAAGCTCAGCGAGGCTTGACGGTTCAACGACATGCCGTCTGTGCTTTCAACCCGGCTGATGCTGCTTGGCGACACCGGATCTATAATGTGCGCATATCCCGTTTCGATCTCGGCGATTCGCGTCCCTTCTTCACTTACGACCTTGAACGTCACCCGGTCCACCTTCGCTTTATCCCCCCAGTAATCGGCATTTGCGACAAGTTTCACTTCCTGCCCGGGGTTCCAGCTCTCTAACTTGAAGACGCCCGTACCTACTGGATTCTGTGCAAGGTACGTGCCGGCTTTCTCACCTGCCTTCAGCTTGTCATAATCCAGCTTGATGGCCTCTGCACTCACCATGCTGACCGCGGAATGGGCAAGATGCGCAAGCAGCGGCGAGAAGGCATACTCGGTCACGAACTGCACCGTATACTCGTCAATAACCTTGACCTCTTTAATCATGGCGACAAGCGAGGCTCGCGGAGAGGCTACGTCCGGATCCTGCATGCGCTCTATGTTCGCTTTTACGACCTCGGCATTGAATGGGGAGCCGTCCGTATACTTTACGCCCTGTCTCAGCTTGAACTCCCATGTCAGCTCATCGATTGCTTTCCAGCTCTCGGCCAGCCCGGGCTGAATGTTCAGGTCCTTATCATGAATCACCAGCGTGTTATAGATATGTGTTGTCATTACACTCGTTTGCTGGTCCGTCGACATATGAGGGTCCATGGATGGCGGATCAGAAAGCCAGGCAATCACAAGCTCATTCGCACCGGCTTCGGTCGTCCCCTCGGCGGGATCTTTGCTGCCTGTCTCCGGAGCCGGTGTATTGCTGTTATTTGACGGCGTTTCGGGATTACTGCTCTTGCTTGAACTATTGCACGCTGAGAGCACTACGGTAAGTATGACCAAGATACAGACAAGCCACCTTAATCTTCTATTACCTGCCATGTGAAACAAACTCCCCCTTCTCAATCAAAATAGGAAAATATTTTATACACAGTTAACATATATTTTACTATTTGATATTTATACCAGAAGAAGCCAGATTTACTTGCCGTTTCTACGACACCAATTCTGATATCCATACTCTGAGAAAGGATGATTTCACGTGCATAACATGACCGCTGATGCCAGACCACAAGAATCCGGTAATCATGGAACCCGCCTCGTACAATGGAAATCTTTCTACCACCGTCTGAGGAAAAACAAAGCGGCCTTATGGGGGGGTTATTTTCTCCTGCTGATGATTATTGTCGCTGTCATCGGCCCCCTGCTCACCCAGTATGATCCGACCAAAGTAGACTATTCTACGAAACTGCTCAAACCCTCTGCTGCCCATTGGTTCGGTACGGATCACAACGGAAGAGATATATTCACACGAATTATCCACGGCATGCGCCTCACACTCTCGGTCGGTTTTATCTCCGTCATCATCGGAGCTGCTTTTGGTGTCGTACTCGGAATCATATCAGGCTATTACGGCGGCAAATGGGATACTCTCATTATGAGAATTACTGATGTCATGCTGGCATTTCCAGGCATTCTGCTAGCATTGGCGGTTGTAAGCGTTCTTGGAAAAAACCTGTTTAACGTGATCATTGCAGTCAGCATCTTCTCGATTCCCACTTTTGCCAGAGTCGTCCGAGGCTCCACGCTTGCCGTCCGCAAGCTCGAATATATCGATGCCATGCGTTCGCTTGGCGCGAGCGACGGCCGCATCATCTTCGGACATATTCTGCCGAATATTACATCCCCCATCATCGTGCAGGCTACGCTGCGGATTGCGGTTGCCATCCTGACCGCCAGCGGTCTCTCCTTCCTCGGTCTTGGCGCCCAGCCTCCGACACCGGAATGGGGAGCCATGCTGAATGATGGGCGCAACTATATTATGGATCACCCTCATGTCGCCCTGTTCCCCGGCCTATCGATCGTTGTCGTGGTCATCGCATTTAATCTGCTGGGTGACGGCTTGCGAGATGTCCTTGACCCGAAAATGAAAAAATAATGAAGGGAGCTGCCGGGCCATGCTCATCTATTCCATTCGAAGGCTTATTCAGACGATACCTGTCGTCATTGGCGTCACCATTGTTGTCTTTCTGCTGATGCACCTCATCCCGGGGGATGCGGCGCAGGTCATTATTGGGGAAGGGGCACCTAAAGAGCAGGTTGAGAAAATCCGCGAAAATCTGGGATTGAACGAACCGCTGCCACTGCAGTATTGGAACTATGTCAGCGGTTTGCTGCAAGGAGATCTCGGCGATTCAATCCGCAGCAACCGTCCCATCGCCGATGAAATATTCAAAAGCCGGTTCTGGGTCACCGTCGAGCTGGCCATCTACAGTACGATCCTGGCCGTATTTCTTGGCATTCTGGCAGGCATCATCTCCGCCGTTAAAAAAAGCTCGCCTGCCGACATCGGCGTCATGTTCATCGCCCTGTTCGGGCTGTCGATGCCGAACTTCTGGCTGGGGCTCATGTTGATTCAGTATTTTGCCGTAGATTTGGGCTGGTTCCGCCCTTCCGGCTGGGGCACCTGGTCGCAGACGGTCCTTCCCGTGATCACGCTCGGGACAGGCGGCGCTGCGATTATCGCCAGAATGACCCGCTCCAGCATGCTGGAGGTTATCGGTCAGGATTACATCCGCACCGCCCGTGCCAAGGGTGTCCGGGAGCGCATCATTGTCTACCGGCATGCCTTGAAAAATGCCATGATTCCCGTCATTACGGTCATCGGCCTCGAATTTGGAGGCCTGCTCGGCGGGGCGGTGCTGACCGAGTCCGTCTTTGCCGTGAACGGCATGGGACGCTATGTGATCGACTCGATCAGGGCGAGGGATTTCCCCGTTGTGCAGGCCACGGTACTGGTGCTCTCGGTCATGTTCGTGCTTGTCAATCTGCTCGTGGACATATCCTACCGATACTTCAACAAGCGCATCGATTTCGATTGATTGATCTGGTTAGGATTCCAATTGACCCCCTACTCACTGTCTGCCGGACTTGATCTATTTCCAGGTGCTGTGCGGACATAGTATCCGCTGTTTGCTGAGGAATGGCCTGTTTCTGGGGTGCTGCGCAGACGCATGATCTGCTATTTGCTCTGAATCGACCTATTCTCAAGCCCTTGCGGACACACGATCCGTTATTTGCCGAGAATCGACCTATTCTCAAGCCCTTGCGGACACACGATCCGTTAATCTACTCAAAACCACGGATTAATCCCGGAATATCTCGCAATAGCGGATCTGGTGTCCTCGTACTGCTACTAAATGGCTAAAAACCAACAAATAGCGGAACCACGGTCCACAGCTACCCCTAATTGAGACAAACTGAGCTATTGGGAAGACTTTTGCACACCAACATTAGATACCAAATCCTCATTAACCTAACGAAGGAGCCGCATTTACTGAAATTACTTTGTTTCGGGACTTCGGGACATATACTCATGAGTAGCCCAACATCGTACTGTTTCGGGACTTTGGAACATACACCCCTGGTTAGTTGAATTAGTTGTTTTGGAACTTTGGGGCATTTAATCCAACACCGGACACACGATCCGAGGAGCGAGCCTGTTCTTGATTTCCTGCGGACACACGATCCGCTATTTGCTCAGAATCGACCTATTCTCGAGCCCTTGCGGACACACGATCCGTTAATCTACTCAAAACCGTGGATTAATCCCGGAATATTTTGCAATAGCGGATCTGGTGTCCTCGTACTGCTACTAAATGGCTAAAAACCAACAATAGCGGAACCACGGTCCGAAAGCTACCCCTAATTGAGACAATCTGAGCTATTTGGGAGCTTTTTGCACACCTACATTAGATACCAAACCCTCATTAGCCTAATGGAGCACATTTACTGAAATTATTTTGTTTCGGGACTTTGGGACATATGCTCATGAGTAGCCCAACATCGTGCCGCTCCGAGCCAACATCGCAAATACCGTTAGATCAATTAAAAGCGAAGGGAGCTTAGCCCATGATGAAGATGGAACAGCACGCATCAAATCTGCTTACGATCAAGAACCTGCAGACCTCTTTTTTCACCGACCTGGGAGAAGTAAAAGCGGTGGATGATATCAGCCTGAGCGTACGTAAGGGGAAGACACTCGGGATCGTTGGCGAATCCGGCTCAGGCAAAAGCATATTGTCCTTGTCCATCCTGCGGCTGATCCTTCATCCGGGACGAATCGTTGGAGGACAAATCCTATATAACGGAGAGAATCTGCTCGATAAATCGGACCGGCAGATGCGCAAATTAAGGGGCAACCAAATCTCGATGATCTTCCAGGAGCCGATGACCTCGCTCAATCCGGTCTTCACCGTTGGCGATCAGATTGCAGAGGCGTATCAGATTCATGAGAATCTGAGCAAAAAACAAGCCATGGACAAAGCCGTCGACATGTTACGGCTGGTGGGCATTCCCTCCCCGGAAAAAAGAGTGCGCCAGTATCCCTTCCAGCTGTCCGGCGGTATGCGCCAACGTGTCATGATTGCCATGGCGCTGGCCTGCAACCCCGATCTGCTGATCGCAGACGAGCCGACCACGGCGCTTGACGTGACCATCCAGGCTCAAATACTGGAGCTGATGAAGGAACTGCAGCAGAAGCTGCAAATGTCGATTATTTTTATCACACATGATCTGGGCATTGTAGCCGAAACCTGTGATGACGTAGCGGTCATGTACTGCGGAAAAGTAGTGGAATATACCGATGTGCGGACCCTGTTCAAGCACCCGAAGCACCCCTACACCGTCGGCCTGATGAACTCGCTGCCGCGGCATGATGTCGATAAAGAAACGCTTGAGCCGATTAAAGGCTCCGTCCCAAGCCCTTATGATCCGCAGGATGGCTGCCGGTTTGCGCCGCGCTGTCCGCACGCCGCCCAGCTGTGCTATGACAAGCTGCCTGACCTCCAGGCACTGGATGACCATCAGCAGGTAAGGTGCTGGATATACACGGATCAATGGCAGACCGAAAGCGAGGTGAACGTTCTCCCATGAGCAAAGAGCTGTTAACCGTCAAGAATCTCAAGCAGTATTTCCCGATCAAGGGCGGCGTCCTTGGCCGCACCGTCAATGTCGTAAAGGCCGTGGATGACATTTCGTTCTCTGTGCATGAGGGGGAAACCGTCAGTATCGTGGGCGAATCCGGCTGCGGCAAATCCACCACAGGCCGGGCCATCCTAAGGCTGGATGAACCGACCTCCGGCGAGGTGCTGTTCGAAGGGACGGATCTGCTCTCCCTGAATAAAACGCAGATGACCCGAAGGCGCAAAGACTTGCAGATGATTTTTCAAGATCCCTACGCGTCGCTGAATCCCAGAAAAACCGCGCTGCAGGTACTGGAAGAAGCGATGGACATTCAGAATGTCGTGCCGAAGAAGGACCGCCGGTCCCGTTCCATCGAACTTCTGGAGACCGTCGGGCTGGCTTCTTATCAAGCCAATCGTTATCCCCATGAATTCAGCGGCGGGCAGCGACAGCGGATCGGGATCGCCCGTGCCCTGTCCGTGAATCCCAGGCTGATCATCAGCGATGAAGCAGTCTCAGCGCTCGACGTCTCGATCCAGGCACAGGTACTCAATCTGATGAAATCGCTGCAAACCGAGTTCAAGCTCACCTACCTGTTCATCTCCCATGATCTCGGGGTTGTACGCCATATCTCCGACCGGATCATCGTGATGTACCTGGGAAAAATTGTGGAAATCGCGGATAAGCGCGCGCTCTTCCAGCAGCCGCAGCACCCCTACACCCGCGCCCTGCTATCCGCCATCCCGACGCTGGATCCCGAGCGCAAGAAGGAACGAATCATCCTGAAAGGGGATGTTCCATCCCCAATCAATCCGCCTGACGGCTGCCGGTTCCACACTCGCTGCATGTATGCCAGGGACCTATGCAGATCCGAAGCCCCAGCGCTTCGGGAGGTGATTCAGCAGAACGGCGGCCATCAAGCAGCCTGCCACTATATCGAGGAGATTGCCGCCGGTACGCTGGGAATGGCGCAGCCCTGTTCACCACTTCGGACCGAATGACGGAAGTGTACAGGATGCGCGTGGCCCAGGGCATACTTGCAATGGCTTCCGAGACAACCACACGATAAATGCGCCACGAAAAAAGCGAGAGAACCATCATCTCGCTTTTTTTAGCTATTAACCGGCCCCGGAATGAAGCGTAAATACCGAAATTTCCGGCGGATTGCCCAGCCTGATTTTAAAGCGTGTTGTGCCGATGCCCCGGTTCACATATAACCGTGCTTCCCGCTCTGAGCCGGGTATGTCATACATCCCGCTTATATACTTGTCCGCCAGCGAAGTCCTGATCCATGCTCCCAGCACAGGCACATTCACTTGACCGCCATGGCTGTGACCAGACAGAATCAGGTCAATCGGATACCCAAGCAAGCGATCCGCTACGTCAGGCTCATGCACAAGCAGCATATTGAAGTGATCTTCGCTCAGGTCGGATAGTGTACCTTCAGCGTCCGGCCGACCCAGAAGATAATCGTCCAGGCCCGCAACGGTCATCGTCTCTCCGCTGCCGAGCGTTAAGTTTGCCGTATCGTTGACAAGCACGCGGAACCCTGCCTTTTTCATATATTCCTGGTACACGCGGCTCCCCCCGCCACCGCGGTCGTGATTGCCATAAACGGCGAATTTGCCTAGCGGCGCCTCGATCTCGGACAGAATATCCGGTACTTCCTTGATGCTCGCCGGACTTCGCCATACCGAATCAAATAAGTCGCCCGTAAATACGACCAAATCCGGCTTCTCCCGATTCAATCGCTGAACGAGTTGGCGCAGCTGGCGGTTCGAATAGCTTTCGCCAAGATGAGTATCACTGAACTGGGCGATTTTGATCCCATGAAAAGATTGCGACAGGTTCGGCGATTCCACCGTATGATGGGTCACCGTCAGTCGGCTCGGTTCTATTTGCGTAGCATAATAATAAGTCCCGGCAGTCAGCAGGAGCATTCCGATTACAATCCAAACGATGACACGGAGTGGGCGAGGTGATTTGCCCATTCCCGCTGCAGCAGCTTTTGCCTGCACTCCGTCGTGATCCAGCATTCTCATATCAGCCTCTTCCTCTCTTTATCCCAGAACTCGGTGCCCCACATACAGCAGCAGCACCACTAGCAGGAAAAACAGGCTCAGCAGCAGACTCGGCAGTTTATGAATCATGGGTGTCATCCCTTTCTCTCGGTGATGACTACATCTTAGGTCCCCTGTGTTACATCAATGTGACAGCAGCAAAAAAAGCCAATACAACAGCCTCACGGCTGATGCATTGGCTCTAATCGATCCTCCTCACGAACGAACGATTTCAGGATCGCTATGATGATCCATGAACGGCAGGGAAAAATAGAAGGTCACCTCATCTGCGTCAGGACGGACCCCATAGATGGCATGATGCTTCTCCAGAATCGTCCGTACAATCGACAGGCCTAGGCCCGTGCCGCTGTATAACTTGCTGCGCGAGGATTCCATCACATAAAACGGCTCCCATACGTGATCCCAATCGACTGGAGATCTTGCAGACGGTCCTACTGCGTTGGTAATTTCGAAATGAAAAACACCCGCCCTGCGCTCTGCCCTAACCCGGATGGTTTCATCCGCGGTATACTTCATGGCATTTGTCAGCAGATTGTGAAACACCGAGGCCAGCTTGGCCTCGTCGGCCATCACCATGCCGCCCTCTGGCGGCAGCAAATCCTCGAACTGCACGCTTAAACCCTGCTGTTCAAAGGATAAGCGGTACGTATCCAATATCCCGGTTAGCAGCTGACGAATCTCAACAGGAGCATGCGTATACGGCTCGACCTGCAGCTTGGAGAATAACAGGAGACGATCAACCATCTCCGTCATGTCATCGGTTTTTTTTCGTATAATTTCGGTATAGGTTCCGTCGTCAAGTCCATCCTGAATGCCTGTCGCATACGCCTTGATCAAGGCTAACGGTGTCCTCAGCTCATGTGAAATATCGGCAATAAACCTGCGCAGCTCCTCATTCTTCCCCTCAAGTGTCACATGGGCACTCTCCAGCTTGGTACTCATTGAGTTAATCCGCTCGGCCAGCTCCTCCACCTCATCACCAGTGCGAATGTCCGCTTTTGTAAAGGTCAGGTTGGAAATCGATTCGGCGGTTTCATTCAGCTTCGCCAGCGGCTTGACGATTCGCGTCGTAAACAGCACGGACAGCAGGATCAGCACCACCAGGGCCCCGCTCCAAATATACACATTAAACTGATTAACCATCGAGATGGTGTCAGACGTATACGGAATGGACTCTCCAACGGCAACAACATTCCCTTCCATTGGCAAAAAATTGACGAGGAAGTTCGATTTTAATTTGGGTTGGTCGTATATTTTGTTAACCCTTCCGCCTTCCCGCAAGGTATCGATGTTGTCCGTAGTCAGCCAAAAGCGGCTGAGCGTAATCCGCTTCTCATTCAGCCGCGTCTTGAGGCGGTCATTCAACTGATCTTCGCTCTCCGCCAGATCCGCATAAACGATCGTAACCCGGTAGGTCTGCTCCAGCTCCGCTATTTCCTCCAAGAGCCGCTTCTTTTCCATCGACAGCACATGGGAGCTCACTTCCGCGAGCTTCTGCTTCTGTTGGTATAACACGTATTTCGGGAGAAAATACGTATTTAAGGCAAGAGACACGATGAATACGGCGGAGAGCACCAGCGTAATGCGGATGATCAGCTTTTTGCTTAATTTGCTCATAGGCTATCATCCAGACTGTATCCCATCCCGCGGTGGGTCTGAATGCATGACTCGCCGATCTTTTCCCTAAGCCGCCGGATGTGGGTATCCACGGTGCGCTCATCGCCAAAATAATCAAAGCCCCATACGTGATCCAGCAGCATTTTTCTCGACAGAATCCGGCCTTTGTTCGCCAGAAAATATTTCATGAGTTCGAACTCTTTATGCGTAGCCATCACGTCCTGTTCCCCGCGGTAAATCCGCTGCTCCTCCAAATCCACGGTCACGTTCCCGATCACGACCTTGGCGTTCAAATGCAGCAGTTTCTTGGCGCGCAGCAGCAAAATACGAGGATCAAACGGCTTCCGTACATAATCATCCGCACCGGACTGCAAAGCCGCAAACTCATCGTCCGCCTCGCCTTTAGCGGTTAACAGCAGAACTTTCGTATGGCCAAGCTGTTTAATGGTTCTGCATACTTCAATCCCGCTCCGCGTCAGGTACCTCCGCTTTTCTTGTCACCTAGAGGGGGTATTTTATTAGGAAATCTTACACCATTAAGATGAAAAGAAAAAAATGGAGCCTTCCCAAATTGATAAGGAAAACTCCCGCTGTCTTCTCTACTTATTAGGAGGTGCACTCCTGATTATTCAAATATCCATCGTTCCCCGAAACCATTGCCGTATGGTCCAGGGCTCTGGTCATGAATGTTGTTAACTGTTTTGACCCCTCTATACCACGCTACTTTCGAGTTTCCCTCTACTTCATAAGTCACCTTATAAATAATATTATTTCTATTGCTTTCATTCTTAAAAGGTGACAAGTCACTATCTACTTTCTCAATTTCAGTTATCACTCCTTTTTTTTCATTTATTACTCTTGTAATTTCTGCTTTATGTTTGTTATCCAAAACCAACAAAGATGCTATTAAGGTTATTGATACAAAAACAACAAATCCTATTACGATTATTATAAAAACTTTAATTTTTTTATTTATGTTCATCACCTCTTACTAAGCAATTACCACCCATTGCCATTCAACATATTCATCCACTCTTCTGCGTTAGGTGCTCCAACGTAATGAGGATATAATAGAACCTCTTTACCTAAGTTAAATGGAACATCAAATTCAACATAATATTCTTTTTCTAACGAGGCATCAATCGGGATTAACATAACTTGAGCTGAAACTCCAGCACCTCCTCCAACACTCATCTCAATGTACTTAGAATCCGACTTCAGAGATGCTTCACCGACAAAAATAACTCCTCCTGATGCTCCAACATTAGTAGTTTTCGAAGACATCCTATTATTAGTATCAGATGTGACAGATAAACCTGCTGTAACAGCTCCAGAAGCACCTATTTGTCCATTTGGTCCTACTGCAGCATAGATTTTTATAACATTGCCTTTAAGTTCAATGCCTATCTTACCACCTGCAAGCAGCGAAGCTGATGCTTCCCCTTTAATATATGAGCTTACACCTATTGAAACAGTTCCTCTAATTCTATTTGCATAAGCCTCCATGCTCTTCTGGTAATCTTTCCACGTCGAAACTTTATTACAATCCTTACATAATAAGCCTGTACTTTTGCCTGAACGAATTAAATCTATATTATTTTGAGCCACCCACCAGTTATTTTGAGCGTAAGATAATAGCTTAGTAGCTTCCTGAGGATTTTTTGGCATCGTTAATGCAGCGCCAAAACTATCCTTTGTATTTCCACTAGGATCAATATAAATTAAAGGATTATTATGAACATAGGTATATAAATTCTGACTTAGAGGATTGGCTATATCTCCTTTGTAGGGATCCTCATTCAGAAACCGACCTACACTTGGATCATACCACCGGGCTCTTAAATACTGCAATTTAGTAGTGTCATCCCAGTACTCCCCAGAATACCTGAAAGGATTGTGCACTTGCTCTTGCTGCGAAAGAATGTTGCCCCACAGATCATAAGAGTATCTGTTGAGCGTTTGGCCAGATCCATTCTGCAGCTCGGTAATATCTCCGTGTCCGTTAGATAATACATACGCTCTTGAACCATCTGCATAATCAATTGCTTCCAGCTCGTTTCCTCGGATATAGGTTGCTTTATGAATAGGCTGTCCATTCACTATCTCTGCTTCCGCTATGATCTGACTGCCGTCATAATAGTAGCGGCTTCGAACTCCATTCTCGACTCGTTCGACCAAAAGCCCGTCACCGTTATACATATATTGCACGGACTTATCTTCGGTGGTCACCTGGACCAACCGATCTTGAGCGTCAAATGTATTATTCATTGGCGGCGTATCAAGCGATTGTTCCGAACGCAGGGTTAGACGGTTTCCTAGCTTATCATAGGTATATGCCTCGTTAAATACACTGGATTCCTTTATCCGATCTAACGGATCATAAGCAAATGTATCTACAACATCATTTTGAGTACGATTCTGGATGTTATTATTGGCATCATACTCATATTGATAGCGACTGATCAGTTGCTGACCTCGAACTTGTTCCTTCTCGGTCAGCTTTGTACCATTGAACCGATGTTTCGTTGTCACATTGCCATTTGCGGTATATTCATTATGCAAACCGTTGGCGTAGTATGTGTACTTGAATTCCTCAACTCCATTGGATGTGCCCATAGAGGTTAGACGATCCATCGCATCGTATCTAAGAAATCTCTTACCACCAAAAGGACCAATGGCTTCCGTTCGATTACCGTTAGCATCATATGCTATGCGGAGTTCCTGCCCATCTGGATACTGCAGTCGTGTCAAGAAGCCTTGGGCTGGATCATATTCATAACGGGTAACTCCTGTTGGATCGGACATGGAAATACGTTTACCGGCCGCATCATAGGTATACTGAATGGTTTCATCCTGGCTGACTCGCTCAATTAACCGATCTCGGTCATCATACCGATAACTCATGGTATGTCCGCTACGATCGACCTTTCGGACCAGATTACCATTTCCATCATAGTACAACCTTTCTTGTTGACCGGCCTTATCACGGGTAAGTGTGACCCGGTTGAGTTCATCATAGCCCTTATGTGTCTCTCTACCATTTGAATCTATTACGGTAACCAAGTTCCCATTGAGATCGTACTTATACTCCGTCGTATTATTTAGTGCATCCCGCACGTATTTCAGTTGTCCCAAGGAAGTGTAGCCGAATTGAGTGACATTTCCTTTCGCATCCGTTTGCTTCAAAACTTGGCCGCTGATTGGATCCATACTTTGCTGTACGATCAAACGACCCGTTTGATCCTTAACCGTCTGTTCCTCCGACTTTACCATCTGGCCGTAAATATCGTAGTATTCTCGATGCACATTACCTTCTGCATCCCGAGTCGATTGGATCCGATTCGCATCATCATACTGGGTCAGCGTTTGGGTTGCATTAGCAGAAACCGTTATAGTCTGACGCCCCCAACTGTCGTAGTTGGTTTGCGTACGTTGCCCGAGAGCATCTTCGGACCATACCGTTCGGCCATAAGGGTCATAACCGGTTCTGGACTTTGTCTCGACTCCCTTATCGGTGAGAATCCCTTCCTCCAACTTCCATCCGAGTGCATTCCATTGTGTTCTCGTCTTCTGTCCAAGTTCATTTGTTACGGTCACTGTGTTATTGATGTCATCATATTTCGCTACAAGTGTGTGATGGTCTGGGTAGGTGACGCCTATCACGCGGCCAAGCACATCATAGCGGTAAACCGTCGTTTGTTGTCGTGCATCCGTAGATGACGTTATGTTTCCCGTCGTTTGATCATACGTGGACGACACGGAAACTTCTGAAACGTTCCCATCCGCATCTTTAACAGGTATCCTCTGCCGTGTCGGGAAGGAAAATTGGTGGTCAGCAGGATAATCCGTGGTGACGGTACTCCTCTTATCGCCTTGAATTATCGTTTCGGTAGTTACGTTCCCGTAGCTGTCATAACCAAATTGGATATGTCTCACAACTTGCCCGGTTCCATGACCTTGGCGAACAATGAGTTCTGTAATATCACCTTGTGAATTTCGGGTATACGTTGTATGCAGATCTACGCCTGACGCAACACGTTCTATTGATTGCATCAACCAATGACGAGAACTATCATACGTGTTAGTTATCGTTGCCCCCCGTTCGTTCGTAGCCTGCAAGACGTTCCCATAGTCATCATACTGTTTTGTAACCGTTAATGTGTCGTTATTTCGGTTGTTTGTCGTTACCTCGGAGGTTGGCATTGATACGGGATAACTGCGACTGCCAACATTTTTGGAATAACTGTAACTGGTCTTATTTTCAGTCCCTTCCGCACTTGTCGTCAATTGATCCAAATAAAACTGTGGACTTGTATTGTGATCAATATGTCGCTTGTTCTTCCGTATTCCCCTCCCGCATCAAAAACTCGACCCGATCTTCGATATGACTGAGCAGTTCCTCCCGAATCTCTATATGCATTTGTCTTGTGCGAACTTGTTTGCACACACGGTCCAAAAATTGCCGAACAATCTGATACTCCTCCATTTGCCGCATGTGGTTCCTCCTTGACAGAATATAATTCAGCATTAGCTTCCAGAAGTTTAATGACATCACGCCATAATAATCTTGCATATATAGGCAGGTTACATTAGCTAAATGATGAATATTTTTACAATAGTTAATTAAAAAAAAGATAACTCTCCCTAAACTTCGAAAAGAGTTATCTAATCATGATGGGTTAAAACAGTAGAAGTTGTACGATAAACCTGTTCGATATAACATAAGTTTTGCTACATCAGCATTGCAATTACGCCGCCTTCACAGAAGGCGCATCCCCCGCTTCGCTTGGAATCATGTTCTTCCGTCTGTAGATGGAGAGAAGCATACCGACCGCAGCGAGGTCCAGGATGTTGTTTGTGCCGCCATAAGAGATGAATGGAAAATCCAGACTCACAACCGGTACCACGCCAAGTCCCATAATGATCGGCATGAGCAGGCGCAGGCCCAACACGACAATGACACCGGTCACGATATTTTTCCCGTAGGAATCGTGAAGTACATTGGATATGCTCCACATTCTGGCGAGGAACAAAAGAACGACCATCCCGACCACAATGCCAAACATCCAGCCGAAGCAATAGATCAGATAGGGATATATGGAGTCGCTATAAACGTACGGGATCCCCGGATTCGGCGTTGCAAAACCTTGACCAAACCAGCCGGCAGAAGAAACGGCATCGGCGATGGTCCGCATGAAGTAGTCCCCGGCTCCTTCTCGATCTGCAACCCCCTCCAGTCTCCACATGAGATAATTCCTTTTTGTAAACAGGACAACCGCCAATCCAGCAAACGGCAGCAGGGTCAATACTGCAAATTGTTTACTATTCTTTTTGGTAGTCCAAGTCAGTACCAGGAACGCCAGCAAGTAGATGAACATATACACCATGGATCCACTCAGACTGTACAGCACGATAGGCAGCACACCCCGATACAGGATGTGAAATACCCCCTCCCATGGTCCCCATTGGCTAGCAGGCTTCATGCCTGCCGCAGCAAATAGGAGAAGGAAGACGGAAACCGTTCCCAGCATGGGAATCACAATAGGCCCGAAGTGAAGATATAGGTTTGCCCCATTCACATTTGAGCCGAAAAATTCCGTCATCGCCATGAGGCACAGCGTGATGAAAAATAAAAACCCTGAATATTTTTTAAGCTTTCTGTAATCCAGGAAATAGAGGGCGATGAGAAGGATGAATCCTATACTCAGAAACACGGCTTTTCTTGCGAATATATCTGTGACGTGTTCCGTACCGGCATAGTCCACGCTCAGCGCGCCGAACAGTCCAATAATCGAGAGCAGGGCCAGCAGGACCAGCAGCTTCCAATCCATCTGAGGCCGATGGGCCAGATGCAGGCTCTTGCCGATATCCTCCGGGACCCCCATCTGTTTTACCGCATCCTCCACCGCAGGCCCTTCGGCATTCCCCTCCAGCATCAGCAGCTCCGTACGCTCCTCAATATGCCCGAGCAGCTCTTCGCGGATTTCCGGATGCATGGCTCTGGCACGCACCTGCCTGCACACGCGGCCCAGAAAATCTTGCACCACCTTGTATTCTTCGATCGGTCGCATGCTAACCGCCCTCCCCGATCACGGTGTCCACCGCCGTGCGGAACCTGACCCATTCCTTGGTCTTCTCACGGAGCTGGTCCTTCCCAAGCTCGGTAAGCCGGTAATATTTACGCTTTCGGCCATCATGCTGACTCCAAGAGGATTCAAGCCACCCTTCCGCTTCAAGCGTGTGCAGAATCGGATATAACGTGCCTTCCTTCATCAGGAATACCCCGTCCGAGCTTTGCTCGATCTCCTTGATCAGCTCATAACCGTACATTTCCCGCTTGTTCAGCACGGTAAGCAATAAAATGACGGTGCTGCCCTTAAGCAGCTCTTTGTTAATGCTCATTCTCTTATCACTCCAATACCTAGATAATCTATGTATCGTAAATCTATGTATACGAGTATAAAATAAGCTTCCCCATATTGCAACGGTAACTTCTCAAGTAATTAGATGCTCCATGTCCTTGCCGATCACAAATGATTCGTGCCTGCGCATCTGTGCCCTACGCTAAAATAGAATCACAGCAGCTCCAGTAAAGCCTCTCCTTCCGCACGCTGTATGACTCCACAGCGAATAGCCCGGAAGCTTCAGCTGTCCGGCTATTCCAACAGTTTTCAATTATTCAAACAGCTATTCCATCGATTAATTAAACAGCTCTTCATTTCTTCCTATCCAAACGGCCACGGAACCTCAATAGGCCGTAGTTTCGAGTATGGGAAACGACGATTTGGCCTTCTTCGCTCTTCGTAAAACCGTAAAGATCCGCTACGCAGGAATCCGCACGCTTTTTGTGTACCTTCCTTATCGGGACCGCACCACATTTGTTACATGCTGGGCAAAATCCTCCGTATGACGTCGCAGCTCTTCATCCGTCAGCTGCATGGCATTATGGACGGTAAATACCGGCAAGTACGCCGCGCCTACCAGACTGGCCGTCACTTCATACGGCCGTGTCAGCTCCTCCACCGTATAACGGTTGTATCCCCCGCTGCTGTACGCCTCAGCGGCTCCGCCGGTCGTAACGGCCATGCCCCACTCTTTCCCCCGAAGCTTGTCGCCGCCCGGACCATACGCCCATCCGAAAGTCAGCACCTGGTCGAACCAATGCTTCAGAAGGGGCGGTGAGCTGTACCACCAGAAGGGAAATTGAAACACGATTCGGTCATGCCGAAGCAGCAATTGCTGCTCTGCCGCGATATCGATGCATCCATCCGGATACTGTTGATACAGGTCATGCACCGTCACATTTTCCATAGATCTCACCGTCTCGGTTAGTTCCCGATTGATCCGTGATCCCGTTTGCAGACTCGGATGCGCAACGATTACCAGTGTTCTCATGTAGGATCCCCACCCTTTTCTAGGTCTAGTGTTATGTATACAAAAGGTATCAATCCCGACCGACGCCCGAATATGAGAAATGTCACAGGTAGCGTTATCCGTCTGTGATACTGTAGCAAGGAACATTGCGGGCGAAAATAAAGTACGCCAAGGGAGGAGAATGAGAACGTGGCCCTTGTTATTCAAAATGTCAAACTGGCTCATCGCATCCATCGACTAACCGTTCAAGGCAGCTATTCGGCACGAATGGGACAGTTCTTCATGCTTCGATGCTGGGATACGTATCCCGTATTGTCACGCCCGATCAGCGTTCATAACCTGACGGAGGACTCCGTTTCCTTCTTGTATCGCGTGCATGGAACAGGCACATGGCTGCTATCGGCGCTTCAAGCGGGTGACAAGATTCAACTGGAGGGGCCTTTCGGGCAAGGATTTCCTGAGCCCCAAGGCCGGACGGCACTGGTAGGAGGCGGCATTGGCGTTGCCCCACTGCTGCTGGCAGCTAAGGAAATACCTGATGCCAGCGTATATCTGGGATACACCAGCGTCCCTTTCGGAGTCACCGGATTCCACGAGATCAGCCGCAATGTCACCGTCAAATCCGGAGGCACCATTGTTGATGCAGTGGACCCAAGCCGCTATGACAAGATATTCGCATGCGGACCGGTTGCCATGCTGCAAGCTCTGGCCAAAAAAGTGGAGGGCACCCACGCCGAGCTTCACGTCTCCATCGAGAAGCGAATGGGCTGCGGCATCGGGGCATGCAACAGCTGCACGTTAACCTCCGCTGGCGCAAGCCGCAAAGTATGCACCGATGGTCCTGTCTTCCCGGCGAAGGAGGTGAATTGGAATGATCTCCATCGATTGTGAACTGGCAGGCGTGCCGCTGTCGAATCCGATACTGGCGGCATCAGGCACCTTCGGATTTGGCAAACCGTATGCGGATCTGTATCCGCTTCGCAAGCTCGGAGGCATCGTTTCCAAGGGACTGACCTTGAATCCTCGCCCCGGCAATACAGGTACGCGGCTCTATGAAACGCCATCCGGCATCATGAACAGCATTGGCCTTGAGAATCCGGGGATCCGGGCTTTTCTGGATTCGGAATTATCCGAAATGGCCTCGCATGGGACCGCGGTCATCGTCAATCTTGGCGGCGGTACCTTACGTGAATATACGGAGGGCGCCGAGCTGCTTACGGAAGCCAGCCTCAAGCTACAGGCAGCAGGCAAGCGTGCCATCGATATGATCGAGCTTAACATCTCCTGCCCCAACATCAAGGAAGGCGGACTTGCCTTCGGCGTTGAGAACGAACAGGCACAAGAGGTGGTCCGGGCTGTCCGCAGAGCTACTGCGCTGCCTCTGCTCGTCAAGCTCTCTCCCGGAGCACGGGATTTGAAGGAAATGGCACGAATGTGCGAAGCCGAAGGCGCTGACGGGCTTTCCCTTATCAATACGATTCAAGCGATGGCGATTGATATCCGGGAACGGCGAAGCGTATTTGACAGGGCTTATGCCGGATTATCGGGGCCGGCGATTAAACCGATTGCACTTCGCATGGTTCATCAGGTAGCCCGATCCGTATCCATCCCCCTCGTTGGGATCGGCGGAATCAGCTGTGCCGAGGACATCCTCGAATTCATCATGGCAGGTGCGGCAGCCGTGCAGATCGGCACCTTCAACTTCATCAACCTGCGAGCCGGCGATACCCTGGCTGAAGAGCTGATTCAGCTGATGGATCGTGAAGGGATCCCTTCGCTGGATGATATTCGAGGCATCATCTAGTCTAATAGCCCTCATCTGGAGTCATTCAAGTGGTCCCACACCCGGAGCATCATTGCTATTTGTGATTTTTTTCACCGATAACTATTCTTTTTAAGAATAAAATGAACTCAAGAACAACAATTGTGAAGTAATTCACAAAATTATAGGAGGAAACCAGAATGAAAAGGACACTCTCTCTATCCCTCTCCATTATGTTAATGTTTGCGCTGCTCGTTGGCTGCGGGGGCAACGGAGACCAAGAGCCTGCCACCACGGACAAACCGGCAGAGAGCCAAAACACGGATAATGGCGGAACTACGGAGCAACCGGCACAAGAAGGAACAGCCCTGCAAGACGGCTTGTATTACGCTGAAGGCGAGTTTGCCGAAGATTCCGGCTGGAAGGAGCTCGTAGCCATTCAAGTCGAAGACGGAAAAATCGTCAGCGCCAACTGGAACGGACTTCACAAGGACGGCGGCTTGGACAAAAAGACTTTTTCCGAGAAGGGTTTCTATGGCATGAAGGAAAAAGGCGGCGCTCAAGCGGAATGGCATGAGCAGGCAGCCAAAATGGAGGAATACCTCGTGGCTCAGCAGTCTGTCGATGGCTTGACCTTGAACGATGAAGGCCGCACGGATGCCGTTTCCGGGGTATCCATCCACGTCAACGGATTTACCGAACTGGCAGCAAAAGCCCTCGCGGCAGGACCTGTCGAAGCAGGACCATACAAAGACGGCAGCTACCATGCGGAAGCGGCTGACTTCGATGCCAACTCCGGCTGGAAGGAAACCGTTGACGTAACTGTCATCAATGGCAAGATCGCAGCCGTTAGCTGGAATGGTATTCACAAAGACGGCGGTACCGACAAAGTGACCCGTTCCAAATCCGGGGAGTACGGCATGAAGAAAGGCGGCGCTCAGTCTGAATGGCATGAGCAGGCTTATCAAGCCGAGCAGTACTTGATCGAAAAACAAGATCCGCAAGCAATCGTTACGGCCGAAGACGGCAAAACCGATGCCATTTCCGGTGTATCCATCCACGTCAACGGATTCGTAGAACTGGCAGCCAAAGCACTCGAAGGCGCTTAATAAGCAGCAAGAGCGATAGAAACAAGACAACTATTCCTTGAGGGGAGATTCGCATGAAACAGATTATCGTGCTGGGCGGCGGATATGGCGGCATACTCACGGCTAAGAAGCTGGCTAAACGACTGCGTAAACAGAAGGATTTGCGGATAACACTCATCGACCGCAAGCCGTATCATACACTGCTGACCGAACTGCATGAAGTAGCCGCTAACCGGGTAGAGGAAGATTCCATTAAGGTGGATCTCAAAAAAGTGTTTGCCGGATTCCGTAACGTGGATGTCGTGCTTGATGAGATCGGCGATATCGATTTTGACAACCAGAGACTCCGCGGTGAGAAACAAACCTATAACTACGACTATCTCGTCATCGGAACAGGCAGCAAGCCGACCTTCTTCGGCATACCGGGCGCGGATCAACACGCCTTTACCCTGTGGTCCTATGATGATGCGGTTCGCTTGAAGGAACACACCCTGAACATGTTCCGCAAAGCGGTACTTGAGCGCGACCCGCAGGTTCGCAAAGAAATGCTGACCTTCGTTGTGGTCGGCGGCGGGTTTACCGGCGTTGAGATGATCGGTGAGCTGGCTGAGTTTACTAAAGAACTCTGCAAGGAGTTCCATGTCGAGCCAAGCGAGGTAACTCTTCATGTTGCCGATATGGTCGACAAGATCCTCCCGATCCTGCCCGAGCCGCTAATACGCAAAGCCGAAAAACGGCTGCGCAAAATGGACGTCAACATCATTACAGGCTCCAAGATTACAGAGGTTAAGGCGGACGGCGTTACCGTCGGCGGCAGCGACATTAAATCCCGTACGGTGATCTGGACCGCAGGAGTCGAAGGCTCGGACGTGGTTGGCAGCATGGATGTTGAGCAAAAAGGCCGCAAGCGGATTTTGACCAACGACAAGCTGCAAATCCCTGCCCATCCTAACGTGTACGTTGTAGGCGACAATATATTCTACATTCCTGAGGGTGCAGCTGCACCTGTCCCGCAGATGGTAGAAAACGCGGAGCTGGCAGCCCCGGTCATCGCATTTAACATCGTGGCCGAGCTGTTGAACAAACCGATGAAGTCCTACAAACCGACGTTCCACGGCACGATGGTCTGTATCGGCAGCCGTTACGGGGTAGCCAATGTGGGGGTTCCAGGCCACATGTTCAAGCTCAGCGGCTTCCTGGCTATGGCAGTCAAACATCTGATCAACATGGTGTATTTGTTCCAGGTGTGCGGCTTCAACAAGGTATACCATTACCTGCTGCATGAGTTCTTCCATGTCCGGAACAACCGCAGCTTCCTGGGGGGACATTTTGCGAAACGTTCGCCGAATTTCTGGCTCGTTCCGCTGCGGATTTTTGCCGGATGGATGTGGCTCTCCCAAGGCTGGGATAAGATTCACAAAATTATCGACGATCCGGATAAAGTGTTTCTGATTCCGGCCAAAGCAGCCGACGGCGTAAGCGCAGCCTCTGCTGCAGGCGCTGACGCCGCCGGAGCCGGAGCGGCAGATGCGGTGTCCGCCGCCTCCGCTTACACGGCTGAAGCGGTCTCGGCACTGCCGGTGCCGGATTTCATAAAATCGATGGTGGACTGGTCGATGGACCTCATGTTCTATACCGGCGACGGCGGTTATACTTCGCTTGCTTATGTGTTTCAGACCTCGATGGTACTGGCTGAGCTGATCGTTGGCATCCTGCTGATTGTCGGTTTGTTCACGGCTCCTGCAGCCATAGCCAGTGTTGCTATGGGCGCCATGGTCTGGGTATCGGGCATGGCACCTAACGAAATGCTGTGGTACCTCGCAGCAGGGATCGCCTTGATCGGCGGATCGGGCAGCACGCTGGGTCTGGACTATTACGTGTACCCTTGGCTCAAAAAGGTATGGAAACGAATACCGCTGGTAAGGCGATGGTACGTGTACACGGACTAATCCCTTTCACTGTTATGAGAATAACCGTCACCATGCACGGCTGATTCATCTCATAAGCCGCTTCTGCGTCGATATTTGGAACCCCATGATCAGACCTCAGAGCCGCGCATGTGTCCAGAGCGTAAGTTGCGTTCCCTTGTCGTTGCGATGCCGCCGCGGATTCTGCCCTGGTCCCCGGCGGTTACGGACGATTAACATGAACGTCCTGCGCTCTCTAATCAACACGAGCCTTCCGGAAGGAGTCAATCAACGATGGATATGAAGCTTTTACAAGATACAATCGACATGCTTCGGTCGCATATCGATTCCGGAACGGATATCGATTGGACAGATATGGATAACAGGCCGGTGAGGGACATTGCCGATATGCTTGACGCTTATGAACTGGCCCATTCCCGCAAAATGACGGTACTGGCATGCTGCATCCTGATTCAATCCGCGCTCAGCAAGCACGGCAAGCTGCAAACACAGGATAACGAGAGATTGACGAGGATGCTGCTCGACGGCGATTATTTGACCGGACTCATGTACCGGATTGCCGTCAAACGGAAGGAGTGGAAGCTGCTGTCCCGGCTCCTGCCTTTTCACAAACGCATGCAGCTGACCCTGCTGAAGAAGAATGCATCACCTGAAGTCCTGCTGAGCGAGCTGAAACGTGAAATCCGCAGCTACCTGGAACAACGGAGCGCATAAGGAGCCCTTAAGGGAAAAAGGAGCGATTATTCAGAT
This sequence comes from Paenibacillus sp. LBL, assembly GCF_029893715.1. Classification (NCBI taxonomy): domain Bacteria; kingdom Bacillati; phylum Bacillota; class Bacilli; order Caryophanales; family Paenibacillaceae; genus Paenibacillus; species Paenibacillus sp. LBL. The sequence goes on along the minus strand of NZ_JARXYU010000003.1, from coordinate 313,072 downwards.
GAATATTCATAAACAAATAGGAGTGGATCTCGCTTCCTTCGACCGCCTGCTCCGGGAGGTGGTCATTTCAGACCGTGACCTCTCCCCTCCATCCGTTGTGCTGGAGAGCGTCGTGAATCTCATCAACTCCGGTGGCAAGCGGCTGCGGCCGCTGATGGTCATGCTCGGCAGCCGTTTCGGGGTAAGCGGGCATGAGTCCGCCGTCATGAAAACCGCCGTGCTGCTTGAATATCTACACATGGCTTCACTGGTGCATGATGACATCATCGATCAATCCGATATGCGGCGCGGCATGCCAACCCTGCATGAAACAACGGATGTTCAGACGGCCGTGCACATTGGCAACTACATGATCGCCCGTGCGATCGAGTGGGCTGCTGGCCATCCGGGCGAGGAATCAGACGGGGCCAGCGAAGCTGTCTCCGAGGAGGATGCTTACCGTTTGGCAGAGCTTGCCGCTCTCGTGACGGAGCTCTGTATGGGGGAGTACGACCAGCTGCATCACCGCTTTAACTATGATCTGACGATGGAGCAGTACTTGGAGAAGACACGCTGCAAAACCGCCCTGCTCATGGCTCACTGCCTGAAAGCGGGCGCTGAGGCGGCCAAAGCAGATGCCAGAACCGCTGAATTGCTCTTTCAATTCGGCGAAGCGCTGGGGATGGCGTTTCAGATCCGGGATGACCTGCTCGATTTCACGCAGTCCAAGGAGACCATCGGCAAACCCGCAGGCGCCGATCTGCGTAACGGCAACATTACGCTGCCCGTGATCTATGCCCTGAACGAACCTGCCCTTGCAGCGAAGATCAGGCAGCTCGGCCCAGGCTCAGCGGATGCTGACATGGATGAAGTGATACTCCGCATCGCGGGAAGCAGCGCAACCGAGCAGAGCGAAGAACTTGCACGCTCCTACGCGGAGCAAGCTCAGCTCATGATCGGTGAATTGGCCGATCATCCGGCCCGGTGTGATTTACAGGCTTTGCTCCATTATTTTCTGCCCTAAAGACATGAACTCATATATTCCAACTTGAACAGGGATCGTCCAATACGGGCGCATCCCTGTTCGGTATGAAAGGATGTTCAAGCACATGAATCACAAACAAATATGGAGGTGGAGAGCAGCGCTGATCACCTTCCTGATCCTGCTTGTCGCCGGAGGTTTCATGCTGTTCAAGTCCTCTCCCCTTGCCGATGGGGCTGCAGGCGACACACAGGTGAAATCCATTGCTGTTTTTGCTCTTAAGGGCTGCGGCAGCTGTTCCATAGCACTGGATGCCATGGAACAGCTGGAAGCAGAAACCCCTGCCTACCGCTTCCAGTACTTCAGCATTTCGGAGGATACGGAAGCCGTTAACCGGTACGGGATCATCCAGCATCCCACCATCCTGTTTCTGAACGCTCAGGACGAGGAAGTCGGCAGATTGACGGCAGATATTTCGAGCGAACGGATTATGCGCGAGCTGGAGACCCTCGCCGAAGACCCGGAGCGCGTGAGCCCGGCTCAAAGCACGATTATATCCGCCGTTCCCAGCACCATGCCCAGCGTAACTCTCCATGCCTATGACCCGCACAGCGGTTTATTCACGCCCGTGTCCCAGTATGTTCAGGCGGATACCGCTGTCCGTTATGCCAAGGTCAGTGCCATGACGATGCTGACCCAGCTTGGGGATCTGCTTCCACCTGAACTTGAGAGCGCCATTCCAGCAGGCGTAACCTTCGTGGAGATCCGAACCGAGAATGGGACAACCGTGGTTGAATTATCCACCTCCTTCCGTGATTTTGCCGCCTCGGAGGAAGGACAACGGGCAGAGCAGGCTATCGCTTTGACACTGCATACGTTCGAAGGTGTACATGGCGTTCAAGTGGTAAGCGGTTCGTATCGGGGGAGCGTGCTGCAGGCGGAGGATCTGGTCGGCCGATCGGACGGAAAAAGCGACTATCTGCTGAACCCGGCTTCGCCCCTTCCCCATATAACCAGTGTAAAGGAATACAATACGGCGATTCTTCACGCCAGCCACTTAGCCTTTATGCCCTGCTTCTGCGGGTGCGGTGATGCCGGCCACAGCAGCAATCTCAATTGCTATTATGCCAGGGGAGACGATGGCCGGCTCACGCCAACCACCCACGCAAAATTCTGCCAAACCTGCCTCGACATCACGAATATGTATCTGGACGGCAGGCAGCAGGGCCTTGACCTGAAGGACATCCGGCAGTCCGTTGATCAGGCCTATCAGGGGATCGAACCGACGGACACCCCTTTGCCGTTAGATTAATAGGGAGCACAGGGCTGCAAGATGATCTCACCAAAATAATCGTTCAGTCTTCCAATTCATACGTATTATTACCATTTTATAACTTTACGCCTAATATGAATCTAGTCTATGATTTGACTGGGTAAATCATCCATGGATCGTATACATCGGGCAGTGAAAATCGACGGATTCAGAAGAGGGGACTTATTGAAGAGTGCGCAAAAAATACCTGAGTTTTATGACAGTAGCCTTACTATTTCTCTTGTTTGCCCATGAAGAGATCAGGGCTTCAAGCCAGAAAATGAATTTGACTATTTCTAACGGAGTAACCTATTACGGGGAATTGAAGAATAACAAGCCCCACGGGAAAGGCACCATGAGATGGGGACCCTACAAAGTGTACAGCGGGGATTGGTACAATGGTCAAAGATCCGGCTTTGGCAAGTACATATCGGATAGAGTCTCTGATCATACGATCATCGTCTATGAAGGTGAATGGAAAAACGATCGTCCGAATGGAAGCGGGATTCGCAAAGAAAGCAACCCCGAACTAGAATTCTATAGCATCTCAAAGGGTCTGTTTCAAGATGATGTCTTTACATCAGGTCATTCCATTGTGCAATCGATCGGCGAGATTTGGTTTGAATATCAAAATGGGAACACCTACTTGGAATTTTCCGTAATGGATAACGAGGATGCTGCTGTAATGCATTCCGAACTGACAGACGGTACCATTGAAATTCTGAAATATTACAAAAGAATAAAGTCAACGCCTGATTTCAGAGGATTCGAATATGCAAGGAGCGTAGAGGATTTCGGCAGTTCCTCCAGCGAAGGCATATACAGGCCCGGTGATTATGATCTGATGGAAATCTATACGGGGGTCCATCAATATTACGCTGGCGGGAAGTACTATAGAGCAGAGAATTATAAGAGCGGGAAACTGCTTTCAGCCAAAGACATACTGGAGAAGGGACAGTTCGATGGGAGCCTCCAAAAGAAAATCAAAGATCATAAACATGTCTTGCTACCCTATCTGAGCGAATTCTCAACACTATTGAAGGAGATTGAAAATGTCCCGGAGTCAACAGGCTGTCGCAATACCTCCACAAGCATATGCGGTTCCTTTCCGATTAAATTCGAGTAACCAACCGCAGTCCCTTAGGGACTGCGGTTATCTCCATGTTCATGACATACCTACAGCAGTTCAGCAGCGGCCACAGGCAGCAGGAACGCCCCAACAAACAGCGTGTCTGCCCGTTTCCATACGAAGGCCCTGAATCGGCTTCTCGGCGCCCCCAGACGGTATCCTCGCGCTTCCATGGAATCGGCTAGCCCGATAGCGCGGCGGAATGCGCCTGTCGTTACAGGCACCAGCAGGGCAATGATCAGCCGCGCCTTCTCTCTCAGCGGCCGGGACGACAGGTCGAGTCCCCGGGATTGCTGCGCCTTCCACAGACGTTCCGCCTCCTCGAAGATAGTCGGAATGAACCGAAGCGCAATGCCAAGCATCAGTACCAGGCGATCAGTCGGCAGACCGATATAGGTCAGCGGCTTCAGCAAGCTGCCGAGCCCCTGGGCCAGCTGCTCCGGTTGTGTCGTAAAGGTCAGCACCGCAGCCAGCATGATGAAGAGCGCCATCCGCGATGCGGATACGATGCCTTTTTCCAGTCCGCCCGCATACACCTTGAACGCACCCGCATCCAGCAGCTTGCTGCCCCCTGCATCATACAAGAGATGAAATACCAGAATGAACAACATCAGGAACATAAGCGGCTTCATGGCTCGTATGAAGTAGCGGTACGGAATTCCGGTACCTCGGATCACCGCGAGAGTAAACAGCAGCAGCGCGAGTGCACCCATGTACCCGTCCACCATAAACACGGCCACCATAAACAGCGGCATGGCCGCCATCTTGGCACGGGGATCCAGCCGATGGACCCAGGAATCGCCTTCCATGTATCGCCCCAGAATGATTTTTCGTTTCATGACTGCCCCTCCCTTCGCTTATGCCCTATGATTGTGATTCGAGAAGCCCCGCATACCAGGCCGCCAGGGCTGCTGCATCCGGCAGCATCTCCGGTGTCTCTATTCCCAGCTGCGCTGCAAGAGTACCTGCTATCCGTACCGAAGACGGAGCCATCAGACCCGCCTCCTCCAGTACCTCCTGCTTGTGCACCAGTTCCCGGGCCGTGCCTTGAAAAATAACCCGTCCGCCCTTGATTACCACGAAATCATCCGCATAGGATACAAGCTCCTCCAACCTGTGAGTAACAACGATCACCGTCTTCCCCTCCGCCTTGGTCAACCCATGCAGCCGCTGCATCAGATCCTCGCGGCTCGCAGGATCAAGGGATGCCGTAGGCTCATCCAGGGCCAGGATATCAGGATCAGCCGCCAATACAGCCGCCACGGCCGCCTTCCGCATCTGCCCGGAGCTTAACTTGAAGGGACTCTGTGCCAGCAGTGCCTCATCCAGCCCGACGAAGAAGGCTGCCCGGCGGACCGCTTCGGCGGCTTCCGCTTCACTCCATCCGAAATTAAGCGGCCCGAACAGCAAATCCTTCTCCACCGTATCCTCAAACAGCTGCTGCTCCGGATATTGAAACACCAGCCCCACTCTTTGCCGAAGCTTGGGAGGGATCTTCCTGCTGTCGCCTGATTCAAGGTTGAAATCCAGAATGCGAACCAGCCCCTCATCTGCCCGCATCAATCCGTTCATATGCTGAAGCATCGTGGATTTTCCCGAACCCGGTGCGCCGAGGACAGCAATCATTCGTCCTTCTTCCAGCTCCAGATTCAGCCCGTCCAGTCCAAGAATCGGGGTCATCCCCCGGTCCCGGTAGTGGTAAGATACCTCTTCGAATGATATAACCATAACGCCTCCTGCACCTCCTTCTCCCTGACAAGCTCACCGATATCGATCCCACGCTCTTTCAGCTCCCTGCACAGCTGAAGAGCAAACGGAGCCTTCAGCCTGCACCGCTGGAGCAGGTCCTCTCGCAGAAGCAGCTCCCTCGGACTGCCGTCTGCTGTCACCATTCCGCCATCCAATACGATCAACCGGTCGGCTTCAGCCATCTCCTCCACATCATGGGTGATGGAGATCAGGGTATACCGGCCATCTGCATGCATCGCTCTCATGGAATCCAGCAACTCGTTCTTGGACTTCTCATCCAGCATGGAAGCCGCCTCGTCCAGGACCAGTATGGAAGGCTCCATGGCCAGTACAGCAGCAATGGCGGACCGCTGCTTCTGTCCGCCGGACAGGGTTGCCGGATGGCGTTTTAACAGATGGACGATATCCAGCCGTTCCGCATAGGTCTGAATTCGATGCTGCATCTCTTCCCGGCTCAGACACAGATTTTCCAGGCCGAACGCGATATCGTCTTCCACGGTCAGGCCGACAAATTGATCGTCGGGATTGGCGAATACCATGCCGATATGGCGCCGAATGTCGCCCAGCGTACGGCCGCTTTGCTCCAGACCATCGATGAGAATGCGCCCGCGGCTCATGAGAAGCAGGCCGTTTAACAGCCGGATGAGCGTGGACTTCCCGGCCCCGTTCCTTCCGGCGATACAAACCCACTGCCCATGTGGAATAGCCAGCGAGACGTCCTTGAGCACATTCGTGCAGCCTTGTCCGTAGTACACATGCTCCAACAGGACGGCATGCTTTGATTTATCGATTGTGCCCATGCCCTTCGCCCCCTCCTTAGCTTTCCGCATGAAACATGCCAAACGGATCAATCCGTCTCAGGGATTCAATCAGATGTTTAGCAGCCCATCCGACAAAAATCCCCGTTACCACCCCTGCCCCGAGCAGGAACGGCAGGTAAAAGTATATTTTCGTTGTACCCAGTACGAGCGAGGCTGCCGTCAATTGGCCGATATTATGAGCTACGCCTCCCGCGATGCTCACGCCGGTCAGACTGAAATTGCTTCCGCCGAGCCGGAGCATGACATACATCACCAGGAAACTGCCCAGAGCCCCAAACATGCTGAACATAAAAGTCGAGAAACTTCCGAGTATAAAGGCGGTCAACAAGGTTTTTAGAACAATGAGCCACAGGGCATCCTTCCCCCCCAGACAGACCAGACAAGTCAGTACGAGAATATTGCCAAGTCCCAGCTTGGCACCGGGTATCGTAACCGCGAACGGAATCAATGCTTCCACGATGCCAAGCACCACCGATAATGAAGCACAAATGGCGATCACGATCAGTTTGCGCAGCGCATAGGGATCAGGAGACAACGGCATCGGGCTCACTTCCTTCAACTTGATCTCCGGTTACTTCTACAAACACGCGATTGGGCAAGCAGACAATGGTGTCATGGACATCATGGACGTGACCGAAGCCAACGCAGAGCTGGTCCGGACAATCCGACTCAACCATCTCGATTCCCTCGCGCGATATTCTCAGTAGGTTATGCCCCCGCTCTGTGCGGATTTCTATATCCTGCGGTTCCTCCGTAAGTGCCACCGTATCATAATGCTTGCCGTTCACCTCGATCATGGCATAGGTTCCTTTCGCCGTTCCGTCCTCTCCCATAAACCTGGACAATCCAAACCAGGCGACAACGGCTATCAGTACGAGCGCTATTCCAATATCTCCGCGTTTCATCAGCATCTCTCCACTCCGCTTTGCTTATCTTCATTATCAGGCCAACACCAAGTGCCAGAAATGATTTTTCTCACATTCAGCACGATAAGGGTCTGATACGCTGGAATCATCAGAATCGAAGAGGAGGAGGCCCTGCCATGTACCGCACGTTTTTTTCCTTCGGCAGTAAACTGGTCATGTCCGCCATCCTGTTAATAGGTTTAATAGGATGTGCGTCCACAACGGATCGGAAGGAAGCAGCCGTAAGCACTGCACCGGCAACCGAACGTTATTTTATATTCGACACGATTGTAAGCCTGCGTGTTTATGACGAACGGATGACATCCCAGCATTTCGATGAGGTGCGCGGACTGCTGGAGCAAATCGACCAACGAATGAACCGGCTGCTTGCAGGCAGCGAGATTGATCAGGTCAATCAGGAAGCGGGGGCTTCTGCTGTTAGCGTCTCAGAGGAAACCTTCAAGGTTGTTCAGACAGCCGTTGATTACGCAGCAGCTTCTGGCGGACATTTCGACCCGACCATCGGACCGATCGTCGATCTATGGGGGATAGACAGCGAGCATGCGGACGTGCCAGAGGATCGTAAATTGACTGCGGCAATGCAGAAAATTGACTACAAGAATGTGACCTTGGACCCGTCCTCACACGCCATCATGCTGAAGAAAAAAGGCATGTCGCTTGATCTCGGCGCAATCGCCAAGGGCTATGCCGCCGATGTGATCGCGGATTATTTGCAGCAGCAGGATTTCAAATCCGCCATTATCGATCTAGGGGGCAATGTCCTCGCGATGGGTGCAAAACCGAACGGTTCCCCCTGGAATATCGGTATTCAGGACCCCGGGGAACAACGCGGACAGCACCTGGGCACCCTTGAGGTCGTGAATAAAACCATTGTCACCTCCGGTGTATATGAACGGTTCTTCGAATCTGAGGGAAACGTGTATCACCATATTCTGAGCCCCTTCACCGGCTATCCGGTTGATAATGACCTGCTCAGTGTAACGATTGTGACCGAGACGTCCATGGACGCGGACGCCATGTCAACTTCCGTCTTCTCGCTCGGTCTTGCGGAAGGACGGCGGTTCATTGAGAGCCGGGACGATGCTGAGGCTATTTTTGTCACCAAGGACCATCAAATCTATCTCACCTCAGGCCTTACCGAAACATTCAATCGGACCAACGACGATTATCAGCTTGCCGAATAAGCTTACGGAAGGAGAAGATCGTATGAAACAGAATAGGGGCACCAGGTCCGATTCAAGGGATGGAGGGTTGTTTCCCGCGGGCACTTCCCTCGTCTACTCACCGCCGCATCTCGCTTTAATCCGAGAGATTGCGGAGCCTGTCCGATTGTTGGCCGGCGATTATTTATATCAGGAGAACGATCCTGCTGACCAGCTGTATTTTGTTCATCGGGGAAGCTTGAAAGTGTCCAAGCTGCTTGAAGGAGGACTGTCAGCGACATTGTCCCTTCATATCCCCGGCGATCTGTTCGGTGAACCCGACCCGTTCGGGCGAGCCGTCCATCAATTCGAAGCCAAGGCGCTGGAGGATAGCGAGGTTGGGGTAGTACCGCAGACGGAGCTGGATAAAATCATCCGCACCAACGGCGACTTTGCCCTGGAATTCATGGGCTGGATGGCGCTTATGCACCGCACGACACAGAGCAAATTGCGTGATCTGCTGCTGCATGGTAAATCCGGCGCATTATGCTCTCTGCTGCTCCGTCTGTACAATATGTACGGCACGAATGGAGCAGGCAAGGACAGCAGAGCCATAATCAGCAAGCGGATAACGAATCTGGAAATGGCGGAGATGATCGGTTCAACCCGTGAAAGCGTCAATCGCATATTGAACGAGCTCAAGGAACTGGGCGTAATTTCAACCGAACGGGGACGCATTGTTCTGAATGATCCCGAGTATTTGCGAAATATTTGCCACTGCGAGGAATGCCCCAAGGAAATATGCCGAATGTAACGAATAGCCTGAATGCCAGATTGGCAGCGATACCACCAACAAACCGGCGCTTCCTCGTGAAGCTGCCGGTTTGTTGTCATTGTCATGATAGCGGAATGAAATTTCCACATGAAAACAACGCTAATTAGTGATGTATTCTGACTCTTCCCTCGCACGCTATGATAGAGTGGGTCCACAACAGCAGCTAGCAGATCAGAACCTGCCCTGTGTATTTCTGATAGCGTTTCCAATTCAATTATGCATAGAAATGAGGTTTTGCCCCATGACGTATCCATTTCAAAATCCGGACCTTCCGCTGGAAGAGAGGGTGAATAGGATCAACCTGAACTGCATAGCAAGAATTCATCAGATGTGCTTATTTCCCGGCTCAATCACCAGATTATTTTGGAAGTATAAGACTTCTAATCATTCGTATGGTTATGAAAGATAAAAGCCGTCATCAATGGCCTGCCTATGAGCGCCAGATACAATCTGGTGGTCTTTTTAGTTTTTGCACTAGGAAGGTTTACATATTTACAAAATACAAAAAACACATTAGATTTCTTCCATCAGTATTTTATTAAAAATAACCCGTTGGAATTGATCATCAGCGGGTTTTCAAAATTCAATTTTTTAACATATAGATCAACCGATTTGACATACCAGGAAGATGACCGTCATTTGCTAAAACAGTCTTACATAAAATAAGACCCACCCACGCATTCACGTGACAGTAGGTCTTATTTCGAGTTTAGAGGAATTTCATCTATTAGTTCCGACCCCGTATTCTTAACGTTTCCTACTGCAGCAGAAACGGGGTAGGAACGCATTTAAGCTGCAGGGAAAGGAGATAACAGTTCTTGCCCTTACCCTTATGCTGCAGAATATTAAAAGCGACATAGATTAGTCCTGGTGTTCGATCCATTTTTAGGATTTGATAAAAATCTGGCCATCGTTGCATCAAAGTCTGGTTTACCGGTAGTTATATCACACGCCACAAATTCTCTGTCCAGAGTCGTTCCTTTACCAGTTGCTCTGGCGGCTGCTTGAGTAATTTGCTGGTATCGGATAACTCACATCATTTTGATGCCGTGTATATAATAACTTGCTCCTCTATATCTAAGATTCCCCTAATACCATCTATTTTCAATTCGGCAATGTGATCCTTTGCAGGTTCATTTAAAATAAGTCCGTGTTAAGAAAGATGAACTGCCTCAATAATACGTGTGGGGAAGTTCTGAATTTGTTGTTCTAGGATGCCAAGCGTCGTATTCGTCACTGGAGAAAATTGCACTCCCTTTTTTATTCAATATGAGGTTGTACAAATATAGAATTTATCAAATGTCGATGAGTCACCTCATACATATTACAAGTAAGATGTTAAAAGCGTGGAGGTGAGAAAAGTCTGAAAAAAATCAAAGCAATCCGGCGCACATGGCCGAATATCAGGCTGATTCAGAAAAAAATCAAACTTAATCGTAGGTTGATTCGGAATTTGAAGCGTGCGTTGTATCAAAACCGAAGGCATGCAGTTTTTAAAAGAAATAGGGATAAAGCAATAAGAAAAAGGAGGTTTTCAAATAAAAGAAAACAATGCAATCTTGTTCGCAATAAAAAATACATTAGAGGACCAATCGGTTTTCCTGGAGCCATCGGAGCAACGGGACCTACAGGTATAAGCGGTCAGCAGGAGGGAATAGGTTCAACTGGGGCACAAGGTACTAGAGGTGCGACAGGTGCGACAGGCATTGGACTCAGCGGGATTGTTCTCTTTGATCCTGCTACAAGTGGACTGTATTCCCAAGGACAAGTGGTCACTTATAACGGAAGCACCTATATTGCAAACGTTTCTTCACCTATAGGGATACCATCAGAATCGCCAGATTATTCCTTGATTGCAGAAGCAGGTGTCGGACTCAATGGAGTAATTCCATTTGATCCTGCATTAAGTAATAGTTATCCAGCGGACCAGGTGATTACCTTTAATGGAAGTACTTATTTGACGAATGTTGCCGATCCCGAAGGTTTACCCGGAATGTCTCCAGATTATATGCTACTCGCAGCAAGAGGAGATACGGGCATAACCGGGGCCACTGGTGCAACCGGGGTCACTGGAGTAACCGGAGCCACAGGCGCAACCGGCGCGACTGGCGTTACCGGAGCCGCGGGCGTTACCGGAGCTACGGGTATAACCGGGCCTACAGGTGCAACGGGAGCTACGGGCACAATTGGGGCCACGGGCGTAACGGGAGCTACGGGCACAACCGGAGCCACAGGTGCTACTGGAGCGACTGGCGTTACCGGGGCCACGGGCGTTACCGGAGCCACGGGCGTTACCGGAGCCACGGGCGTTACCGGGGCCACGGGCGTTACCGGCGCTACTGGCGTTACCGGAGCCACGGGCGTTACCGGAGCCACGGGCGTTACCGGAGCTGCGGGCACAATTGGGGCCACGGGCGTAACGGGAGCTACGGGCACAACCGGAGCCACAGGTGCTACTGGAGCCACGGGCGTTACCGGAGCTACGGGCACAACCGGAGCCACGGGCGTTACCGGAGTCACAGGTACAACCGGCGCCACGGGCATAACCGGAGCCACGGGCGTTACCGGAGTCACAGGTGCAACTGGAGTGACTGGCGTAACTGGAGCTACGGGCATATCGGGAGCCACAGGTGCAACTGGAGCGACTGGCGTTACCGGGGCCACAGGTGCTACTGGAGCCACAGGCGTAACGGGAGCTACGGGCACATCCGGAGCCACGGGCGTTACCGGAGCCACGGGCGTTACCGGAGCCACGGGCGTTACCGGAGTCACGGGCGTAACGGGAGCTACGGGCGTAACGGGAGCCACGGGCGTTACCGGAGTCACAGGTGCAACTGGAGCGACTGGCGTAACCGGGGCCACGGGCATAACCGGAGCCACGGGCGTTACCGGAGCTACGGGCACAACCGGCGCCACGGGTACAACCGGAGCCACGGGCATAACCGGCGCCACGGGCGCAACCGGGGCTACGGGCACAATCGGGGCCACGGGCGTTACCGGAGCCACTGGTGCAACGGGAGCGACTGGCGTTACCGGAGTCACAGGTGCAACCGGCGCCACGGGCGTAACGGGAGCTACGGGCGTAACCGGAGCCACGGGCGTTACCGGAGCCACTGGTGCAACGGGAGCCACGGGCGTTACCGGAGCCACTGGTGCAACTGGAGTCACTGGCGTAACGGGAGCCACGGGCGTTACCGGAGTGACTGGCGTAACAGGAGCCACGGGCATATCGGGAGCCACTGGTGCAACTGGAGCGACTGGCGTTACCGGGGCCACGGGCGTTACCGGGGCCACGGGCGTTACCGGGGCCACGGGCGTTACCGGAGCCACGGGCGTTACCGGGGTCACTGGTGCAACGGGAGCGACTGGCGTTACCGGAGCTACGGGCACAACCGGCGCCACGGGCGTTACCGGGGCGACTGGCGTAACCGGAGCCACAGGTGCAACGGGAGCTACAGGAGTATTCCAGCAATTTCAAGTATCCGTGAATACTCCTAACACCTCTGGGAGCTCTGCAATTTTGCTAACTGCAGCACCGACAACGCTTAAAACAATTACCGTTACGTCCATTCCTGCAGGGAGCAGGGTATGGTTAACAGGAATAGTTGGTTGGGAGGCGACTGCAGGAACCTCTTCTATTCAGTTACAGATTCTTCGTGGAGCAACTGTTATCTTCAGTACGAATGCCCATGCTGCAGCCAATAGTGCGTTTGCAACAACAAACGTTAACCACGTAGATACAACACCAGGGACTGGAAATGTCACGTATTCATTAATTGCTGTAATGTTAGTGGGAACCGGTACGGCAGTAGGCGGAATAACTTTTACAGGCTCTTTAATCAATCCTTAACAAAGTGAACAAGGAGATTGTTTTGGGCATTGAGTGATGGTTTATAAAATTGCTTGTGAAACAGCTTACGCTTCAGCGGTAACAGCAGCAGTGGCAACAGCTCTGCAAGAGATGAATGCAATTATAGATGCAAAGACAGATGTTAACCATTTTGAGTTTAATCGTTTTATCGTTCAAGAAGGTCGTCTGACAGAAGCATTCCGCTTCGAAACTCAGCCTGGCGGTACTGCCATCATGAAGTCCTGGGAAGTAAATCAGCAAGCTTTAATTCGGGCGGTGCATGCAGCCAATCCGAATACGGTAGTCGTCATCGTCGGCGGGTACCCGTTTGCCGTGAACTGGGAGCAGGAGCATGTGCCGTCCATCGTCTTTACGTCCCATGCCGGTCAGGAGCTGGGGTATGCGGTCGCCGACGTGCTGTACGGGGATTACAATCCGGGTGGACGCTTGAATATGACGTGGTACCAATCCAGCGAGCAGCTTCCGGATATAATGGATTACGACATCATCAAAGGAAAACGGACCTATCAATATTTCGAGGGGAATGTGTTGTACCCGTTCGGTCACGGTCTCAGCTACTCCCACTTCAGCTATAGCGGCCTGGCGTTAAGCCAATCGAACATCCGGGCCGATGGCCAAGTGACCGTCACGCTGGTTGTGAAGAATGAAGGTCATCTGCCCGGCGATGAGGTCGTTCAGCTGTACGTAAAGGCTGATTCCTCTCGTGTCATCCGACCTCTCAAAACCCTGAAAGGCTTCCGCCGCATTCACCTCCAGCCAAACGCTTCGGAAACGGTAAGCTTTGAGCTTAAAGCGGGGGGACCTGGCCTTCTGGGATGTCACCCGTGATCGCTACTGTGTGGAGAGCGGCAGCTACACCCTCATGGTCGGACCGTCCTCCGGTCAAGTAGCTGAGACGGCCGTTCTTCAAATCGCAGGTGAAACCATTCCACCACGTTCCCTGCTGGAGCCCGTTCGAGCCGTGAATTATGATGACTATCAAAATGTCTTCATAGACGAATGCCGTGAAGGCGGCGAAAGCATACGTATGGCTGGTGATTCGGGATGGATCGCTTTCCATGACGTGAGCTTCGATGAAGCCTTCACCGCATTTGAGGCCAGGGTGAGCGGACACATCAAGGGCGGCGAAGTCATCGTAAGAACAGGCAGCCCCGACGGTCCCGAGGCCGGGAGCTGCAGGGTCCCTCCTACCGGAGGACGCCAAGCCTGGACAACCGTCAAGGCTCCTCTGACAGGATTAGCGGGAAGGCACAACGTATTTCTTGCCTTCACCGGCGAGGTACAGATCAGTTGGTTCCGTATAACATAGACTGTAAAAAATGGTAGCGGTAATTCACCCAGCATGCATATAACCAGTCCTGCTAACATGACATAGTTATCGGCTGATATCTAAAGAACATCTGATCCTCTTTTTTATAAGGGGGCAGGTGTTCTTTTTTGTTAGAATGAAATAATTCTGTATCCATAGAAGCAATTCAAAAAATATGAACCCTTTGCAACGGTCATTTGTTTATATAACATAACGCGAAGAAAGGAGTGCCTTGGATTGACGGAACGCGAGTTATTCGATGCTTATAACAAGGACGTGTACCGCACCTGCTACTACATGCTGCGGAACGCACAGGATGCGGAAGATCTCTGCCACGACGTGTTTGTCACCGTATTTCGTCAGGAATGGAGAAACGTTGAGCATACACGCGCCTGGATCATGCGTATCACGATGAACCACTGCCTGAATTTACTTAGAAGGAATCAGACACAGCGGGAAAAACAAAGCCAGGTTCAATGGCTTCACGAGCAGACCACCGCATCGGTTAAATCCGTAGACACCATCGTATTGGAAAAAGCGGCAACAGCCGAATGGGAGAAACTGCTGAATCAGCTTCCGGACAAGCTGATGGCTGTCATTACGCTCCGCTACATCGGCGAGCTGTCGATGACGGAAATCGCCGAAACGCTGAGGATTCCTGTAGGAACAGTTAAATCAAGGCTTCACAAAGCACTGAAAATCATGCGTAAAAAACTCGAACAAAATCACAGCATTTGGTTGAAGGGAGAGAAACAATATGGAACGCATTGAGAACAATCTGAAAGAACAAATGAAGGCAGAGAAGACCGCGCCCTACCCGGATTTTGACCGGATGTGGAGCAGTATTCAACAGGATGAGCTGCGGGTCGCAGCCCGTGATGCGGCTGCACTTCGCCCTCGAAAGCGAAAGCAAATCGCCATCGTGGCAGGGATATCCGTTGCATTGATGGCTACGCCGGTATATGCAGCCCTGTCCTACGATTGGTCCAGCCTGCTCTCCTACCGAGCAGGTATCACAAACGCCCTGGAGCAGGGCCTTGGTCAGACGATTGAGCAATCCGTTACGAAGGATGGCGTAACCTTAACCGTGCACACGGCGTTTATCGATGACAACCGGACTTTCCTGCTCTACAGTCTGGATCCCGGATCATCACGGATGGGAGAGCAAGCAGGATTTGATCATATCGGGATGAAGGATCACATGGGCAACCCCATTGAAGGTAATTATTCCCACCAGTGGAATGAGGAGCTTGGTGTATTCCAGGGTTATTTTGAGACCGATTGGGTTGCGGATGGGAAGACGGCTGACGTTGAATTTTCACTGGATAATATCCGCTTTACGGGTGACGGGATGCATTCCATCAGCTTCGACCCGAACAACCCCAATACGCAGGAGTTCCAGGTTCAGAAGGACGGTATTGGCAGTATGACCCTGCAGTCTTTCGATCAATCCGGTGGAAATATGCTCCTGAAATCAGCCATTACGTTCACGGATCCTGAGATGAGGCACCGAAGCTGGGTGCGGATTCAAGCCCTTAATGACAAGAACGAGCCTATTAAGGAAGCCGAGACCCCTGTCTTCGGGACACCTGGTGCTTCTGGAGAATACTTGAGTCAACAAATATTCAAGTCGAACTCCATACGCGCTCAGGGTGTCCAGTTCCAGCTGGCTTACGACCGCACGCTAGGAACCGCTGAAGGCACATGGAGCTTGAATTTGGCCCTGTCCAAAAAACAATTAGAAAACGGATCATTTAAGGAGACTCTGAATATCCCGCTGGATCAGGTGCCTGGCGGAACGAAGATTCATGAAATGATTGTCACGCCAACGCAAGTGCGATTGATCTTGACCCACAAAGAGAAGTACACCCGCGTTCCTTATATGGATTATCAGCTGGATGTTGGCGGGACACTGCTCAACGGAGGTATATGGTATAAGTCCGGTTCATCCAACCAAACGGAGCTGCGGTTTGAAATGACCGGACTGGATGCAGCCTCTCTTACTAAACAACCTGTGTCCTTGATCGCCAAGCACCGTGTCGACGAATTTGCCGGCGACAAGAATCCGATCAAACTGACCGGCATCTCAGCGGAACATCAAAGCTTGACCACCACTATCGCGGGGTATCCGATCACATGGACCTACTACATGAAGGAGAATCATCTCTATGTGGAATCCTTGAGCTCCGATCCGGCGTTTGGCGGTATCAATCAAACCTATTATTTGGATGGTAAAGACCGGAGCTATGGGATGCCGGCCATGATCGGGATGCTTGGCAATGAGAACAATAAACATATGGACGTGTATGAGAATTTCGATCAGACTGAGCTCGATATTTACATTTCGAACTACACAACCCACAATCGAAACGACGCGCTGCGCGTTCCACTTAAGGCTGGGCAATAACCTATATAGCACACGTTATCGCTGAGAAAATAACAAGACAAAGAAACCCGCTTAGATGGACTTGAGCCGTGCCCCGCAGCGAAAGGCGCTTCTGTGAAGAAGTGCTTTGCCCCGGGGGCTCGTTCTCGACTCCAAAGGGGTTTCTTTTTTTTCTTATAATCCACGTCACAATCCTGCCCGGTGAACTGTCATATGGTTGAACATCAAATTTATACCGTAAAGGGGAACTGAACATGGAACTGCGAATGAATTACCGAACGGCTAATCCCGATGCCTTCAAGACGCTGCTAGCCCTTGAACAAGCCGTGCAAAAGAACGGGCTGGATCACAAACTGTACGAGATCATTAAACTCCGCGCATCCCAGATCAACGGCTGCTCCTTCTGTGCAGATATGCATTCCAAGGATCTGCTGGCCATGGGTGAGAGCGTGGATCGGCTGCTTCTGCTGCCGATGTGGCGAGAGGTTCCGATTTACTCCGAAGCGGAGCGTGCGGTCATCGAATTGACGGAATATGTGACCAAGCTGTCTGAGGCAGGGGTTCCCGCCGAGGTGTACGAACGTGTGCGGAAGCATTTTGACGAGAAGCAATACGTCGATTTAATTATGGCGATCACAACGATTAATGCCTGGAACCGGATCGGCGTTGCTACGGGCCTGTTCCCGGGCTGTTTTGATTAAAAAGCCGCAATTTGTCGGGATTGACCACCAGAAAAATCTGGCGGATCCGGGATAGGTCGGGCTCCCAATCGACTGTAAGCACCATGGAAACCCTGCCATCCCGTCTCAGCAGCAAACCGGGCTCTCCGTTGACGGAAACGGGTTCAAACCCCTCCCGGAATGAGCCCTTGGCGTACAATCCCTCGAAAAAAGCACATACCCGTTTCACACCCAATATCGGATTGAGGGCTGCCCTGGTCTTGCCACCTCCATCCGAGAGCAGGGTAACCTCTTCTTTCAGCAATGATAGCAGCGGCTTAAATTGGCCCATATCGGACGCTCGCAGGAACGCTTCAACGAAGCGTTCCTGCATTTCTGTCCGGGGTCCAGCGCCGGCTGGATCCTCGCGGGCAGGCCCCATCTTCTGCCGCGCCCGGCTGAAGGTCTTGCGGCAGCTTACCTCCGTCTTTCCCAGCATTTCCGCTATGACCTCATATTCGAGGCCCAACGTTTCCTTGGCGATATAAATGGCTCGCTCCAGCGGCGTTAATCGCTGAAGCAGCACAAGGTACGCATACCCAATATTCTCGCGGCGTTCCGCAGGATCGGCGCGTGTCAGCATATCATAGTCAGGCATCGGCTCCGGCAGCCAGGGACCTGTATACGTTTCGCGCTGCCGTCTGGAGGATTTCAGCAGATTGATACAGCGGTTGGTTGTCATTTTAGCCAAATAGGCCTTCTCGTTCACAATGTCTCCCCGGTCCAGCCCCATAAAATGTGAAAAAACATCCTGCACGATGTCCTCCGCATCCGCTGCATTTCCCAGCATCCGGTAAGCAAGGCCAAACATCATCGGCTTGTACTGCGCATAGATCTGATCCAATAACATAAGGCACACCTTCTCACTCTGTATATTATGGCATGAACACCAATACCAACATGACAGATGAACGCCGCGATCTGTGACATCTTGACGTTCTTCATCGGAGTAGTTTGGCTCACATGTGGATGCAAACCTTATCTGTAATAATCCGCCGCGATCGAGTGAACACAAGATGATCTTCGGATAATATCGCAGTCAGTCCCCTCTTTTTGCATATAACGTCACCTTTTCTATATAGTATACGAAAACTTAAACCCTACTCTATGCGTATTCCCTGATCCATGAAAGGGGCCAGTTTGTCAGAGAATTTCAAGGTCAGTGGAGGCGAGGGACCATTATCCAATATGTACATTGTGACAACCATCGATAAATCTATCGACATTTGGGTAATTTTTAAATAACATATGTGATGACTCATCACAGCGTACAGGTTTATGAGCTTAGAAAGTAGGTTAGATATGAAAAACTCCACCCCCTTACGCCGCGTTGAACTCGGATATTTCCTGCTGATTGCTCTTGCCATGGTCCAGCAACTGATGATTTACTGGAACATTTACGTAAACCAAACGTTTACTTTCACGGAATTCATGTTCAGCATTGGCACCCTTGCCGCCCTGTTGATCGGTTTTTTTCTTCCGGTAGGGGTTTCGACGGTTACGGTCTTTGTGTTTCTTGTCACTTATTTTGTATGGCTATCCACCTTGGCACCCGTCAATGCACTCACGCTGTCCTGGATTCTGCTCCTGCCCGCCAATACCGCTGTTGCGATTCTCATCAAGCTGGCCCTTGTCCGAAGCCGGAGGTTTATTAAACGTCTGGAGCAATTAAGAAAAACCAACCCGGATATCGATATTGACACTTCCCTAGGAAGTAAAGATGCATTCGAGGACACACTAATGAAACAAGCCAATTTGGCCAATCGGTATTCGGATCAATACGGATTTTGCATCGTGATGTTCAAACTCGATTTTCTCCCCTTAACCAGGGAATCCGTCGGCTCACACCGCTTTGCCAAACTGATTATGGAGTTATCCCGCACCATTCAGAAGCAGATTCGCTACGAGGACTATAAATTCTCCATTGGTGAAGGGCGTTTTATCATCCTGTGCCCCCTCACCAAGCCAGAGTACCTCAAAAGCTTGATGGAACGCATCAAAATCGCCATGATGAACGTGCCCTTCCGCGATAAAAAAGGAATGTCGCTTAAGCTGGTGGTTCGCGCCGGTGGCCTCGTATTCCAGAAGGAACAATTCAGCAGGTACGAAAACATCGATGACATTATCTCCGCATTAGAACGAAATACGGAAACCGACCTGATCGGGGAGTATATTTAACCCGTGTACAACATGATTATAAGGAGGCCTACGATCCGATGGCGTACACCAGCTGGTTTATCCCTCTATGCATCGGGGTCAGTATTGTTTTCTTCATTTCCATCCTTCTTCTTACGGTGGCGACCTTAAGCTTCCGGTCAAAAATCAAACGAAAGTACGATCGGGGGAGGTTCAGTGACTGACTTTTTGCTGGTCATCTCGATCATCAGTATATGGGTTGCCGTTCTGGAATCCATCATTATTATGGCCGGCGCGATTCTGTTCATCCATAAACAAAGCCGTCAGAAGCTGGTCAACCCCAGCAATCTGGAGGATTTCCCAACCGTAACGGTTATGGTGCCCGCGCATAACGAGGAGCTGGTCATCCAAGCAACGGTCGAGCATATTCTGCAGATGAATTACCCTCATCACAAAATGCAGCTGATTGTCATTGCCGACAATTGCAAAGATCATACGGCCGAGCGCTTACGCGCATTAAAAGCCAATGAGCGCTACCGGGACCGCAACTTTATCATCTTAGAGAGAACCGGAACCGGCGGCAAGTCGGGGGCCTTGAACGATGCGCTCAAGCAGGCCACAGGCGAATGGATCTGTGTCTATGATGCGGATGCCGCGCCTGAGAAG
Source organism: Paenibacillus sp. LBL (assembly GCF_029893715.1). Taxonomy (NCBI): domain Bacteria; kingdom Bacillati; phylum Bacillota; class Bacilli; order Caryophanales; family Paenibacillaceae; genus Paenibacillus; species Paenibacillus sp. LBL. The sequence goes on along the minus strand of NZ_JARXYU010000003.1, from coordinate 293,110 downwards.
AATGCGCTGCTGTTCCTGACGCAGAAGGCGATGGAGGAGCCTGAACGCTATGGTGCGGTCTTCGGACGCAACAAAGCCCGAAATCGCGGACAGAATTTTCTGTCCCGCTGCATCAATCTGGAGCTGGTTACCATTCAGCGCGTGCACCATACCGGTCTATGGCAGCTTTTTAAGCTGGGTACCATTCCAGGCACGAACTTTATCGTGAAGACTGGGCTGATCCGGGAAATCGGCGGATGGGACGAACATGCGATTACAGAGGATACCGCTATATCGTTCGAGATTCTGACACGAGGACAGCTGATTGCGCTGGCTCCGCAAGCTGAGGCTTATCAGCAGGAGCCCGAGGATCTGAAGGTCTACATGAAGCAGCGCGAACGCTGGGCCAAAGGAAACTACAGCGTGGTTACCGATAATATTCATCACCTGTTTGACCGGACAAGCTGGCGGATCAAGCTGCACGTGCTGTATTACGCGGCCAGCTACTTCTGGTTCATGATTGCCATCATCATCTCGGATATCATCTTCGTCGCAAACATCGTGTACCAGATCATCGCGCTGTTTAACCCGGCTGTGGTCTCTCCCTTCCGGTTTGAGGGGGACGTGTACATGTACCTGATCATTGCATGGGCGTTAATGTATTATATCTACGTCCTCCAGATCAACCTGGCGCTCGCCACGGACATTGGTCAGAGCAACACACGCAACTTCATTCTATCCTGCGTATCGTATTTCACCTACGCCCAGCTGTTTCTGGTTATATCCATCAAAGCCTTTGTCTCCATGATGAGGGACAAGATCACGGGCAGAGAGTCCAAATGGTATAAAACCGAGCGGTTTGGATGATTAGGCGTATGCTGATCATGAAGAAGAGCGAGTTAGTGGGGCATTCCCCTCCTGACTCGCTCTTTTTTTCGTGCATTTTAACTCCGTATTAGACATGTTTATTCTTCAACAGGCAGGTGGAATTCCAGTTCAGGTATATATGTTTTTTTATGCTCTGAACTATACACATAAGGTCTGACCGTGATGGATTTCGGTTTGGTTGGGAACGGTTCGTACATGAACGTGAATGTAAGATGGCTGCCGGAGCCGCTGCCCATGGCACCAAGGGATTTGGCTATTTCCCCCTTCTCGTTCATCACCTCATAATCAATATTTATGAAATCTTCCACTTTATATTGATCAGGAACAGATTCAATGAACTCCTTAAGATGCTGGCCTGGCTTACCCGTGATGCTAACTATCATTTGCATTGTGGCAGGGGTAATTTTAAAGCTGCTGATCTCCATATGGATATTGTCATGTATATTAGGCTCCTCCGATTTAAGGACCGCACGATCTGCAGCGCTATTTTTGACCGGAATGCTGAATCTAAACGGCTCCGATACGCTGATGTCTCGAATAACGACCTCTAATGTGAACTCGTCGGGCAGTCCCTCTGGCGACAAGTTCACGATATCCGAATTCGGCGCGCCATCCCCTACTCCCGTAATGCTGTAACCGTAATTCCCCAGTTCCTCCCCATCCACGTAAAATTGGACCCCATTCACGTCCCCGCGCTGACTGGCCTTACTGCCTAATTGACCAAACGATTCATTCTTGCCATCGATGGTCTGCCGGGTCAATACCATTGAAATACGACTTCCGTCATACATCAATTCTGATATGCTTATCGTAATCCCATCATGGGCAACACTCTGTTGAACTTCCGTTATCATGCCCTGTCGGCTAGCTGTTTTTAACCCTTCATCCCCGTCATTCAGAAAAATGCTACCTAAAACCGGTATGTTTTTTAGAGCTTCGGCCATGACCGGGGAGATGAAACCCGATCCGATAATCAGTAACCCCGACGCCGCCACAGCCACCAACAAACCAGTCCAATATCGCTTTTTTCGAACAGGAGGACTATTCTCTATAATCCGATAAGTATGGTCTAAACGCATACGGATCGTATCCGGCAACTGCTGAACTTCCCCTGCTTCATCCTTCGCCTGTTCAAGTTCGTGATTAAGGTCATGGTTCATACGTTAACCTCCCCTTCTTTATGATTGGTAAGCCATTCTGATAATGTAACCCGAGCCCGGTGAAGACGCGTCTTAACAGCACCTTCGTTCAAATCAAGCATTTCCGCAATCTGTCGTAAAGGTAAATCCCGAAAATAATGCAGGATAATGATGGTGCGAGACACCTCCTTCAGTCTGTACACGGCTTCGCGCAGATCGATCCTAACCTCCGGGTTTGGTGCATCATATTGGGCTTCATCCAGGTTTAACAAGGGAATCATGCTGCTTCTTCTTCGGATGATAGTGTTGCATTCATTGATCAGGATGCGAAACAGCCATGTTTTGAAGAAGGACGGTTGCCTTAAACTCGGGAGCGATTTATAAGCTTTCAATATGGCTTCCTGCATGGCATCTGCACAATCCTCATCGTGTCGGAGAATGGCCTTCGCTATGCTGTACATTTGCAATTCTAACGGTTTAATCAGATTAATAAATGCCTCATGATTTCCATTCTTGGCGAGTTTAATCTCTGAATCTTGCTCCAATTCCAAAGCATAACCTCCCTTCAGAGCATCTTCGTTAACCAGATTTATGTTGGATGATTTCAATGATTAGATGTCCGGGGCTTTCAAAAGGTTACACCCATACTGTATGTATTATATCGGAGCCACACCAAAAGCTCCCGCAAGTTCAGTGAACCTGCGGGAGCTGTTATCTTAGGATATAAAAGTCTTTAAGGGGCTAAAAGTACGCAATAACACTTCGGATTGATAACTCACAGCCAGTAGTCCTTCTTTCAAAAAACCAGCTGCCGCAGTTCAATTATCTTTTAACTGCTTCTGCTTATCACGAAGCTTCTCGGGCGTTACATCGTTTCCGGCGGGATCCACGATGCTTAATCCCGAGAAGGTGCTGAGTACTTGTCCGCGAATTTCAAGCAAATATTCTTGGCGCAGGACCTGTTGCTCGTCTTTTTCCGCTGACGTGAGTGTGCCCTCCCGCTGTTTTTGGGCCAATTGATTAATCCGGGTTAAGCTTTGAATCATGAATATCGCCTCTTTTCCGTTGAATTCATTTCGTATTTTATCTTAATATAAAGATATAATATTTCAAGACATTTGTCAATACTCCCCTTTCCCACTTCCACCTCATAGTCGCCCAATTCCTTGATCGACAGCGCTGTCCTGGCTCAAACTTTATATTTCGGGTTTATTCATTTGCCATTCGTGGTTAATGTTAGTAGTGAAAACTTGGTTTTCGCAGCATACTAACAAACAGGTCCTTTATCCCTTAGGAAAAATTACTTATTCCTTTCTGGTGAACTTGCAATATAATAGAAGAACTTAACTCTAAACTACTGGGGGACCGTCTATGAAATCTACGCAAAACATCCCGGCAACGGGGAAAAACGACCGTTTTTCTTCGGCTGGTTTTATTCTGGCCGCGATCGGGAGCTCTGTCGGTCTCGGTAATATGTGGAAGTTCCCCTATATTACGGGCGAAAATGGCGGGGCAGCTTTCTTCCTGCTCTTCATCATCTGTCTCATCGTCGTTGGTTTGCCTGTTCTGCTGGCAGAGCTCGCCATCGGACGAGCCGGACGGGGAAGTGCAGCCACTTCCTTCGTGAAAGCCGGCGGTCCCAAAGCTTTCGGGCGTCTGGGACTGCTCCAGGTTATTGCTCCGTTTCTCATTCTGACTTTCTACGTTATCGTGGCTGGCTGGACGCTTCATTACGCAGTGATGTCCTTTAGCGGCAGCCTGTACAGCAATACGGACTTCGGTGGTCAGTTCAGCTCATTTACGGAGGGCTACATGCCGATTGTATGGCAGGTGGTTGCTATTGCAATCACAGCATGGGTCGTGGCAAAAGGCATCTCCGGAGGCATTGAGAAATTCAACAAGGTGCTGATCCCTGGCCTGATCATTCTGCTGGTTGTGTTGATGATTCGGGCGGTGACCTTGCCGGGAGCCGGGGAAGGCGTGTCCTTCTTCCTGAATCCTGACTTCTCGAAGCTGAGTCCGGAAGCGGCACTGGTCGCGTTAGGACATGCCTTCTTCTCGCTATCGCTGGGTATGGGGATTCTGCTGACGTATGGAGCTTACGTGGATAAGCGGCAATCGCTAGGTCCGGCAACCCTTGCCATCGGTGCAGGTGACCTGATCTATGCGTTTATTGCGGGTCTCATTATTTTCCCGACTACCGCTTCCTTCGGTATCGAGCCGGATTCCGGACCTTCGCTTGTCTTTATTGCACTGCCGGCTGCCTTCTCGGCCATGCCATTGGGTGCTTTTTTCGGAGGGTTATTCTTTGTCCTTCTAGCTATTGCCGCACTGACCTCCTCTGTATCCCTGCTGGAGGTGCCTACCTCTTACGTCATGGACCGCTGGGGTTGGGGACGGACCAAATCCGTCATGATCATCGGTGCGTTGGTTATGCTGGTTGGTCTTCCCTCCGCGCTATCATTCGGCATCTTACCAGGACTAACCAATATAGGCGGCAAAAGCTTCTTTGATTGGCTGGATTTCATCACAGCTAATATCCTGCTTCCTGTCGGGGGATTAATTACGACGATCTTCGCGGGTTATTTCTGGAAGAGGGCTGCCGATGCCGCTGGTCTGAAGGCTGGCTGGTTCCGGGTATGGCTGTTCATGCTCCGTTATATTGCGCCAGTGCTTGTACTTCTGGTGCTGCTCCATACAACGGGTCTTATCAAGTTTGAATAGGTTGACCACAAGGCAATCTCTTAGCCTCTTGCGGGCGAACGAGGTTGCCTTTTTTTATTCCCTTGCCCCAGGTTTACGAATTGAGAGTGTTCTGAAAACGACATTATCGATATCAACTTGATGGGTATCAGAAAATTCCAGTAAAAAAAGGTGGAGCGAGTCATGAATTTTGAGTATGTATTTGGTGTTGGATTAACCTTAATTCAGTACCTCCTGCTGTTCTTCTGGGCCTATTGGATGCTTATCAGTCTCTTTGGCTTTGGCAAACCGAAGAGACTGAAAGAACATGAGCCTGAGAAACGATTCCTTCTTTTGGTTCCAGCGCACAACGAAGAAGCGGTAATTGGACACCTGGTAGAGAATCTTCACAACATGGATTACCCGAGGGATCTCTATGAAGTGTGTGTTATTGCTGATGGATGCAAGGATAGAACAAGTGAAATCGCTAGAAAACTCGGTGCAACCGTTATTGAACATACATACCTGCCAGGAGAGCAAAAGGGAAAACCATATGGAATCAAATATGCGATTGAGCAGTATGGAGATCGGTTAATCCATGAGTTTGACGGTATCGCTTTCTTTGATGCTGACAACCTCGTTTCGTTAAACTATTTAAGGGAAATGAATAACCACTTGTTGAACGGGGATAAATTAATACAATGTTACCTGGATTCCAAGAATCCGAATGACAACTGGGTGACCATAGGCTACTCCGTAAGCTACATTTTCATGAACCGCTCCTGGCAGCTTGCCAAGTCCCGGTTAGGCTTAGGAAATGCCATCGGCGGAACGGGGTTCTGCGTAGATACGACCCTATTCCAAACGATCGGCTGGACTGCTCGTTCCTTAACGGAGGATCTTGAGTTTACGATGCAGTGCTTGCTTGAAGGCGTACCCGCTAGGTGGTGTCATTTTGCACGCGTGTACGATGAGAAGCCGGAGAGTTTCAGATCCTCCTGCATTCAACGTCTCCGTTGGGCAAGAGGGCACTGGGATGTCTGCTTCAAATACGCTCACAGATTAATGTGGCGATTCGTCACCAGACTGGACTTTAAAGCCTTTGATGGTTTGATGTACCTGATTAATCCTGGAAAAATTGTATTAAGTGCAACCACAAGTCTGCTTGTGTTCATATCTATGGCTACCGACTTATTAGATGCTCATCATTTGATTCCTTGGCAAGTATGGGTGATATGCTTGTTGTTCCAATTCATTTACGTAGGATACGCTCAGTTCCTCGATTCGAAGAATAAAGTCGGCATTTTCCGAAGCTATGTGTACCTGTACTTCTTCAATCTGACTTACGTACCGCTATTTCTTTGGTCACTCATCACCATGAAGAACGTCAACTGGAATCCAACAAAGCATACAAGAGCCCTTCAGTTGAGCGAGATTGAAGTGGATCAATAGCAATGTACATAGTGGATGAATATCACCAAAGCCGCAGGGAGCCTAGGCTCCCTGCGGCTTGCATTTCATCAGACCCATGACAAAGACTAGCAAACCAGGCTTTTAGCTCCAATACGCTAAGCGTGTGTTTCTCCTTTTTAAGCTGCTGAAACTACTATATATTTCGGACATTCCGCCAGCAATCGCTATTTCCCGAGAAATAATGACAAGCGCTCAGACCAATCTAAATTTATTATAAAATTAATTTTCATATTGAATGATAACTTACTAACATTTCCAGGATGAAGTAAAGAAACTATCGCCAAAAAAACCCGACACACTCTCAAATTGAAAGTCCATCGGGCTACCATTTACCATTATTCATCACCACTCGATTATTACAGCATCGCTTGCAGCCGGACGATCGCCTGTGCCCGATCCACCACTTCCAATTTGCTGTAGAGATTACTAATATAATTACGGGCAGTACCTTCGGCGATGTGCAGCATATCTGCGATTTCCCGGTTGTTCAGCCCCTGGACCATCAGTCTTGCCAATCCCTCTTCCCTTTCGGTCAATCGGATTCGATCCAGCCGGTTTCTCCGCATCACAGGATGGCCCTCCGTCATTTTGCTCATCCTTGCCGCCAATTTGGCTGCAACCGGAGCAGGAAGGATAAATTGGCCCGCGACCGTATCACGGATCGAGGCAATCATTTTATCTGCATCCATATCCTTCAACATATAACCGTTCGCTCCATGCGCCATTCCTTCTACAATGTAATCCGTCTCAATAAACGTAGTCAGAATGAGAATATAAATATCCGGATGGCTCTGCTTAATGTGCTTCAGGGCTTGAATGCCGTCCATGACGGGCATTTGAATATCGAGCAGCACGAGCCTGGGACGGAGTGTCTCCACCATTTCGCAAGCTTCTTCTCCGTTCTTGGCTGCACCGACCACCTCCATGTCATCTTCCAGATCCAGAATCGCCCGAAGGCCTTCCCGTGTTAACAGCTGGTCATCAGCAACTACAATCGTGATTTTTTCCATTCCTTTTCCCCAATCCATTGCATTTGGTAAGGCAAATCAATCCACAGCATACAACCCTGTCCAGGTCTGGAATCGACCGACAAGCTGCCTCCCAGTTGTTCAACACGTTCTCTCATCGCTTTCAGTCCAAAACCCATCACAATCATGCGAGCTCCAATGCCATAATCCTGAAGCCTGAACTCCAGCCTATCTCCCACAGGCATCAGGCTAAAATGAAATTCCTTGCTTCCCCCATGACGGATTCCGTTAGTCAAGCCCTCCTGCAGCGCATGATAGATCGTCTTCTTGTAAGCCGTGGATAGCCACTCGGGCAGATCGTGGATAGCCGCATGAATGATGACGCCCGTATTTCGCTCCGTGTCCCGGATCAGCTCGTGGAGCATGTTGGCAAGGTCTGCATACTTGTCCTCCTTCAACATGTGCACGGAGCCCCGTATTTCATTCAGGCTGTGCCGAACCAGATCCTGTGCCTCATTCAGCCGCTGAACACCGCCCTGCATGTCCTTATAGAGCAGCCTCTTTCCGGCTTCAATCTGCAGAATCGTCGACGTAAGCGTGTGCCCAACAATATCATGAATTTCTTGAGCAATGCGATTCCGCTCCTCATAGACAGAGGCCTCTGCCAATGCAGCGGATGTTTCCCGCATCGAGCGCTCCAGGCTTCGCGTTCTCTCCTCCACTTGCTGCTCCAGATTCTCCTTCAAATATTGGATTCCGGTATATAACTTAGCATTAGCAATCGAGATGGCGCATTGCGAGCCCAGCAGCTTCAGTACATCCAGCCGCTGTGGTGTAAATACGCTTCGTGACAGCTTGCTCTCCAAGTAGAGCACGCTGATCGACTTGCTGCTCTATATCAGATGCAGCACTTCCCTGCACTATGAAATCAAAAGATTCATCCCGTAATGGACAAAACGAATGGTGAAAACAGACCTCCTGTCAGAAGGTCTGTTTTCATGGCCTTGCATATTACTGCCAAGCATACCTTCCATTAGTTCCCCCATCTTCCGAAACAAACACCTCTTTCTATGTATTAATGATGTTTTTCATCGTTGTACCGAACACATATCATTTAATATAATGGAAGGGTCGTTCGACAAATAGTGAGTGCTGTCATCAAATTGTCATGTGACATTGATCCGTTTTTGGCGTGATGTAAGGTGTTTACCAAGTATTCGTGCCGCATCGTGCAGATTACTCAGGGTCAGGGGAAGTGCTTTCGGGTTTCTTCTTCTCTTGAGGAGCTTCTTCCAGTTTGAATTTATGGATGTCAATTCCTAGCTGAATACAAACGTCTTCTATTTTCAGATTAATAGTCATACATCACCCCAATGTACTCGCTATGACCTTACTTGTTATCCATCGATTGAAATCATGTTTCGTATCCAAAGCTAGGCGCCTTATGTCTCCTAAATATAATGCAAGATCCGGTGACACCAATAGTGTGCGTTGTCATCAATATTGTCATATGACATCCACCTCGATTTGGTTAATAAGGAAATAAATGCAATAAAATAACACTGATTATATTGCTCTTTTATTTATTTTCCACGCCATATTTTCAATACGGCACCCGCTTTAGTCAGCATCATGCCGCTCGTTGCCAGCAATGAGTGAATTCCAGTTCCTAGTCAATCCCTCCCTCACCCAGCCGGTTCATCCCGTCCCACACAAACCCCGAATCTGAGTGTTGTCCCGAACCATGTCTGTTAGTCTTTGAATCGCCTCTATAAGTTCTGTAGTTGGAAATAACGAGTTTATCACAGATTTCGGAGAGGACTTTCCATTTGAGGGGAACGAAAAAGATCCCTCATCCGTTTTACACGGTATAAGGGATCCCTTCTATAATGTGTATCTGCATCCATCCGGGCAAAACCGCCCATGGACGGACATTCTATGGTCACTTACGCCTGAACCTCTGCTGCTTCCACTGCCCAGTTGATAAATGTATCTGTGCTCTCAAGGCGTTGACCGTCCAGCTCAATGACAATGTTCCAGCCCTGAGGATTGCGAACGGTCACGATCCGTCCAGCTCCCGCTTGCTGCGGTGCAATAGAGATATCCAGCTCGGCTTCACCTATCTTGAGATTGCTCAAGCTGCACTCACGATCCGACCACGAGGTTGGAAGCTGAGGCTTGATATGGACCGTCTTCGCATGCGCACTTGGCGTCACGCCGAAGAAGTGGCGGATAACCGGAACCGTGAGGGCATACAGCGTCCATGCCTGTACCACGCAGCCGTAATCCGGGGACATCTCGGAAAAAGAGCCCGGGAGCACTTTCGAGAAGGACCCCAGCATTCTGCGCAGCAGTGCCAGCGCCTCGTCCGGATGGCCGTTGGCCGCTTCCGCTACCGCATGAACACCCGTCGAGATCGTCATGGTGCCTTGCTTATAGATCCCTGCAAGATAGGTGCCGTACTCTCCAATGAAGATGTCGGAACGCATAGTTTCAAGCGCCCGCTCGGCCTTCTCCGGATCGGCGATTCGGGTCTCCATCGGCGTCACGATGACCCAGTTCTTGTTAAGCAGCCATCCACGGTCAGCCTTCGCATCTTTGGCTTCCGTTAACATCTTCTCCAGGTACTTGCGATATCCCTGAATCCCTTCCCTCTCCGCCAGGGAAACCATATAATCGACCTTCGGTTCTATATCGCTTCTCGAAGCAACCGCATCTGCGTACAAACCTTCCGACTCGCACCAGTACACTTCGTTAATGGCGCGTACTGCCCGGTCTGCAAGCTCATTATACTTCTTCGCGTTCTCTTCCTCGCCCAGATGCCTGCTCATGTCCACCATGGCCTGCAGAGCCTGCGCGGTATACACCGCACTGTCGATCAGTTCCATGTTAAGGCCTGCAATCTCAATGATGCCATAACCCGAAGGGAACAGGTCCCCGTCCGGATCCATTTCTTGCAGAAGCCAATCGATACCCTTCACGCAATAGCGGTAATGGCGCTGCAGCAGCTCTTCATCTCCCGTCCAGCGGAACAGCTCCCATACAAAAGCGATATAATGAGCCGTCTCCTGGGTATTCCCCGGGTTCGATACGGCGCCCATGGTCGTGATCTCATGCACGATTCTGCCGTTGCCGTTGGCTTCCTCCGATTTTTGCAGCAGAAGATTCAGCGTATCCTTCGCCAGCTGTGCATCCCCGATAGCAAGCACGCCTTGAAGGGAGTACGTATTGTCGCATCCAAACCACCATGGATAGGTAGGTCCCCCGGCAGTTAAGCCGCGTCCAATTCCATCCACCTTCTGCACCAGCCACTGATTGTTCCACTTGGCCCATTTAAAGGCTTCATTCAGCAGATCCTCACCGGCGATTTCCAGCTTCGCGCGGTTCTCCACTACTTCATACAGTGCCTTCTTCTCCTGAAGAAGCTCCTCATGCGAAGAGACAAGCTTGTTATATACCGCTGCACTCTCCTCCTGAGATTCGTAGGAACCGGCAACAAACAAACGGAATTGCAGTGTCTCCTTCTCCTGAAGCTCGATCACTCCGCTCCGGAAGACGACACCCGTCCCGTTTCCGGCCGTAAACTCCGGCCCGTACACGGAGGCTCCCGTCTCTACCTCGGTCCCTGGTAAATCCGTACCGATCTGGACATACCAGTCATGGGCGCTGTCCTTCACCGCAACGGTTCGTTCGGAAGACAGGATGACTTCATCCTGTTCGCCGTCTATAATGCCGATTTCATCGGAGAACCAAACGGGACGAAGATCGGTACGAGCCAGCAGCTCCAGCTTCAGCCGCGTGGTTCCTTTTCCATAGGACAGCAGCTGGTAATCGGCCACCATTCCTTTTTCCAGCTCAGGGGCGAACTGAACACGCTCCAGCCGGACCGGAATATGGCCAAGGCCATGATCGTATTGGAACCGGCTGCCCCAAGGCTCACTCGTGAAGCTGTCCGAGCGGGACCAAACCGAAATGTTGCGGTCGATATCCGTGATTCTCAGCCAGAAGCCGTCCAGCAGCTTGATCGGGTGAAGCCATACACCACCCATCTCGTTAGCGACATGGTGTCCGAAATCCGGGAAATAGCCATCCTGGGTTCCGCAGATTTTCATATACTCACCGGCGTTATAGTATAGATTGAAGGGGTGTCTGCTATTTAATCCTGATGTACCCTGCATGTCAGCCTCCTATGGCATCCATCCGATCAACCTTTAATCGCTGAGGAGATGGATATGCCTTCGATGAAATATTTTTGTGCCAGGAAAAATACGATTAATGCCGGCAGCATAATCAGAATCGTAGCCGCCATCAGCATGTTCCATTCGACGTTATACAATCCCTTAAACATGGAAAGACCCAGTGCCAGCGTATATTTATCACTGGAGTTCAGATAGATGAGCGGTCCCTGAAAATCATTCCAGACGCCCATGAAGGTAAAGATCGATACGGCAATCAGCGGTGCCACCGACAGCGGCAGAACGATCCGGGTAAAGATCTGGAACCGGTTGGCTCCATCCACAAAGGCGGACTCGTCCAGGTCCCGGGGAATGCCGCGCATGAACTGGCGGATCAGGAATATATTAAAGGCTCCGCCGCCAAAAAACGCAGGAATGATCAGCGGCAGGAAGGTATCCACCCAACCGATCTCCTTAAACATAATGAACATCGGAATCATCGTAACCTGGGAAGGCAGCATCATCGTTGCCAGCAGCACCAGGAACAGCGTTCGTTTGCCTTTGAAGTTAAATCTTGCGAATCCGTAAGCACAGATGGCCGAAGATAATACGGTTCCGATTAAGACCGGAATCAGAATCATGACGGTGTTGCCCAGGAACTTGAAGAATGGTACGGCCTGCACGGCATCCCGGTAGTTGGTCCAATGCCACACGGTCGGGAAGAAGTTATCTTTGAACACCTCGGCCGGTGATTTCAGTGAGGTGAAGAAGGTCCACAGTAACGGAACAATGACGATAAGAGCCCCGGTAATGAGCGCCAGCATGGACAGGATATGCGGCAGGCTGATACGCTTGGCAGATTGATTCATGAATGACGCCTCCTTTAATCCTTATCATCGTCGCCCTGGTAATACACCCACATGGACGAGCTTCGAATGACAATCAGAGTAAATACAAGAATGATGACAAACAAGATCCAGGATAATGCCGAGGCATAACCCATCTCATAATCCTGAAATGCCTTGTTATAAAGATACAGGTTATAGAACAATGTAGAATTGAGCGGACCTCCGTTGGTCATGACAAAAGCTTGGGTAAAGTATTGGAACCCGCCGATAATCCCCATGATCAGGTTGAAGAATACCGTTGGCGATATCATCGGCAGCGTGATGCTGAAGAACCTCCGAATACGTCCGGCACCGTCCAGTTCGGCTGCTTCATGCATATCCTCCGGCACGCTTTGCAAGCCGGACAGATAAATAATGATGGTATTGCCGACACCCCAGATTCCCATTACAATGAGTGCTCCGAGCGCATAGGACGGGTCTTGAAGCCAAGCCGGGCCCTGGATGCCGAACCATCCAAGCGCTTTGTTCAATATTCCGTATTCGGGATTGAAGATCATCACCCACATCATCGATACGGCAACGGCCGGAATGACGGACGGCATGAAATAAATCAAGCGGAATACGTTCATGCCGCGGCTGCGCATATTGAGCAGCACCGCGATCAACAAGGACACGATTTGGTAGAGCGGCACCGATACCAGTGCAAATATAAAGGTTACCTTTAGCGATTGATAGAACAATTCGTCATGGAAAATCGCCTTGAAGTTGTCCAGCCCAACCCACTCGATCGATTGCACGCCCGTGATGATGTCCCACTTGCTGAAGGCTAGCAGCAGTGAGAACAGCATCGGGCCAATCGTAAACAGCAGAAGTCCCAGAAGCCATGGCATGATGTACAAGTAGCCGGCCCAATCCGATTTTGACTTTCGCATAACAGCCTCCTTGATGAAGCAGGTGAAGCGCATGATTATGCGCTTCACCTGTCATTTTTACTTGATTTTGCTATCCACGTTTTTCGCGGCTTCATCCAAAGCGCCTTTCACATCCTGCTGCTTCAGCAAAATCTTCTCCATGGCTTTGGTGAATTCTTCAACAAAAATCGGGCCATGGGTAGAGCGCAAGGTGACTGGCTTCTTCGCATAATCCATCATTTCGATAACCGGCTTGTCCGCAACTTCGTTAGCTTTCACTTCTTCCAGTTCCGTTACGGTTGCTGGAAGAACCTTGCCGTTCTCGGAGCGAAGCTTCTGGGCTTCGGTACCAGACAACCATTTCAACAGCTCATAAGCTTCCTGTTTGTGTTTGCCGTTCGCATTGATCGCCCAACCTGCACTAGCGATAATGCTGGTGCGTGTTCCGTCCTCACCGGTCGGAATCAGGGCTGAGCCGTATTCCACGTCCGATTTGTCCAGATCCGTCTTCACCCAGCGGCCTGTCACCATCATGGCCAATTTATCCGTCATGAACATAGAGGAGTCACCGCCAAGCGTCTCGGCATCCTGAGGGGTAGGCGATACGCGGTCTTCGCCTTGCGATAGCGCCACATATTTTTCAATAGCGGCTACCGTCTTCTCACCGTTCATGAACCCTTCGGCTTGCGTTCCATCTTCATTGGCTATATCTGTTCCATGATCCCAGAGGTACGTGTAAATCGGATATTCCCACTTGCCGGCATTGAAGCCGAATTCGGTATATTTATTGCCTTCCTTCTTGGTCAGTTTCTTGGAAGTTTCGATCAATTGATCCCATGTCCAGTCATCAGACGGGTATTCCAGGCCAGCTTCGTCAAACATGCGTTTGTTGTACCAGAGCGCCAGCGGATTGAAATCCTTCGGCAGATAGTACTGCTTGCCGTTGATGTTCATATTGTCGATCAGATCCTTCTGGAAGATATCCAGACTGAAATCACTATCCTTGCTTAAGTAGTCATCGAGCGGTTCCACAACACCTTTTTCAACATATTTGAAGTAATCGCCTTCGCCGATCAGGAACACGTCGGGTGCTTGTCCGGCTGCAAGTGAAGTTGTCAATTTCGTGCCATAGCCTTCACTTGGAATCGGCTCGAATTTCACCTGAATATCCGGGTGAGCTTTATTGAATTCATCAGCAAGCTTCTGCTCATTCGCGCTGGCGTTCACATCCCCCCATACGGTAAACGTCAGGTTAACCTTCTCGCCTGCAGCCCCGTTGCCAGACTCCCCGCTCTTACCGCCGCAAGCGGATAATGCCAAAGCAGCGATGATGACCATACTAAGCATTGTTGACCATTTCCAATTCTTTTTCATTGAATGACCCTCCTGATTGTTCAATATTGGATTTGAAGCTCTGTTGAGAACTTGATGGGGTTGCCGTGAATGACCAGCTGCACTTCCTGATCCGAATTTGCGGTCAGCGTCAAGGTCTCCCGGTTGATATGGACCTCCAAACGCTGCCCCTGCCAGTACAGCGGGAAGGAAAGCTCATCCCATGCTTTGGGCAGATTCGGATTCATATGCAGCTCTCCGCCAAGCATGCGCACTCCTGCGAACCCCAGCACGACGCATTCCCATATGCCGCCAAGTGAAGCGGAGTGAACACCGGCATCAGAAGAATACATGTACGGCCCCAGATCGATTTGCGAAGCCCGTTCAAACAGCTGATAGGCCAGATCCCGATCACCAAAGTCATTCGCCAGAATGCTGTGCGTTGACATGGAGAGGGAGGAATCATGAAGCGTTTTCGGCTCATAGTAGTCATAATTCGCTCGCTTCACTTCTGGCGTGAATTGATCCTCCAGCAGAAAGAACAGCATCATAATATCAGCCTGCTTGGATACCTGCATTTCCCCAACCTGATCCAGGTTATAGTCGTCGAAGATGCTGCCTACCTTGCTCTGCAACTTATATGGTGTTAAGTCGATGAGTTTCTTCTGTAAGTACGTGTCATCCTGCGGGATAATCCCATCCTGGTTTGGCTGTGGCAAATAGATTTGCTCAATCTTGCTCTGCCACTCGTTCATAGCTTCCTCCAGTTCCAGCTTCCCGTTCAGCGATTGGAACAAGTCAGCATTCGAATTCTGGAGACTGTGATAGTATTCCATAGCCAGTCGAATATTAAAGGAAGCCATATAATTCGTGAATGCGTTATTATCCACATGCTCCTTGTACTCATCCGGGCCCACTACCTCATTGATTTCATATACACCCTTGGCTTCGTTCCACTCCAGACGGCTGGCCCAGAATTTAGCGGTATCAAATATCATCTCGTAGCCGTATCGGTCCATAAAGTCCTGGTCGCCTGTCGCTTTGTAATAGTGCCATACCGCATAAGCAACATCGGATGTAATATGCTGTTCAATGAAACCGGACCAAATCTTAATCTGCTTGCCGGTTACGATATCCACCTGTCCCCACTCCGGCGTGACTTCGCCATCGCTTGGCCAAGCGGCCTCCCAAGGATACATCGCGCCTGTGAAGCCGTTCTCAATCGCTTTTGCTCTGGCGCCTTCCAGACCAAGATAGCGATACTCAAGCAAAGAGCGGGCGACCTCGGGATGGGTATAGATGTAGAATGGCAGGATGAAAATTTCCGTATCCCAGAAGGAATGACCCTTGTACCCCTCTCCGCTGAGCCCCTTGGCGCCGATGCCCATTCGCCGGTCATGTGCCGGTGTCATGATCACCAGATGATATATGGCAAACCGGACAGCCAGCTGATCGAAGGAGTTCGAAGATTGAATGGATACGTTGTATTGCTCCCAAACCTTGCTCCAGGCTAATTGATGTTCTGCAAAAAGCGGATCGTAACCAGCAGAATGGAACGCTTTCAATTCAGCCAGTGCATGCTGCCGAATATCGTCAAGGCTGGTTCCTTCAGCAAATTCACGGTCACGGCTTGTGAATACGGTTGCCATCTTCTCGAATTCGAGACAATCGCCCGCCGCTACATCAAATGCATAGGATACGGCCACTTTACGACGATCGATATCCATCTTGGGGGCTGTATCAATCTCTTGTTGATTTAACCGGAGTCGATGCGCCGCACCATGGACGAAATCCACCTTGGACTCGGTTGTCGTCTGAATCAGCTCAAGGAAGGTTTTATCGTAAATTCGCTTCTCACCCTCGTGGAAATGCTGACTGCCGCTGTTGCTGACCTGCCCGTCGATACCGGAGTTAATTACCAGTGTTATGCCCTCGTTCAGAGGAGTTATGCTAACCTTCAAACCGATCTGGTGCAGCTTGGCTAATGAGACAAAGCGCCTGAACTCAAATCGGATTTTCTTGCCCTCGTATTCCCAGATAAAACTTCGCACGAGCTCTGCATCGCGAATGTTCAGCATTCGCTCATACTCGGTCACCGTTCCCCGCTCCAGCGAGAACCTTGTACCGTCTATCCGGATGTCAAGTCGAGTAATATCCGCCGTATTCGGAAGCTCCGTCACCTCGAATTCATCGAATTTATTAAATGTGCCGTTAACGAACAGGTTTCTCTTCTCCCCGATATACGACTCTTCCGCAGCTGATCGGAGACCCATATATCCATTCCCAAGCGACATAATCGCTTCACACTTGCCTAAAGCCAGCGGATTGAATTGCACCTCGGCAAATGACCATTTCTTCAAATCTTCAGACTGTACCTCGTTGTAGCTCAGCATGGTTGTCATCCTCTCCAACTGTTTTTTCTCTATTTTTTGTAAGCGATACCTAAATCGTTTTCGATACTGCCAAAAAAATACCGAAAACGATTTCGAAATGAGCCTAAAATAAAAGCTTTCTTCACGCGAAAACGTTTTCGATAACATTATTGCACTATTATTGTCTCTCTGTCAACAATTTCGAAAGAAAGAATTTTGTGATATCCTGGCGTTTGATTCTCCAGCATCTTGATGACTTCCTCAAATGCCGAATAGCCGATTCTTGTGAAGTCCTGCCTGACCGTTGACAACCTGGGAGTCGTATAACTGGAGAGTACGATATCGTCAAAGCCCATGATGGAGATATCCTCTGGAATTCTAATGTTCAGCTCGCGGCAGCGCGTCATAAATCCGATGGCCATCAGATCACTGGATATAAAAACTGCGGTCAGATTCGGATGCCTCTCCAAGTACGGCTCGGTAGCCTCATACGCTACTTGCTCGCTGAAATCCGCTTCGATTACCCGCTTCGGATCATATACGAGTCCCGCCTCTTCAAGTGCTTCCCGGTATCCCTGAAGACGCTGCACGCTAACCGCTGCAAAATTGTGCCCATTGATCATGCCGATCTCACGGTGCCCTTTATCAATTAAATACTCCACGGCTTTTCTGGCGGCGCCTACGTTGTCCGTAATGACCGATCCGGTATGGGGACCGACAATGTCTGCATCCACTACCATGCATGGAAACTCACTGTTCACCAGCTCGTCAAAATATGGATCCGTTGTACGTAGTCCTGAAATCACAACGCCGGCAATTTTGTTTTCCTTACAGAACTGCCAGTACGATTTATCCTGCTGTTCAGACAAACTACGCGTATAGATCACCACTTCATATTGATAATGCTGTGCTGCGGCATAGACGCCGGTCATGATTTGAAACATAACACCATCTTTGCCGTTTGCCTGTTCAAAGTTCGATATGATCAGCGCAATGGTCTTGGTGACCTTGTGCTTAAGGTTTTTGGCAAGGCGATTCGGGAAATAGTTCAGCTCCTGCGCAGCCTTCATAACCTTTTCTTTGGTGGTTTCGCTTACATCGGAATAGCCGTTCAGAGTCTTGGAAACGGCTGAAATCGATACATTTGCCAGCTTGGCCACATCTTTGATTGACACCATTTATATCACCACTACCATTCGTTAGATTCACATACTATTGTATCCGTTACCAGTAAAATAGCAACAAAACGGATAAATTAGGAAGAAAAAAACGGTTCAATATCATACAAAAAGTGTAAATAATTTCAGCCTTTCCGGGGCTCTGTGGATGCATGATCGCATCTTCCATTGCAAATCCTATACCTGGATTTATTACTAGTATGGGAGGAATTCAATTGGAGCGTTTTGACCCGGAACTGGTCTTTTTCGAGCCGGCCGCTTTGGAGTATCCGCTTGGCAAAAAGCT
Organism: Paenibacillus sp. LBL; assembly: GCF_029893715.1. Classification (NCBI taxonomy): domain Bacteria; kingdom Bacillati; phylum Bacillota; class Bacilli; order Caryophanales; family Paenibacillaceae; genus Paenibacillus; species Paenibacillus sp. LBL. The sequence goes on along the minus strand of NZ_JARXYU010000003.1, from coordinate 274,879 downwards.
TCATGCATGGTTTGAAGAGTTAGGCACTCCCATCAAAATGACCACTTCCCATAATCGGGTAACCGGCATTCCGGGGGAGACCGAAACTGAAAAATACCGCAACGCTAAACGCACCCTCGTTGTCGGGATTCGAAAAACTCTGGAATTTGATACGTCCAAGCCGTCTGCAGAGTATGCCATCCCGCTTACCACGGGATGTGCAGGACATTGTCATTACTGCTACCTCCAAACTACTATGAGCTCGAAGCCTTATGTTCGGATTTACGTCAATCTGGATGAAATTCTGGATCGGGCGAAGCAGTATATCACAGAACGTTCACCGGAAATTACCCGGTTCGAGGCGGCTTGTACCGGCGATCCCGTCTCCCTGGAGCATCTGACCGGAGCACTGGCATATTACATTGAATTCATGGCTAAGCAAGAACATGGACGGCTCCGATTCGTGACCAAATTCGCCAACATTGATTCCTTGCTGAACGTCGAGCACGGCGGACATACCCGGGTCCGATTCTCCATCAATTCCGATTATGTCATTCGGTATTTCGAGCCCGGAACCTCTTCCTTTGAAGAACGGATCGAAGCAGCGGGCAAAATTGCGGAAGCCGGATATCCGCTGGGTTTCATCATCGCTCCGATTGTCAAGTATGACGGATGGCAAGAGGGCTATTGGCATCTGCTAGAGAAGCTTCACGAGCGGTTAAGCCACGTAGAGGTAAAGGATCTAACATTTGAACTCATTCAACATCGGTTTACCAAAACAGCCAAAAACACCATTTTGAAGCGTTATCCGAAAACCAAGCTGGACATGGAAGAAGAAGACCGGCAGCTTAAATGGGGAAGATACGGAAAATTTAAATATGTCTATAAAGCAGAGACCGTTGAAGAATTCCAGCAGCTGTTCGAAAAGGGAATCAAGGAATATTTTCCAAAAGCGGAAATTGCGTATTTCGTGTAATCGGGTACACGCACCCAGCCCTGATCCGAAACTTTATTCTCCGCTCAACATGATAACGGACACCTCACGGTGCCCGTTATTTTCCGATATGTTTCTATTGATCTATCGTTAATCTAAGACCTTCCTCTATCCCATAACCTCGATCGTTTCGGCCTTGTGATCTTGCTCGTACATCCAGACATCAATCTCATCAATATCCATCGGTTTGCCGTAATAATACCCCTGCATGACATGACAGCCGAGTCCGGTCAGAAAGTCGATGTGCTCTTTATTCTCCACACCCTCGGCAATCACATCCAGATTTAAATTCTCTGCCATGAGAACGATGGCGTTGATAATCGCCCGTTTACTGGGCGTATCTAAATCGTTGGTGAAGAGGCGGTCCAGCTTCAGTGCATCGATCGGAATCCGGTCGAGCAGCCCAATCGAGGAATAACCGGTTCCGAAATCATCCATGGACACTTTAACCCCTAAAGCTCTGATGTTCTCAAGCTGTCGAATAATGTCGTTCACATCGTGCAGCACCATGGACTCTGTAATCTCAAGCTCTAACAGATGCGGGTCCAGCTCCGCCTTGTCCAGCACATTCCGAACAAGCTCCAGCAGATTATCGCCGTGAAACAGCCGAATGGACAAGTTCACCGAGACGGGCTGAACGATTCCTCTCTCCTTCCATGCCCTGCACTGCTTGCAAGCCTCCTCAAGCGTCCATCGGGTCATCGGTATAATGAGCCCCGTCTCTTCGGCAATCGGAATAAATTCAAGCGGCGATATTACACCCAAGCGGGGATGATTCCAGCGAATCAACGCTTCAAACCCGACCAACCGGTTGCTTTTCACATTCCATTTCGGCTGATAGACGATGAAAAATTCCTTAAGCTCAAGCGCTCTCTGCAAATCCTTCTCCAATTCCATTTTGCGGACCTCTTGAACGCCCATCTCCTCGGTGTAGAGGCATTGCTGATTCTTGCCGAGTCCCTTCGCCTTATACATCGCCGTATCCGCATTCTTCAGCAGCGTGGACCTGTCCGAGCTATGAACAGAACCGATGCTGATTCCGATGCTTCCCGTAACGTACAATTCATTGCCATCGATAAAGTATACGTTTTTAATTTTTTGCAGAATATCTTCAGCCAGCCGCTGGGCATACATCGGATCGCTTTGCTTCAAAATGATGAGAAATTCGTCTCCGCCGATTCGGAATACCTGCTGGTAGCCTTGAATGAATTGACGCAGTCGATTCCCCACCTCCTGAACGAGCATATCCCCAACATGATGACCGAGTGTATCGTTGATGGCTTTAAATTGATCCAGATCCAGAAATAAAACACTGATCTTCTCCGTTTCGGAATTACTTTCGAAGAAGCGGTTCATTTCATTGCGGTTAGGCAAACCCGTAATCGTATCCTGATAGGCCAGCTTTTCCAGCACATGCCGGTCAAAGAACATGGCCCCCCACGAAATCAACAGAATCGCAAAAATCGTAATGGTCACACAGTACAACAGAAAGAGATCCACAGACTGCGGCTCATGCTGAGTGATCATGCCGGAATGAGGCTCAAACCGTGCAGCCATCATTCCTGTATAGTGCATCCCGCATACGGCAAATCCCATAATGACCGCGGAGCCCCACTTCAGGAAGCTGGACTTGGAATGATTGCGAAAGCGGAGAAACAATATTAACGCTGCATAAGATGCAGCCAGTGCAATGATGGCAGACAATACCCAAATGACCGGGTCATAGCTTATTTCCGCGTGCATAATCATGGCTTCCATCCCCATGTAATGCATGGTCACGATTCCGCTGCCCATAATCAAACCACCGATGGCGATTTTGAACCAGTTGATGTCTCTGGGCATGGTAATGTAAAAAGCGATGAAGGAGGAGACCACACTCGCCAGCATTGACATGATCGTCAGAGCAACATCATACTTCACGTTCATATTCATATGCAGGGCCAGCATGCCAACAAAATGCATCGACCAAATTCCGCTCCCCATCACCATTGCGCCGCCAAAAAGCCAAAAGAACCTGGATTTGCCGCTCGCATCTGAAATCTTGGACGTAATATTTAAAGCGGAATATGAAGCAAGTATAGCAATCACGATTGAAAGCCCAACAATATAAAAATTATAGCTGCCGTCCATCTGAGCTGTGCACACTCCTTTTTCGACTAATTCTTAAGTCCTATGATGATCATACGTTTCCTGTCGGACAACGTTCCTGTTTCATTCCGTATCTCAAACCTGTTCGTACCGGGAAAATGCCAAACTCTGATTATTTATTACAGCCTCCCTGCCCCCGCATCCTATTCCATGATAACCAAGTGAACTATTCAATTTCTCGACAAGCTCGGTATCGTTCAAAAGCAGCAAAATATGAATTGAGTCTAAAGAACTAGATATTCAACAAATCTCTGGGTATTCCCTCTATTACTTTAGAAATAATGGAAAATAAAGTGGTTACAGCGAAAAAATAAAAAAAACTGCGGAACGCCATAGTTCGGTCCGCAGCTTGCTCTTATATATTGCCCTCAAGGGTGCTTACCTTCGTTTTTTCATTCAAATACTTCTCGCCCCAGTCGCAGATTTGATCCAGGATCGGCTGCAGCGAGTCTCCCAATTCACTCAGCTCGTATACTACCTTCGGCGGCACTTGATTAAAGACCGTTCGAGTAATGATCCCATCCTCCTCCAGTTCCCGAAGAGTCTGGGTCAACATCTTCTGCGTAATGTCCGGCATCTGCTTTTTAATTTCGCTCGTTCGCTTGGGACCATAACTTAAGTGGCACAGTACAATGACCTTCCACTTGCCACCGATCACATCCATCGTCGCTTCAGACGGAATATTGTATTTCCGCTCCCCGTTCACCCGTATCCCCCTCCCCTCAAGTGTAGAGTTATATCGACTTCCTACAGGCACTTCCAGGTATTAATGATACTTTTGGGTACCTATAGAACTATTAAGTGCGTACTTCCTTCCTGTCATTATATGATACATAATCTCCTTAAGCCAGTGCTGCAGCAAATTATTGGAGGTGGAATCGCGATGACACTTATTTACATTGCTGGCGGTTATGGTGTAATCGGCAGTGCGCTTAGCATTCTGCTCTCCATTGAGCGCATTCTGGGCTGGGACGGCTCACCGCCTGCCCCGGGAGGCTTTTACCTGTCCGAAACATTAGTGCATGCAGATGCCGCAATGTCGCGTATTGAACAATTTGGCATACAAATTTTCAGAGAAGAAAGAGAAGGTGAATTTTTATGAAAGTACTAACGGTTGTCACACACCCACGGGAAAATTCCTTTACGTTTGCAGTTACCACGAGATTTGTGCAGGGGCTTCGGGATGCCGGGCATGAAGCGGAAGTACTGGACCTTCATCGCATAGGTTTCAATCCGGTCCTATGGGAGGCCGACGAACCCGATTGGTCTGATCCTAAGAAGCTTTATTCTCCCGAGGTTGAAGCCGAAATATCACGAATGAAGGAGCACGATGCACTGGCTTACATCTTCCCGGTGTGGTGGTATGGGGTCCCCGCGATGCTGAAGGGGTATATCGACCGTGTCTGGAATCAAGGCTTTGCTTACGGCGGCGGCTCGAAGCTTCACCATAAACAGGTGTTATGGCTGGCCTTGGCAGGCGCTTCAGAAGACCATTTTGCCAAGCGCAGCTACGATCAAATGCTCTCCCATTCCCTCAATGTCGGGATCTCCAATTACTCCGGAATCGAGAATTCCCGAGTAGAGTTCTTCTACGACACCCTGGAAGCTATACCGGAGCACATGGAGGGCTTGCTGGAGCGCGCTTATCAGTTGGGACTGCATTATGCGGATCTCAAGGGATAAAGAAATCACTGCTTCATAAAATAGGGTCAAACGTTCGTACGACAAAAAAAGCGACCTCCCTCGGAGGCCGCTTTCTGATTGATAAAACCCTACAGCTATCCATAGAACTCTGGAGTTTCTATGGATCCACATGCAATCATGGTCCCAACACACGGGACAGTCTAACGAGCAGAACGGCTGCTTCCGCCCGCGTCATCGGCTCGTTCGGAGCAAAACGGTTAGCGCCTCTTCCTTGGAGCAGTCCATAATCTGCAGCCGCTTGTACGTACGGCTTAGCCCAGACTGGAATCCCGCTGTCATCAGCATAGGAGGTATTCCCGTCCATTTCACCGGACTCATTCATCACACGGGACAGCACCGCGGCGATCTCGGCGCGCGTAATCGGCTGGCCAGGCCGGAAGGTGCCGTCGGCATAACCGATCATAAGACCTTCCGTAACCGCCATATGAACCCCATCATGAGCCCAGGCAGGTATCGAATTGCCATCGGTAAAGCTTATGGAAGAGCCGGTTAGATCGGCTTTCAGCAATCTTCCCATCATAACCGCCCATTCGGCGCGGCTGACAGAAGCATGGGGACGGAAAGTACCGGATACGTCTCCCTTAACAATCCCGAGCGTAAAAGCCTTCTGGATGTCGGGCTCGGCCCAATGCCCCTGTATGTCAATAAAAGAGTTCTGAATCTCTTGATTCGGCTGTTCCCCTGTCTCCTCCAATGGCTCCCGCTTCAAGGTAAGGCGATAGGTTGTCGCCGATCCATCCTCAGCCTGAACACGAATCGTCAAGACATTATCCCCGTCCTTTAGAGGAACCGTGTAACCAGAGGTTACCCGCTCACCGTTGATCTCAACTTTTGCAGCAGAATGCATGATACGAGGGCTCACTACAACTTGAGCTTCCTTGGTGGTTACCGTATAATCGTAAACCCCTGCCTGGAATGGTGGAGTCAATGTGATTGGTTGGTCCCCTGCCGTAAGGCTCAGCTGCTGCAGCCTGGATTCCGAAGATAGTACCGATGGAACGGAGCCCGAGGACGATGATCCTGATCCTGACCCTGACCCCGAGCCGGAACCCGGAGCTGATGCAGACTGAATGGTCCCTTCAAGCCCTGGGCTGGCATTTCGGGCCGCATCCACTGCTTTAATCGCAAAATTATAGGTCGTATTCGCGGCCAAGCCGTTTATTGTATAATTTCTAGTTGTTGCAGGAACAGATTGTATAATCGTACCGCCTTGATATATTTCATAAGCAGCAATTCCCCTGTCGTCACTTGCTGCTGGCCACTCCAGGGTAACGGCACTTGACGTAACACTGGAGAATATCAGCTTCGCGCCAGTTTGCCATGAAGGCGGGGACGTGTCCGGAGAATCCGGCGGCACATCCTTAACGAGTGTCATCGTGACAACGGCTGACGCCTCCTGAGCGGATTCATTACCAGCGGCATCCGCTGCGGTCACAACGAATGCGTAGGTACCCGGACTGAGGTCACCGATATCAGCAGGCAGTATTGAGCCGTCGGCTGCACTGAGGCCCAGCCCAATCGGTGCTCCCCATTCTCCGGCATTTACTGTGCCGTCCGCATCGGCATCTACCCAAGGGTACGCCTTCACCATCGCTCCAGCTTCGCTGACCGCACCTGCCTCACCGTACAATTGATCCGGCATTCCCTGATACTGATCGATGATACGAAACTTGGAGACATCAAGGACAGGGGGCGTTGTATCCGGAACAGCTACCGGTTCACGAATCGTCACTTCGGCTCTCGCAGATGCTCCAAGAACAGCACCGTTCGTCGGATTACCCAGTTCAACAAAAAATGTCCGATCCCCCTGATCCCCATTCCTGCCTATAATGGAAATGGGATAAGACTTGGTTGTCTCTCCTTCATTAAACACAAGCAGCTCATCAACGGAGTTATAATCCGTACCGGCAATTGCTGTTCCTTCTATTGTGCGAAGCGAAACCTTGGTTTGACCGTAGCTGCCTGCTGCCCGGTAGACCGAAACCGTCACGCTTGCCGAATTCTCGGCAGCCTCGTATCGATCCTGCGCCAGGGACACAACACCCTCAGCAGCACTGTTGAAGATTTTAATATAGCCATAACTGATATCGATTATATCCGCTTTGCCGTCCCCGTTAAAATCCCCCGAAGCCACCGCAGATGACGGCCGGTCGAAATATGTCCGGGCAGATTGAAAGGTGCCATCCCCGTTGCCCAGCAGTATCGGATTGGATGAATCCTGGACTCCTCCGAGGAGATCCAGATTACCATCCCCATCAAAATCAGCAACCTCAAGATCTAGAGGAGAATGCCCCAATGGAAGTGTAATAACAGGCCTGAACGTTCCGTCCCCGTTACCAAGAAACACGTTCGCCGTGTGATCTCCATTGGCGGCTAACGCCAGGTCCATGTACCCGTCTGAATTCAAATCGGCTGCTTGAAGACCAATAGGCGATCTTCCCGAACTGATGGCCAATACGGAAGTAAACCCGCCCTGGCCGTCACCAAGCAATATGTTTACGTTATTCGATCCTACATTAGCAACAGCTAAATCCACGATCCCGTCGCTATTCAAATCCTCAGAGGCTACACTGCGAGGTGACATCCCTACAGGTACTGTGATCGCTGTCCTAAATGTTCCATCACCCATGCCCCGCAAGATGGATACGGTGTTGGAGCTGTTGTTCGTTACGGCGAGATCCAAGATCCCATCCCCGTTAAAATCCTTAGCTGCCAATCCCACTGGCCAATTGCCTGTCGGGTACGCCACTTGTTGTTCGAATGTCCCATCCCCGCGTCCTATCAGAATGCCTACCGTATTATCCACGGCATTCGACACTGCCACATCTGCATGCCCATCGCCATTAAAGTCGGCAACAGTGACCGCCCGAGGAGACCTCCCGACAGAAGTATCCTGCTTCATCTGGAAGGTTCCATCCCCGTTACCCAGGAGAACAGATATTTTATTTTCCACCAAATCGAAAACAATGACATCCGCTCTTCCGTCCCCATTGACGTCATCTGCCACAGCGTCGTAAGGATTTGTTCCCGCGCGGTATAACACGCCATCCTGAACTAGCAGTTTGTCCGCGGCATGCCCCTGTAAGGGTGCAGCCAACAGAGACAGACCCAGAAGGATCGGTAGCAATCTGCGGGCTCTGACTACACTTTTCTCCAGCTTCAACTCTCATTCCCCCTTTTAAGCAAATCTATTATATCTCAACCTTTCCAACGAAAAATCCCCCTGCAGGGGGATGTGGGGCCATTACTTATTGCTTCAGTAGGATCGTCGGCAGACATATTTCAAAATTTGAAACATTTCAACCATGGGTACCGTACATATAAACAATGAAAATTACGGACAGAAGGAGGTACCGTCGATGATGCCCCAAGGAATGTCTTTTGGCGGAGGGTTTGATTTTATGTTTACGCTGGTTCCCATTCTGATCGGGATTGTGTTCGTTATTGTGATTATCGGCTTCATCTCCAATGGCGCCCCCTATGTCAAGAATGCCAAATCGCCACGCACTTCCGAATTTGCCCGGGTGGTCTCCAAACGGATGGACGTCCGCCATCATACCAATCACCACAACGACGACAACGGAATGATGCACGCGAACCACTCGTCCCGCACGTATTATTACATCACCCTCGAATTTGATAATGGAGAACGGAGAGAGTACCTCGACGTCAAAAATCTATACGGTCTTGTTGTGGAGGGAGATACCGGCTATGCTTCCATCCAGGGCGATTGGATCGTTGCGTTTGAGCGGAATCTGCAGCCGCAATCCTAATGGATATGAAGATCATACCATTCTAAATTGCAACCGTGCTCCTACTTAAAATATCGCCACAGAACGACAGCCTTAGCTCCGTGATCATCTCGGGACTAAGGCTGTTGTTCATAACATCGCAAGAAAGGCAGTGCCGTCGTAAGCCATTATTTTGGGATTGATATGGACACGGACAGCACTAATGACGCTGCCAGCAGCTCTCTCCGGGACACGCCGCCCTTCAAACCAAAGCCAATGCTTATTCAAATGTTGGGAAACTTCGCAGAATGGTTTCCTTACGCCCCTTCATGTACCACTGCCCCCACGGATGGAGGTTGTCGAACTTTCCCCCGCAGGCTTGGAACAGTTTGATATAACGGCCCATTTCCCGGAGCTTCATGAAGTATGGGATTTCCCGAAGCCACTTCTCCTCCAGCTGATGCTCTCTACGATATCCATCCAGGAACGGCATAAGGAATTTGCCCGGGTCCGGGTCGGCCCCTTCGGTTAAACTTGAGAAAAAAGCAGCCACCGCAATATCATCAATAAACCATGAATACCGACTCGCATCAAAATCAATCAAACACAGCGAACTCCCATGAACAAAAAAATTACCGTAATGAAAATCAGCATGAATCAATCCATAAGTCTCCGCTGACACCGGAAGGGCTGAGATATAATGGAACAATGCCTGGTGCCGAGAGATGATCTCCTGTTCGGATGGTGGTAAATCGATATGCAACACCTTTTGGGCTTCAAATGACCAGTCCGGCCGTTTCGTGACAGGATCCTGGTGAACGTACGCTTGGGTGATGCGGTGCATATGGCCCATGAATTGGCCCATTCCCCTGTATAGATGCTCATTGGCATCATTCTCTCCCACCGGACGCCCCTTGGCCTCCTCGTAACATACGGCCGTATATTCACGGCCTTCCGCCGGGATGCGCTCCGCCATCTTCCCATCTACCGAGTACAGCGGTCTCGAAACACAGACACCCTTGCTTGCCAGAAACTCGACCCACTGTACTTCGCCTGCAATCTTTGCATACGGCTTGTGGGACTCATCGGTTATACGCAGGAAAACCTTGCGCTCTCCATGCCGATAGGAGGAAATCAAGCTATGCTCGGAGTCATGCGTTTGCTCCAGATTCTTTTCCAGCAGTCCGAATTTGTCTGCAGCTTCTATGCTCCACTTCATCCGGTGTTCCAATCCACAGCACCCCCTAACAAACTAAAGAACATTCCATTCCATCAGCCTAACCAAAAAGCGACCCTGTCAGATCTACGGATCACACTCCTCCTCTGCTCCAAGGGTAACCCTCCCAATCCCTTTTTCAATTCCAATTGTTGTGGTCAAAATGTTGGAGGGATATAATACGGGAGATAGATAAAATCGTCATGCATGAAAGAGGACCCCTATTATGAATCCTGAAACTCGCCATACCCGAACCCAACTCATCATAGAAGCAGCCGAGCATGTGTTTGCACATAAAGGCATTGAAAAAGCCACCATGCAGGATGTGGCCACCGAGGCCAAAATAGGCGTAGCGACCGTTTTTCGCTTTTTTCCCCGCAAAGAGAAGCTTGTTGTTGCGGTTGCGACGAAGAAGCTGGAGGCCGTCCTTGAGACCTTTCACTCCATCGCTGACCTGCCGATTTCCTGCATCGAGAAGCTGGAGCTGTTCTTCGACAACTTCATTTCCCTGCTGGAGCAAAAAGCCAGTTCCAACGTCAAGCTGCTCGAGAATTTCGAGAGTTATGCCGCTCAATTCACGGAGCCTCTCGAAGATATCGAGCTGTTTAACGCCGTCTACCGGAACATCTCCAAGGTATTCTCGACCATTGTCGAGCAAGGCATCCAGGACGGGTCGATTCAAGCCGACCTTCCGATCTCCGAGACGCTCTCTACCATCATCAATACGTTTGGTATTTTTGCCAGAAAGCTGTCCCTCCAGAAGAACATTCTGGTGGTCGAGCCTGACCTCGCGCCCGAGAAACAGCTGGCTATTCTTAAGCACATCCTGCTCAATTATTTGAGAACATAAGGATGAAGTCCCCATAAAAAAGAGTGCGCAGCACCCTATCTGCTCACTCTTATTTCGTTATGTCCACATCTACAAACCCAGCTTATGTCCCCGCTCCAAGCGCTGAATCTGCTCTTCGCCCGTTACGGCCAGTTCGCTGAACTGCTGGATCGTCTCCCGCATCCGCGGAAGAGCCTCCTGCTTGTAGGTGCTGATGGAATCCAGAGCCGACAGCACATCCGTGAACGCTTGCTTCAACGTATCCACGGAAATACTCGTTTCGAGCGATTGCTTGTGAATGGCAGCACCCTGATCCTTCAGCATTTTGGAGGTTGCGCTGATCAGGTTATTCGTGGTTTCGTTCAACAGCTCGATTTTCTTCAGGACAATCTTCTGATTATAGAGGGCGCTGGCTACCGTCACCGAGATTTTGAGCGCCGATACCGTTACGTTCCTTGCCCGATCCACGCCGCGGATCAACTCCTTGTTGTTCCGGATGACGACTTCAATAGCCATGATCCCCTGCTGGTTCACGACCAGCATCTGCTGCAGGTCCATCACCCGCTGGCGCAGCGGGAACAGTACCTCCTCGGTAATGAACCGGATTTTGTCCTCCGACTCCTGGCGTATTTTGGCCGCCTCAATCTGGGATTCGATTTCGGTGTCCATCAGCATACCCAGCTGAATTTCCTTTTGCAGCCTTTTGGTGAGCTCGCGGAGGGCCTGCTGCTCGATCTCGAGCGTGGTATTGTCGTTCTTTAATACCGTCTTTCCTTTATCCAGGGAAATGATGATATCCGAAATCACGGCATCCGCTTTTTGAAACTTGGCAAAATATCGCCGGAGCGGGTTAAACACCATGCCCAGAATCCCGCTCTTCGCAAAATCGATGACGCTCGGGTCCAGATCCTTCAGCTGCAGCTGCAGCTCCGTGAGCCCTCTGGCAACCTGGCCGCCTTCGTCCCCGGTTTTGGATAATCTTCCTACCGATACTTGCAGCAGTCCATTCTTCTCCGAAGAGGATCTCATCGTGCCCATACCGAAGGTGTCAATGGATTGCAGTACCTGTCTTCTCTTCTCGAGTGATTCGATATCCAGCTCCATGATGGCCTGCACGTTGCTCGCTGCCAGCTCCTTGAGCTGCGTGACTTCCTCTGGCTCGGGCTTCACCTGCTCTTCAATCGCATGCTTAATCTCTTCGGGACGAATGACTTCCATCGTAAATGACAATATAACCCCTCCTACAAGTTTCTGTAAAAACTTCGATATCAGAATAATATAAGATGCCCTTTCCTTCCGAGATAAGGGGTATGCCTCTAGAGTTTATGCTTGCTTATCTCTTAAAATGAGCGAGTATCACTTGGGATGAAACTACATCTGCACGTTCAGCAGCTGACCGATTTTATACACGACATCATCCGTATCGGCATTGATGCTGGCCGCTTCGTTAATGCTGGAGATGCTTTGAAGCGCCTGGATGTTGGCGTTATATCCAATTGTGTATACCGGGATTTTGAAGGCTTTAATCAGCTCCCGGATATCATCAAGGGAATGCCCTACGTTGGTCTCCCCGTCACTCAGCACAAAAATCAAAGGCTTCACGTCCGGATTCACCGCCATCTCGTCATGAAGCATCTTCATCGCCACCACAATGCCGTCAAATGTTGCGGTATTCCCGCTGGCCTCAAGGCTGTTAATCGCTCCGACAAACATCGACTGCTGGTTCAGGTCGTATTTGCCGATCGGAAGATTGATCGCGACATCCGTGGAATACGATACGAAGCCGATGCTGTTATCTCTGCCCAAATATTTCTGCCCCGTCAGCAAGGATTCCTTAAGACGGTGCAGAGGCTCGCCGTCCATGCTGCCTGATACGTCCGCTACAAATACGGCCGCAACTGGCTTGTTGCCATCCTTCTTCTCCTTCCACAGCTTCTGTGCGGACGGCAGCAGACTGCTGTCCACGACATCCAGCTCGGATTGGTAATCATTAAGGCCATTGAACCCTTTTTTATCGGCTAACTGTTGATATGGATCCTGTTCAACAAACGCTGCAAATTTCTTAATGATTTCTAACTTCTCCTTCGGCAAGTTCCCCAGTGCATACAAGGGACTGTCGTGCCTTACGCCAAACGGAGTAAACACGTAACCGCTCTTCATATCCGCCGCATTGACATAAGTCTGGTACTCCAGAACAAAAGCGTCCAGCATGCCCGACTTCGCCGCATCACGCATCTGGATCGTGGTTGAGGCCGTGAAAGGGACGTTCGCCTGGAATTTCTCGAAGCCCTGCACTGCTTTTTCGCTGAGCAGGTCTGAACTGTCAAACGTTTCAAGTGCCGTAATCAGGAAGTTGAGACCCGTGGAGCTGGCAAAAGGATCCGTGTAACCCATCGCTAGCTCATTATTGGATATCGCATCCGTCAGCGTCTTGACGTTCAGAGAGCCGTACTTCTCCACCAGCTCATCGTATTTGGCCTTTCTGGTCACAACACCGGTCACATTTCCGGTCAGACGCTTGGATACAATCTCCGCCTTGACGCCATATTCCTTAACCATTGCCCCCCACAGCTCATTCGAGGGCGTAAACGCATCCGGTACGTACTTGCCTGATGTTATGTAATCGGTTGCGGTTCCTGAAGCGATGTTGCGGATCTTCACAGATACCGGCTTTCCATTCACCACCGGCTTCGACAGGTTGAACTCCGTTGCTACTTCATTCAACCATCCGTCAATGCCCGGTCCTGCCTTCTCCGGAGATGAGAAGATTTCGACGAAGAGCTCCGTTGTATTCTCAACCGAGATCGGGAATTTGGATATGTCGGGCAAAGAATCCGCTACGGCGACCGGATCCAGGTCAACCTGACCTTTGATCGGGTCCGCCGCCGTGACCACAATGTCCTTGTAGATTTTGTTTATTTTCTTAGCTGCATCTTCCGAGTTAACCTCGGCTTGGCTTTTTCCCAGATTGGAGGTTAACGTAATCCCCGCATACACCAGAACAAACACAACGACCGCAATGGCCACTAGGACAACAAAGGCACTCCCTTTGCTTCGCATACTCATCTCCCTCTCTTATTGCTTGTATAATTTGGTTTGCTTGATCAACGCATCGATTTCCTTCATGCACGGCATATCTTCAACATCCCGGTAATCGGAACTGCCCAGTAATGAGATTTCCAGCAGCAGCTTATCCAGCTTCAGCATAATTTCCTCGTTGGCATCCAGATAACCGGCAACGTATGCCAGATACTCCTGGTACAGTTCCGTTTTCTTCTGTGCGACCTTGCTGGATAGCCGGGCTGATTTCTGCGGATTGGACATATTCGTGAAATCGGAAGCGGTGAAGGCACCAAGCTTGTTAAGGATCCCTCTGATATTGAGATAGAAGAGTTTCTCCACCTCGTCAATGACCGCCATGAATTTCTTGTAGCTGAGCTCCGTCGGTTCAAAGCGTTCACCCAGAACGCTTAGCAGCGCGCTTCTCTTTTTCTCGATTCGTTCCAATTGGTCCAGGGCAAGGTCAATGTCGTTCTTCAGCACTTTCACATGGCGGTAATGGTGAAGGGAGTTTATGTAATCCTCGCGGGTTTGAATCGTTTTGATCGGCTTCACAGCCGGAGACTTGAATAACAAGGCATAACTGCCATAGAACAATAGAAGAGCGCTGACAACCCATACCGTAACAACCGATGCCGTCTCGAAGGCGCTGTCGCCGCCGATGTGGAATCCCAGCAAGCCGGGCGAAACAAGCACAACATTCACCATGGCGATAACCGCCATAAGCAGGAGCAGCTTCACAGATTTCGAGCCATTCAAGAAATTAACACCTCCCCTACTCCTAAAGAGCGATAACTGGTTCTTCCCTATAACAGCCTCTCAAATATCCATAAATCCATAGACAACTGAAGGATATAACACATACTACGTCTTCATTCGAAGTTAGATGCATTTTCCTCACGGGATGGGCCTGGCGATTTACAATTCATGATTCATGGCATACTTATCGGATTTGCGCCTGACCCTGATAATACCCATATTATCGTCCTTGCCTGGAAATTCGTGAGTGATCCTAAAAGAAACTGCCGTACTAACAGGGGATTCAAAGATGAGGTAAGTCAGATCATAGAGGTAGCGTAACTATATCAAAATTACATAAATAATCCAATGGTTCTGCGTCAAAAGACACAAAAAAAGTCTTCCAGGCCATCCCATCCCTGAAAGACTTTTGTTTCTTATAAATAGCTTAAGCTCCGATCAGCGGGCAGCAGCCTTACGCCTTCCCACGCGGGAGTTTATCCGCATACCTTGTCCGCAGTTTCCCCAAATCATCCAGCTTCTTGAGCACCTGCTCCTTGTTCAGCATGCCAATGCTCAAGATCAGCTGCTCCACGAGCAGCAGCGGCGTCACCATGGAATGAAATTCTCCCATATCCCCCCGACTGACAAAAAACGAGAGCTGAGCCGGTGTTCCATACCGGAAATCCTCCCGGTCGGTGATCATGATGGCTGCATTTCGAACACGACTCACACAGTCCAGGATGACCTCCGTTTCCGGCAGCATTCGGGTGAAGCTGAAGATGAGCACGACATCGTCCTGTTCCAAATGCGCGAGCGATTCCAGCAGCTCATGGCCGCTTCCGGCCATAAGCCGAATGGACATGCCGAACCGGGACAGGCGATACGATAACAGCTCCCCGAGCGATAAGGACGGTCCCGGCGCATACACATACACACGTCTGGCCGAAGCCATCAGCCTGGCCGCCTGCTCCAGATCATCCGGATCCGTCTTCTTCGATGTCTCTTGAAGATGGTGCACGGCCTGCTCCAGCATCTTTACCGGCAAGCTGGATGCATCCATCTCGGATATCGTTTTTTCCAGCTTCACAGCCGGTGTCTTGTCCGAGGTCTCCCGAAGCTTCAGCTTAAACGCCTTGGCATTCTCGTACCCGACAGCACGCCAGAACCGGGATACGGTTGCAATGCTGGTACCCAGCCGGTCCGCGATTTCCTGCTCCGTCATGAACAGCATCTCCTCGGGATAGCGTTCGATGAAATCGGCGATTTTGAGCTGACTCGGCGAGAATCCGGATTTATCGGAAAATAGGTTCTTCAATTGCGCTGCACTCCTTCTACAGTGGGAATCTTGGGCGTCTTCTTACCAGTCCATCATACGCCGTGATTGTTATGTAAGTTTTATTTCATGATTATATTTATGTAAAAAATATTACACTGCGTTGACATACTACTCCGTTCATTTTAATAATCGCCTCCTATACTAATAGCAAATCCCATTTCCAAGGAGGCTTTTCTTAATGGCAAGCAATTCACGGGTGTACACCCTCACATCTTCCCAGAAAATGATGATCTTTGTTCTGTCCATGTCCCTGTACGGACTATCCAACATGTTCACGGAGCTCATCCCGTCATTCCGATTAGGTCCTGTCGAGCTTTCCGTTGAGTATTTCGCTTTTATCCCCCTCACCCTTTGCATGCTGTTTCATCCTTTTTATGCAGCTGTAGGAGCGGCGCTTGGCGAGGTCATCTTCGGTGAACTGATGCTGGGTCAATTCGGTGGATTGGGCGAGCTGGAGAAATTCCTTACCTTCTCCTTCGCCATGTACGTTGCCGGACGCATGGTGAAGGATCCTCTTAACCGGACGCAAGTAGGCGTTGCAGCCATGACCGGCGTTATCATCCATCAGTTGTGCAGCTCATTGGTGGATATCGGCAAGGTATGGATCGGCGTCGAAGAATTTGAAGCCGTTCCCGGGCTTGCGCAGAGCGTGGTTCTGGTTGAAGGCGTCGGCTTCCTGAATGATGTGCTGTTCTCCGGCATTCTGTTTGCCCTGCTGCCTACATTATATCTGGTTCCCCGATTGTATGGAAAAATCGAGCCGCTGCTTGGCATCAAGCCCCGGCAGAAGCTGACCCAGTATGAAGCGGCCGGCATCATCTCGCCGAAACTGGTTATCCTCGGGATCGTGCTTGCGCTCGTTGCCTTCGGAGCCGAATCCCTCTCCGAGACGGACTGGAACTTCGGGGAATGGGACAGCGGCTTTGCAGATCGGTTCGGTGTCGGCGCCATCTGGATCAGTATCGCAGCAGCTGCGATTATCGCCCTGGCCGTGCTGGTGTTCATGCGGGTCCGCAGAAACCGCAGTATGAAAGAAGAACATGCAGCGGAGAAACTGCCTTATGCCTAAACAAGTCACCAATCCTAATGTCAGCCCGGCTGTAAACATAACCGATGTAACGTTTGTCTATCCCGGCTCCGAGCAGCCGGTGCTGAATGGAGCTTCCCTTACGATTGGCCGGGGCAGCTTCACGGCGATCATCGGGGGGAATGGCTGCGGCAAATCAACGCTATGCAAGCTGTTCAACGGCCTGATCCCCCATTATTATTCAGGGGATTTCACGGGAACCGTTGAAATATGCGGGCTATCCGCCGAGAAGCATACCGTCTCGGAGCTGTCCCGTATGGTGGGTTATGTATATCAGGATTTTGATAACCAGCTGGTCCGACCGACCGTGCTGGATGAAGCGGTATTCGCTCCGCTGAATTATGGTCTGGCCGAATATCAGGAGATGGGTTCCCGCGCCCTTGAGCTGTGCGGACTGACACATCTGAAAGACCGCTACATATGGGAGCTGAGCGGCGGTCAGAAGCATCTGCTCGCCTTGGCGGGAGCGCTCTCGCTGGAGCCGGATATTCTTGTCGTTGATGAGCCGGTATCCCAGCTCGACCCCCAGCATGCCAGGCAAGTATATGATGTGCTGCGCCAGCTGAACCGCGTACACGGGAAGACCATCATTGTAATTGAACATCATACAGAGTTTATTGCCGACTACTGCGAGGAAGTCTGCCTGATGGAGCAGGGAACCGTAAGATGGCAGCGGCCCGTAGCAGAGGCGCTGAACAGCCTTGAGGACCTGGAGCGGCTGGGTATCCAGCCCCCAGAGGTTACCAAGGCGGCCGTCCAGCTGGCGGTCATGCTGAATCGTAGCGACATGGCTGCAGACCGTCCGCTTGGAGCACAGCCGATGCCGACCGGCTCCGAATCCGGCTCCCGCGCTGCCGGACTCGCTGAATCTCCGATCAAGCAGCCTTATCCGATTACCGCGGAAGCCGCCGAGATCTACTTCCAGGATCTTCTAACTCGGCAGGATGATCATTCACAGATGAATCGCAAACCACCCGCTCCGGGAGCGAATGATGATGCCCTCTTTACCGGCTTACACACGAAGCGAGGAATTCCTGAACCGCTGATGCAGGAAGAGGAGTTAGAGAGGCATCGGAGGCCAAGCACGGCTGTGCAGGAAGAGGTGGCAGGGCCGCTCTGGAAGCACAGCACGGTTGTGCGAGAAGACGTGGCAGAGCCGTTCCGGAAGCACAGCACGGTTGTGCGGGAAGACGTGGCAGAGCCGTTCCGGAAGCACAGCACGGCTGGGCGGGAAGACGTGGCAGGGCCGTTCCGGAAGCACAGCACGGTTGTGCAGTTGAATCAGGCCGCACTAAGGTACCGCACGATCCGCAAAGCAGATCATGAAGTGCTGCGAGGCATCGATTTGAGCTTGCACGAAGGCGAACGGATCGCTCTTGTAGGCAACAATGGTGCAGGCAAATCGTCCCTTCTGAAGCTGATCGCCGGAATCGCCAAGCCTTCAAGCGGCTCTGTGGAAATTATGGGACAAAGCACAGCGTTATCGTCGATGGATCAGATCTCCTCAAAGGTGGCTTATGTCTTTCAGAATCCGGAGGATATGTTCATTGAGGATAGCGTGTATAAGGAAGTTGCCTACGGCTTGACGAGCCGCCACTACCCGGAAGCGGAAGACAGGGCCAATCGAATGCTGGCCCACTTCCGCCTCGAGCCCTTCAGGGAACGAGATGCCCGGCTTCTCAGTGGAGGGCAGCAGCGGCGTGTATCGCTGGCGATAGGCTCGGCGATGATGCCTCATCTTATTCTGCTGGATGAGCCTACCGCCAATCTGGATTTAGCCACCCGTGAAGAGCTGCTGGGCACGCTGAAGGAGCTGGAGCAGCAGGTCCGTACGGTCATCATCGCCACGCATGACATGCAGTTGGTCCACCAATGGGCAACCCGAGTGATCGTGCTGCATCATGGCATGGTCGCTGGGGATGGCTCGGCTGCCGACATTTTTGCTGATCCTGCCTTAATCCATCGAGCCGGGCTAGCGCCTACCCAGATGATGGATTTATCCGCAAGGCTCGGCATCAACCCGCCGTACAGCTCTCCCACTGGGTTGGCACAGCATGTATACGCGATGATGACAGAACAGGAGGGAAGACACGATGCAGCTCGTCCGCAGCTGGTTTAACAAAATTACCATCGAACGCATTCAGCTTGAGCTGATGAATACCGCCTATGGGAGCGGTCATGCCACGCTATCTCGGCTCGATCCGCGCGGGATGCTGATCTGGTATCTGTTTTTTGCCATCGCGCCATGGTTTATCTCCAGTATGACCGTGCTGGCCGGATTGTTTCTCATGATGGTGGTCACCACGATCCTGTCGCGGGTAACGCCGTTTATTATTTTAGTCCTCTGTCTGGGCTTGATCGGGCAAGTCGGCTGGCTGTTTATCCTGTCTCTCTTTTTTGGCGGGGACATCAGCTCGGCCTTGCCGCTGCTGAAGCTGACGCTCAAGCTATCGGTCGTGTCGCTGGCCAGCATCACGGTTTTCTCCGGAATGGATCCTGAAAAAATCAGCGACGGTCTGTTGGCGCTCGGCATGCCGGCCGCTTTCTCGTTCAGTCTGTCTTACGGCTACCGGATTCTGCCGGTACTGTTCGAGGAGTTCCGCCATGTGCTGCTCTCCTACCGACTGCGGGGTAAAGCGCCGGATCAACCCGGCTTTCTCTACTGGCGGCTCGGCGTCTATTATTTGAAGCTGCTGGTGCTGTCCTTCTTCCCATTAATGCTGGCCACGGCCAAGCGTTCCCGCACGACGGTGGAAGCGCTGGAAACCCGCGGTTTTTCTTATGGCATGAAGAATCCGGCAGCGAAGAAGCTGAAGCTGTCCCATCTGAAACTAACGTCGCGGGATATGCTCTTCCTATCCGGTACCGCCGGATATACGGCTCTGCTGTTCTGGGTCGGCTAACTCTAATACAGATTTTATAAGGAGTGTTTGAATATGAAGATTGATCTGCACACCCATGCCAAATTGTCCAAGGCATCAGACTTCTCACAGACCTACTATGAAGAGATGGTCCGCGAAGCCATGGATAACGGGCTGCATGCACTCGCGCTCACCGAGCATTTTAACACACGCAACTTCGACGAGGTGTACCAGCAGCTGGACCGGATGTTTCCTTACAATGGCGAGTATTATGATGCAGGCGGTTTAAAAATATTCCCCGGCATGGAAGTCGACATTCGGGAGACCGGCCACATTCTGCTCATCGGACGGAAGGAGTTCATTCTGGAAACCCGCCGCCAGTTGAACGATTATACGGAGAAGGGTGCTTTTATTCCCTTTGATGATCTGATGGATCTGGCCGAAGCCCTGCCACTGCTCAAAATCGGAGCCCATCCGTTCCGGGAGAGCACGCCACTCCATCATTTGGACCACAGCCAGCTCCAGCGTCTGGATGCCTTTGATCTCAATGCCAAGGACATGTACCAATACGGCTGTGAGGCCAATCAGGATCAGGTCCAGCGTTTTGCCGCCAAACTCGGCAAGCCGGTGACGGCGGGCAGCGATACTCATCAATGCCTGCAGTATGGAAGTGTCTACAACGAGCTGGATATGCCCTGTGAAACTGTTGCCGAGCTGAAGCACGCGATTCTTCAGGGTGCTTACCGGCTTCATGTCTCGGATAGCCTCCCTCTTCAGGTCAAGGCGTCCGTCATGCTAAAAAAGCTGATGAAACAAATCATCCGACTCGAGACAGCTCCAGGCATCGTATAAGGTCACGGAATACGTTGTCAGCCCAGAGGCGGCTGGGTCATAAAAATGACTCGGCCGTCTCTTGGCTGTCTAGTCCCTTAGGTAGAAGGGGAATCTGCGGTGAGGGTGGGGAAAAACCTAAGATAATCCATCGAATCTGTGGCTATTGAGCGCCAATGTGGAGCAAATCTATAGCTATCAACGAATCTGCGACTATTGAAGGCCGAGAATTGAAAGGTAAAATGTTATGACTAACCAAATGAATCTGTAACTAACTATTGAACACCAACGTGGGGCAAATCTATGCGTATTCAACGAGTCTGTGACTATTGAAAGCCGAGAGTGGAAAGCAGGAGTTGCTATGGCGCTTGAACTCTACCAAACATGGTAACTAGAACTTCTCTTGACGGATGCCCGGCTATGCGGCTTACGGACCCTGAGTACGCTATTACCGCAAAAATAGTACTTTTCAAATTATAACGGACCGTAGGGACCTTATTTTGCCTTTAATTGCGGTTACGCACGGTTTTTTTGCTAAATAACGGCTGTGGTGTCCGATAAAACACGAAATCATGCGGATGATTGATAATAGCGTACCCTCGGTCCGTTAGATCCGGCCATTGCCAAGCAAACAGGGCAGATGGTGGGTATGTGTGTGTGTTACTTACCAAGCGAGCTGAGGAAAGGGGAATGCGGTGACATCATCAGGCGAGTCAAGGATGGTGCACGCACGTTGCCATCATCAAGCAAGCCGAGGATCGGTGCACTATCAAAAGAGCTGAGAATAGCTGAACCCGTTGTCATCATGCAAGCGAGCTGAGGATAGGCGAATGTGGCGAAATCATCTAGCGGACCGGGGATTAGTGCGAGCTCGCTGTCATTATCAAGTGAGCAGAGAATTTGCGAGCTTGATGACATCATCAAGCGAGTAGACGATAGGCCCGCGCGTTCCCATCATCAGGCGAGCCGACGATAGCCGCACGCGGTACCAACAACACGCGTGCCGAGGATTCGTGCGCACGCAGTATCCCCTAACAGAAACAAAGGGGTGTTCCGCCAGATCCAAGATCTGCTGGGACACCCCCTTTTGATGCATCAGCCGAACCGACCGCTGATGTAATCCTGTGTACGCGAGTCAACGGGATTGGCGAACAGCTGCCGGGTAGCGTCGTGCTCGATAACCTCGCCGTTCAGGAAGAACACCGTCTGCTGCGATACGCGTGCCGCCTGCTGCATATTGTGCGTAACCATGACGATGGTATAGCGATCCTTCAGCTCATGGGTCAACTCCTCGATCTTGAAGGTCGAGATGGGGTCCAGCGCCGAGGTCGCTTCATCCATCAGCAGAATATCGGGCTCCACCGCGAGCGCCCGGGCAATACAGAGCCGCTGCTGCTGTCCTCCCGACAAACTGAGCGCAGGACGCCTCAAGTCGTCCTTCACCTCATCCCACAGCACGGCAGAACGAAGGCTTTGTTCAACGAGTTCGTCCAGCTTCTTCTTGCCGCGAATTCCGTGCTGCTTGGGTCCAAAAGCGACATTATCGTAGATCGATTTCGGGAACGGGTTCGGCTGCTGGAATACCATTCCGATTTTTTTGCGGAGGGATTCCACATGCACCTCCCCGGAATAAATATCGATTCCGCCAATGGCTACCCTGCCTTCAACCCGTGCACCCGGAATCCGGTCATTCATCCGATTAAGGGTCCGCAGCAGCGTGGACTTGCCGCACCCGGACGGTCCGATAAAGGCGGTAATCGCACGCTCCGGAATCTGAACCGAAACATCCTTAAGGGCATGGAACTCGCCATAATACAAGTTCAGTTTGTTCATTTCAATGAAAGGCTGCATGACATGTCCTCCCGGTGTTGTTTTTGACGTGTTATCCAGATCGGCTTGACCCCATCAGGCTTTATTTTTACGTTCATTCAGCCACAGCGGCACACGGAATACGATATTAATGAGCAATGCAACAATGATCAGCACCGCCGTGGTCTTCTGGGCAATCTCCTGGGCATCCGGCACAATGGCCTCGGATTGGACATACCACAGATGTACGGCAAGGGTTCCACCCGGCGATAACAGATTGAAATCCCACATTTCCCCGGAGGTGGATACCCCGGCGGTCAAAATAATGACGGCACTCTCGCCGAACGCCCGGCCTGCTGTCAGGCAGATGCCCGTCATGATACCGTTCATAGCCACCGGCAGCAGCACACGGCGGATCGTCTGCAGATGGGTGGAGCCGAGCGCAAAGGACGCATTGCGAAGCTCAACCGGAACCGCCCGGATCGATTCTTCGGTCACTCTTGTAAGTACGGGCAGATTCAGGAAAGCTAAACTAATAGCCGCACCTAGAATCGTAAGACCGATCTCGAAGAATTCCACGAACAGCGCAATGCCAAACAATCCGAAGATGATCGACGGAACGGATGACAGTCCCTCCACGCATATGCGGACCACCTCAATCAGTTTATTGTTCGGGGCAAATTCCGCCAAATAAATACCGGCTGCTATGCCGATCGGGATGGAGACAATGAGGGAGATGATGAGCACATAGAATGAGTTAAACAGTGCCGGTCCGATGCCGCCGCCCTCTTCAATCTCGCTTGGCAGCCCGTACAGGAAGTTCCAGCTCAGCTGTGGCAGCCCTTTTTCAAGCAGCAGAAACAATAACCCGACAATAAATAAAATCACGATGATGCCGGTACCCCATACGAGTCCCGTAAACAGTCGATCCAGAAGGACGGAGGCCCCTCTGCGTTTGCCAAAGGAATAGGCCAGAGTAGGATGAGCCGGCTTCTTCACACTCATGAGTAGCGCCCCCCTTTTTTCTGAAGTATTCTAACCGCTACGATCATCAGCAGCGAGATGGCGAGCAGAATGAAACCCATCATGTACAAGCCATAATTCCAGGTGGAATCGAATTCCACGCTTGAAATCTGCATGACGATGTTACTTGTCAGCACGGCTGTCGGGGTAAACAGACTGTTTGGCAGCTGGGCCGTGTTGCCGATGACCATGACTACGGCCATGGTTTCGCCGATCGCACGGGCCATGCCCAGAATTACGGCATACATGATGCCGCTTCTGGCCGCTGGCAGCACGACCCGGAACACGGTCTGGAACCGGTTCGCACCAAGCGCGTAAGCCGCGTCGCGATATTTATTGGGCACGGCAGAGATGGCGTCGTCACTGATCCGGCTGATCGTTGGAAGTACCATGATCGTCAGAACGATGGAAGCCGCAAGCAGACCGTCAGCCAGATCATGTCCGCTGAGGTTGCGAAGCCAAGGAATGAGCAGGGTTAATCCCAAAAAACCGTACACCACCGAAGGAATTCCTACGAGCAGATCCAGCACGGGGCGCAGCAGATTGCGAAGCCACTTCGGCGTCATTTCGGCCAGGAATACAGCGATGATGACAGAAATCGGAATCGATATCAGCATTGTCAGGCTGGTTAGCGCCAGCGTTCCGAGAATAAAGGTAAGCGCTCCATAGTGCTCATTCTCCGGGTCCCAATTGGTGGAGAAGAAAAATTCCGTCAGCGAGACGTTCGAGAAGGTCAGGACGCCTGTACGGAGCATAAGGACCAATATGCATAACAGGACCAGGCATACAAACAAGGCGCTGCCGATACAGATCATGCGAAAAAGTTGGTTGGACCAGCGAAGACGCGCCTTCCGGTCAAACTTGGAGCCGGAAGTCTTGCCAAAGCTTTGACCCAGCTCGGCCGGGGCCTTGCTGTTCGTGGACGGGTTCATATCGATCATGTGGGGCTCTTCCTTTCACATAGAGAAGCCAGCTTGGCGTCCGTGCGCTGAAGCTGGCTAACCCTTTCCTTATGGAATACGCGTATGAATAACGTTCAAAGCGCGCTTATTTAACGGCGGAAAGCGGAATGAATTTCAGCTTTTTGAGGGAACCGTTCTGGAACTTGCTGCTTTGGATGTATTCGATGAAAGCTTTCGTTGCGCCAGTCGGCTGGCCTTTGGTCATGTAATAGCCGATGCCCCACACTTTGTAGCTTCCGTTAAGCACGTTTTTCTCTGTTGGCGCCACACCGTTGATCGACAATGCCTTCATCTTGCTGGTGACGTAAGGAAGGTCGATATAACCGATGGCATTCGGCGTTGTCTCAATCGTGGTTTTCATATCGCCACTGGAGCCAACCTCTTTGTAGTTATCGCCTTTGTTCATAAACTCTTTGCCATCCAGCGCTTTTTGCTGGAAGTTAACGCGGGTGCCGGAACCGAACTTACGGTTAACCACTACGATTTTGGCATCCGAGCCGCCAACTTCCTTCCAGTTTGTCACTTTGCCGGAGAAGATGTCCTGAAGCTGCTTGGTCGTCAGGCTGTTTACGCCCACATTCGGATTCGCAACGGCTGTGAACACCGTTACCGCAACGGGGTTTGCTACCAAGCCATCGAATTTATTAAATCCAGGGACGTTCTTGGATGCGTCCCAATCCACTGCGCCGATGTCGGCAATGCCTTTACGAACCGATTGAGGACCCGTGATCGAGCCTGCTGCGGAAGCCGAGATTTTCACTTTCGGATTCTCTTTCTTGAATTCACTCGCGGCTTGAAGCGTAAGCGGCAGCAATGCGGAGGAACCGTTGATGACAATATTGCCTTTCAGGTTGCTTTTGGCTTCTACAGCAGACGAAGCGCCGCCGATCAGAGACACGGCCACCATCACCGCTGTCAGGGATTTCATCCATTTTTTCATGTTATATAAACTCCTCTCAAATTGGAAAAAGATGGTCTATCCTTGATTGAAAACATTACTTCGTAACCGCTCTCCAGCTGTCGCCTGCATTCACCAAAACCCGGCCGTTCTCGATGATGGCGATTTGCGATCCGGCTACGGTGATGGCGGATACGTCAGCAGATACCGTGTACAGCTTGGTTTGTTTGCCCGTCGCCGTATCAATGGAATAGATCACGCTGTTGCTGTCGTCTTGGGCAGCCAGCACATATAGTACTCCACCGGACAGAATCGCTTGCTCCACATCGTAATCGGCAAACACGTTGGCTGCCTTCTGAGAAGCATCCACGGACAACAGCGTGGCTTGATCATCTGTGGACGGGACGCTAACGTAGTATGCTTTCAGTCCATCCGTGGACAGTACAAACACTTTATCATCCGAGGTCGTAGTCAGCTTCACAGCTTCCGGTTTCGATCCGTCGATGTTAAACGAAAAGATTTGCTGCTGATTGGATGAGAAATCAATGGACACATTGTCTTCATCGATATTCGTGGTATCGGAGGTTACCGTACCGAGTGTGGTCACAGTGTAAATGAATTTCTTGCCGTCGGCGGAAACGCTCAGATTTTCCTTATAGTCCACCTTGTCCTCCACCAATTTCGCGATGGAACCGTCGGCCAGACTCAGCTTGGCGATCACGGTGCCTTTATCCCCTTGCAGAAAATAGATAGCACTGCCGTCAGCCGACCACACGAGC
The DNA here is from genome assembly GCF_029893715.1 of Paenibacillus sp. LBL. NCBI lineage: Bacteria > Bacillati > Bacillota > Bacilli > Caryophanales > Paenibacillaceae > Paenibacillus > Paenibacillus sp. LBL. The sequence goes on along the minus strand of NZ_JARXYU010000003.1, from coordinate 248,891 downwards.
TCCGGTTTAATGCTGTTATCGTTCGTGATCTGACGGGAAGCTTTGCTATTCAGATCCAGCACATATACCGCACCTTCTGCGTCCGTGTAGGCTACTTGATTGCCGCTGGGCGCCACCACCAGATCGGACCCGCCGCTTGTTGTCAGCAGCAGCTCGAACTTACCGCTTGTTGTATCAACCAGGTAATCCGTTCTGCCATTCTCATCGCTCTTGGAAACGATCAGTTTGCCCGCTCCGGCAAAACGAGGGTTCTCTGCCCCTTCCAGCAGTGGTACCGTGCTGATCTCAAGCACGCCTGCTCTGCGGGCAATGGTTCCGCCAAGCCCTGATACCAGCGGACGTAATGCAACATAGCTTGTGCCGCTAACATTTGTGACAGGCTGGGCCAGCGTGGATTTCACTCCATCTACCATCATCTGAGTGGAATTGGCTTTCAGTACAACGGTATGTCCGTTCAGCGTTATTGTCGTAGTGCCGCTATGTACTTCTGCTTGCGCGCCGGTTGCCTTGATCACATCGCGCAGCGATACAAGCGTCTCGCCTTTCTTCACCATGGAACGAACCACAACCGTGCTGCCATTGATGGTGAATGAGGAGTTTTGCACCTGGGCTGCAGCTGCAGCAGGCTTTACAGCCGGTGCGGCCGATACGGCGCTAACAACAGAAGTACCAACCACTGCGGCTACCATGGATACTACGAATGCTTTCTTCATTGACATTGGCTCTTGTCACCCTTCTCTTTTAACATTCTATTGGTTTAGGACTGTTTCACCCTGCTGCCCGGAACTCTGCTATTCTATTTATGAGAGCGTACCTGGCTCATCCCCCCAAACTCCTATCGTTCATGGTAAGCAGTAACCCTGCTTGATTGCTATTATAGGAGCGAATTGTAAACGGAAAATGTTGGAATTGTTATCTTAGTGTCAATATTTTCATATGCAAACAAAAAAGAGCCGCTGGAATCATCCAGGGCTCTCCTTCTCGTATCGCATGGTATTACTTCATTTGATTCAATAGATTCAGCATGGCCTGTGCGCTTTCAGCACGGGTGGCAATCGCCTTGGGTGCGAATGTTCCGTTCGTATGACCCTTCATCAATCCAAGGGACAAAGCCTGATTCACCTCTTGGGCTGCCCATGCCAATATCTGCGACTGATCCTTCAGCTTCGGAGCTTCCACGGCGGTAGCGTTCCCCTTCAACTGGTAGGCACGGAAGAGCATGACAGCCAGCTCCTCTCGGGTGACAGCCGCATTCGGTGCGAAGGTGTCTTGGCTTCTGCCTTTCACCAACCCATGCTGATGAGCTGCCGCAACAGCGGACGCATACCAGGCATCGCTGCTCACATCATTGAAGATCGTACCTTGAGCATCTTCAAGGTTCAGGGCCGAAGCGAGCATCGCGGCAAACTGAGCCCGTGTCAGCTGCTGATTCGGGCTGAATTTTGTATCACTGGTGCCTTGCACCACCTGTTTTGCCGCAAGCGCTTTTACCGCCTGCTCCGCCCAATGGCCAACCAGATCGGTAAATGATTTGTTGTACTCCAGTACGGCATATGTGCTGAAATGGCTCACCTCTGCCGTCAGCAGCCCATTCACGAGCTTGCCGCCTGCATAAGACAATCGGCCTTGGTCTGAGATTTGGTAGATTCCAGCCAAGCTGCCCTGTATGCCACTGTCAACTGCGAAACCAAGCCGTACGGGTGCGGTGAACTTCTCCTGTACATATTCCTTGCCGTCTTTGGTCTTCACGGAAAGGTTAAAATCATACATCTTGCTGCCCTGCTTCAGCTCAGCCTTCCCGAAAGCAGCGGCTTTAGCTATGAGTGAGGCAGCGGTCTGAGATGCAACCTCTTCCAGCTTGAAGGAAATCATCGCATCCTTGGCTTGATCCGCTGGCACAAGCTGCCGCAGCGCTTTGAGCAGTGCTGACGGAAGCTGGACAACCAGACCGTCTCTCTTTAGTTCCAGCGGCTTCGAACCGAGAATTTCTCCTGCTGTCAGTGGCAGGAGAATCTCGTTATCCTCTGCTCCAAGCTGAATCGTTACGTTCTCTTGCCCGCCTCGCAGTGACTCTTCGGAGATCACGCGCTGCCCCTTATCCGGCTTCGTTCCCGGATCGGTAGACGGGCTGCCGCTTGTTCCTCCATTGCCGTTGCCGCTTCCGCTTCCAGAACCGGGATTGCTGCCGTTGCCGCCGCCGCTCTTGGCGTCCGTCTTAATGACAACAGCCGTGAGAGGCTCAAGCGTGATCGAGCCAGCTGTTAATGCAAAGCCCGATTTTGCCTTGACGCCAACCGTGCCTGCCTCGTCATTATCCACAAGCACCGTGCCGGAAGTCAGGTCCTCGCTCAGCGTCAGCGATCTCGACTGGTTATCGGCATTAACAAACACATAGTAGCTGCCTGTTCCGTCCGTCGCTTTGTTTTTGTAGGCTATAACCAGATCCTGGGCTTTCACTTCAGGGATCTGCAAAAGCGTCACATTTGAATCCACTGCAGACTTGTCGCCCAAACGGAAAGCATCGGACGATTTTCTTAACTCAATCAATCCGGTAGTGTACTCGCGCGTCTTGTTATTCTCCGGGTATTTGACTTCATTAGTCGCCTTCTCCCAATCAAACATGTTGATGGCATCGGAAGAGTCATATGAGTCATGAATGAAATATCCGAATCCCTTGCCTGTCTCATCAACCAATTCATGATACTTCTGTTCCGGAACGCCCGGCGCTTTCCACTGTTTCGTACGGCCGTATTCCTGCCCGGCATGGAGGAAAGACGTCCCTTGGGAAGTCAGAGTAAGCAGGTTCCCAAGACGTATCCGTTTATGGATCTCCAGATCATGAGCTGCCACCGAAGGGTCCTTCTTGATGGACTGTGCAATAATATCGTATAACGGCAGATTGTCATGGGCTTCAATGTATTGAACCATGTCGCCCGGATCGTCCTGCTTGGTATTGCTTGGCTGCGCCTTGATATTGTTAAAAATCGTTTGGATATCGCGCGCGCCGCCTGTAATGAATCTAGGCTCTCCTTCGTTACCGAAGCCGGATTTCAATTCGTTGCGGAATTCATCGGAGAATACGCCGACGTCATTCGTTTTGTCCATCCAATTCTGGTCTGCGCCCTTACCCGCCAGGGAAGGATCAGACAGATGTCCTCCGAAGGTTACCCAGCCTTCACCGATAAACAACGCCTTCGGATTAATGGCAGCTGCGGCATCGTATGCGTTCTGTACCGCGTCATACGTGGCGTCGCCCATCATATCCCAGCGCATGCCGTCGATCTTGTACTCCTCGAACCAGTATTTCACGGAGTCTACCATCAGCTTCTCCGCCATTTTGTGGTTCGTTGCCAGATTGTTGCCGAAGCCCCCAATGAAATTGCCGTTAGCATCCTGGAAGGCATAATAGTTAGGCACGATATCGTTTAAAAATTCAGCCTTAGCCATATGGGTGTACACCACGTCGAGAACGACGCCCATATCCGCCTCATGAATGGCGTCAATCATCGCCTTCAGCTCTTTGATTCGAAGCTCCGGATCCGCAGGATCCTCGGAGTATGCACCGTCAGGCGAGAAGTAACTGTGCGGATCATACCCCCAGTTATACTCGTTGTCTTTTGCCGAATAGTCCAGTTCTCTATTCTTCATGGCAGCTTCGTCCCCGTAATACCAAGCCATCACAGGCAGCAGCTGGACATGAGTCACGCCCAGTGACTTAATATATTCGAGCTTGGCTTTGAAAGCATCGTACGACCCCCAAGTAGCGTTATGCAGGTCATTCTCGATGGTTGGATCCGAAGTAAAATCCCGAACATGGATCTCCCAGATGATGGCGTCTTCCCGCTGCTCATAACCCGGAATATCCGCGAAATCAAACCCGGCCGGATTCGTCTGGCTTAAGTCAACGATGGCCGCTTTGCCGACGGTATCGCCGTCAGGCCCAACTTCGCCCTTCGTATTCACTCTGAATTGCGCCATGGATTTGGCGTATGGATCAAGCACATTTTTCGTTACGCCGTTATGGCTCACCTCGTATTGATAGAAGTATCCTCTGAAGTCCTGAATGCCAAGGTCCCCAGGCTTCACCTGGACTGACCAGACGCCTTTATCGCCTTTTTGCAAAGCGACGTTGCCAATAAACTGCGCAGCATCATCCTTGTCGTATACGTTTGCGGTAACCGTGGTTGCCGTCGGTGCCCACAGCTTGAGCTCGGCCCCGCCAGCCTGGTAGGTTGCCCCAAGATCATTCCCATCGTAAGCATACATTTCATCCAGCATTCTCCAGCCTGTGGAGGCCGATATGGTTTTACCCGCGTAGCTTACCTTCAAGGGAATCTGATCCAGCTGGAATAACGCCATAACTTCAATCGTGGTGTTACCGGTAATCTCCACGTTCTGGATGTTAACGCTACCCCCGTCTTTGTCCTTGATTTGGAGCTCATTCTTCAGGGTCTCCGCTTCCAGACCTTCGGTCATCGTAAAACCAAACTGGAGCTTCCCGGGTGCCAGCACCTCAGCCGAGACTAATCCGGTAGGCACTTCACCATATGGCGATGTGTACACCGTGTTATCTCCCTCTTTAATAAACAGGTGCTGGTATCGGTCTACCAAAGTGAAGCCTTTGTCACCAGCTTCCTTGCCCGCATCTCCCTTGGATGGATCAAGGACCAGGAAATTCATCTTCTGGGCTCCCGATTTCATCGGGATATCCACATAAGCGCCATAGCGGTCCGTTTGACCCGCAGGGAACATCGTTGCGCCGGTCGGCCAGTCATTCGATGGCGCCGCTACATCTCCCCATAACCATAGACCAAACGGTTGGTAGTTCTGATCCTGTCTTGCATAGTGAACACGTACCGTATCTGCTGGAAGATCCACCGGTTCAAAGCTGTACACCGTATCGGAGCCTTCCTTAAGCCATACTTCCTTCATGTCCGGTGAAGCCAGCGCGAATTTCTTGTCTCCGCCGTCTTTATTGCCGCTGACGCGGTCAACAACGACGATGCCCACCTTCTGTGCCGCATCCTTCAGCGGAATGTCGACGAACGCGCCATAGCTGTCCAGCTGCCCATTCGGGAATGGCGTTGCCCCGTTTGGCCAGTTGGCCGAAGGAGCCGCAACGTCGTCGAATACCCACAGCCCTGTGCTGCCGTAATTCGCGTCAGCCCGATTATAATGGACACGCAGGTGGTTTGCGGGAACCGGAATTCCCGGATCTACAGGCACTGTAAAATCGGCAGCAACCTGATGATTGACAGCATTGTAACTGAACGTTACCTTAACATCCTGGGGCAGTTGAAGCGCCTCTCGGTTAGCCGGATACACCGGGCTAGCCGCTTCACCCCCTAAGGCAATCTGGTATTCGTGATCACCGCCATACACATCGGCTGTGACCGTATACACATTGTCATAATCGGAATCCTGCATAATCAGTCGTGCATCCGCCGGCGACCAGTCGGCCGCTTCGCCGATGCCTGATTGGAAGCTTCCTATGACTCTTGGAAGCTTATTCGCTTCCATCGGCGCGTAGTATGTAGAATCTGCGATCCGGTGGGTTCCATGATTGTAATAAAAGGTGACTTGGGCGTCCTGGCTTAGATCGATTAGAATATTGCCGTCCTTGTTGGCACCGCTGGTATTGGAGTAATTAGCGAATCCATAACTCTCCGTCCAATCCCCGTCAATGGCGATCTTGTATTCGTAAGATCCCGCAGGCAAATGGCCGGTAAACCTGTATTCGCCGTTCCCCATATCATTCATGGTGGTTGCGGCTGCTGTCGGATCCCAATCCGTATTATGACCAAGCTCGGACTGCAAAGTCCCGACCAACGTGACCTGGCTTGGTGCGCTATTGGCATTGGCCGCCGATGGCGGAATGCCTAGCATGGAGATAATCAAAGAAAAAATCATAATGATGGACCACGTTCGCTTGCTTGCTGCAGTCATTCTCATTAACAAATAGCCTCCTTCTGTTTTTAAATCAGGTAAGTGGTTGATGCTATTCTGATGCCATTCTTTGCGCAAACGCTTGCATTAATGAGTTTAAGCTTCCATCGTTTCAGGGAACGACAATTACTGACAATTGGGGAAGAATCACTCCGATATCTAGTGCTGGAACATGAGATGAAAGCGATTTCAATGAAAACGTTTGCATTTCTTATTGTAGTATCGCATCTCAAGGTCGTCAACCACATTTTGACCTGTTTTTAAAAAGTATTTTTTAGCTTGAATCAAAGCTCTATCCAGCAGTATCTAGCTATAACAAATAAAGGGAAACAGCGACTGTATGGCTGATTCCCCTTCAATCTTATTGAACCGTTTCAGCAGTTTCCGTTTCTTGAACGGTTGACATGTCTTATTCCTCTAAGGTGTGCACATTAAACGTCTCGGTGGCTAATGAAACACCATCGATGCCTAGAGCCTGAACATCTACATGGTTATGGAGTGATTGGTCTTTGATATCCCATACCAAAGACCAGCCGTCTTCTCCATCACTATCATACCCTATGAGTTTCCGTTCCTTGCCAACCTCCGTTCCTGTAGGAGATGACCAGAATAACACAGTGTCGGCATGCTGTGCCTCCACATAAATGGTTATTGTGTCAGCATCCCTTGGGACAACCCACCATCCATTTTCCTCCTCGGCATCTGTATATACTTTGTCCATCATCACGGATGTTTTGCTGAATCCGGAAGGAGCATCGGAATTTGCTTTGTCTGGAATGGTTTCAGGTTCCTCGTTGCGAGAACAAGCTGATGCCAGAATCATGGTCAGCATCAGAAATGAGATTACGATTATTTTTTTCATATAGATCCCCCATGTGTGGTTAACTTTGCAAGACTATTGAACTTCTAGATAATAATGTTTTGATGATGATTCGGATGATCTGTTGAATGATCCCCATGCTGTTTTACCGGCTGTCTAGGATATGTGACGTTATATCAAGTATAGGAATTAGCTAATACCCCAGCATAGGACTTATTAGCTACTGCCGCAGCATAAGAGACTTCTCTTTTGTTCTAATATTTACTGTTCATATATATATTAACTCTTAACACAAGCAATGGTTACGCAAAATTTTAGAGAGTTATGCCGCCATACCACCAGTGTTCGCAAAACTTAGGATTGATTTCCCTCAACGATTCCCATAACATTAAACATTATAATGATATAATGTTTAATGTTTGCAAAATCTTGGATGCAGGGGGATTTCATATGAAATTTCGTTTCGCGGGTGCTGTATCGGATATACTGCCCGGTGCGCAGCTGCTGCTAGACGAACTTGGCGTAGAACTTGGGGAAGGCGGAGTCACGGTTGAGGTAGCATTGTCCGAGGGCGAGCTTCAAGTCGGACGAGAACATACCCGAGCTTACATTCGTTACGGCAGAAAGCATCAATTCTTCCGGGGGCTCGGCTTGCTCATTCAACATAGCCGCCATAGCGATACGTTCCATCTTCAAGAGAACCAGCAATTTGACCAGATCGGCCCGATGTTTGACCTGTCCCGGAACGCCGTGCTCACGGTGGACAGCTTTAAACTCATGCTGAACAAGATGGCCTTGATGGGAATGAACAGCGTGATGTTATACATGGAGGATACCTACGAGATCAAAGGCGAGCCCTATTTCGGATACATGCGCGGCCGCTACACGCAGGCGGAGCTAAAAGAAATTGACGATTATGCCGACCAGTTCGGCATTGAGGCTTTTCCAAGCATTCAAACCTTGGCGCACCTGGAGGAGTTTCTGAAATGGGAGCCCATCAAGCATTACCGTGATACAAAGGGTGCCCTGCTTGTTGGCGGCGAGCAAACGGATGCCCTGATTGAACGAATGATCGAGGCTGCAAGTGCCCCTTTTCGCAGCAAGAAAATTCATATTGGCATGGACGAAGCGGAGGAGCTTGGACGAGGCAAATATTTGGATCACAACGGCTATGTGAGCCGCTTCGATATTATGATCGCCCATCTGGAGAAGGTTCTGGCAGCCGTTCGAAGGCGCGGCCTGAAACCGATGATGTGGAGCGACATGTTCCTGAAGCTCGCTTCCGGCGGAGGCGGCGATGCGGCGTATTACGATAAGGAAGCCTCGATTCCGGAGGAAATGGCCCGCCAGATTCCGAAGGATGTGGACATGGTGTACTGGGACTATACCCATATGGAGCCGGAGGATTACGAAAAGGTGATTGCCAATCATCGGCCGCTCGGCTGCAATCTCGTGTTTGCGGGAGCAGTCTGGATTTTTAACACGTTCGGCGTAAACTACGGTCTGTCCCTGAACGCTTCCGATGTGGCGTTGCAAGTGTGCAAGCAGGAAGGAATTCGTGAGGTATACGCGACCATGTGGGGCGATGATGGCAACGAAGGAAATCCCTTTGCAGCCCTGCTTGGCCTCCAGCTCTATGCCGAGCATGCCTATTCGGAAGAGAAGCCTTCCCGGACGCAATTAGCGGAGCGGGTGAAGTTCTGTACGGGCATCGAGATGGAAACCTTCCTGCAACTGAAGGATCTGGACGAGATTCCCGGCCAGGAACCCAACAACGCCAAACAGAGCAATCCTTCGAAATTTCTGCTGTATCAGGACGTGCTTCTCGGGATGTTCGACAAGCAGATTGAAGGCCTGGATCTGGCGAACCACTATGCCGAGTTAGAGCAAAGCATACGCGGGAAACGCAACAGCCGCGCAGAGCTGGACTACCTCTTTGAAATGCCGGAGAAGCTGAGTGCTGTCCTCAAACGCAAGAGCGAGATCGGTATCCTGCTGAAACAAGCTTATGATGCCAAGGATAACGATACCCTAAGACATATGGCCAAGAACGTGCTGCCTGCCATCTCCAGAGCTGTCCAGGAGCTGCGTCTCGCCCACCGTACGCAGTGGCACCGCATGTTTAAGCCCTTCGGCTGGGAGGTCATCGACATCCGCTATGGCGGCGTTATCACCCGCCTGGACACTGCGTCGTTCCGCATTCTGGAATACGCCGAGGGGCGAGTGGCACGAATCGAAGAACTCGAGCAGGAACGGCTCGTGTTCAGCACGACCCACCGCGGCAACCACAAGGGTGTCGGCTGGTGCAGCCATTATTACCGGATGGCTTCGCCGAACGTGTTCTACCATGTGCTGAATCCTTTTTAAGGGTCCAAGCTGCCTGGAATTGCAATACTTGTCACCAACACATCATGAAAAAGCCCCGGAGACCGGGGCTTTTTTGCATAATCGCTAAGTCTTAGATGATATGCCCTAATCCACGCTTAAGATCCTTGATTTTGCACTTCCTCATACCAGACTCGTACATCCCGGCTAAGGCGCTCCACGATCTCGGGATAACGGTCCGCCAAGTTGGATCGCTCTCCCGGATCCTTGGACAGATCGGACAGATGAACCTGATCCGGAACCACGCGATCGAAATCGAGTTTTCCGTTCAGCACCAGCTTCCAGTTGCCTTCCCGGACAGCCAGTTGACCTTGATACTCCCAGAACAATTGCTTATGCGGTGACGGCTTGCCCCTGAACAGCATCTCCTTCAGGCTGCTCCCATCCAGGGTAATCCCTTGAAGCGGTCCCGCCGCCAGATCGACGCCCGCCAGATCCAAGAAGGTCGGAACGATGTCCATCATGGCCGCGACCTCATCGCGCACTTGTCCGCCTTCCCATCCGTTCGGCCAGTTCAGTATGGCAGGTTCGCGGATTCCACCTTCGAACAGGCTTGCCTTATGCCCCCGAAAGATCCCCGCGCTCCCGCCGTAATAAATGTCTTCCGTCCCGTCCAGCCAGTTACGGCTCTCGGAAGACGGCCCATTATCGCTGGAGAAAAAGATGACCGTATCCTCATAACAGCCGGCTTCCTTCAGCGCCTCCACAATCTCTCCGACGCCATCATCCACCGCCGCAATCATGGCGGCCATCACCTGCCGATCCCATGGCAAATGCGCAAACCGGTCCATGTATTCCTGCGGTGCATGCATCGGATAGTGGGGCGCATTGTACGACGCAAACAAGAAGAACGGAGCCTCCTGCTCCCGTGACCGCTTAATGAAATCAACCGAGCGTTCTGTTATCAGTTCGGTCATATACCTGCCGTTCTCCCAAACCTCCGTTTCGTTTTCCCATAGATCATGCAGGGGATTGACGCCATGACCTTGCCCCCAATAAAAAATGTGCGAGTAAAAATCGACGCAGCCTGCCTTAAATCCAAAGAACTCATCGAACCCATGCGCATTCGGGCTGGTTTCCTTGGACAGGCCCAAATGCCATTTTCCATAAAGTGCCGTCCTGTACCCGGCAGGCTTAAGCGCCTTGGCCAACGTCACCTCGGCGGCAGGCAGCCCATGGGAACCGCGCTTTGCCCCCAGGATTTCACCGACTCCCGCTCGGACCGGATATTTGCCTGTCAATAAAGAGGCTCGTGACGGAGAGCAGACAGGGGAATTCGAATACCAATTCGTAAAACGAACGCCTTCATCTGCCAATCCGTCCAGATGCGGGGTTCTCACGGAATCCGAACCATAACATCCAAGGTCCCCGTAGCCTAGGTCATCACAATAAACGATGACAAAATTCGGTTGTTTCATATCTCCATTCACCTCGACTATGCTCGACTTGTTCCTCATATCGTACCCTGTCGCGGATCAACACGGAATGTCCAATCCTTGCAATCGTTATACAATATGTTGCATATTAACAATATCAAGCAAAGTGATCTTGTTTAGCTGGAAGGAGGAAGCAAAAGCATGACAGTGAACCAACGGCCATCCAGAGAAGAATACTTTAACAATCCGGCTTTCTTTGAGACTCAACTGGGACTATGGATATTCAAATCCGGATCCCATCCCTTCTTCACTGAAAAAGCCGGTCCCCGGTCCGTCGAATTTTATAGTATACATTTCGTTGCCTACGGCAAGGTACGGTTTGAATGGGACGGCCGCAACGTCTCCCTCTCGGCAGGCGACCTGTTCTGCCTCTTCCCCGGCTCGGTCTATACATATGCCAAGGACTGTGACCAGCCGTCTACGATGATCACCTGGACGGCCTTTATGGGCGAATTGATGCCATCCATATTAAAGCATGTCGATCTATGCCCCGAGCAGCCCTATCGACGGAATGCCTTCGGGGAGAGTGCCTTGGCGGTGATCAAGGAAATTCAGGGATTGCTCCGGCAGCCCCAACAGGATCACAGCCTTCAGCTGATGTCGCTGGGCTTCCAATTGATCCACAGCATCGATCCGAACCGGAACCAGCGACATCCGGCTTCTTCGTCTGCTTCCGATTGGCTCGAATCCGTTCCCGGGTATATGAAGCTTTATTGCACAGAGAACCTATCTGTGGAGGAGCTTGCTGCGTGGGCCGGTGTGCATCGCAGTCATTTCACCCGTGCGTTTACCCGCCGATACGGTATCTCTCCGTCCCGCTACATGCAGCAGCTCATTATGGAGAAAGCGACCCGCCTGTTATCCGCTGAGGGAACCAGCATCACGCATACCGCTTTATCTCTTGGGTATTCGGATTTGTTTACATTCTCCCGCGCCTTTACCCGGTATTTTGGTATGACGCCGAGTGCATTCGTAAAAGGTCATCGCTCTTCATCGACGGCACGCGAATAAGAAGAAGCCATTGCGCTGAACAAACGCCCTACTCTTCCATCCGTTCCCACAGCGCCGTGAAAGCCTCGGCATCCAATTGAAAGAATACAGGAGCGTTTGCGTATCTTACATATTCCCCGTCTCTGAACAATCTTAACTGGACTTCCGTTCCGTCCTGGAGCTTAATATACAGAAATTTCTGTTCTCCCGATCCGGTCTCGTAGATCCCTTGCTCGAATAGAGGATCGGCCGCAATCGGCTTCGCCTCATACAAGGCCTCGACGAAGGCTTGCACCTCCGACTCGCCGGAAAAATCGTGCAGCTTGTTCTCCCCCATGTTCCAGCTGTCAAAATCCTGCCATTTTACCGATGTCATTCGATCCCTTAAATTCAGCTTGCCTATCAAGTCCTCGCCCTTGGTCACCGTAATCCCATTCAAATGCTCATACAGTTCAGCGTAGATCTCCCCATCATGCTCTACATAGGACATGATTCTAAAATCCAAGTCATACCCTTTTACCGAGTAGATGTCCATTTCTCCTATTGTTGAAGCGAGTTCCGTATAATCGTCGGGGGAACTCCATTCCGTAATGCCCGATTGGGACCGTCCCAGCTTGTCGCCCCGCAGCTGCTTGGCGGTTTCCGGCGATATTCGCGTGCTGGTATGGGTGTAGATATTCCCCTGATATACAACCAACCCGATCATGTCGGCTTTAACACCGCTCTCTCTCGGAAGCTCAATCTTCGGAATGATCACCGGATCATGACCGACCTTAGCGATCGGTGTCGTGTTCTCTCCGGTCCCGGGAGTCACCGGGGTATTGCTGACAACTGGAGCATCTTCTCCATTCAACATGAGCGAAATAACCAACACCACACCTAGCATGACAGCCGCACTAACACCAGCCATCCCCATCCGGTTCCTTCTTGGCGTTTGGCGCCCATTCTGTTTCATTCCATTCATAAGCCGCTCCTCCAATCCTTGGTCAGGTTCTATTTGATCTATCAATTGGTTATAGTCATTCCGATTCATCAATCGTCCTCTCCTTCCAAGTCCATTCGCAGCAGCTTCCTGCCGCGCTGAAGGCGCATCTTGACCGCGGATTCGTTAATCTGCAATATCCCGGCAATCTCCTTAACAGAATAATCCTCGTAATAAAACAGGTGGATGACCGACTTATATTTGAACGGCAAACTCATGACATGGTCCATCAGCATCCGTTCAGATGGCTCAGCAAAATAATCGTTCATATGCTCCATTTTGGTTACCCGCCTGCGCCACAGGCTTCCTTGCATGTTCTTGCAATAGTTGGTTATCACCCGAATCAGCCAAGCCTTCTTATGCTCCTGGTCGCTGAATTTAGGCGCTTTATGCATCAATTTGATGAATGTTTCCTGAATAGCTTCTTCTACATCCTGTTTGTTCCCAAGGTACACCATCGCTATTTTAAAAAGCATATTGCCATATAATTCATAGGTTTCCGTAAAATCTCCGCCCGGCCGGAGCGAATCCATCTGCATCGCGTGTAGACCTCCTTTTACCCTTAACACAGTTATGGACGTGGATCGGTCACATTTGTTTTTGCTTTTACGAACTAAAAAAAAGAGCTGCCCCTGAGGGGCAGCTCTTTCTCGCCAACCAATATCTCCGCTTATTGGAACACGAACACTGATGTGAACATCCAATCTCCATAAGCCGCATGCACTGCATGTTTATTTTACATACGTCAAATCCTGAATCATGCGATGAAGCACAGCGGCGCTTTCGGCTCGGGTTGCGCTGGACTGAGGATTGAAGCGCAGCTTCGGATCCCCGTTCAGAATACCAAGACCCGCCAATTCATATACAGCTGCCTGCGACCATGCGCTGATCGAGGACGCGTCAGCGAATTGGGCTTTTGCCGCGTCTGCCTGATGGTATCCGGCATAGTCCATAGCTTTGTATACCATCAGCGCCATCTGTTCGCGTGTAATGTCCCGATTCGGCTTAAAGTTGCCGTCCAAATATCCGGTTATGATGCCGGCATCGGCTGCCGCCTGGATCTCACCGGCATACCAGTCGGATAACGCAATATCCTGGAAAGCCACTGCCTTAGTGTCGGCCGTGAGGCCCAGCGCCCGGACTACCAGTGCCGCGAATTCGGCTCGGGTTATCGGAGCATTCGGAACAAAGTTCTGCTCCGAACGTCCGGTCACGATCATGTTCGCTGCAAGGGATTCAACGTCTCCCTTGGACCAATGTGTCCCCATGTCCTGGAACGTTACCGGGTTCAGAAGAACCAGGTACGTGCTGTTCATTTGACTGTAGATATCGATTCGTTGACCATTCACTTTGAACGGCACCGGCGTGTATTCACTGCCTGTTCCGTCAACCCGAACAACCGCAATTTCGGAGGAACGATAGTTCTTGGCAACATTCAGGGACCGCTTCACATACGATTGGAACTTATCCAGCGTGATGGTTTTGCCGCTGCCGGACGTTGCGGTTACCGTGTAGCTTAGGGCTTGCAGCGCATCATGTCCTTTGGAGGCTGCCGATTTAAGAGCATTCGAATCCACGGCAAGTTGAATGACCAGCTGGATACTGTTTATATCCGATCCGACTTGAGTTGCCAGAGCCTGCAGGTTGATCTCCCGCTTCGGAAGCTCGTAGCTTCCGTATGGAGTGACCACGTTCAGCACTTGAGCGCTTGATTGATCAAGCCATGCCCGCAGCGCTTCATTCTCAATCGTAATGGATGAAGACTCTATAGGCTGCGCACTTGTAACCTCAATGGTGACTTTCCCGTCTGAAGGCAGCTTCAACGCTTCCTTCATAGCCGCTCCGGTTACGGAGCCTGCTGCCGCGCCATTCTCCACTTTAACCGGAACCTTCACCTTGCCTGCTTCCGCCGGTGGCGTCGTGCCAGGGTTTGTAGGATTCACTGGAGGCGTCGTTGGTCCTGGAGTTCCAGGCGTGCCCGGGTTCCCAGGGTTGCCTGTCCCAGGCTCTCCTGGCCCGCCAGGAAGCGGCGCTCCTTTCAGGTCTGTAATCCGACCCTCGACGGCCGAGGTCTTGTCCGTGATGGTGCCTACTTTTTTCACGTAATTCGAGAATACCTCATAGTCAGGCATATAGAGCAGGTTCACGCGCCCTTCCAAATATGCCTTTTCGAGCGAAGCGTAGAAATCGCCGCCCTTAGCGGTAAATGCATTTGTCGCTACCTCATATGATTTGTTCATATCAATCGGCTCGTAGCCGTTCTTGCCTTTCACCTCGATACGCAGTACGCGCGATCCAACCGGTTTGGTTGAATCGTAGATAAACTTCATGCCCGCAATATGCGGGAAGCGTCCATCCTCGGCCGGGGTTTTGGAAACCCCGTTCTCCAACGCTTCTTTAATCTCGGAGCCCGTCAGCGTGATGGTGACGAGATCATTGTTAAACGGCAGGACGGTCATTACGTCACCCATCGTAACTTTGCCGGCTCCAATCGAATCGCGAATTCCGCCGCCATTCTGCAAGGCAATGACCGCATTCGTTCCGGCTGCTTGCGCCGCATCCAGCATTCCGTCCGCGATGAGATTTCCGAGATTCGTTTCCTTCGTGCGCACATCGGCACGGACGCCGTTCAGTTTCACTTCCGTTGTACCAACCTCGGTTTGTTTTAACTGATCTACGCCAGGTTTGTACTTGGCATTCAAAATGGCAAGTGCTTCTGTATCCGGCTGAATGACATACTCGCCTTTGCTGTTTTTCTCGTCAACTGAAATGAGGCGGCTGTTCCACTCCTGCAGAACGCCCTCGTTGTCAAATACGACCTCTAGCTGGCCTAAGAATTGGCCTTTTTCACCTGTCTGCACGATCAGTTTCGGCTCGCTGTCCGAACGGTCTACAACCGCCTGATCCAGCTTGGTATGACTATGACCGCCCACGATGATGTCGATGCCTTCAACTTGCTTCGCCAGGTTGACATCCACGTCATAACCGAGGTGCGACAGCACAACGATTTTGTTGATGCCTTCATTCTTCAGCATCGCGACGGTGTCTTTTGCCTTTTGCACCGCATCATCAAAGGTAACGTCTCCAGGGGAAGCGATGTTTGCCGTGTCTTCGGTCGTAAGACCGATCAAGCCGACCTGCTCACCGTCTACCTCCATGATGATGGCCGGGTAGATGGTTGCATCCTTGGCATCCCGGGCTACTTCATTCTTGAACTTTTGGCTTAATATAGCATCGGCTGAGAAATTCACGTTCGATGAAACAAACGGGAACTTCGCATGCTCAATGAAATCATTCAGTACTTCGGATCCTTTATCGAATTCATGATTCCCGAAGGTCATAGCATCATATTGAACCATATTCATGAACTCCAGATCCGCAAGTCCCAAGTATTGGTTGAAATAGAGTGTGCCGGAGAATACATCCCCCGCATCCACGAGCAGTGGATTGACCGCATGCGCTCTCGCCTCTTTAATTGCCGTGACCCGGCGAGCAACGTTGTTCGGAGAGCTTGTGGTATCCAGATTGGCATGCGTGTCATTGGTATGCAGGATCGTAAGCGGGAACCCGTTAGCGGCCTCTCCTTGCAAATCGATCTGCGCGACAACCGGATCATGATCCGATACGCGGCCCTTGGAAGCCGGGAAATCGGCGTTCAGGTGCACTACATCGACTTGCGTAGAACGGGTCAGGTTCTTGCTGACCAGAATATGATCCAGCACCTGCGAATTTCCGTCATACGTGTACGTATACTGCTCTTTCAGCGGCAGCGTATCAATCAGGTTATCTAATTCATTCCCTTTCAAAATCGTTGCCGTCTGCGTAAATTGGAAATCATTCAAATCGCCCAGAACAACAACGTTTGCGTCCGGATTTGCGGTTACCACGCTCTTAACAAATCCGTTAACGACAGCCGCGATCTGATGACGCTGCGCTTCGCTGGAAAGAACCGGCGGCTGCGTATTTCCGAATGGTCCCTGGTCCCCGGATTTCGAGTTAAAATGATTCGCAATCACAATCACTTTCTCGCCCCGGAATTCAAACTGCGCGGCCAGCGGCTTGCGTGAGGCATTAAATGCAGGATTCTGCGGATCAATCCTGCCTGGATTATAGGTCAGCTGATCCTTAGCTGCATCATAGGCCACGGAATCCGTGGAAGAGCCTTTTTTGTTGTTTACACTGTCCGATAATTGAACACGGTCCGGGTTGTAGAGGAATCCGACACGAATGTTGGCTCCCGGCGCTCCCCCGTCATTATTATTAACCGGATCAATGTCGGTAAAGCTGTAGGTTGGGCCTCCTGCTGCCTTAATGGCTTTAATCAGAGCATCGTAGCTTAAGTCTGCTGCGGTGGTTCCATTGTTCTGCTCACCGTTGTTGTCCTGCACTTCTACAAGCCCGATAATATCCGGGGACTTGATGCTGCTAACAATCGACTCGGCCAGCTTGTTGATTTTGCTGGAGCCTACGCCCGGATAGAAGTTCTCGATATTATATGTCGCCACCCGAAGCTGCTCGGCATTCACATCAATGGTGGATACCTCTTGTTGAAATGGGCTGCTGTTAATTGCAGGCAATTCGCCTTTGCCCGGAATCACCTTGAAATTGCCGCTGTTGTATCCGATCACACCGATCACATCATCAGCAAACGTATCCCCGGTGCTTACTTCCTGTCCTGGATTGCCATAGGCAATAATAAGGCGCTGCGGATTGAAATTCCCTTGTTCTTTCAGAACGAGACCGCCAGCCGGCGTAATCACATCTGCTATATGATTTTCCACGCGGGTCGCGATATTGTACGTTCCGCTGCTTGTCCAGTACGGACTAATGATGGTTGGCTGCGGAAGTCTGACCCGCATACCCTCCAGGGACTCATAGAAATCGATAGCGTCTTCCTGCGGCTCGAATGCTGTCATCCCGTCGTTATCGATAATGGCATCCGGAATCGGACGTCCACCCTTACCTAAAGTAACAGGCTCTGGCAGTGGTTGACCCTGATCCAGATTATTCAAGGATTGCAGCTCAATTTGAGTCGATGTCAGATTGCTTGAGCTTCCTTCGTTAAATTCGGCCACTTTACCGGTGACGCTGACCAAATCTCCGATCTGAGGCCGGCTTGGATCCGTAGAATACACAAAGATCGCATCAGAGGTATTCGGATTGGAATCCGGCTTCGGATCCTGAATATAAAAACCTTTGATGTTGCCGTTAGAGAAAGTATAGCCGTACTGCGTGACAACACCCTCGATATCTTTTACGGTTTGACCGTTGTAAGGCGAGGCATGGGTTTCCCCCTGAATGTCCGCAATGCGCGGCTGCTGTGTAGCCTTGTAGGCAAATTCGTATACCTTGCTCACATCCACACCAGAAACAACAATCGCTTTGATAGTCGTATCACGGTCAATTGGAATTGGCGAGCTGTACTGCGTGCTGGATGTCGTTGGAACCGATCCGTCCAGCGTATAATAAATGTTTGCACCTTGCGTAGGGCTGGACAGCGTTACCTTTCCGCCGGTAACAATCGGTCCGGCACCCGGGCTCGCCATCACAGAGAATAACTCTTCGATTAAGGCATCCTCACCCAGGGGGATCAGTTCATAAATACTTCCGAACTGCTTCACCACACCCGTAACGCGGCTGAACGATTTAACTGTCTTCAGCTTGGACAAGCCGGAATAGATAATGAATTCATGCCCGCCCTGTTCGGCTGTATACTCACCCGGCTTGTTCTCCGACTTGATGGTTACATCCTCCAGGGAGACGAGCCTTGCTTCGTATGTCTCTCCTGTTGCTGGAGACAGGTCAGCCCCGGTGATTGGGAGAGCCTGCGGCAATCCCACTTGGGTGCCCGTTACGCTGTTCGGCAGCAAGGCGTGTGGTTTGATCTCCTGAAGATTGTTGTAAATCTCCATCACGCCTGCCACACTGACCCGGTCGCCAACACCAGCATTCAGCGGGTAGTCATAAAGCACGATACCGGCCGCGTCGTCTTGAATATAGGTTTCTCTGCCTTCGATATGCGTAATGATGCCTTCCGTCCACACATGCTCGCCTTTTGCCTTGCTGCGGGCTTCCGTAACGGATTTCTGCGTTAAAACATCGTATTGGAACGAGGTTACCGGTCCATCCGGTTGGCCCTCCTGGGCTGCGTACGCATCCACTCGTGTTGGCTCGTTGATCACAATTGGATTATTGACGAGCTGGAAGCCGGACCCATTCCCGCCGGACAAGTACACATCCGCATAGACGGAAGCTCCCACCGTAGGAGGACTTAGCGTAATCTCCGTTCCGGCTGGCCAAGCATTCGGTCCTGGATTAGCCGTTACCAGGCCAAGTCCATTCCCCGGATTGACCGGTGTTGCAGGAGCTGCACTGTTACGCGGATCCGGCGTCGCAACGATAAAATCCGCTGCATTGTTATCCGTATCAAGACCACGATCCGATTGACCAGTGGTCAATTCTTTGCGAATCGCTGCCGTGCCGTTGGACAAAGCTGCCGTTGGATTCGTTTCAGATTCTATTGCAGTTGATCCATAACCAATGAGATCGATACGATCTCCCGCCGCATTCACCAGATCCACGATTCCGTTGCTGCCGCTTAAATTAAGCGATCCTAGAACATCGGGTGTCGGCAGAGCATTCCCTGTTGTGCCACCACTCTGTTGGACTAATAGATAGGTATAAGGCTCCATAATGCCGTTTAAAGAGGTTGTACCGTTAAATGCACCCGAGGCCGCGCTGGCATAACGTACCTTCCAGCCTGTGAGGTCAACTGGACTGCCCGTTGGATTGAACAGCTCGATAAAATCATTCTTATATTGCGCTCCGCTGTTTCCCCCTCCCCCGTATACCTGGCTGATGACAACCTGATCATTGTGGGGAGCAGCCTCCGCAACCTTCACGGGACTGAAAGGAACAAGGATACTCAGGAGCATCACGATGGCCAAAAGCATGCTGAGATGCTTTTGGTACTTATGTAATCGAATGTGCATTCAGGTTTTTCACTCCTCTATTCTATTAAATTTTGTAGCCTTATTAACTATATATAACAGATATGTTTGGGGAGTTCTAACATAAAGTATGCCCTATGTAAAAAAACCTCCGATAGACCTAACCCATAATCTGGATAAGCGTATCAGAGGTTCTACTTATGTTACATTTCCTTGCGTATACGTTACCGTTTACCTGAATCGAACGGCTCCCCTACCGCCTTCGGTGCATTCGAGGATTTGGAGAAAATAACCAAAGCGATTAGTGTCACCACATAAGGGAAAATCTTAAGAATAACCGGTGGGAACACCGCCAGCGATGGAATGACCTGCGATACGTTGGCTACCGTCGTGGCAAACCCGAAGAACAAGGTCGCCAGCAGGATGCCAAGCGGCTTCCATTGTCCGAAGATGAGCGAAGCCAAGGCAAGGAACCCTAGTCCCGCAACGTTCCCCGTAAATTCGCCAGAATACGTCAACAGGATAACAGCTCCCCCAAGCCCGGAAAAAGCCCCCGAGATCATGACGCCGACATACCGCATGGACTGGACTTTAATCCCTGCTGCTTCCGCCGCATGCGGATGCTCACCGCAGGACCGAAGTCGCAGGCCGAACGGTGTTCTGTACAATGCCAGTGCACTGAGCACCAGCACCAACAGAACTAACCAGGTCGTAGCATAGGTTTTAGTAAAAAATAAATCTCCGATGATCGGTATCTTCGACAGCCAAGGCACATCGAACGGCGCGAAACCATTCGTGATGCTGATCTTGCCGCTGCCCGTAATGTTGCGGGCCAGGAAAATCGTCAAGGCGCCTGCAATCATGTTGATCGCCGTTCCGCTTATGATCTGGTTGGCACTGAGGTTAATGCTGGCAAAGGCATGCAGCAGAGAGAACAGCGCACTCGCTGCGGCCGCTGCTAACAGCCCTACCCATAATACCCACGATTGGCCGGGCCATTGCGCCTGCATTTTGAAAATAACAAAAGCTCCGATGAAAGAACCGACAATCATCAACCCGTCAAGGCCGATATTCACGACTCCGCTTCGTTCACTGAACAGCGCGCCCAAGGCGGTAATCAAAAGCGGGATCGTGTAAGCGATGGCATACGGAAAAATCTGTTCAATCGTTGTCCACATATGTCCTTACTCCCCCTGCTTTTTATTTGCCGCACGACGCAGCTTCAATTTGCGGTAAAGACGTTCGATCAAGATGCTGGTTGCTGCAAAATAGATAATAATAGCGATGATCGAATCGGCAATCTCCGGCGGAATCTCCGTCATGGCATTCATAAACCCTCTGCCCGAGTAGAGAATCCCGAAGAACAAGGCCGACACCAATACGCCGAGCGGCGCGTTAATTCCGAGCAGGGCAACAGCGATGCCGTCGAATCCCTGGCTTGGCAGCACGCCGATCTGCATGCTGGATGCATTCCCCGCATATTGCGCAACGCCGGCAAGGCCCGCGAGCCCCCCGGAGATGAACATGGACAGGACGATGCTGCGTTTTACGGCAATCCCCGCATATTCGGACGCATGGCGGTTGAACCCAACTGCCTTCAGCTCATATCCCAGCGTCGTTTTGTTAATCAGGAAAGCTACAATCAATACGGCGATGACCGCGATAAAAAAGCCCAGATTGACATAGGAGCCTTGGAACATATCGCTGAGCCACTGCTGATGCAGCATCGCATCCGGCGGAAGCTGGCGAGATTCCGTCTCCAGGCTTGTCCCTTTGAAATAAGCTGGAATGACATAATAAACGGTCCAGTAGGCCGTCCAGTTCATCATGATGGTGGACACGACCTCATGCACGTTATATTTGGCCTTCAAAAAACCGGGAACGACCGCCCATAGCGCACCGCCGATAAACCCGGCCAGCACCATCACCAACAGGAGCAGGGCACGCGGCAGATCCAGCGAGAGACCAACTGCCGTCGCGCAAAAGCCGCCGAACAGCATTTGTCCCGCTGCACCGATATTAAACAGTCCGGTACGGAAGGCAAAGGCTACCGACAAACCGGTCAGAATAAGCGGAGTTGCCGTCGCCAGCGTATTTCCGATCCTCTCCGGGTTCTTGAGCCCACCCTGGATGAGATACTTATACCCTTCTACCGGATTGTGACCGGTCAGCGCCATAAGCAGTGCTCCCGCGATGAGTCCGAACAGGACGGCAAGCAACGATTTTACGCTGTTATTCATGTGGTGCCTCCTCTTTTTGATACCCGGCCATCATCAGCCCGAGCTCTCTTTCGTTCGTTTCGGAGGTTTTGACGATACCTACCAGTTCACCGTTATTTATAACGGCAATCCGGTCCGACAAGTTCAGCACTTCATCAAGCTCCAGGGAAACCAGCAGAACGGCCTTCCCTTTATCACGCTGTTCGATCAGACGACGGTGAATGTATTCAATCGAGCCTACGTCAAGGCCGCGGGTCGGCTGGACCGCAATGAGCAGATCGGGATCACGTTCAACCTCGCGTCCGATAATCGCTTTTTGCTGGTTACCCCCGGACATTGAACGCACGATCGACCGGCCGCCCGTTCCTGACCGTACATCAAAGCTCTGGATGATATGCTCCGCATGCTTGCGAATCGCAGCAGGCTGAAGCAGGCCATTCTTGGAGTAAGGAGGCTTGTTATACACCTCGAGAATCAGATTCTCTTCGATTGTATAGTCCAGCACAAGTCCTCTTTTTTGGCGATCCTCCGGGATATGACCGATCCCGCTCTCATTCCGCTGACGGACAGATAGGCCGTTCAACGCTTTGCCGTTCAGGTTTACCGTTCCACTCTCCGCTTGTCGAAGACCGGTGATGGCTTCGATCAGTTCGGATTGGCCATTGCCATCCACGCCCGCAATGCCCACAATTTCTCCGGCATGCAGATCCAGGCTAAAGCCTTTGAGTGCATCAACCTTCTTGCTGTTTTTCACTGTGAGCGACTGAATTTGAAGAACGGTTTTACCCGGGCTGCTCTCCTGCTTGTCTACCTTGAAGGAGACGCTGCGGCCCACCATCATTTCGGCCATGGCCTCGCGGCTGGTGTCCGCGACATCGACGGTGCCGATTGTTTTGCCCCGGCGGATGACGGTACAGCGGTCCGCAACCGCTTTAATTTCTTTCAATTTATGCGTGATCAGAATGATCGATTTGCCTTCCTTGACCAAATTTCTCATGATGCCCTGCAGATCTTCGATTTCCTGCGGCGTCAGCACCGCGGTTGGCTCGTCAAATATGAGTACTTCCGCATCGCGGTACAGCATTTTGAGAATTTCTACCCGCTGCTGCA
The DNA here is from genome assembly GCF_029893715.1 of Paenibacillus sp. LBL. NCBI lineage: Bacteria > Bacillati > Bacillota > Bacilli > Caryophanales > Paenibacillaceae > Paenibacillus > Paenibacillus sp. LBL. Next base: position 226,053 of record NZ_JARXYU010000003.1, on the reverse strand, counting down.
TACCTACCGAGATATCCTCGATTTTGGCGTAAGGGTCTACGTTGAGGCCGTATCGTTTGGACAATTCCTCCACCCGCTTGGCAGCGGATTTTACATCCAGGCCAAAGTAATATTTGCGCGTCTCACTGCCCAGAATAATATTCTCGGTCACTGTGAACGGGTCGACCAATTTAAAATGCTGATGCACCATCCCGATTCCGAGTTTATTTGCCACATTCGGATTGGAAATCCGCACTTCCTTGCCGTTGACCTTGATCGTGCCACGGTCAGGCTGATACATGCCGAACAGGATACTCATCAGGGTTGACTTGCCCGCTCCGTTTTCCCCAAGCAGAGCATGAATCTCGCCCTTCTTCAGCCTGATCGTGATATCGTCATTGGCCACAATCCCCGGAAATTCCTTGCGGATGCCCACCATCTCGACAACATAGTCCATGGTTTAGGGTCCTCTCCTTCTTCTTGGTTAAATATCTTCTGTGTTCAAAAATTGCTTAAAAAAACGCGGATCGACTCACTTCCAAACAGCCAGAACGCAGTTAAATAGTTCTGATTCTATTCAATATCAGGATGCAATCGCTTGCGCCGGTGATACGGTCTGATACCTAAAATAGCCCCACAAAGTGGAGCCTATGCTTCGATGCTTGTTCCAAATACTTTGCGGGGGCCCCAAAACATATAAATGCGATTACAGAATTGCTTACGCTTCGCTGAAATAACTTATAATTTCTAATACCTTAAAAAAAGACGGAGGGAATCCGTCTTTTTTTCATGCGGTATCGCTGCTTTTCAAGTAAGTCTATCCACGCTCTGCTAATGCTCTTGTTGTCTTGAATTACTTAATTAATTCGCCTTGCTCTCCGGCCACTTTAATTTCCCCGGCTTTGATCTTGTTGAACACATCATCCACTTGCTTGAGGATGTCTTCGCTCAGGTTCGGGTTCTTCTCAGGAAGACCGACACCGTCATTGGTAGCATCCAGTGTGAGTGTTTGTCCACCTGGGAATTTACCTTCGGTTTCCGCTTTGATCATATCGTAAGCCGCTTGGTCGATTTTCTTAACAGCGGAAGTCAGAACGACGGACTTGTCGCCTTCGTAAACGCCATCTTGATACTGGTCAACGTCAACGCCAACGATCCAAACGTCTTTGCCGTTCTGAACGCGGGTCTTCGCTTCGTTAATCGCACCAACACCTACGCCGCCAGCTGCCGCGAAAATGACATTGACACCGCGGTCATACATTTGAGCCGCCAATTGGTTACCTGCTGCAACATCGTCGAAAGTTCCTTGGTATACCACGTTTTCTTTGTTAATAACCAATTTTGTTCCGAGATTATCGTTCGCATAAGTCACACCTTGCTGGAAGCCCCAGTTGAACTTCTGTACAGGCGGAATTTCCATGCCGCCGATAAATCCGGCTTGTCCATCCTTCACATGAAGCGCAGTCGCTACGCCAGCCAGGAAGCCAGCTTCATGCTCAGCGAAGAAGATCGATACCGTATTTTCTTTAACTACCGGGGCTGCGCCTTCTTCTCCTGAATGAGGCGTTCCGTCGATAATAACGAATTTAGCGTCTGTATACTTGTCCTGTGCTTTGAACACGGCTGTTTCAAATTTGAAACCCGGGGTTACGATAAATTTAAATCCGGCATCGTACAGGTTTCCGATCTCTTTGGTGTAGTCAGCTTCTGTTGTTCCTGCAGGCTTCAGGTATTTATACTCCATTTTGAAGTCCTCATTGGCCTTCACAATGCCCTCATATGTTCCCTGGTTAAACGACTTGTCATCAATGGTTCCCGCGTCCGTAACCATACCAACCTTAAAGTTCGCTTTAGGTGCGTCTCCGCCTGCACCGCCGCTTGGTTCTGTAGCTGGTTTGTCGCCGCAACCTGCCAGCATTGTGACAGATAACGCCAAACTGATTAAAGATATGACCCCTTTTTTCATTAAGGATAACCCTCCTAGGTATATATGCCCGAATACTAGATTCGTGCTATTTACAATATATTAATAAAACAGACCCTTTTCAACATAAATTTGGGGGATTCTGTCAAACTGCATCTGTGCCGCGGTGAAACGTTTAAGACATGTTTTATCCCAATTTTAGAAGACTTAGGTAACCGCTCTCAACATGATGTTGATATAACGGTTTTTATAGATAACACGGGGGTTACAGGTGATGTGATACACAAAGCGAGGAGGATATAATATCAACTAAACTTCGAAAAAAATAAATAGACTTTATTCTACCACATTTGTATTTGGGCTTGTTTGTTATGGCTGCGTTAAGTATTAAGGCCTACTGTTTACATTCTGTTCTTGTACAAAAATACAGGTCGTCGGAATGAGACACATTACCAAAACTCCTACTTCCATTCCTTTCGTCACCCGCAAGCTTCCATATCCTGAAAGAAAGCACCTCGGCAAGGTGCTTGAGCAGGATGTCATCCATCCTGTAGCTTGAATTATTATTCATTTACGACGAACTTTCATCATGCGGTTATACATGACAAATGCGGCAATAATCATGGCAATAAAACCGAGATTGCTCGCCGACTCCGGCGACATGCCGAACACCGCAGCCAGGTTCGAAACCAAGCCGTTCGTAAGCAGCGCAACCGCAATCAGCATGATCGGACGCCACACATTATACCTTCTCATCCTCGAAACACCCCCAAGCCAGTTTCGCAAGCAGAATACCAGAACATCAGAATACCTGAGATCATAGACTATTAGCTGTCATTATACCATGAATAAGAATGCGTTTACATTAATAATTAGATTCATAGGGGAATTTATGAGTCGATTGATTCAATAACAAATCCAAAGTCAAAAAAGAATCGGAGCCGGGATGAGAACGAAATTTCGAGAAAGCTGCTTCATTTGAGAAAGATATTTATATAGAAGAAACAGCAATTGATTTGTAGAACAAACACCTAATTACAGTAAAACGAACAGCCCCCCGCTCCTTTGAGCGGGGGGCTGTTTTCATGAAGTAATCGATAATTCGCTGGCTCCAGCCAACACTAATATCGTGAAGTAACGAGTCTGAAACTGCTCAGCGTAACCATATGTTGTGCGGCTATTTCAATTTAGAGCGGAACTCAGCCCAGCTTATGTCCACAATTCGGACAGAAATTCGCTCCTTCGTTCTTCGCGCCGCAGTTCGGGCAGAAGTTAGGCTTCTTATTGCCTTCGGAGGAAGATGAAGCCGCAGTTGACGCAGATTTCTCCTTCTCAGCTGGTGGCTGCTGGTTTTGATTTTGGCTCTGGCTCTGGTTTTGGTTCATATTTTTCATCATCTCATTGGCCATGTTCATGCCCATCATCATACCCGCCATATCCGAAGCAGCGCCGCCGCCCTGCACCTTGCCGGATGCGATACCGTCGGTCATGCTGACCTGCTGGTACTTTTGCAGATTGCCAATCATTTCATGGGAAGCCGTCTTCGTAATCATATCCTGAATTTCCTTCGGATAATTGAAACTCATCACCTGGAAGCCGGTGATTGTCATCCCGTTGTCCATCACCTGCATATCCAGATCTTCACGAATCCCTTGTGCAATATCCGCGGCATTCGCCTGCAGATTGAACATATCCTTGCCTTCTCGACTGATCCACTTCATCAGCAGTTGATCGAGCACCGACGTAATCCGGATCTTCACATCCTCTACAAGGTAACTCTCTTTCATGCCGGCAATTTTGTCGATCAGTGTAACATAATCGGTCACTTTGAAATTGAACGTGCCGTTGGCACGAATTGGCATACCCCCGGGCAGCTGGGGAGTCGGGATCAGAACCGGATTCTGCGTCCCCCACCTGACGGTGAATTCCTTGGTGTTAACGAATAACACCTCCACGCGCATGCCGCTGTTAAAGCCGAATTTAAACCCTTTTAACGTGGACAGGAATGGAATGATATCCGAGTCAATGCTGTATACCCCTTCATCCTCGAAGATCCCTTCGATCTTGCCGTTATTTACAAATATTGCGTCTTGCCCGGAGCGAATGACCAGCTTGCTTCCTTTTTTGATCTCCCGGTTGCTCCATTTCCAGAAAATCATGTCATCTCTAAACTCTTCCCATTCCACGACATTGGAGAATTGGTTCTTAAAAAATCCCATCTATACAATCCATCCCTTCCATTAAAATTTCCCGCTGCTGCTGCTGTGAGAATGCCCACCCCTGGTGACGCCTCCGCCTCCTCCGCCACCCGAACCTCCGCCCGTGTTGCGCTCAATCTTCCGCTTCGTTGTTGTTGTTCGAATGTATCGGTCCTGATGATCCATGATTCCCGATGTGCTGGCATCCTCATAGGTTCGACGGTTGACCGTCACACGGCCGCCGGAGCGGTAAGCCATGATGCCTACGGCAATTGCGCCGATGGCAGCGGCACTGCCAAGTTGGAACCAAATGTTAAACAGGACATTATCCGGGTTCACACCAGGCTCAAAGCCCATATAGCGGTGAGCGGTTTTGATGTATTTTTCAAAAGCCTGTTTATAATCACCATTCGATAAATCGGGTGTAATCTTGCTGCGTATTTTCGTAAGCCTGCCGGAGTCCAGATACTTCTCAGCCTTATAATAACCTTCCAAATGCACGTTCCGAGTACCATCACGAGCACTCATGACCATGGTCAAAATGACGGTATTGCCGTGCGGCTTGTCATACCCGGGTGCATACTCATCGTAAAAATTTTCCGTCCATAACTCATAATCGTCATTGGGAACGCTGTTAACCGTAAGGATCATAAAGTCCGTCTCGCGCTTTGCGCCGTACTCATTCGCCATTGCATTCAGCTCATTGCGTTCTTCCGGACTGAGCAGATTCGCTTCATCGAAGATCAACGGTTTCATATCCTCTGCTGCCACCGCACCGGCGGGAACCATCCAATATACAGCCAGTAAGAATAAGACCGCCCATAACGTATATCGTCTTCTCACAGGAACCCTCCCCCCATCGCCCAGGAGATTAGCTTCAATGATAGCAAGGAGACGCCAGAAATGCCTGCAAACCATGCAGCCACCTTGGCTTTGCTGATCGGCGGTTTGCCGACGACCTTACCCGTCTGACCATTCATCGCAAAGGTATGCTCGGATTTATTGTAGTCATAGTGAACCATCCATACCGGAAGCAGCACATAATCGGCTTGTTTTAAAGTTGTATCGATCTGTTTGTTGGTGTAACTCACGGTTGTATAACCTGACACCGCTGTCGAAATATAGGAATCAATGTAGGAGCTGATTTTTTCTTTGGCGCGTGGATAGAGCTGCTCGTCGTTCTGACTGTATTTCTCCGCTATGTAACCGGCAAGATACGGCGTCTTGAACTCCTTCAGCTGCTGATAGGGAAATGGCTCCAGCTTATCCATCAACTCATCGTTCATCTTCTCCGAAGCGTCAATTGGCACCTTCACATAGTTCAGGCGAATTTTCCGATAGATATCAAAATGCTGCGTTTCCGTGTACTGATAATCGCCTCTCGTGTAGGTTCTCACCTTCGTGCCGCGGGCATGAACCTCGACCCGGTTATGCAGTTCATACAGCCAGAAGGGCACATACATTCCCGTAATGCCCTTGATGCGATCCGCGGTCATAAACCCACCTGGCGTCAGCAGGCCGTTTCTGCACCATTTCTTGAAAGCCTTCACGGCCTCTTCCTTCGTAATCGAAAAAGGGATCACCATCACCGGAGCCAAATTACCGCTCAATCGATCGCTGAGCACAACGGCCGAACCGCAGAAGCTGCAGGTCGTTGCACTTGTCTCCGGTTCGGTCACGATGACAGCCCCGCAGCTGTTGCAATGATACTCCTTCACCTCGTCCTCGATAAAAACCTGCTTCTTCAGGGGATCCGGGATTTGCTCGATATTGTCTTTTCTACCGCAGCTTGGGCAGGATAACCTCCCTGTATTACCGTCAAAAACCATGCCACTGCCGCAATTGGGGCATTTGTATTCAATAACCGGCATCTGCTCACCTCAATAACAAAGAAATGGTTAGTCCTTCTTATTCAGCTTTTCCTTCATGGCTTCCAGTTCATCCTCGGCATGGGGAGCCTTGGTTGAACCGGCTACGCCCTTCTCCATGTTCTTCGCCAATTCGGCGATCAGATCATCCAGATCATCTTCCTTAGCACCCGCACGAAGCTCAGCCAGGGCGATCGCTTCATCCAGCGCGCGGTTCGCTTTCTCTTCCATCGAATGAAAGGCTGAATTCGCGCCACCCGAGGAAGAGCGGGAATTTAATTCCTGCTGAGCCTTGGCAGCGGTCATTTTCCCTTTCAGCTCGGCATGGCGTGCTTCCAGCTGGCTCATATCCGATACAAGTTTATCCTGCATTCGCTTCATATTCGCGGCGTTTGAGGAAGCGGCATCATATGCAGCCTGCAAATCGTCCAGCTTCTCAGCCTGCACCGCTTTTCTCTGCAGGAACTTCAAGGCATCGTCCTCGTTCCCCGCTTCCACAGCCTTCTCCGCATATCGCTGCAGCTTCTTGATCTCGGCGCTGCACTCATCAAGCGCCCGCTTTGCCCTGCGCTCATCCGATAGCACGGAGGCCGTCTCCGCTTTCACCTTGCCCAGATCACTGCTCAAGCTCCGCATATAACTGTCCACTGTTTTCTCCGGATCTTCGGTCCGTTCCAACAATGAATTCACGTTGACCATCATAACATCCTTAAACCTCGATAAGATTCCCATCATGAGTTTCCCCCTCGAAAAGTTTACATTTATCCTATAATACCCTATGTACCGACGAAAGGTTTCATTTGCCGAAATTCGATGGAATATATGTAAATTTATAACTATTAATTACAGAAAATAACCCCCCGACCCTAAGGATCGGAGGGTTCGTATAGGATTAGATATCATCCCGAATCTGGATGCGTTTCTTACCGGAGTTAGGCTGCTTCGGTATTTCAAGCTTAAGCACCCCATCCTTCAGCGATGCCGAGATTTGGTCCTCCGCAATCTGCTGAACGTAAAATCTGCGGACATATTCGCCATAACGGCGTTCCTTCCGGACGATGTGCTGGTCCGTATCCTCTACGCTGTGATCTTCCTTGCGAACGGCTTTGATCGTTAAGTAAGGGTCAGCGTAGCTGATTTCGATGTCTTCTTTTTGGAAACCGGGCAGCTCCGCCTCAACCAGATAAGCCTGCTCACTCTCTTTAATGTCCGTCTTGAAGGACATCATCGAGCCCTTAAACGGCGCAAACACGTCATCATTAAAGGCATCATGAAACGACTTCACCAGCTGACCGAAGGCATCTTCTCTGCGCTTCCCAAAAGGAATCAATTCAAACATCATCTATTTCCCCTTTCTTTGACCTTGTTTGACCTTACGCCTTTATTATATGCCGGGAGAACGTAGATGCCAAAACCGATTTAGAAGGAAAACAGACCAAAATAACGCGTTTTCAGCCAATTTACGTGGGTAATTTAGTATGATCTTTTCGTTTGACCTTTTTTGACCTTCGAACTTATTCACTCTGGATTCATTTGAATTCGTTCTCATTAAGCAGCGTGAAATTAAAGAAAAGGACATCCCTGAGGATGCCCTTCCATATCGGCTTATCGTTTCTTCATAATCTGATCGATTTCACTCTTCAACAAAAGGTATCGATGCACGCTTCGCATGATCGGAACTTTGGTTAGCTTATTCTGATCGACATAGCTTTTCATTTGATCCTTAGACAGACCTAACAAATTACCTGCTTCAGAAACGGTTAATACCACTTCGTTGCTTGTCGCATTAAACGTTTTCTTCACCTTTAGATTCCAATCCTCGAATACCTGCATGAGATTCTCAACCTTTCTTATACTTAACTAATGAAATGAACAAACCATGTTCTATCGGAATTGCAGGAGCCTGCCTCTTACGATTTAGTATCCTTGCGCTGATTCTTGCGGTAAAGTTTGATTTGCTGATCGGACGAAACGAGTATCGGCAAAATCTTATTGCTGCTGACCATGGACGACGCGCACTGTGAACAAACGGGAACTTCCTTGAACGAGAAGCTGTCTCGAATCCAACCGTTGCACCCTTCCTTCGTACAGGACCAAATGGCGGTCAACTCTTCTGGCAAATTTTCCAGTGGTCTATTCCAAGAGTAAGACATTGAATTTCCCCCTTAGCTACATTTTTAACGCCCTCATTGCCCTTTTACAAAGCTTGCCTTTTATAAAAAAATCCCCAAACGATACGTTTGGGGATCCTTTCAGAAATCTACAGTTTTACAACGTTCTCGGCTTGCTGTCCGCGGTTACCTTGGACTACGTTAAATTCAACGCGTTGTCCTTCGTCCAGCGACTTGAAACCGTCACCTGTGATCGCACTAAAGTGTACGAATACGTCTTCTCCACCTTCAACCTCGATGAAGCCAAATCCTTTTTCTGCGTTAAACCATTTCACTGTTCCTGTTTGCATAGAAACACCTCCTAAATTTATATGATTTTCTCATTTTGGTTAAAAAACAAAAAATTCACATATTGAACAAGGTTAATAATCAAAATAATAACCCTCTGCAATATGTGAATCCCAGGTCAAAATCCCAATAAACTTATTATACCCCAAGGGTCAGGAAATAGCAAATGATAAATCATTTCCAATAACATCTACACAATTAACGTAAATAAATAAGGTAAACATCGTTTTAAAGATGAAGAAGAAGCCCGCTCCTCGAGCGGACTTCTAATATTTCACAATGACAATGGCATACAGATCATGCAGCGTTTTACCAACGATGCTGTCTAAACCCGTTTAAATTCAATCCAATCGATCTGTAGGCCAGGTTTGACAAAATCCAGCTTCATCTCATAATTACCGGCCTCCAACCGGACTTTGACGAGCTTCTGTTTGATCCATCTGCCGTCCGTGCCGTTCGTTTGAATCGTTGTCACCGGCTGATCATTCAGCGTCACGTTGCACGCGCTTTGCGCCAGCTCGGATTCCGGCGACATGATGCGTACAATGATGCGGTATTCGCCAGGCTCCTCCACGTTCACATAAGTCGATCCGCCTGCGGCAGGCTTCACCTGCATATTCCCGGATAAGGTCTGAGCCTGTTCCGGCGAGAGGGAACGATTGGATTTAAAAGCACCAACGGCCTCCTCCTTCACCTGTTTCCTGGAGAATACCGGAGCGTGCATCAGAAATTCGCATATGTTCATCGCGCTGCGCTGCAGCTCCCCACGGGTAAGCGTCCCATTTTCGAGGGATTCCAGCGTATTGTCTTCCCACGCATTGATTTCCGCGCCATAGTTCATGACCACCATGTACAGATCATTTTGCGCCCGGATCATCCAGTTCGTATTTTTTCGATCAGCTGGACCCCCGTTTACCACATCATTCATAATGGCCCACCAGTCGGTCATCACGATGCCTTGAAAACCCCACTCCCCGCGCAGGATCGTAGTATTCAGATCATAGTTGGATGCTGCCCAGTGCCCGTTAATCGGGTTATAGGAGGTCATGATGCAATTCGCCCCGCCCTGCTTCACCGCAATTTCGAAGCCTTTCAAATAAATCTCGCGAAGGGCTCGTTCGGACACAATCGCATCCACCTTACTCCGATGTTTTTCTTGGTTATTGCAGGCAAAATGCTTCAGGGTAGCGTTGGAGCCGCCCTTCATAATCCCGCGCGTGCACGCCGCAGCAAATGCCCCGGAGATCAGCGGATCTTCCGAGAAATATTCGAAGTTTCGTCCATTCAGCGGACTCCGCCGAATGTTCAGTCCCGGTCCAAGCAGCGCATCAATGTTGTAACTGAGCAGTTCCCGGCCTTCCATAACATACAGCTCTTCGACCAGTTCCGTATTCCAGGTCGCTGCGAGCAGTGTGCCAATCGCAACCTGTGTGGCCTGCTGTCCGCTGTCCATCCGAATCCCGGACGGGCCATCCGCCGTACAAGCCACCGGAATTCCGTAGTCGAGCAAGCTGTCGCTTAACCCGCCGAATGCGGAGGCCGTTCCCGCTGTCACCAGCGGGCTGCTCATGCCCTCCCCTCTGACAATCACCGCGAGATCCTGGTCGCTAAGCTGAGCGACAAAGTCCTCCATGCTGGCTTTGCCCTCATAAACATCTCTCAATTTATAGCCTTTATTTTCGGTTTGCTCCAAGGCAGCGGGCAGATTATGCTGGATCCGGTCCGCTATGGATACCTTGCGCTGCGGAACTTCCTCGAAGATCAGTTCATAGGAGCCGTCATCCTTGCGGGCACCCGGCTTCATTCTTGTGAAGCTTTCCGTTGGCGCCATGGCTTCCTGAAGCTGCTCCACCACTCGAAGCGTATCCACCACGTAGCCGCTGTGACCCTCCATACCGATGGACTCCACGCTTCTCACGCTGGTTCCCACGTACAAGTTATAGATCCCGGCTTCTAACACATACGCGGAAGGCTGCCCCGTCACACCGGCATCATCATAAGAAGCCATTGCATGAACCGGGAAGCTGATCGTAAGCTGCTGCGAATCGCCCGGTTGAAGCTCCCGCGTCTTACCGAATGCGGCCAACACTTTGGCGGGCTGACCCAGCTTTCCTTGCGGCGCTTCATAATAAACCTGCACGACCTGTTTACCTGCATAGGTGGACCCTGTATTTTTTACGTTTACACGGACTTCAATGGATTCTTCACCATCTTTGACCGTTCGCTTGGCTTCTTCAAGGGCAACTTCGAACTCGGTATAGGACAATCCGAAGCCGAACTCATACTGAACTTGGCTGGGTCGAAACGTTTCGAAAAAACGGTACCCTACATAAATGTCTTCCTGATACAGGTTCTTCTGTTCATTGCCATAGTTACGGGTGGATGGATAATCCTCGATTGAATAAGCAATGGTGTCGGTTAACTTCCCGCTAGGGGTCACCTCACCGACCAATACGTCCGCAATCGCGTTGCCACCTTCCATGCCACCGTGCCAAGCGTAAATGACACTGGAAATCGGGTGTGCGTAACCTTCATCATTCATCCAGCTCATATCAATAATGTTGGATACATTCAACACAACAACGGTCTTATCAAAATATGCTGTCACCTGCTTCAGCATCGCTTGTTCCTCTGCCGTTAACTGGTAGCTGCCGGACTCGTCGGCATTATCCTGGTCTTCTCCCGCGGTGCGGCCGATTACGACAATCGCTTTGTCGGATATATGTCTTGCTGCGGATACCAGTTCATCCGTTAGAGGCATTTCCTTCTGGTGCCACGGCTCAGCCGCCCAGCCACCACCGCCATTATCGAAGGGGTTCTGCTCAATCCACTGTTCATAGGCAGTTGCTAATTCCTCGTTAATCGCAATGCTTTTCTTATCCCGAAGTCCGTCAAGCAGATTCGTGGTATGGGAAACATGAACACTCCCTCCCGAACCGGTACCGCTGCGGTAATAGTTAATCTGCGTTCTGCCAAAAACGGATACGGTATCGTGTGCTTGAAGAGGAAGCACCTGTCCTTCATTCTGTAACAGTACGGCACCTTCGGCGGAGACTTTTCGGCTGAATTCAGCAAAGCCTTCCAAAGGAACTCCTAATCTCTCTGTGCTCAATAGATTCCCTCCTAATAAATAATCGACATCTATTCACTATCATAGTAACAAATTCTGTATATGAATATGTAAAAAACTCTTGTAAGGAAATTCTTATCCTATTTCTTGCAAATAAAATAATTACGATCGAATGGTGAAGCTGGTATACTTGAAGGTATAACGTTTATCTTGATTGGATTGGCACGCTTTTTTTGAGAATATAACTGCGAATGGATCTAGTACCTTAATATAATCTGCTTTCAATAAAAGGAGGCACTCCCTTGAAGATCATCTCCAGGCTGTTTTCTGAGTACTTGCTTATCCCCCGGCCTTTTCGTTTATTGATTTTATGGGGCTGGATTTTCCTCTTTTTTGCCATTGGCATTAAGCTCAATTGGTTTTTTAACTTTTAACAACGTACAACCTCCATATTGGAAGTACGACAAAATACAACGATTAAGAATCCCATCTCCGATGGCGGAAATCACAACCCATTACTAAGAAATTGCAGGTAGTCTCCTGGTTCAGATAAAAATTCAATTGCTAAACCAGATATTCCTATTAAAACACCATACAGAATATGAACCTTTTTCTCGCTTAACTTTGTTTTTTCAAAGATAACAATTAATGATATAAGAATCACCAAATAAACAAGATTACTGGCACTACTTTCTTTAACAAAGTTAGATAAGAATAAAGAAACACCAAGAGCAAACAAAAACAACGGTATTCTTAAGGTGACCATTTTTTTCATAAACTCCTTCCTTTCTGGGTGCTCAGTGTGCGGAAGCTGTTTCGATGGATTCGTCGGAAGCTAAACAAGCAAAAACCACCGTCTAAGGTTGGAGCCTGTTTACGGTGGTTTGTCGTTAGATGATTAAATTATGTCTCAAACGCACGCCGTGGGTTTCACAGCCTTTGATCATGAACTTTAGAGTCTTCACCGTTCCCGCGGTGAGGGCTCTATTTCTATTATAGTTAGTAATACTACGACGCAATTACTCTTTGTAATCATATTTTTGCGTAAAACAAAAATATTCCTAAACCTGTTGTAACGTTTATCATGATTTACGGATATATAGTTTGGGGAGGTGAACAGATGCAAGACACCGATGAATTATACAGGGAATATTCGACCCAAGTATATAAATTCGTATTCAGTTTTTGCCACAATCACTTGCTGGCCGAAGAAATCACACAAGAAACTTTTTATAGAGCTATAAAATCCATACATAGATACGATGGAACCTGCAAAGTGTACGTGTGGCTTTGTCAGATAGCTAAGCATGTGTGGTACCAGGAGCTGGACAAGCAGAACAAGAGGAAGGCTGACCCGTTGGAAGACAGTTCCTTATCCGAATCCTCCCATTCCACAGAATCTCAGTTCATTCTGGCTCAAGAGAAAATGGACTTGTTCAAACAGCTTCATTTACTGGATCCCCATACAAAAGAAGTCATGTATCTGCGCATGACCGGAGAATTCAGTTTTCGGGAAATCGGCGAAATTCTGGGCAGAGACGAAACGTGGGCCAGAGTTACCTTCTACAGAGGAAAACAAAAATTGATGAAAGGAAGAATGTCATGAAATGCGATATGGCTCGGGACTTGTTACCCTCCTATATTGAGAAACTAACTTCTTCGCACAGTAACGAAGAAATCGAAAAGCATCTGCAAACGTGCGAAGAATGCCTCCAGTATTACAAGGAAATGACCAAACCAACGGATCTCTCCGTGCCCGTCATGGATAAAGAAGAGGTTGAGAACATCAACTTTTTGAAAAAGGTGAAGCAAAAAAACAGAAAAACACTCCTTCTCTCTATCTTGGCGGTGCTCATATTGGTGGCTGCCATTATTAAGCTGTTTGCCATCGGCTTTACGGTGTCATCTCAGGATGTAGATATCGTTCATCAGAAAGTGAATGGTCGCCTGGAGGTACACCTATCTCTGAAGAAGAACGGCCAGGACTTGGTGTTCTCGGGCAATAGCAAATTTATCTATGATGAGAATGACAATGTAATCGGCTACGAAACTCGTTACACCCCTAAAGGCGTGCTTCATAATCCTTTTGATGATGTGGGCGATGAGATTATGCTGGGTACAGAGATGAACAACGATACGGATTATTCGAACACGTTTATTCTTGTATTCAAAGATAAAACCATGACGTTCATCGATGGCGTTCTGGTGGAATAGAATACATCGGATAACATCCGGTCACAGCCTATGCAAAATTAAAGCCAGTCCCGCTCATTTCTTGCGGGACTGGCTTATTGTAACTCCAGCGGTTCAGCCATTATCCTTCAGCTATAAGTCTAGCTTCGTGGCTGCCGCCGAAACGAAACGCCCAACCAATCATTCGGTAAAGTCTCTGAGCTTCTTGAATTAATGCACCTGATCGAGCAATTGATAGGCTTGCTCCTTCGTTGTCACCGCCAATAGCGCTTCTCGGAAATCATCATCCATCAGCTTGCGGGACAGCATCTGCAGCACTTTCAAATGCGCATTCTGTTTACTATTCCGCGGCACGGCAATCATAAAGATCAGTTTGGCTTCACTGCCGTCCAGACTCTTCCAATCCACACCATCCTGCTTGATACCAAAGACTACGCTTGGTTTCAGGACAGCATCCGATTTACCGTGAGGGATCGCAATATTCAGGCCGATGCCGGTGGAGCTTTCTTGTTCCCGGGCTAAAATGGCCTGTTTAAAATCTCCATCAGCGCGTACCGACCCGTTCCGCTCCAAGATCCCGATCATTTCGTCAATAACGGCATCCTGTGTCGTTCCAACCAGATTCAGATTTATAAGCTCCGGTGTTACAATATCCGTCAATTTCTCAACTCGAATAACAGGTGGTTCCGTTACTGTCCCCTTATTACTCTCGATTGAGGACACTTCGGCTGAGTTCCGAGCCAGAGGTACACCCGCACCTGCGTCTTCGTCTGCTGCCAATCCCTCACCTGATCCGACAGGATTACCAGCCGCTCCTCCTCCAACAGCTGCCGGCGTCACAACTGCCACATCTTTCTTGAGCAGGCTTACCATCATCACCGATACGGCTGCGCCGACCATGACCGCGATGAAGAACATCAACACATTATCAACGGCACCAAGTACGGCTACAATCGGACCGCCATGGGCTACGCTGTCACCGACACTGCCAAACATCGCAATCACCGAACCTGTCATCGAACCGACCATGATACTCGGTATGACGCGCAGCGGATCTTGTGCAGCGAATGGAATCGCTCCTTCGGTAATACCGAACAGTCCCATCGTAAAGGTTGCCTTCCCAGCTTCACGTTCCGAAGGCGTAAATTTCCTTTTGTTCATCATGGCTGCCAGTCCCATCGCAATCGGAGGAACACAGATGGCAACGGCAATTTGGCCCATAATCTCATAATTTCCTTCACCGATCATAGCCGAGCCGAACAGGAACGCAACCTTATTCACGGGCCCACCCATGTCAAAAGAAATCATCGCGCCCAGAATAAGCGCTAACAGAATCGAACTTGTGCCCTGCATTCCCGCGAGCCATGCAGTCAACGCTTCGAACAGGTCCGCAACCGGAGCACCAATCACAAAGACGAAGATTAACCCTACAACCAGTGAAGCCAGCACCGGGATAACGATAATGGGCATAATCGGCTGCAACGACCGGGGAACCTTGATCTTTTTAATCGCAAGTGCAACATAACCTGCCAGGAAACCGGCAATGATCCCCCCGATGAATCCAGCTCCCGCTTCACTTCCGTAAAAGCTGCCGTTCGCAGCTATGAACCCGCCGACCATACCTGGTGCAAGACCCGGCCTGTCCGCAATACTCATTGCGATAAATCCGGCCAGGATCGGAACCATGAAGGTAAACGCAGCCCCGCCGATACTCTCAATCGTTTTCCAGATCGAGCCTTCCGGTATAACCAGACCGCCCGGCGTCTTCACACCGCCCATCGTCAGTGCAATCGCAATGAGCAGCCCGCCGATCACGATAAACGGTACCATATAGGATACACCGTTCATCAAGTGACGGTAGATCGGATTTTGTTTCGGTTTGTTCTCTCCTGTATCTTCAACAGACTTGGACTGTGCCTGATAGACGGGCACATCCCCTCTCATCATCCGTTGGATCAGCTCTTCCGGACGACGGATACCCTCCTGCACCCCAACAACAAGCAGTTTTTTACCCACAAACCGGTCTTTCACCACCGTTTTATCCGCTGCGATGATAATACCATCGGCTTCACGGATATCCTGCTCCGTGAATTGGTTCTCCACGCCAATGGAGCCCTGAGTCTCAACCTTCAGATCAACGCCCAGCTTCGCGCCTGCCTTCTGCAGATTCTCAGCGGCCATATACGTATGTGCAATTCCGTTAGGACATGAGGTAATCGCTAATATTTTCATGATCGTCATTCCCCTTCTTTCCTGTCATGTTCCCGCTTACATTTATAGTGTACACGCTGAAAACGCTGTTATCGGACGAACTTTTTACCGGAACTTCCGGAAAAACAGGTTTATTTCGCAATAAAATATCCCGCAAAGTGGAGCCTATGCTACGCCGCTTATTCCAAATACTTGGCCGGGACCTGAAAAAAATGTAAAAAGCAGGACGTATACGCCCTGCTTCATCATCACAAACACTACTATTCATGTTACCCTTTTAACGTATTCAGCAATCGAATCGCATCGGTCTCCTTAGCCAACACACTGACCAATGCCGGCTGCTCACTGATCCGCGACAATTCTTTGAACAGCTGTCGCATTTCTTTCCGCTCATCATGCTTAATCGCAAGCAAGAACACAAGCTCTACCTTCTCGGTTCCCCAGGTGATGGGCTGCTTCAGAGTAACAACAGCGATGCAGGACTGTTTGACCCACTCCGAGCTGCCATGTGGAATGGCAATGCCGCCCCCTATTGTCGTAGCCGACATGTGTTCACGATCCAGCACGCTTTTCGTATACCCTGCCTCGACATACCCTTTGTCCTCCAGCATGAGCGCAAACTTGGCGATTAACTGTTCTGGACGCTCTGCCTCCTGCTGAGGAAAGACAAGAAAAGGTGTCGTATATGTCAAGAAAACCGATTCCTCAGCCGTTCGGCTGTCCGGCTCATCAAGCCGGCGGATCGCCTGCTCCAGCTTCCGTTCATCATTCGCCTCGAGCAGAGGGGAGACGAGGATATGAGGTGATTTTAACTCGGGCAGCTCAACGGTCGTAATAACAAGATCCACCTCATGAGCTGCCAGATAATCCTCAACCTCCGCTCTGGACATCGTTGTCTCCACATGCACGGATGGGAATCTCCGTTCCACCTTCGCTAGAAGCAATTGTGACATTCCAACGCCCATGTGACACACAATAATCACCTTCTGAGGGTGACTCTCATTCTGGTGAAGCCGTTCCACGGACGCCTGAAAGTGCAGCGTCAAATAGGCGGCTTCCTCTTCGGGAAAGTGCAGATGGAGCGCTCCCCCTACCTCTTCCAGTGCGATAATGACCCGATCGAACATATAGGGATACATCCTTTTGATCTCGGCCAGCATCGGATTGGACACAGCCAGACCGTATTCAAGACGATTTATGGTTGTGTACAAATGCACTTTCAACCCGTTCAATAATACCTGGTCCTTGGAAAACGGGATCATATTCAGTTCCGACATTCGCTGAATCAGCTGCTCAACCAATTGGGGCAACAGGGGGTGGCTATCCGCCAGCTCGCTCCGTCCAACGCCCCCATCCTCCTGACTGTATCGGAACTTCCCGCCAAGCAGGTGCAGGGTAAGATAAGCCGTTTCTTCCTTGGAAAAAGGGACCGCGAACAGCTTTTGCAGCTGCTTCAAAAAGCCTATCGCCCATGCAAACTCCGCTTTGTTCTCCAAAAAGGCAATGTCCTGCCCGGAAAGCGAGATCGGCTGTCCCAGCTTGGTCCGCTTGACCATGAGCAGAATATGCAGCATCAGGCTTTCAAAGGTTTCATCGGTGAAGCGAAGCTGATGCTGCTGTTGCAAAACCTTCAACTCATTGTATACGGTTGCAATCTCGTGCGGTTCATACTGGTTGCGCATCATCTGTCCCGTTAACTCGGGACGGTTGATCAACTGGTTCAACCGTGCCAGTGCCGTCCGTTTGTTCTTCTCCGAGCCTTCAATCATGAAGCCCACGCGCTGCTTGGTCACCAAGCTCAGATCAAAGCTCCGCAGCCAGTTCTGAATCTTTTCCATATCCCGGCGGATAATCGCCTTATTCACGTAAAATGGGGAAGCCAAATTCTGCAGCGTTACGGGTTTCGCGCTCATCAAGAGCCGATATGCCAGGTGCAGCACCCTTTCCTCATCGGATTCATCGCCGGTGGTGCTCTCGTTGGAATATAAGCGGTGGAATAATTCAGCCTGATCCGCTTCGCTGATCTCCAGATAGATGCCAAGTCCCGGCCTTTTCACCAGATGACCACCGGAGTGCGTAACTATATATTCTTCAATCACCTTCAGATCGTTTCGGATCGTCTTCTCCGAGCACTCGGTCTGATCCGCCAGATCCTGCACGAGCCACAACCGGTTCGGTTCCATTAACAAATTGCGAAAAATCTCTTTTTGCCTGTTATTCATTCCAATCTCCCATATTCAGCTTATTTGGAGAGCTCACGAATCGTGAGCAGGTACTTGGTCCTACTGTATATCATATCCGGTCTGTGTGGCAATCGGATCGGGGAAATGGCAGCAAAAGATATTTAAAAAGCAAAGGATCATCTTTAATTTACAATAAGACTCGCACTCCTGCCGGATGATAAAATTGGGAAAAGGAAAGGAGGTCTCTCACCACATTATGTAAGCGCTTAAATTAATTCATTCATCACGATAAAGGGAGGACAGTAAATGAATAAATGGACCCAACAAGTCATCTCGATGATGACCGCGGCAGCTTTGCTCATACCTTCAGGCTGGTATGCTTCGGACGTAAACGCGGATGCACAGGCATCACCAAATATCGAGACCGTATATCATGAAAGCTTTGAGACCGGAGTTGGAAAAGCCGTGCAATCTGGCAGTGCCAGCTTAACGCACGTTGCCGACAAAGCGTTTGAAGGGAATGATGACGGCGGGGCTCTGTATGTGAGCAATAGAGCAAACAACTGGGATGCCGTTGACTTCAAATATGCCGACATCGGCTTGAAGAATGGCGAGACGTATACGGTAACCGCATCCGTCTACGTGGACGCAGACGTGATCGTGCCAAGCGGCGCACAAGCGTTTTTGCAAACGGTAAACAGCTACGGCTGGCTGGACGGCAAGGATTTTACAGCCGGAAGCGCTGCCGTGCTTAGCAAGGAATTTACGGTGAATACCGGGACGGATTCAGCCCTGCGGATTCAATCCAACGATGAAGGGAAGGCCGTTCCGTTTTACCTCGGAGATGTACGCATTACCAAGAAAGTGACTCCCGGCGGCGGTGAGGAGGAATTACCGAGAGACCCCGCCCTGCCTTTCACCACCATCGACTTTGAAAACCAAACGACAGGCGGCTTTGAAGGCAGGGCAGGCACCGAAACGCTGACCGTAACAGAGGAAGCCAACCATACGGAGGGCGGCTCGTACGCTTTGAAAGTCGAAGGCCGGACAACCTCATGGCATGGCCCTTCATTGCGAGTAGAGAAATACGTAGATAAGGGCAGCGAATATAAAATATCAGCATGGGTCAAATTGATTGAGCCCGCCAGCTCACAGCTTCAGCTGTCCACCCAGGTTGGCTCTGGAAGCAGTGCGAATTATGTAACTCTGGCACCCAAAACGATCAGTACCAGCGACGGATGGGTTCAATTTGAAGGAACTTACCGTTATAACAGTGTGGGGGACGAATACTTAACCATCTATGTAGAAAGCTCGAATAACGGGTCTGCATCCTTTTATATCGACGACATCAGCTTTACAGCAACAAGCGCGGGCCCCGTCGAAATCGAGAAGGACTTGATTCCCATCAAGCAGGCGTATCAGAACGAATTCCTGATCGGCAATGCCATCACGGCGGAGGATCTGGAAGGTGTGCGACTTGAGCTGTTATCCATGCACCACAATGTCGCCACGGCAGGCAACGCGATGAAGCCGGATGCGATGCAGCCGACAAGAGGCAATTTTACGTTTAGCTCAGCGGACGCCATGGTCGATAAAGTCCTGGCAGAAAATATGCAGATGCACGGACACGTGCTTGTCTGGCACCAGCAATCACCGGCGTGGATGAATACGGCGCAGGACGGACAAGGAAACTCTGTGCCGTTAAGCCGCGATGAAGCACTTGAGAATTTGCGGACGCATATCCGCACCGTCATGGAGCATTTTGGCGACAAGGTCATCTCTTGGGATGTCGTCAATGAAGCAATGAACGACAATCCGCCAAATCCGGCCGATTGGGAAGCTTCGCTCCGCCAATCCCCGTGGTATCAAGCCATTGGACCGGACTATGTCGAGCAGGCCTTCCTTGCGGCTAGGGAAGTGCTGGATGATCATCCCGAGTGGGATATCAAGCTTCATTACAACGATTACAACGAAGATAACCAGAACAAAGCTACTGCCATTTACAACATGGTAAAATCCATGAACGACAAATATGCAGAAACTCACCCAGGCAAATTGCTGGTTGACGGTGTCGGCATGCAAGGGCACTACAACATCAACACAAATCCGGAAAATGTTAAGCGGTCCCTGGAGAAGTTTATCTCCCTGGGTGTAGAGGTTACCATCAGCGAGCTGGACATCACCGCAGGAAGCGACTACCAGCTTCCCGAGCCGCTTGCGAATAAACAGGGCTATTTATACGCCCAATTGATGAAGATCTTCCGGGACCATGCGGACAGCATCAGCCGCGTGACCTTCTGGGGGATGGACGACAGCACAAGCTGGCGGGCTTCATCCAATCCATTGTTATTTGATAAGAACCTTAAGGCCAAGCCTGCCTACTACGGCGTCATTGATCCTGACACCTTTATCGAAGAGCATCAGCCCGGCTCCGAGAATGTCAACCAATCCAGTGCGGCGTATGGTACACCTACCATCGACGGGACCATCGATGCCCTGTGGAATCAGGCTCCCGCCATGCCGATCAATCGGTATCAGATGGCTTGGCAAGGTGCGACCGGCGTGGCAAAGGCGCTCTGGGATGAACACAATCTGTACGTACTGATTCAGGTTAGCGACGCGCAGCTGGATAAATCCAGCACCAACGTCTGGGAGCAGGACTCCGTCGAAATCTTCGTGGACCAAAACAATGCAAAAACGACATTTTACCAAGATGACGACGGGCAGTACCGAATCAACTTCGACAACGAAACTTCATTCAGCCCGCTGAAAATCGCCGAAGGCTTCGTATCGGCAACGCAGGTATCAGGCACCAACTATACCGTGGAAGCGAAGATTCCGCTCAAATCGATCACTCCGGCAAACGGAGTCAAAATCGGCTTCGACTCGCAAATCAACGACGCCAAGAGCGGCGCTCGCCAAAGTGTAGCTGCCTGGAATGATACAACCGGCAACGGTTATCAGGATCCATCCATATTCGGCGTGCTGACCCTTACCGGCAAACCCGGAAGTCCAGGCGGGAATGGCCCCGGCAGCGGGGACGGCGGCAGCGGTGGTCAGAATAACAGTGGCGGCAGCAGCAGTCATAGCAGCAATGGTGCCGGCAGCCCATCCGGCATCTCTGTGAGCGAAAATGGCGTAGTAACCATCAAGGCGGAAGTGAAGGTCATAGACGGACGCGCAGTGGCTGTCATTTCCAGTGACCTCCTGAAGAAAGCACTTGAGCAAGCTGCTCAAATGGTCAACGGCAAGAAACAGATTATTGTTGAGGTGACCCAACAGAACGATGTCGATTCATACGACATACAGCTGCCTAGCCAAAGCTTGAAGGGTCAGGAAGCCTTTGAGCTATTGCTGAAGACCGAACACGCGGTCCTTCATATTCCAAGCAACTTGCTTTCGAGTACAGCGGATCTCGCTGAGCCCGTGTCCGTTCGCATCGGCACAGCCTCTACAGCCCCAATGAGCGCAGCGGACAGAGAACGGGTTGGCACCCGTCCGGTGATCCAGCTGGAACTGCTGGCAGGCGGCCATGTCATCGACTGGAACAATCCCAAGGCACCCGTAACAGTAGAAATTCCTTACGCGCCGGCTGTGACGGAACGGATTCATTCCGATCACATCGTGGTGTGGTATATCGATGGCAATGGCAAGGTTCATCCTATTCCAAATAGCCGATATGATGCGGGATCTGGCAGGGCTATTTTCCATACAACCCATTTTAGCACCTTCGCGGTAGCCTATGTGTCCCACGCGTTCGGAGATCTGGCAAGCGTCCCTTGGGCGAAGGATGCCATTATGCACATGGCGGCACGCGATGTCATCAAGGGTACAACTGCGAGCAGCTTCTCCCCGGAGACCTTTATCACGAGAGTTGACTTTGCAGCGCTGTTGGTTCGGGCTCTGGAATTGCAGAGCAGCGGAAACCCTGCGGCTGCCTTTAACGATATCGAGCCAAGCGCTTATTACAGAGACGCCATAGACACTGCGCTTTCCCTTGGCCTCGTGAATGGATTCAAGGACCAGACCTTCAGACCAAACAGCCCCATTTCCCGGCAAGATATGATGTCGATGGCAGCACGGGCATTGTCTGCAGCCGGCAAGAAAGCCGAGGGCAGCGGAAGCTTGGACGGGTATCTGGATGCAGCAAGCATCTCTGGCTATGCCATGGACAGCGTTGCGGCCTTAGTGAAGTCCGGAATCGTAAACGGCAAGAACGGCAAGATCGCTCCGCATGACTCGCTCACCCGCGCGGAAGCGGCGGTGATTTTGCACCGGATTTGGAACCTGTAATGCAGCGATAGAACCTTCATAAACAGAAGCAGACGCCAGTCGATGACTGGCGTCTGCTGTATTTTCAGCACACAATGCAAACCGTTATCCTAAAGCTTACATGTCTCTTTGACGATCTGCGATCTTGGTTTTGGTATCTCAATATCCTCGCGAATACTCTGGACTTTCTTTCAGTTGGACTATATCATGGCCCGTCGGATTCTGGAAGGCACGAAGCCCGAATGTCGGGGCGACGGCAAAAATATGATCAAAAATATCGGCCTGAATCGATTCATACACTGCCCAGTTGATATCATTGGTGAAAGTGTAGATTTCCAGTGGCAGTCCATTATCTCCCGGCGCCAGCTGTCTGACAATCAGCGTCATATCCTTATGAATTTTCGGATGATTTCTTAGATATTGATGGATATATTCTCTGAACACACCTACATTCGTAAGCTGTCTGCCGTTCACTTTGCTATCCGTATTAATCTGATGCTCCATGTTATAAGCGTTAATTTCATTTAATCTGGTCGTGACATAATCGCTAAGGTAGTGAATCTTCTGAAATTCCTCAATCATGTCCTGAGTACAGAAGCTTATGCTGCTCGTATCAATGTAGAAGCTGCGCTTAATCCTTCTGCCGCCGGATACCTGCATGCCTCTCCAATTCTTGAACGAGTCCGAGATGAGGGCATAGCTCGGAATCATCGTGATCGTTTTATCGAAATTCATCACCTTTACGGTGTTCAAGGTAATGTCGATGACGTCACCGTCCGCATTATATTTGGGCATTTCAATCCAGTCGCCTACGCGTACCATATCATTCGATGATAGCTGAATGCCTGCTACCAGACCTAGTATGGAATCCTTGAAGACCAGCATCAGAACAGCCGATAAGGCACCCAGCCCACTGAGAATGATCAACGGATTCTGACCGATCAGGTTCGAGATCACCACAATGCCGCCGATGATGAACAGAATGATGTTCGCCACCTGAATGTATCCCTTGATCGGTCTGATCTTGGAGATTTCAAACGAACGATAAATCGCGTCAAAGGCGTTGAGCAGCGCATTAAATACCATGATGGTTACGATAATCATATACGTCATGGCCGCTTTTTCAATCAGAACCTGGTACGAGGGAAAGATGGATGCCGAGAAATAGATGATGATGGCCGGCACCAAATGCGACAGCTTGTGGAACACCTTTTTCTCCACAATGATGTTGTCCCATGTGTAGCGATTGCTGTTGACGATATGTATAATCGTCTTCAGTACGATTTTTTTAGTTATGATATTTGCCAGAATTGAGATCAATGCGATAAATAAGACCATGATCATACTCGAAAGATACACAATGGTCTGTTCACTCATGCCATATCCGTCTAGTTGATTTTTGATAAAATCCATTGGTTCCTCCTACCGCTGTTTATATTAGCCTATTATTATAGAATAGATTCCAGCACGAAGCAAAAGAACAAAAATTCCCATCCGCGACCTCATGTGGGTAATGAACATACAGGTTCAATATCCAGCAGCGGAGATTCGCCATGCTTGCAGGGTGCGATTCCGATATAAGTTGGCTATAATGGAGGTACGCGCCTGCATCTCGCAAGAACGAGGTACACGGCCAATTGATTTATACAAAAAGGCAGGATAAATATGAGTATACATGTCCATATGATTGCTCCATATGAAGCGATGATTCCCGTAATACAAGAGTGTATTCCCCATTTTCCCGAACTAGACATTCAGTATGCGGTCGGCGATTTGATGAAAGGGGCTGAGCTGGCAGCCCATGCTGAGAAAAACGGAGCCGAAGTCATTATCAGCCGCGGCGGAACGGCGCAGCGCATCAAGGACGCCGTCACGATTCCCGTCATTGACATCCACCTGTCGGGATACGACATGATCCGTTCTCTCACGCTGGCGAGTCAGTTTAACGGAAAAACAGCCATCGTGGGCTTTTCCAATATTACTTCCGGCGCACAATCGATTATTGAGCTGATGGATTTGCCATTAAAGGTATACACCATCCATAGCTCCGAAGACGTTGCCAGATTACTGCTGGAGCTGAAGTCTGACGGCTACCGCCAGATTGTCGGCGATGTCATCACCGTGAATACAGCCCAGGCATACGGCTTAAAGGGCTTGTTAATCCATTCAGGCAAAGAATCGATCATAAGAGCTCTGGAGGATGCCCAGCTTATCTATCGCTATCTCAGCAAAAGCAACGTCGTTTCCATGATACTGAACGATCTCGTTACACTGGAGCATCCCAATCTCGTTATTCTGAACGATCGGAATGAGGTCATATTTGAGCGATTGACGGATTTTGACCACAGCCCTTTGACGGACCATCATATTTTTCTGACTAATACCAGCCTGGAATTCCACAAATCCAAAATTCAGAATATGTTCATGGTCGATGATTTCCAGTTGGCGGTCACAGCTTATGAAACAACCTTGAATCATATAAGTTATAAAGTATACACGCTGGAAAAAGAACAGCCTTATGCGTTTGCGCAGACAGGCGTAAAGGCATATCAAGAAGCACTAGCCGAACCTGTTGTCGCGGAATCCCCCGCTATGCGCAGGGCATTGGACCATATCCAAGCGCTCTATCAGCACCATGAGCCCATTCATCTGCTTGGGGAGAAGGATACGGGGAAGTCCTTCCTTGTTCAATATTTTCATCAGTTGTACTCGGACGGCGGCTTGCTGCTTCAGATCGATATGGCCCAAATCTCCCCGGATCAGTTAGAGAAAATTCCGTTGTCCAACGTTCGCAATGTGGAATTCATCCATATCGAACAAAGCGTACCTGATCCTCGTTTTGCTGCATTCGTTCAGGCCTGCCTTCCTAGGCAGATCGGCGTATTCATGCTCAGTGAACAGCAGCTTGACCAAGCCGGAACCGGACATATACAGCTCAATACAGTCATCATGCCGCCCCTGTCTGACCGATTGGATGACCTCCCTTCGCTCATTCAGCATTTTCTAAGCCGATACCATCAAAAATACGGAACCAATGCAGTAAAAATAAAGGATGACGCATTGCAGCTGATACGGCAGTCCGCTTCGTTTATGACAATCGGCCAATTAAAACAGCTCATCAAGCAAGCGGCCCTGAACGAGACGGATTACGTGATTTCAGCCGAAACCTTATCTCGCCTGCTGGATGGGTATTCTGCCTCAAACCCTATCCAGCTTGAAGGAACCCTAAAAGAGATCGAGAAAGAAATCATTCAACATGTACTCCGTGAGGAGAATAATAATCAATCAAAGGCGGCAGAACGATTAGGGATTAATCGGGCCACGCTTTGGCGCAAACTTAAAGAATGAATTTAAGTTTGCGTCTTTTTTTCGTTATATATGTTGCAATTTTAAACAGTTAGATAAAATTTTATTATTTACATAAATTATATGTTGCTAAAATAAGCAATATGGACTAGTATAATGACTGCAAGCGCTTCAATAAAACGATTACATTAAGGAGCTAATACTATGAAAATCAAAGCGACATTAGATCGTATCCCTGGCGGTATGATGGTTGTTCCCCTCCTCGTCGGAGCGTGCTTCAATACATTCGCACCTAATGCTTTGCGCATCGGCGGTTTCACGGAGGCTTTATTCGTGAACAGCTCGAGTACACTCATTGCCCTGTTCCTGCTGATTGCCGGAACGCAAATCACGTTTAAAACAGCAGGGTCCTCTGTTGGTAAGGGTGTCACACTGCTGGTGTTTAAATGGGCTATCGGTGCACTATTAGGATTGATCGCCATTATGTTTGCCGATTCCAATGGATTATTCCTGGGTCTTGCCCCTCTTGCCATTATCGCCGCGATGACAAATTCCAACGGCGGACTGTATATAGCGCTAGCCGGACAATATGGAAAAGAGGATGACAAGGCTGCTTATCCTTTCCTTGCTTTAAGCGACGGACCGTTCTTGACGATGGTGGCCCTCTCGATCTTCGGCGCTATGGGTTTTGCCAACGGCATGTTCTCGCCGATGTCTTTTGTTGCGGTACTGCTTCCCCTGCTCGTCGGTGTCGTGATCGGGAACCTGGACCGCGATATGGCCGATTGGCTGCATAAAGGCAGTGACAAGCTGGTTCCTTTCTTCGCTTTCTCGCTGGGTATGGGCATCAATTTCTCGTCCATCATTCAGGGTGGACTGAGCGGCATCCTGCTTGGGGTGATGACCGTATTGATTACGGGCGGCATTGGATTCCTTCTCTTCAGAGCCATCGGCTGGAACCCGATTGTCGGTGCTTCGGAAGGCTCCACAGCCGGTAACGCAGTTGGAACGCCGGCTGCAATTTTGGCTGCCAACGCCTCATTCGCTCCCATCGCTGAACTTGCAACTGTACAAATCGCCGCGAGTGTCGTGACCACGGCCATCCTACTGCCGATCTTTATCGGCTTCCTGTCCAAGAGATTGGAGAAATCAGGCGGCGTAGCCAAATACAATAATCCAACATCATAGAGGTTTTTTTAAGAACCCCTCTATCCATCAGCTTTTTAAGAGGAGGCAGCAGCATGAAATTAGCTATTATCGCAGATGATTTGACAGGTGCCAATGACAGCGGGGTCCAACTCGCCCGTCATGGCTTGAAAACAAGTGTGTTATTCGATATGGACGAAGATAATATTCATCACTATGATGCTGTTGTCTTCGATACGGACAGTCGTTCCATTACATCAGAGGAGGCATATCGGCGAGTAAGCCGAGCCGCCCAATTTTTAACGGATGCCGGGTTTGACACGATTTTCAAAAAAATGGACTCCACCATGCGCGGCAATATCGGGATCGAGATCGATGCCCTGTACGACATAGTGAAGCCTGACTTCATGATGATCGTCCCGGGTTATCCCAAAAACAATCGCACCATTCTAGATGGCACTCATTATCTGAATGGCGTGCCGCTGGCAGAGACGGAGATTGCCAACGATCCCAAGACACCGGTCACCCATTCCTATCTGCCGGACCTGCTTCAATTGCAGACCAAACATGCCGTCGGCGTGATTTCAGTCCGCGATCTGAACGCTGGCAGGGACCATATTAAGAATAAGTTAAAGGAATGGATAGAACAGGATATCCCGTATGTGCTGGTGGACTCCACGGAAGAAGCGCATTTAGAGCAGATCCTGCGAATAACCAAACAACTGGACTATGACTTCGCATGGGCTGGATCTGCAGGCATTGCCAACTATCTTCCTTCTCATTACGATATTTCGAGCCGTCCTGTCGAGCTCACCATCAAGCAAAATCAGGGGCCAATCCTTACCGTCGTGGGCAGCGTGAACAAGAATTCCCGCGCACAGCTTAAACTGCTGCTTGAACAAACCGATGTTTATCCGGTACCATTCAGCTCCTACAAGGCTGTATCCGCGCAAACAGAGCGCGATGAGGAAATCCAGCGCGTGTATGAAGAAGTGAAGACCCAGGCACTGCAAGGCAAGGACATCGTCATCTACTCAACCGCAGAGCAGTCTGATGTTGACCAAGCACGAGCAGTTGGTGAGACTAGAGGACTTAATCACACCGAGGTCAGCAATGAGATTGTGCGCGCCATTGGTGAAATCTGCGCCAAGCTGCTGGAGAACGGGTATTTCCAGGGTGTATCCATGACTGGCGGAGATACCGCCAAGCAGATCTGCATGAAATGGAAGATTAGCGGCTTTGAATTGTTGGACGAGCTTGAGATTGGCGTGCCGATCTCGAAATTTTTAAGCGTTGACGACCTGTATGTCATCACCAAGGCAGGCGGATTCGGCAAACCGGACGTATTTATCCACGCGATTCATAAGTTAAAAGGAGGTCATACCGCATGAAACCGACCGTTGGAATTACGATGGGCGATGCCGCAGGCATCGGACCCGAGATTATTATGAAGGCACTCTCCCATCAGGAGATGTACGATAACTGCAATCCACTTGTTATTGGAGATGCAAAAATTTTAGAGCGGGTACTGCCCATTATCGGTTCAGACTTACAGGTACGCGCCATTCAGGATCCATCCGAGGCCAAATATGAATTTGGCACCGTGGATGTTATCGATCTGGATCTCGTTCCGGCCGACCTTAAATTCGGCGAAGTATCCGCTATTGCGGGAGATGCAGCCTTTCAATTCCTGGCTAGAGCGATCGAGCTGGCGAAACAGCACAAGATCCACTCCATCTGCACAGCTCCACTGAACAAGGAAGCTTTACATCAAGGCGGGCATCTGTATCCCGGTCACACCGAGATCCTGGCGGACCTCACCGATACAACAGATTTCTCGATGATGCTGACAACGCCGAACTTACGGGTGATTCACCTGACTACACATATGGGGTTGATCGAAGCCATTCAGAGCATCACCCCGGAAAGAACGTATACCGTCGTCAAGCTGGCTCACGATACTCTGAAAAAAGCCGGTTTCGACAATCCAAGAGTGGCCGTCTGCGGAATCAACCCGCATGCGGGCGAGAACGGGCTCTTCGGCAACGGAGAAGAAGAGAAACAACTGCAGCCGGGCATCGAGCGCGCCCAGCAGGAAGGCATTAACGTTGTGGGCCCCCTGCCTGCGGACACCTTATTCTTCAGAGCAGGCAGAGGCGATTTCGATATCGTGGTTGCTTGCTACCATGACCAGGGACATGCCCCCATCAAGGTCATGGGCATCGAAGAAGGCGTGAACATCACGGTCGGACTGAAGGGCGGCATCATCCGCACCTCGGTCGACCATGGCACCGCCTTCGATATTGCCGGGAAGAATATCGCCGACGACAAGAGCATGCTCGCCGCGATTCGCTCGGCCATTGAGCTGGCTCCGAAGGATTGGATTTAGTCGAGTGACGATTTGAAGATGTCACATGTGGAAGACCCGGCCTCTGCCGGGTCTTTTTTTGCTGTTTTTTTTGCTGCACACAATAACGGTTTCTGCCGCTTGCCCTCAATTCAGGCCAATGCGGTAACCACGAATAACCGAATACCAGCCAGCACATACTAAACATCACAATCGATTCCAGTACAAGGAGGACCTTTCCATTGAGCGACCATCAACCGGACAAGAACCTGATCAACACGGTGAAAGACCTCGAAGCGACACCCGTGAACAGCCTGGAGGCCCAGCAGCAGCAGCAGGCCCGCAATGATCGCCGGAAGCAAGCCCAGCATGACAGCAACGGCAAGTACAAGGAGAATGAATCCAAGAACTATCATTAACCGCGTTGTGACCATATGGGCTTCTATACATGCCAATCCCCCTTCATATTACACGTCAAAAAAGCGGCCCGTTAGGGACGCTTTTTTATTTGGCTTAAACGCTTATTCTTTTGTAGTTACATGCTCATACAAATCGCCGCCACTGCTTTCTATTCCTTCCAATTCTCAACTCCGGTTTCGAGCTGCTCGAACGAATGCGGAATCGAAGCTTCCATGATGTCGGAATAGTAGTCATGTCCTTCCGGAACATCGGTCCATTTCGGTTCAACCTTGATATCCCAAGGCTTACGATCCAGCAGCTGGTTAAGGATCCGAATGACCTCTACCCTTGTAATGGATTGGTTCGGATTGAAGGACTTCTCCGTAAAATCGAACAGCACTCCTTGCTCCTGAGCCGTTGCGATGGCTGTCTCAGCCCAGTGTCCCGTTACGTCCGTATATGTGCTTTCCTGTACGGCATCCCATTGGTACACATTCATAAGGATCTGCGCAAATTCAGCCCGCGTGATCTGTTTCTTCGGTTTGAACGTGTTGTCGCTAAAACCGACCATCCATTTATTATGAGTTGCCGTCGTGATGGCGTTCATTGCCCAATGTTTTGCAGTTACATCTGAATAGGATACTTTGTTGGCTCCCGCTTCAGCTGTATACAAACGGGACAGGATCGCAGCCATCTCTGAACGGATAATTCCGCGGTCCGCTTGGAACGTGCCGTCTGGATATCCGACCATGTAAGCACGATGATCGCCTGAAGCCTTCACTTTCGGCTGTGCAGAGAAACTGAATTTCACGATGGTATCACCGACGTGGATGACTCCGTCCTTAATGTAGCTGTCATTCCCGAAGCGCTCTTCACGCTTGTCATTACGGCTGTCAAACACGATGTAACCATTCTTCTCGCCTAGGAAATAGTAATCGCCATCTGCGTAAACCATCCAGCCGTATTGGCCACTGTCAGAGCTGCTCTGCGGGTTGTGGTTTTTGTTCGGCGAAAAATCCGGAAGCTCCGGCAGTTGAACAACCGTTCCCGGCACTCTGC
Source organism: Paenibacillus sp. LBL (assembly GCF_029893715.1). Lineage (NCBI taxonomy): Bacteria > Bacillati > Bacillota > Bacilli > Caryophanales > Paenibacillaceae > Paenibacillus > Paenibacillus sp. LBL. The sequence continues at coordinate 195,439 of NZ_JARXYU010000003.1, read as the reverse complement.
CTTTGGAACGATTCAGCTCCGTATCTGCCCAATACAACTGCATATTCACTCCTGCAACCGGCTGACTTGTCACCTTATCGAGAATCGTGCCATATGGATCGACCAGATCAACCGATAGCTTTGCATTACCATTGCTGTCAACGCTTAACTTGCCGGCAGGGCCCGCCAGCTTCTCTCCGTTAGGTGCGATTACATTCAGCGACAATGTATACTCGCCGGCAGCAACTTTCGGAAGCGTAAAGCTGCCGTCCTGGTTCATTACGATACTCGGCAGATTCAGCTCTTGCCCGGTTGCCGACTTTATTTTCCCGGATACTTTTAAGTTGTCGCCGACAAGCTTCGTAATTTTCTCCTGAACGACTTTGCCCCCGTTCGCTTGGTCGGAAACAACCACTTCCGCTTTCATTGTGGCTGCAGGTTGTTGTTGTACAACGCCCGTGTTCCCTGCAGGTGGAGTTTCTTCCAGTACCGCAGGCGCGTGAGGTTTGACGCTGACCACATTGGACACGCCTGCATGTGGACCCGATTCAACGATTAATCGGAAATAGTAGGTTTCACGGCTGGATAAACCGGCTATGGTTGCACTTGTGGAGCCGCTATCCAGCGTCTCTAATGGGCTAACCGGTGTGAAGGTAGTACCGTCTGTAGATCGTTCAATTACAATGCTTGATGCCCCCGTTAGAGCAGGGAAATTCAATGTCACTTGTCCGATGCCTGCAACGGCCGACAACGTGGTGATCGGTTCCGAAGGCAACGCTTCGACCACATTGGATACGCCTGCATACGGACCTGATCCGACGTTCAATCGGAAATAATAGATTTCGCCGTTCGTTAATCCGGTCAAGGTTGCACTCGTTGAAGCCGCATCCAGCGGCTCTGATGGGCTAACCGGTGTAAAGGTAGTTCCATCGGTAGATTGTTCAACAACAATGCTTGATGCCCCTGTTAGAGCAGGGAAATTCAACGTCACCTGCCCGCTGCCTGCAACGGCCGACAACGTGGTTAACGATTTCGAAGGCGAAGCCTGGACCACATTGGATATGCCGTCATATAGCCCCGATTCAACGTTTAGCCGGAAATGGTAGGTTTCACCGTTCGTTAACCCGGTTACTGTTGCGCTTGTAGAAGTCGCATCCAACGTCTCCAAAGGGCTAACCGGCGTAAAGGTGGTTCCATCAATAGATTGTTCAACAACGATGTTCGATGCCCCCGTTAGAGCAGGGAATTTCAATGTCACTTCCCCATTGCCAGAAGCGGCGGTCAACGTGCCTAAAGGAGCCGGATCAGCCGCATTCACATACACGGTGAATGTCTTCTCGCTTGTAAGCCCGTCCTTGGTGATGGTTGCCGTCAAGGTCACGTAAGTTCCCGACTGGGTGATAACCGGTCTGGTTACGGTTCCGTCGGGCGCGATGATCGACGGCTGGTCAGAGGACCAGACGGTAGTTACGTCATCGTCCTGCTGCAGGGTAAGATTGTTTTTTACCGAGTTTTTGGTGTCGCCGGGCTGAAACCGGATATCGGTATTGCTCTCTGCCTCTTCGATGTCCAGAATAGCCGCTTTATAATCTGTAATCAGTTGATCTGCGATACGATCGGCAATCTCTTGAATGATATCGGCGCTGGATTTGTCGGAATGGATATGTAGTCCGCCGCCTGTAATGCCGTCGATAAACGTTTGGTCGATGTCCGCATACGTGGCGCTGGTTACACCAACATATTGTGCACCGGTGTTATTGAACGAGTTTGTCAGATTGGATTGATTCGAGCCCCCGTCCAAATCCCCGCGAGGGTCATCGTTAATGTTCACGACATAGCGCAGTGGCGACGTTCCCCAAAGGATATTATCCGCAGCCACATCCAGTGTCTTGCTCGACGTTGAATACAACTTCATATTATCAAATGAAAAAATCGAGATGATCTCGCAGCCATGGCCGATATGACTAACAATGGGCCCAAATTCATTCCCGTAAACATCCGGAAGGGTTAAATTCCGAATGATCTGGTCGCCATTATCCCACATGCTCAGCGTGGTGTCCGTTGCTACGATTTTGATGCTGTGATGAGTGGATGCCCCTTTCGGAAAACTTCCGATCGAGGTAACGCCTGTCATCGAACTCAAATCTCTTCCCGTCTCATGATGCAGCGCGGATGCATCCACACCATTGATTTTATATACCTTGACGGCGCCTTGAACATATAAAATCGAATAACCGCTCAACTTTCCGTTGCCATCGATCTGCGTATTAAATAGAAAACCGCCGCCTTCCATGCTGTGGTAATCCACTTTGGATTCGTCCATGTCGAAGGTAATGATCTTTTTGCCCGAAGGGCTTCCCTGCGTCAGCATGTAATCCTTATAAGCAGGCGAGGTATAACCATAGAAGGTTAACGTGCCGCCATTGTTGGAAATTTGAACATGATTGTAATCGGCGGTTTCAACCGCCGGGCGAGTGGCATAAGGTCCGCCTATATACCAGCTGTCATAACCGTTATGGACATACGTCGTATCCGTTACCGTTGCCCGGTCTGCACTCGCGTCCATGATCGACACATATTTGGGATTTACGCCTTCCGCTATCAGCCTGGCTTTAATCGCATCATTTAATTGGCTCTCAAAATCACTAGAATCATAGATGCTCGTCCCAGCATTATAGTAGACCTCTGCTACCGGCGAGAGCGCATATGCCATCGGCATATTCGTAACAATTAACAGTGCTGCCACTATCATGGATATGATTTTTTTCTTCAACTGTTTCACCCATCCTGTAAGTTTAGTAACCGTCTGACATTCTACACCGACATGTGACCCCTTATCCCCATTTTTGAATAAATTGTGCGGATAACACCCTCCAGCAGATCAGATTGTAAAAAATGTAATTCCAACATATCAGAAGCATCTCTCAAAAATCTCTCAAATTCGACTTCGATCGACAGGTAGATTTTTGAGAGATCTTTGCCATATGATAGAGTCCATAGGGGTGTGACTATACATGAAGAAATGGATTGGTTGTCTGGGTGCCATATGTGCCCTAATCGCCATTCTCTATATGATCTTTAGCGATCAGGATACAGGTGCCGTCAAAATCAAAGCCGTAAACGGCGTGCTTGACCTGCGAGAGCTCAAGGAGACATCGTTTGTCTCGTTAGCAGGCGATTGGAAATTCACCGGCGAAGCTTTTGTTGCCCCGACAGACTTTTCCAGTGAAGCCGAACATCTGCCGGTACCCGGTCCCTGGGCATCGGAGGTCGAGTGGGGCTCCTATCAATTAATGGTATATCTGCCGGACCACTGGTCGGGAGAGATCGGTCTCCGCGTTCGCAATATCTGGTCCGCTCACACCATCTATGTGGATGGAGTAGCCCTTTCGAAAATAGGAACCGTGGCAGCAACCAAACAAGCGACAACACCGGACAATCCATCCTATGAAGCGTACTTTAAACCGGACAGCCGGCAGCTCCTTATCACCATTCACGCATCCAACTTCTACAATACGAGAGGCGGCATCGTCCTGCCGATTGATTTCGGCGACGCCGAACTGATGAAGGAAGACGTGCAGCGGGATCTGTCCCTGGAGTGGACAGCTACCTTATGTTTGCTGCTGTTCAGCATGTTCCATATGACAATCTACCTGCTGCGAACAAAGGACGAAGCCTTCTTGTACAGCGGGCTGCACTTTCTGCTATTGGCCCTGGTTATCGTGCTGCGAGGGGAACGGCTATTCATTCGGGAGTTCCCCTCGTTTCCTTTTGAGCTCTATTTTCGGCTGCAGGATACCTTTACCTTCCTGGCCTCCATCCTGCTGATTGTCTTTATCGTCAAAATGATTCCTTCCATCATGAGTCGAAAGACGATGTATCTGCTGTTTCTGCCGATCCTGGCCTATGCATTCTTCAATGCGGTTCTCCCGGCCAGAACCCTGTCGGTTACGCAGTACCCGCTCTTTTATTACAACGATGGATTCATCCTGGGCATTACTATTCGCATCTTCTATTTGACGCTTAAAAAGCGAATCAACATACGCCGAAATGAAGCAATCATCCTAATGTCCATGCTGCTGTTTCTTGCCGTATTTGCGATAAGCGCTTCATCGGACAATTTATTCTTTACCGGGCGAAATTACATGAACCGTATCGGGTTGGTCGGGTTTGTCATGACGATGAATGTTTTTCTCGGTATACGTCTGATGAACCGGGCTGAGGAATCGGAACAGCTGAGCACAAGGCTGCAGAAGGCAAACGATGCGAAGGATGCCTTCCTGAAAGTCACGACCCAGGACTTGCAGAGGCCATTGCACGATGCCATCCATCTCGTGGGAGCCATGAATCGGGAGCCCGATCGCGAGAAGCAAGGCCAGCAATTGTACTTGGCTGAGCAGCTAATGGGGAACATGGTTTATTTATTGAGGGATCTGCATGATTTTACCCGTCTTCGATTTGATGATTATGCGATCCAGCTTAAGTCCACCAATCTTCGGATGGTCATGCTTCATGTCATTCAGCTGATGCAGTTTACCTTCACGAATAAAAAAATCGCAATCCATGAACAGATTCCGAAGCAGCTTTACGTATGGGCGGATGAGCAGCGCTTAACGCAAGTATTCATCCGGATCATGACAGAGATCTCTCACGATATCGCAGAAGACCGACTGACGATTGAAGCTATACAGGTGGGCACGGATATCCTGCTTAAAGTGACGTCAACCGGCGGATCAACGCCAGTGAATCGGGATCGCCCGCATTCTTCGGGACTCATGATGACAGAAGAACTTGTCCAACAGATGAACGGAAGCATCGCATATGAACGTTTGCAAGGCAGAATTCGCTTTACGGTCACACTGGCTTTCAGCGAATGTAAAGAGCCGGTTACCACAGCCGAATATGAATACAACCTGGAGTCTGCGGCACACGCAGAAGATCGGGATCTGGGAACACTCCTGATTGTCGATGACGATGCGATGCATGCGGAGGTCATGAGGGACATGCTGGGGGATGCCTACCGGGTACGAATCGCGTATACGGCTCAAGAAGCGCTTGATTATTATAGGAATCATCCAAAAATCGCGATGATGATCATGGATGATATCATTCCTGGCGACATGAATAGTCTGGAGCTGCTTCAACAAATCCGTACTCAGGCATCCGTAATGGACCTGCCGATCTTAATGATGATTTCTTCCGAGTATCCCAGACATATCGAAATGATTTTCGCTGCTGGCGCCAATGATTATTTACTGAAGCCTTTTTCCAAAGAGACCTTGATGGCCCGCTTGAATGCCGCAGAACAAACGAAGCAGTCTATGCAGAAGGCGATTGAATATGAAATGGCCTTTCTGCAGACCCAAATCAAACCGCATTTTCTCTATAATGCGCTCAGCAACATCATTGCCTTTTGTTATACGGACGGGGAGCGTGCAGCCTATCTTCTAACGATGCTCAGCTCTTTCCTGCGTTATATATTTGAGACGAGCCGGGACGGACAATTCTCTACCCTGCAGAAGGAGCTGGAGATTATCGACGCCTATGTAGAGGTGGAAAAAGCCAGATTTGGCGAACGGTTAACCTTCGCTTATGACATCGAACCGTCCATTGCCGCGGAGCATGTTCTGATTCCGAGTCTGCTCCTGCAGCCTTTAGTCGAGAACGCGATTCGCCACGGCCTGTTCGACAAGGAAGGTCCGGGTCATGTTCAGGTCACGGTTTCCTTGCAGGGTTCCTGCTTGAATATCCGCGTCGCCGATGACGGGGTAGGTATGTCGGCCTTGCAATGCGCTCAATTAATGGGGGGAACGGCTGCCCATGCCGGAATCGGATTTACGAATGTACGTCGGCGCGTGCATGACCTATCCCAAGGGAGCCTGGAGATTGACTCCTCGCCGGGTAATGGAACAACCATTCAAATCATGATTCCCGTGAAGGAGGGACAAGGGTAATGTGGAAGATCATCATCGTGGAGGATGAGAAACCGATTCTGGGCCTGCATGCCCGATTGCTTGAAACGTATGGCCCGTTTCAAATTGTAGGCTGCTTCGAATCGCCATTTGATGCGCTGCAGGAAATACCCAAGCTGGATCTGGACGCACTCGTGCTCGACATTGAAATGCCGAGAATGACGGGACTTCAGCTGGCCCAGAACTTGGTGGAGAACGGGATCGACGTGCCTGTGATCTTCACGACCGCTCACCAGCAGTATGCCGTGCAGGCCTTTCGCGTGCAAGCCCTGGATTATCTCTTGAAACCGATGACCATGAATATGGTGAAGCAGCTGGATGAACGCCTTCAGAAGTATTATGGTCAGAGACCAAAGCCGATCCCTAATAATACACTCGATGTCCAGTTATACGGAGAAGCATCCGTTATGAGAGGAGACCAGCTTGTAAAATGGCCTACCCGCTTAACGGAGGAGCTGTTTTACTATTTGCTGCTTCATGAAAATAAGTTATGCCATAAATGGAGAATCATCGATGATCTCTGGACGAACGTAGAGGAGAAGCGAGCGCTGTCCAATTTGTATAATACGATTTATCGGATGCGTCAGCTGTTGATGGAACTGGATATTCCCATCGTCATCGAGCGAATGAATGAAGGTTACATCATGAATACAAACAACAGCATCGTTGTGAAATCGAAGGAAGGGCCGGATGCCCTTCTGCTGGAATCGAAAGGATATCTGTGGGCCTACGCTTTCGAATCCGCACGATAAGCAAAAACCACATTCGCATGCGGATGTGGTTTTTGCATTTTTCAAATCCGATCTCAATATCCTCGCGAATATTCCGGGCTTTCTTTGAGATGGACGATAGCAAGATATCCGCTTGAATCGATTCATACACTCCCCAGGCGGTCTTTCAAGATGAGCCGTACTAAACTTACCGTTTTACCTAAGCCAAAGTTGCAGCAAAAGAGCCCAGCGTCTTTCTGCATGCAGAGAAGGATTGCAGCTCAATGCAAATCTGTGGTTCCTCATTTCTGTCCGCTTCCTGATTACGTACAATCCAGACCCCTTCATTAGCAGGAAGCACAAACAAAATATCCTCGATTGCCGTCTGATTTCCGCTGCCAATTCTTATCGTGCTTAGATTGTCCATGGTACGGGCATTGTTTTGAAAATCCTGCTGCCATTTTGCAATCAGCTGCTGCTGGTCAGATGAAAGCTCATCATGAAGAGGGGAGGCAGGGAATTCACCAGATGTCAGCTGGTTCCACAATTCTTCAGTAATCACAACCTTGGATTCGGATAAAGTCGTCCCTTCGGCTTTCGAAGGCTCCACTCCATAGAAACGTACAAGTTCCTCTTCCCAATCCGCCGGCTCTGTCCAGGTTAGAAAATGAAGCGTATTATTGTCAGACAAGTGATACAAATACCGCTGCTGCAGCTCGTGGATCGTCAGTACTTTGTTAGAATTCCGATCCGTAATGCCTCTGAGCATATAATTGCTGTACAGCAAATGCTGAATCATTTGCGTAATTTCGGAAGGAAAACGAACCTCTCCGTTCTCTTCATCAATCGATTCTATAAAACCTTTGGACATCAAGCTATGTGTAGCGGCCTGAAACAAAAGCTCCCATCTGTCTTCAGACAGATCTCCATAATATGCCTTCATAAGTCCTGCAGCCATTTCCTCCCCTTGATGAACGGCCAAGGCGTAACCCAGCTCTTCTAATGAAAATATATAGGTATGCTTGCTCATGTAAGCAAATCCTCCAATACAAATCTATTTCGATTCCTTTCCGTTACGGCTGATCAGCCCCCGCAGGCGCTTCATGGCAGGTTGAATTTCGGTATCGGTCAACAAATAATACGTATTCACGGTCCAGGTCTCTCTGTTTTTCAAATGAAAAATCAGCACAGGAAATTTCGGAAGCAGCCACTTCCGAATGGAAGGGCCGCTGTAGCTGATGCTTGTAATCTCCGCCCAGGCTACGGTCCGCGTACCATCTGAAATGGAATTTTGATCGTAGGTGAGAAGCTGCGTATCTGATTTCAGCGCCTTTGGCAAGCTGACAACCAAATATCCTCCAAAAAAAGGAATTCCTATGATGGCTGATGTAATACAAAAAAACTTGCGAATAAAGGAAGTATCCATAAAAAAAGCTGCGTACAGCAGAAACAGGCAGGCCAGCACAAACAGTAAACTGCCAAGTGATTTGCCCCATGCCACGGATTTCCGATATGATATTGCGTTCATGATTTAGCGCCTTCCTGAAATTATTTGAACAGTCCGCTAATCCAGCGAACTCCTTTTTCGACCACTTTAGCTGCGCCATCACCGACAAAGGCTCCAACCGTACCGCCTACATAGGAACCGATGGCCGCACCAACCGGACCGCCAATCATCGCTCCGACGGCTCCGCCTGCTACAGCTCCGCCATAGGTGGCGGCTGTTTTTACAACAACGTTGGATGCGGCTACAGCTACTTCTTCCCCGTTAAGCTTGCCCTCACGATACTTACTGACAAGGCCGGAAGCCTCACCGATCACATTAAAGGTTGCGTTAATCGGGAATATCTTTTTAGCGATCATACCTGGGATTTTCTTGGTAGCGATCCCATATCTACCTTTTTCCACGCCGACTATGACCTGTCTAGTCCATTGAGGAAAATTCTTAGCTTGACTAAAGCCTAGCCCAAAATTGAGACCGAATTTGCTTGCCACTCTATCAAAGCCTTTGATTCCGTTCATCATGAAGCCTGGGTTCACAATTTGGCGATTTATGCCTCTTGCCAAGTTCTTCAAGAACGTATTGTTACCTTTGCCTTTAACCCATGGAGCATTATGAATTTTGGCTCGGGACGGATTTCTAGGATCTACTCTGAGTTGTACCGTCTTGGTTAAGACTAAGGAAGCACCCACAGAGCTGTAAAGGAGAGTTCCCCACTTTTCCAGATTATCTCTTGCTTCAAGCGAGCTGTCTAACACGTTCTGGGTTTGATCAATCGGATCGGTGACCGTCCTTGCCTGTAAAGAAACTTGAGTGGAATCGGTCTCTTTAAAACGGTTGACAATCGTATGTAATTCCGTGCTGACTGAACCCACCGCTGCGGTGAAATTATCCATTTGCTGACGGGCCAGCTGGAAATTTTGATAGAATTGTTGCCTTGTCGTACCTTCCCATCCACTTTCAAGAATTTGAATCTGCTGGGTAAGGTGGCTGCAAATTTGCACCCCGATCTCCCTGGCCTGTGCAAATTGTTGGGATATCTCCATAAGTCTTTCCGGAGGAACTAATATTTTACCCATGGCACTCACCTCAACAATATACAGATTAATGTAATTATTGTAGTAAAGGTCATCCATCTTCACAAAAGGAACAAGTAACAGAATAGTAAAAAATCGTTAGGACCTTGGGACCATTTTCCTTTTCCCCATAGTCGGAGGACAGAGCCAATTACGAATTCAAACCCATATCATTCAGTCAAAAGTAAAGTACCTTGTGCCAAATGGACTAAATAATCTTCAGTTGTCCAAATAGATCAGGCTTCAAGTAGTGGAATTAAAAAAAAAGAGAGCTTCTAAAGCTCTCTATACGCCGTCTGCATCATCCCTTGAGAAGGCTGATCCTCATCGTACTCATAATATTGCGATTGAACAGGTACTTCTACTGGTACTGACGGTTGCGGATATGGCTCATCCACATACATGATTCTGCGCTGAATTTGCATCAGCCCATTTACGACGCGAAGCGCGATCCAAAATAGAACAAGTCCAACGCCTGCGTACAGCAGATATTGCTGGTTATAGGTCCAATCGATATGAAAATAACTAAACAAACTATTCTCTAAAATATCAATCTGCATTTCATTCATCAAAATGATATGCACCACTGGCAGAGCAATCAATCCCAGTCCTAGTGAAATCACCGTTACCATAACAACAAAGAATACGATACCCGTTACAAATCTTAGTAAAACGAGCAGCAGATTTCGAATAAATAAGCCGCCGTCAAAATCACTCACCATTCGTTTCAACCAGTTCTGCCCCGCTTCTGACTGTTGATGGTTGCTATACGCTACAGGAGGATTAGGTAAACCTAAAATTTGTCTAATCAAGCTCTGTTCAAAAATCACAATCCCATTCAACAGCTTGGCTACTCCAAAAAACAGCGGTATTCCGATAAATACTGGAGTTAATCCAATGGATAGTACAATTCCCGTGATGGCCACTGTAAAATAGATAATCCCTAATGGGAGGGATAGCATTAAGTAGAGGATCGTTGCATAGGTTTTTGGATTAAAAAGCACCCAGTTCACCTTACCTGCCCGCGCCTTTGCGGTCGTTTCCATTGCCTTCATATTCAAACACTCCTTGGCTTCATAAGTCACGCTCTCAGATATACATCCATTATATCTGCCTTATTTGCCCGACATAACCGTCTTAGGGGGTATCTGATCCTAGACTTTAGACTAGGGACTGGGCTGGCTTAGATGGACTTATTGAAGCTAGGACGCTGTTAGTGAGGTATAGGAACCGCATTATATCACTCATTGCTCGTCGAAGAATATATTAAAATTCTTTAGTGACCCCCAGTACTTTACCTTGAATATTTTTAAATGGAACGGGGCCAAAATGACGACTGTCCACACTTCTTCCCCAATGATCACCTAAGACAAATATATATTCTTTAGGAATTTCAACTTTACCCATGTTCTGTTTAAAAAAATCATGGTCTTCCTCAGTTAATTTAAAATTGGGGTCAATTTCTTTTTGTTTATCAATATACTCCTGCTCAGTTAGACCGTATTTTGCTGCCGCACCGTAAAAGCCATCAAGTTTTTTGTCATTGACATAAACCACTCCTTCTTTTATTTCCACACTATCTCCCTCACTTGCGATAAGTCTAGAAATATAATGGTCAGCTAACTTAAAATTTGGGTTATCCTTAAATCCTTCAAACTCTGGAGGTATAAAATAAACAATATCGCCCGGCTTCATAGTCGTATGGTCGATTTCCGAGTCAATTACTAACGAACCATCCTCAGCATAATGATATTCCGTTCGTTGACGGCTCATGTTGTCGAGTCTATAGTCAATTATTTTTAATACCTTCGGTTTTTCTGAATCGTTTATGCTCTCCGTGGATGTCTTATCTGTAGAACATCCCGACATTAGAAAAATCAAAATAAGACCAAGAATCCACGTTCTTCTCATCCCAGCACCTCCTGCGTCGGTACAAATCTAACATATCCTGATGCACTTACATGTAACACTAAAAAACAAAAATAGATCCTACTTAAAAGTAGAGCTATTAAATTTTCTTCACCCAATATTTTCATCTGATTTTTTTTGTATTGCTGAATTTACGAGAGACAAGCCATATGAAATTAAGTAATGAATTAGACCAACTAATGACGTCAAAGAGATCGATATGAATCTCACATTGACACTCCAAATATTTTTGAAAAGAAAATATGAAGCAAAAAATGATAAACAATACAATATTACACTTAGCAAAACTTTAAATGAAATCTTTCTAACGAAGAATCGATTTATAAGAAACGATAATATTGAGAAAAAAATAAAGAAACTCGGTAAAAATATTAAAACCATAGATATATCAGTAAACAAAGGGAAATCGTTATCGACATATCTCGGCCAGAAGACAATTATGCCGATAATTGATACTGATGAAGTAAGAAACATCCAGAGTTTTAATAGACCATTCAATCATAAACACCCCCTGCTTGAAACAATAACAAGATAAATCGCAAAAGAGCACCCTACTAAAGGACGCTCTTCAGTACAGAGCTTAAAAAACAGCGATGGCGGCACTATTTTCAACAATCAATCTTTTTAGAAACTTCAATTCAAAACACATGTTATGGAGCCCTATTCCTCTCACTCCAGATGAGAGAATTATCACCGAACCCTATGTAGATCATTCCACCTTATACAACATAGAGCCTAACAGCTCCCTAATCCTCTGTTCTTCTCCGCTCTCGTTGGTACGGAACCTTTCTAATTCCATTCCAAACTTTTCAAAAATATCTTCCTTTTTCTTATCTCGCTTTAGTTGTTCAGGATTGTTCTCGTGAAAGGCAAATCCATCAACTTCAATCGCCAGCGCTAGCGATCTGTCCAGTTTATGATAAATCACAAAATCAACAGAAGAACGATTTCGGACGAATCTGCGCTCTTCCTCATTTAACCGTCCCAGGTCGGTAAATAAATTCATTAGTAAAACCTGATTCCCCAGTTCAAAATCCTTAAACATAGGCTCCTGTAATATCTGGTCGAGCAAGGCGTGCATAATATTCTCGCTCCGATGCCTCGATTTATTAAAGAAACGAACACGTTCTCGAAAATCCTGTAGATGATCAGAGTACTCCTTGTATAACAAGTCAAATATAGAATGAATCTCGCTCTCCACGACGTTGTCGTCCAGCGTACTATATTCCATATATCGCATGAGATCTCCCACTTCATTCCCATACTTGCGAAACGCAGACTGATCGGTCACCAGAATAAACCTCTCCTGCGCACGGGACACAGCCACATTAATCATGCAAGGATCATTAACAAACTTCATCCCCATGCCTCCTGCTCTCGTTCGGTCGAGCACTGTAGACATGATCATAACGGACTTCTCACGTCCCTGGTATTTATGGATCGTGTCGCTCTCAATGTCAGCAGTGAATTGCAGAGCCGCTTTCTCCACTTGCTTGCGATATGGCGTCACAAAGCCGATATCCGCATGCCCTGCTGCTGCTTCGAGGTACCCCAACAGAATTTCCTGTTCAATGACATCAAGTTCCCTGACATTGAACTTTCCTTTTTTGCCATGGGTTACTTCCCTCATGTGATTGCCCGGTGACGTCTTGTAGATCAATAAAGGAGATTCGGAAATCCCCGGATCGGTAAAAGCAATCAATTCGCCATCGTAATATTTCCTGTTGCAGAATTCAATAATTTGGGGATGACAGCGGTAATGCTCTCTTAACATCACTTTTGGAACGGAATCCCCGTATAAAGCCAACATGGACGACAACAAATTATGCTCGATATAACTGTAAGCTTCATCCATGTCAGGAGCCGCCTGGCTCTGGATTTTCTGTACAATCTCCTTCCCCATGATATGCGGCAGTTGCTTGGTATCGCCCACAATAATAGCCTGCTTGCAGCAGGACAAAGCCAGAGCCCCTGTCATCAGATCAACCTGTGAGGATTCGTCAATGATGCAATAATCAAATAAGTAATTCGCAGGTATACAATTCCGCAAAGAATGCGTTGTACTAAGCATAATCGGATAGTGCTCGATAAACGTTTTAAACTTGTTGTTGTGAGTGTATGTCTTCTCATTGCAGTCCACAGCTGGACGGTTATGGTATTTCTCATGTAATCGGTGCCGAAATAGCGTTTCGGAGAACTGCTGGTGCTGATCCATTAAGGCTTGATAGTCCTGGGACTCCAATTCTTTCTCAAGCTCCTGAATGCGATCTGATAGCTCCTCAACTTTTAACGTGTAAAATTTACGCTGAACATTCAAGATGACATCCAGCCCCTGCTCTTTCAATCGTTTGAAATCCGTAAAACCATGCCTAAAGAACAACTTGAATTGGTATAGGAGCTTATATTTCCTTTTCATCTCTACAGCCAGGAAGCTGTCTTTCATAAACTCCAGAATCCGCTTTGGTGTCTGCCGGTAAAATGACAACTTCTCTAAAGGCGGGACATCCTGTCTAGCATAATAATGCTCAAAATGCTCCTGTTCAAGCAAATAGGCCGACAGCTTCTGCATAAGCTGTGCCTTCGCCCGATCCAGTTCCATCAAGCGGTGAATACGTTGATCCAAATCTTGTAGTTTGGCGTTTAACTCATCCTCTGGCAACTCACTGGACCATTCCGCTACATCCCAATTGGGTAGATTGGCAAAAAACTTTTTCTTGTTCTCTTGGTTGCCCAAACTAGCTACAAAAAAGTGGTACCCTTGCCGTTCCATCTTTTCTTGTACATTCAGAACTGCAGCGTTGTTACCGGAAACAACCGCTACCTTTTTCCCCTGCATAACCGCCAGATTCGCAAGGATGTTTAAGATCGTCTGGGTTTTACCCGTGCCCGGAGGACCTTCGATAATACTGATGGTGCTTTTTAAAGCCTGCTCAAGCGCAGTCCTTTGACTCAAATTGTACCTGAACGGGAAAATCGGTTCGCTTGTAACCGGGATATCGCTCTTTATAGGTTTTTTCTGAAGATAATGGCTCAAAGCACTATCCGGATCTACATAATGTAGTTTCGCAAATTGCTTGGCCAAAAAAGCTTCCTTGTTCTCCTGTTCATCCTCACTTTTTACATATTTTGAAATCGCGCGCCAATAGTCCAGAATCTGACGCCCTTCAGCGTTTTGGGTACTACTACTTCTAACTTGAATACGTCCACTATCGTATGTACGAATACTCCCATTGTTGAAACACACCCGAATCTTTGGCCCGAAATCTAGCACCCGTTTTACATTATAAAAAGGATACTCATCGTTAAAAACAGCCATATCCTCCGTTATGTCCTGAACGGTCGGCGTCAGTAACTGTATATCATTGAGTTGATACGGATAAGCCTTGGAAGAACCTTTATATATAATCCTTACTATTGGAGGATCTATTTCATATGAAGATACATCCTGTGTCTTGTCATCACCTTTAACGATGATCATAAATCTCTCTTGGTCCATGGCAGCCTCTTTTGTATGTATAGTCGATGTTATATACAGAGGTTTCTATAAACTGGGGGAATATTCCTGCCGCGCTGAGGAATTTAGAGCGAAGATACCTTATGGGAGCTGTATGCGTTATGAAATTCGTTTTGCTATATGCGGGGTAGGGTGATAGTCAATATTTTGCGGTATAAAAAAAGACACTGTTCGTGTCTTTACGGCAGTTCTATGAGTGTTCTTACTAATCACACGATCTCAGAGTACACCTCGATGATCATCGTCGCTCCCAGCCTGAAACCATCAGTAAAAGAAGCCGCCATTTCCAGCCCTTGGACTTGTCGATACAAATCTAAAAACTCCTCAAGCTCATGAAACTCATCATCGGAAAGCCTCTTCTTCCAGGCATCCATGGACTCGGATATTTGCCGGCTCAATTGGCGATACTGAGGGTCGGTGGAAACAGCCTTCTCTACAGGATTCAACTGTCCGTAATATAGGGATTCCAGGAAGCTTGGCATGGGATTCTCCTTCCTTAACAGATGATTCGCGGATCGATAAACACTTATCTGATAAATGCATCCATGTTACGCATATGAGTACCAGTGTTGGAATCATTATACGGTACGCTTATGCGTATAGTCAAGTCGAATTCGATCTATTTAAGAGGTGATTATTATGGGGAAAAAAGTTGTCGTTAAAATCCCGGAATTAACCAAAGCACATAATATTTCTTTGCGGGAATTATCCCGACTATCCGATGTACGCCATGCTGCATTAAGTGAACTTGCCAATGGAAAACGGGAAAGTATCAGCTTCAGTCATATTGAAAGAATCGCTGAGGCTTTGAATATAAGCGATATACGGGAGATTATTGAGTTAGTGGATGAGGGGTAACTTTAAAGATTAGGTATATTAATCTATGAAATTTCTTAAAGGCCTGCCTTCGATACAGGGAGCAAAACGATGATGAACCTCGTTCAGTTTATCTAGAATCATTGGAATCAGCCCTTGGCCTTGAGAATATGCTGAGTAAAATCTTTTCACAACAGCATCTACCTCGTACAGCTGATTAAAAAATAAACGGGAATGTAGTTTTTAGTGAACAAGCTGCGGGTCAAGCGGGCCAAAGAGATACTCTGCCGTACCCCGAAGTTAAGCTGGCAGATTTGACTCAACCGGGCTTCTCGGGCAGCAAATTACCGGCGGCCATAAAACCACCTGATCTCAAGCTCTTCATAGGGGAATACACGTCCTCAAGATTATGGTAGATCAAACGTAACAATAACTAAGTGAAGCTCCTGAAGCTCAATAGACTTAAGGACAGCCCATAACTGAAGTCAAACTACAATTTCATTAATAAAATGAAAAAAACCCACCTAATTGAGCGGGTTTTCCATATAGAGGGAAACGGTCAATAAATTTAAAGGTAAAGCTCCCGAATTCTCACTAGTTGCTTTTACACGATAAATGACCAGTTGCTGTAAATCATTTATCGATTACTTGTTAGATGCTGGGTTTAAGTATGTTATTTAGAATAATTAATTATATCCTCAAGGTCGGATTTTGTGATATATTTAGCTGCTAAACCTTTTCTTTGTTTTGTAAAATCCGTTTTCTTTAAAATATAAATAATCTGCTCCAGTGCCGAACTATCTTTTGGTCTAATAATAAATACACAGTCTGAAGTTAAATAGCCTTCTTCTCGTTCGGTTATTGTAGCAAAATCTCCACATTTTCTCCCAACTCGTGTTAAAATGATATCGTTCTTTTGTGTGAATTTGGGATAATTGGGGATTCTATGAGTATATTTTATTCCAGAGTGATTTATGACTCCAAAACATATTGAAGTACTATGCAGGACAGGCTTCCCACTTTCCCTAAAGGTACCACTGCTTACACTGTTACGGATAATCTTGTTATGTAAGGAATGGCCATTTCCTTTAGGTATGTAATCCCCCGCCCATAAGCCTTCTTTAATTAGTTCCGTACTTCTTGCTTCTATCCATTCTAAATTATAGGTATCCGCTTCCATATATGCTTTATATATGTTAGTTTCGATGTTATCTAGTTCTTTTTTTTGTAAGATCACAATTGCGGTTGCGAGCGCTTCAGAACCAAAAGATTTATCAGGAAGATATATAATCTTTTTTAATGTGAACCCCTGGCACAAATATTTCCTAAGAGGCCATTGAGTCAGCGAATTTATCAATCCTATAGGTACAATTGCAGCTAAATATCCTTCATCTTTAACTAACAATGAATTGCAGATCATCATGGTACTTTCTAGTCGATTAATCGTATATCCTGGAAACTGATAATCTTCCGTGAGAGTTCGAAGAGCATCCACCACTGTTGGGTGTGGTGATTCATATTTAAAAGGTGGATTTGCTAGAACGAGATCGTATTTTCTACCACTCACAACCTGATCTATTGAAAAAAGTCTACCTTCCATGATAATGCTATTTATTGATCTGCTATCGATGTCAACTCCTGTTATACTCGCAGTTGGCCACTTAGCCCTAGCAGCATTTAGTAGATTCCAAGAACCCGCGCAAATATCCACAATACTATCCGGATTTATTAGTCCACACTCGCTTACTAATAATTCAGCTAATAATTTTGGTGTATAGTACTTACTGTAATCTATTGTCATATTCCACCCTTAGCCAGATAATTACACTCCCTAATTAAAAAGCCCATTTAACATAAATCCTCTTGTCGTTCCTATTCCGGTACTTCTTCTTCTATATAGTCTTGGATGATCATACATGACTTTAACATCTTCATATTTGATTGCAAATAGAATTGTAGCAAGTGTATGAGGTTTTGTTCCCAATGGAGCTACTATTATCTGATTATTCTCTGAAAATTGACGATATTGCTCCTCTAAAACTGCAAGAGCAAAAAAAGGATCCCATGCGGTAACTCTTCTTAAGCTGTTAATGGCCTCACTACTTTTTAGTGTATCTAGGTTAGAATAAATACCCAACATATGCCATCCAGCATTAAAAGAAGGCATAGGCAGTATAGGTACAATATCCAATCGCCCATCAGTAAGTAAGTATTCACACAGCTCTTGAAACCTACCACCTTCAAATCCTATAAAAACTATTAACATCTGGTGCTTCTCTTCATCAGACAATCGTAAGAAGCCTGGTATTGCACTTACAGGGGAATGCTCCTCACTTAATAAAAAGTTCGGTATTAACCATTGGTTTTCTGATTTAAGGTATTCTTGCGGTTGTACATAGAGAATTACTAGATTATCATATTTCTTTTCGTGAAATGCTTTAAGAATTATGAATAGGGATTCCGTTTGTAACGACGTCATATCAATTACTAACTTCATTTCAAGTGAAATTAGGAATTCCGCTAACTTTTCTGCATTTAGTACAGGTTCATTCTCAATTTTAGGTGTCTTTACATGAAAATCTATATATTCAATATTTATATTTGACTTCTCCGCATCAAATATAACATGAACTTTTTTTGAGTTTATAGAAATTTTATTTTCAAAATATACACACCTATCATCAGAATGGTGACCTTTCACTAATATAATATCTGAAGTGAATACCCCGTCAATTTCCGTACTAGACATCATTCTCCAAGAGGCTACATTGCTTATATTCATATTTTCACCTATGTCATCGGATCAAAGAGATCCATTTGGATTATCTCATCAGGAACTTCATTAGTTTTCAAATATCGCTTCAATAATTTAGAAGCCACTTGTTTTCTATCCTCATCATTACCAATCATTAATGCTTCAAAGTCTATTGATTTTAGCTCTAGTTTATGCATTTTTCTATACGAAATATTGTAGAAAGGAGAGTAAATTCTATTGAAAAAGTAATCCCTACCTCGTCCTTCAACCTCAGAGCGTAATTTAGTTGCAGGAATTTCCTGCAATATTGAATACATCAGGGCTGTTCGCATTAAATTACGTGACTGATCTGACGTATCTCCAATAATAGAAAAATGATTTCTTTCAGGTTGGCTTTGCCTAGGGTCTTTATTAAGTTGCTCAAATATTCTACCTAGCTGATTGGCAAAAGAAGTTAAGGCAGGCCCTGACGGATATGAAACAATTTCAAATACTTTCCCTTGGCTTACATCATACGCTGCTCTTGACTGAATCTCATGGTTAATTGGCCGCGGATTTGAGACCGAGAATCCCTCGTCTAAACTCAATTCCCATGCTCTTGAAAATAAGCTCACGAAATTCCTCATTATTTTTGAAGATAACAAAACATATGTTTCAAACCCAGCATACGTCTTTTTCGTCCTGAACTCGCTACAAAACAAAAATAACGTACCTATTTTGCTATGTTGATAAGCTTCGTTGTATTTTTTAGGTGAAAGTGTAATCAATTTAACGATATCTTCTGGACTTTTTCCTCTATCCAATAATACTAAATTAAATCTTGTTTTTAATGGATTATCCTTAATAATTAGGGATTTCTCTAATTCATTTTTATCAATTACCGCAGACGCTCTATTTATGTATTCTCTAATTCTGTCGATATATTCAGATTTACGCTTACTATCTCTTTCAACCTGTAATGCTTCTTCCTCTGGCGCAAGATCAGGCAGCAAATTTTTTATATTTAGGAATTTAGAGTCAGTAATATTGTTTAAAGCCAGACTTTTATTAAATGCTTCAATAATAAGAGAACTGTAATCTTCATTTGAAAATACTGTTTGATAATTTACCATATCAAAATCAGCTATTTCCTCTAAATTCTCTGATAACGCTAGAGTTTGTTGAGTCCACCATCCCCCTGGCCTCATTGCTATTTTAAAAATTACTGGAGGCTGATTTGCTTTTATCAAGGTATTTACTATTCGTTGTTGCTGTTCGCTCATATTTTCATATTCATCGATCAAGACAAACCACACTTTATTTTGGAATAAACTGTTTTCCATAAGTGCTGTACAACACTCAAATATTAGTGTCCCATTATTAGAAAGTAATGGACAAGGAAACTTAGTTGGATTATTTATATACCTTACCAACTCATCTAATCTAAATTTTATATCTTTCTCCAAACTTTCAAATGTCAAAGTTATAAACTCGTCTCCCTTAAATATCTCGAAATAACGAGAAATAAAATACTCCAATGACTCTTTCGGTACTACATCCAATTTAATCAGAATGCGGAGGGTTTTTACCATTTGTTGCACTACTCTTAAATTAAAGTAATGAGCATAGAGATTTGCCCAATCCTCATCATCAATTCCTCTCCCCCTAAAGCTTGATACAATATTGGTATCTGCCCTAATGTAACAGCCTAAATAATTCGTATCTTCCCAAACACGCTGTGCTTCGTTTACACTCTTCCCATTAACCACATATTCAAATGCTAATGACTTTAATAACATTGTTTTTCCAGTTCCTCTTCCACCAACCAAAACAGCAGCTTTTTGTTTTAATAAACGAGAGTAAAATGATTCTGCTGGCATAACAAAGTAGTCAAACACTCGATTGCCGAGTTCTTCAGCTCGTGTTGCAAATATCACTTTAGACTCCACTAAAATTCTTCCCCTCTATATGGTATTAAAGAAGTCCAACCGGCTTGTTCCTTGTAATAAAAGGGACTGCTCAAATCCGGAGCCCCGTGTTCAAAAGTAAGTGCCCAGCTTTTATCTGAAAACCCACTTAGCGGGATATTTTCTTTGGCATTAAGATTTGAGAGGAATTTCATAGCATTCTCGTAATGACCTGGATCCCAAAAGCCATCATTAAGTACTTCTTGCTTAGTATCTAATACCTCAGCAACACTGACTTGAAGATTTGTATCAGATTCGATTAGCCGTAAAGATTCCTCTGGAGCAACAGCAACACAAACAAAAATTTGCGCTGATGGACGTAATTCAAGTATCTTATCCTGTAGAGAACAATAACTATTTCCAATCTCTTTTCGATGTATAAGTGATTCTAGAACCTGCGTCCCACTACCTATCATATCATCAACAAAAATCACACCATGAACATCTCTTCGTTGTAGCTTGTTTATTAGTTCGGTTTCGCTGTTACAAATTTCCTCTTCTGAAATTATGGATAGATTTCTTAATATTCTTACTGTCATTGATCCACTAGCAGCAGCATCAAAGGTCAAAGGACAAACAAGTGTGTTCCTTCTTACTTCCTCCATTTTTTTTGCCCATATTAAATCCTCTGCATATTCATTAGTTTTTAAAGTAGATTGTAAGATTTTCTTTATAACCATTGCAAATGAGTAATTTATCAATGAGATAAAATCTTTATTATTATAATAAATAAGTTGTTTCGCCAAATATGCAGCGTAGTATCGTTCTTCATCAGTGTTAAACTGCTGTGTCCATCTCTTAAAGCGTTCGTATGTAACATTCCCCCACATGTTGTATTTAATTAAAGTCGCGATTTTGTCGAATACTATATTTACTGTCATTAACGACTCTTCTGAATCAAATGCTTTTACCATGGTAAGCTCCTTTGAATTATTGACCTTTCAATAATCCAATTATAGAACAAATAACCAAGTGTGGCTGTCGAATATAGTCGAATTCGATAAAATTGAAAATTAAACAGATATCAGGTCATTGGATTCTAAGTGGTGATATAACCAATCTTATTTCACTTTAAAACTAATAAGTAAATGTAAATAAAAAATCCACAACCTTAGTCGGTTGTGGATTTATATGTATGGAGGCGAGGGGAGTCGAACCCCTGTCCTCCATATATTAATCCGTTTTAATGTGTTTTATTTGATTCCTTAATCCCTTAATATTTCTTGATTTTACTGTACTTATTTTTTATTCAGTATTTCTTTGTGTTAACCAAATATAGATATGTTTATCTGGTATGTCTACAATATGTCTACTAAATTTAGATCACATTCATATTACTAATGCTCTAAGCAATACAGAATATTCTTTATTTCTATGCTTTGTTCGATTTCGATTATATGGTAAATTGGCGAGAGCTTAAAATGCTCTCGCCAATAAATAAAGATACAGTAATTTAATGATTAATAAAACCAAACATGAACAATGTTTAGATAGCAACAAACAATTTATTGATCATGTTTGTCATAGCGTTTTCAAATTCCTTAACGACAATATTCCGAAAATCATTAGATGCAAAAATATCTTTAAATTGGTATTGGACATTTCGCATTGCTTGGTCATAGCTAACTGGTGCATCATATGTCGCTTTAAGTTTTTTCTGAATCTCGCTATTTCCATATGATAACTGAAAAGCAACGAGATCTAAAATCCTCTCATACCTTATGGGGTTGTTAAAATACTCACGAAGCTTAACGTGAAGCAATTGTGCATATCTAGCTTCAGCGTCCATCCTAGCTAAAACCCCTTGGTTCAATCCATCAAATGCATCCTTTTCACTAAAAGCCTTTTCACCAAGTGACAGGATTAATCTCTCTATTTCCTGCTCTTTTAAATTACCAACTAATGTAGCAACTTCATTTTTTTGATACAGTACATCTATGCTACCTATGCATTCACGTAAAACTTTTCGAAGTAAGCCTTTCATATTTATACTAAAATTCCCGTATACTTTGGCATTAGTCGTATGCCCAATCCCTTTTTGTAACTTCCGCCAATATGTGACGACACTATGCCCAGATAACCGAAATTTCGTTGTGATAAGATATCCATTGACATTTACTGTATCCTCTGTCAATTGATATTGAATTCTATCTAAAATGCTTTTTAGATTATCATTTCCAACCTGAATGGAAATGGCCGGTTTATTTGGATTTTTTGTTGTAATAAACAACGGTGAGTCCATTCCAGCAGGTAATATGTTGGTTTGAATATCATTTACTAGTTCATTAATAAATTGGTACATTCCTTCTGGTTGAAAAAGTTTTTTTGCGTCATTGTTATCTCTTAACGCAATTTGTATGGGATCCAAATCTTCATCACGATATCTCAAGGAAATCCACTTCGATGTGCACTCAGGGATGTTTCCAGAAATATTCCGAACTAAATCATCTACTTCTTTTATTGCAGAAAAGATCTGTTTGTTATAATCTTTTTGAGTTAGCTTCAATCCTTCTTTATTTAGATCGATCTTCGTTTCAATTAATTTATCTGCCTTTGTAAACAGAACGTGAACTGGCATCTGGAGTTTCCCGTTCTTCTCCATTTTTTCAGCAATTAAATTACAACTACTCATAAGTACATCATTACGTTCTTCCAGACTAAACAATATCAAGAGGCTGTCTGCTCGATAATTCAAGCCTATTTCTAATGCAGATCTAATGGACTCATCATCAGTACCAGTTTGGGTCAGCCCAACAGTATCGCGTATACAAAACCTAAAGGGCCGATCTTCTGGATAGAGTCGGACCAGTTCTTCTCGTGGCCTACACGCAATCGTCATTTCTTTAACAATCAAACTAAAAGGTGACAAGGGATCGTACAGTTTACTCAGAACATTCTTGTTACTTTCATCATCGAGATCAGCATTGTCTATTAACAATACATCCTTACTCATAGTTTCACTACAATGAAATAGTTCTGTCAGTTTAAACACTAAAAGCTGTCCTACCTTCTCGAGCCACTGATCTAGAAGTTCTCTTGTACCCTTATCTTGATTATCCCACAGGTCCTCAAATAAATCTGCACGTACATCTTTTATTTTTCTTCCCTGTGCAGAAGGATCCTTTTTTCTTTCTTTAACAATCTCAGCGAATGACTTTCCATCTACTTCTTCAATATTTTTGATGATCTGTAAGACCGCCTGCCTTAATATTTCTAAATTCAACTCTGCTTGCAGTGATCCAAGATGATATGATGCATCTTTGGGCTCCAACACACTTTGAAACCATTCATCATCCATAGCTTCAACTGTGTCATCCGCGTCATTACCATAAATACTAAAAGTGTCAAAAAGCTTTTCCCGTAATACAATCAGAACCTGTTTTGCCTCAAAGGGCTTAATGACCAATTTCAGTGCGAACTGCTTATCAGAAGATACTCGAGAATCCAACACATAATTGGTAGAAATCAAAGTCGTCTGGTTTTTCTCACCAACACCCATTAAAGTTAGTTTTGCCATAATTGCATTCATAAGAGCGTTTGTTAATGCAGATTTACCAGATCCTGATGGTCCAAACACGGCAGCTGATGGGTATTGATTTGAACGTTTTAGCGCATCTGTAGCTGTAATTGGGGCAAATGATCGGGGTATTGCTGGGATTACCATAAAGATTCCTCCTTGATATTGTCATAGATATGAGGCAAAATACAAGGAAAAATCAAAAACCGCACTGTATAAATATACAGTACGGCACAAATTCTAAATCCGCGCGTGCCCTACTGTTGTTCACAGATTTTATGAACAATATAACGGCTTGGCTTTACTCAATGCTTTCGTAGTGCATCTCTTGTAAGGCCTCATATCTAACTCTGATTATAGGGAAAAAATTGGCAGTGTCAAGCTTTATTTTCATGTAACAATGGGGGGGGCGAGTAGTGGCTATTATCAATCATAATTCTTAAAATATAAAAATAATTATACAAAACCGTGACAGGCCTTCACGTATAACGACAAAAACATCCATTTATTTATCTACTTTTTCGTCTAAAGAGCATTACTCTCTCAATTATTTATTAATAACTTTACTAATAACACTTACTGTATTCTTATGAGTCTTATCGAATGAATGTGTATATATTTTGCTAGTCGTTCCTATATCCGAATGTCCCATTGCTTCCGATATAGCTTTTAAAGAAACACCTTCATTATAAAGAATACTACACCATGTGTGGCGAAGATCATGTAACCTTATTATGTCAAATTTATTTTTTTTCAGAAAACAATTAAACTGCTCAGTAATTGAATTTACTCGATATGGTTTTCCGTTCTCCTTAGTATATACATATCCTGTGTCCTCATATTTATCACCAAGTTTGTGTTTCCAGTTCTGTTGTAATGACTGGTGAGCAAGAAGTAGTTCGAAAAGATCATCATCTACATATAAAGACCTTCTACTTTTTTCTGTCTTGGGCGCTTTAACGATAGTTTCTTTTCCTGCGCTGGTCCTAACCTCCTGTATTCGTATCTCTCTCTTTTCTAAATCTACATATTTCCACTTTAATCCGACGATCTCTTCTCTTCTCAAGCCTAATAATCCAGCTAAATAAATAGGTACTTCCAATTTCGAACCTTTAGCTGCCACTAATAGGGCTCTAAGCTGTTCTTTAGTGTATGATTGACCTTCAAACTTTACTTTTCTAGGTAAAATCACTGCATCAGCTATATTTCTATACACATACTGCTGCTTTAAAGCATAATCAAGTGCTTTTCGTATAATCGCATGGTGCTTGTGTACAGTGTTAGGCGAAAGCTCTTTGTCATCCATAAGATGTTTATAATATTGCTGAATGTGATCTGGACGAAGCTTTTCTAATTCAACTTTCCCCATATATAGAACAATATGCTTTATAATATTACGATATCCGTATTGGGTTGTAACCTCACAATTATATTTTACATAGTTATTCATCCAATGCTCGAGGAATTGCTCCATAGATATTTTCGGCGTGTGAACCAACAGATTACGTTGTTGATTGTAATTAAAATCGTTAAGTACTTTTTTTGCCTCCTTTTCAGTTGTAACAGTTTGATACTTTCTCATTCTCTTCCCGTTAGCATCAAATCCAAGCTCTAAAGTTACTCTATACTTCTTACCAACCTTTTGTATACTCCCAGCCATTAACATACCAACTCCCTTAGCAAGATGAACAAGTTCTCTTCTCTTGTTCATCTTGTTTAATAAATTTATTCAAGAATAATAGGCCTCTCTAAGTTCTCTTCTATAAATGACCAAAACTTTGCAGCGGGAACAATAATACGTCTACCAACAACAACTTTCGGGAAGTCTTCTTTATTGACCAACTTATATACCCCATTTCTCCCAATTGGTAAGATGTTACACAGATCCGATACCGTATAAAATGACTTCTCTTCATATGTTGCGCTCATATCTTTTCCCCCATTACTTAGATAATATATATTTATAAATTGTCGGTTGACGAAGATGAAAGTAGTCACACGTAGAATTTGATAATCTACGTTCTCACTACTCAGATCCCCCTAATAACGGCACGTTCAGCAAATGTAGCCAACGTAGCCAAAATATAAAGCTTATTTTTATTTGAGTTTAATTCCTCTAAATCCTTGAAGGGGAGTTGAACCATTAATTCTTAACTTAGTTGATTCCACACCAAGCTTTGTGAGTTCAGCAAAAAATTCTTTACTTTTTAAAATACGACACTGATTTTCCCTGGCATGTCTTAAGTAAGCTGAATAAATGTCTTTTCTATGAACCTTGTATTCTTGATTTCTCAGATTAAGTAGACACTCATCGTTAATAAAGTCAGTTATGCTCATGTCGGAAATATACTTGGCCTTAAACCTTAATGCATCATCACTCTCTGTAAAAATAAAGTTCTGCTCCTTTAGCCTGTGAAGACCTTCTATTGCCCAGGTAACAATTGATTCAGTTTCTAATAGCAGCTTGTTCAACAGATCTTTATCTCTTTTTTCTTCTGGAATCGACTGATTAAACAGCAAGAACATCATTCTATCTGTTAAGGCAGACATTGAATCAGGTTTATCCAATTCCGGCATGTGGTTACCTGCTGAAACTAGTTTAGTTTTCCCGTAGAAAAAGAACGGGTCCTTCCCCTTTTTTTCTGCTGATATCAGATC
Source organism: Paenibacillus sp. LBL (assembly GCF_029893715.1). Taxonomy (NCBI): domain Bacteria; kingdom Bacillati; phylum Bacillota; class Bacilli; order Caryophanales; family Paenibacillaceae; genus Paenibacillus; species Paenibacillus sp. LBL. Next base: position 169,066 of record NZ_JARXYU010000003.1, on the reverse strand, counting down.
ACCGCCGGTTAATGCTTTAATAACATCGATCCCTTTTAAACTTCCTTCTTCATTCATTTCAGGAGAAATATTCAGTCTGGAATTTGATAACTCAGCGGTCATAAATCTGTTGGTCCCCAGTTGCTTTAGCGTTATTGCGGTAGTGTGTTTAGCTCCTATTAACGATCTCCAAAGACCTAACCACAAGGATTTGCCTGTGTGAGCATGACCAATGAGAATGAAGAACTTTTTTGCATTGCAATAATTGCTGATGATATATCCTGTTAACTCTTGAAGAGACTTTATTTTCTTTAAATCTCCTTGCGTAGAGTCTTGGAGAAATTGATTAAATACTCCTCTTGTTCGGCTCACTCCACCTTTAGGGGGGATGACCTTTAGTCCTTGAGGATTGGGATTGTAGTCAGCATCTACATAGTGAGTAAATAAATACTTTGCTTTGTGCTCCAATATTTCTCTAGAATCAGTGTCATACACACAGTTCCTAAAATTAATGAGTCTATTGTGTCTGTTAAAATCTCCAAATTTAATCTGTAGATGGGGATCACTTTCAATTCTGTACGCTATTTCGAGCATCTTATTCTTATTTAACTTTCTATCCATTGAATCTGAGACATTACTACGAATAAAGACGTTCATATCCGATTCCGACAGTTCATTGTATGTCCCACTATGATGATCATAGAGAAATACCCTTTTGTTAGCGCATCTGATGATGTATCTATTTGAGATGTATTTTGAAATGTCATACTCAATATTCATTCTTCTTGATTCTCTTTCTTGTGCTGAAACTTGATTTGTGTCCATACAATCATTTAAACTTCTACAAATATTGGCTGTACTATCTACACGATCTGATAATAATTGCTCATTCTCAATAAATTCGGTCTGATCAATTACTACGCTGTTTTCAGTAAGATAAGTATTATCAGCTTGATCTGAGGCAAATTGATATGACTGATCGAGTCCGATGCAATTTTCCTCAACATAACTTTGGTCATTTGCGAACTCTTGCTCCTCAAAGCTACAAGTCTGATCAAGCTCAATCCTATTATTATCTAGATAAGTCTCTTCGACTTCATTAGATACACCTTTGCTTTCAAAGACATCCAATTGTACTGACTGTTTAGAACCATAAAGTTCATTAAAACCTTGCATATAATCGTCAAAAGAATGATTATTCCCATTCTCGATCATCTGAAGTCCTCCGTTTTGAGAGGCTCACTAATCTTCTGATAGAAACCCTTAAAATTTCTTTCTATGATGCTAAATGCTATTGATCTCATTAAATTTCTACTCTTCTCATCAATGACTAGTGCACAACATATCTTTTGATCTAATTTTCCATCGTAAAGTAAGAATTGAATGAAACCCTGAGTCTCCAAGAATAATATGAAGAGGCACCCATCGTCGCTACTATTAGACAGTTCTAAACATTCTCTTTCGCCTACAGTAACAAGTACCTTTATATCTTCTTTCTTTCTCATATCACACGTAACTCGCATAGAGTCTTCACTTCCGAATGACAAGTTGTGATCCAAGTGATCGACTTTAAGCTCATGTACATCTTCATTTGTTATTCCAATAAAAAGGTTCTTTTTCTGAATAAATCTACTATTAACAAATGCAATTGAGTTATTATTATCTAGCTTGTGGAATTGCAGATCATTAAGATCGATTTTTTTGTTGTTCATTAGTTCAAGTTCCTTTTCGCTCAGGATATTATTGTTAAACATTTTCATACACTCCTTTGAGATTTATTAGCTTACAAAATGAAGTGTAATGCATGTTTTTGTAGTGTATGATCTTAGTCGTCGATAAATAATACAGTAGATCCCTTATAAATAAAGGGACGCTTTACTTAACTAATTAGTTAAAGTAAAGTGTCCCTTTAATAATTTTTTTATTTAATCTAGATTAATCGAAGACAAGTATTTACTTGCGCCGTCTAAAACTAGCAGTTGAACTATATCTTTATCATTATAAGTGACCTTTTCGAAAGGAGACTCAAAGTCTGTTTCTGAAGCTTTTAACGATTTCTTTATCTTCTCTATACTACGTGTCACCTTTAGGAAATTATCACTATTCTCTATCTTTCTTCCTTCTAAAAATACTTTGTCTGCTACAGATAAAATCTTCTCATTTGTGGATCGATCCTCCAGCCCAAAGTATAATCTCCCGATTTTCTTTATTCTTTCGATTTTAATCTCAGTACTGTCCGCAGCTAGTTCACCTTCAGTAGAGTATCTTTTGTTATCGAGTTCAAAATTCATTTTAAGAAACTCAACTAAACAAGGTACGATAATGTATTTCCACTTAAAAAGAGTACTGATTGAAGACAATGAATGATCGAAGTACCAATCAAAATTCTCGATAAGATAAAATTTTAGTCCTAAATCGTCTAGTAACGAAAATGTAGAGATTGCTTTAAAAATCCTCTTTTCATTTTTACAATTTGCTTTATCAAGAAAAGACGCTGCCTGAAAGGTGAAAATCAAATTCGTCCTTTTCTCAAATTGAATACTATCTTGTACGATGTTCATCTCATCTTTAACTTTTCCTAATATATCAAAAAAAATCTCAGCGGTATTTAATAGAGGGAAGTAATCAGAATTATTCCTTCTTGATGAGATCTTAGTGGTAGGAATCTTGTATCTTTGAGTAATGATAAAAAATAATAGTGAGATAGATCCTTCCTTTTTCAAATACCCTGATTTTGATTCTTTATTAAATAGTTGAACAATATCTTTATCTATGCTTACATCTCTTTTGAAACTATCAGTAATTCTATCACCATATAACTGATTAAAGTCTTCTGCATTGGTTATGAATAAATCGTCAAGGAGATCTCCAAAAGTAAGTTCATCATCTGCATCTATGTATTCATCCTGATACCCTTGCAAAATATCAATATAATCCGACTGTAAAATTTCATTAATTATTTCTTGTCTCCATTGGTGAAGCGCTTGTTCTTTTAGTGCCTGGCTAACTTTTTTATCGTCTATCGGTATAGTTTCGGATTCCTGTTGTACTGCCTCATCAATATTAATAGCATTCAATAAAGACCCAAAATCCGGGCTGTTCTTTGTGTTCCAGTTTAGTTCAAAGCCCAATACATCATTTAACTTGGCCTTAAGTTGTTGAGATAAGTGCATCTGATTACCTACTTCTATTATTATTGTATAGTCAGTCAATAATGGGTTTGCCTAATGGCTAATTCTTCATTACCCTTTAAAGAGTATATCGGAAGGTCTTTGAGTATTAATAAACATGTATGTAAAAAAAACGTAATAGACCTTTGGTCCATTACGCTTCTTCAATTACTTGCTCAATTCTGATTTTGATTCCCACGTGTCTTACTCCGATGATTCGTAACTCTCAAATATCTCTGCTATCAATGAATTCGTCATCAAGATATTTTGAGGAACATCATTAAAAGAGAGTGCACCAACTTCAAAATAATCGTCCTCACTTAAAAGGAACTGCAATCTGGCTTTAACTGTTGCATTTTCATACATCATATATCCTGTAAATTCCACCACATTTTCACCTGTATCAGCCTTGAAATTCTTCCATGTAGGATCTCTAAAAAATTCTGTGAAAGCATCCCCGATAGTAGAATTAGGGTAATCTTGCAGTTCCCCCCCTTTAACAGCCAGAACATTTACATTGTCTTGGTCTCTTTTGTTGTTTAACTGGTCTTGTACACTTGTCGATATATCTTTCACTGCTTGCTCAGATTCAATACTACATGCAGTTAATAATAAGATTAGCATCAATAAAGTTAAATTCTTTCTAACCATCTTCATACCTCGTTCCCTCTCTCTATCCCACTGCAGAATCTAGATTGAATGTAGCTAAAAACAGTTCTATGAATGCTTCAATATCCTGGGTCTCTTTCGGAGAAATTTGTGAATCTATGGAAATTTCAAAGATTCCCACTTGGTCTTCCTTGAAAGTCACAATATAAAGGATGGCATTGACATCATCAATATTTGTAATAAGATATGCTGCGTCAGCAGACGGTATTGAAAGTTCACTTAATTCGGAGTTGCTTTTAATGATATCCTTTCTTTCCAAGAACCCTTCATAACTCTCATCTAGTATCATCCCGTACTCCTCATCATGTATGGATTGCATAAAATCAGAATAAGATGATATTCTAGCACTTTTCGATTCATAAAATACAGTTTCTATAGTGTTCTTCTTTTGAATGACGAGGGGAGTACCCCATTCTAAAAAGTAATTTACTGTATAACCAATGGTTTGATCTGTATACACTCCATATTCTGGTGATATTTTTTCAACATGATTCCCTTCATACCATCTATCCTCACCACCATGATACAAAGTAATTTCTTTATTAACTTGATCCCAATTTAGTTTTAGTTTCATGTTTTCTGACACAACACGTAGTGGGATCAATATTCTTCCTTTTTCATTTATAGGTGCAGCGTTAATTTTATTTGACACCCCATTAATTATGGCAATTCTACTTCCAACAGTGAGCTCTATAATTTCATTATCCAGTTTAATAATTGTTTTCTTCGTCTTAGAATTATATGCGATTGTCCCACCTAACTCCTTTATCAGAGATTTCAACGGTAAGTAAGTGATTCCATTCTTGCTAACAGGTGCAGTATTCGTTTCACTATCAACTTGTTTACGTTCACCGTTTACAAGCATGTACGGATTCCCTATCTGTAAAATTATTTGTTTACCACTGGGCGTATAAAGCTCACCATCCGCTAATACGATCCCACCACTTAACGAAAACAAATTAACACTTAGAAGTATCGCCGCTAAAGATTTTTTGACTCTTCTCATAAGTACACCTCTTCTATTATTATCATCAAGCATTATAGGTAGCATAACCTATATCTCATTCCAATTATAGGTAATAAGTAGTAAATTATCAATGCCTATAGTAATTACTTTTATTAGTGTCTATAGAATGTTGAGTGTGGCTATATAACCTAATATGTTTTTCTTACAGTTGAACTAAGAAAATAGGTGAGTGTATGAGTCACATTTCCATCATAGTTGGAGAAAACATTCGTGGAATAAGACAGAGTAGAGGATTAAGTCAGGAGAGGCTTGCTCTTCGGGCCGGTATTAATCCCTCATTTTTAGGGCAAATCGAACGTGCTGAGAAAAGTCCTACTATTGTCAGTCTTGAAAAGTTAGCTATTGCTCTTGGAGTGAAGGTAGAAGAGTTATTTCATTCCAATACAGATGAAATACAAAAAACCAATGCAACTTTCTTAGATAAGATCATTTTTGAGTTAAGTGAACGAACTAATGAAGAACAGGAGGACATTTATAAGATCATCATTCAACTTTTAGTTTTTAAAGACAAAAAAGAGAAGTGAGGATCTTGTTAAACATCCTTACTTCTCTGCAATATAATTCTTATTGTTCACTTTTCTTAGGATGACCATATTTCTTAGATAGTTCACAGGCTGTTTTATAGATATCAAATTTGTTTTCAATTGTTTTAATTATTGCATCTTTCATCGCGTTTTTCGCTATTTCCGTTTTATTACTATTCATGGGTCACCGTTACCTATCATTGAATTTTTGACTAGCAATTACCCCAATTCCAACTCCCATTAAGTATCCAATTACCGTACCCGGTCCAGGAAAGATTAAACTTCCTATTCCTGCACCTAGCCCACCTCCTCCAAGCATTCCGCATGCAGTAATGATAGTTGCATCAGTAACTTTATTATTCTCTTGATTCATTCTGTCTCACCTCCTTTCTCAAGTTTCAAGAACGTTAGATATACCCATGTTCTTTTAAACTGTAAAATTGGTTGTCACCGATAATAACGTGATCTAGAACCTCAATGCCTATAATCTCTCCAGCAGAAACTAGCCGCTTAGTAATATTTATGTCCTCACTCGATGGTGTTGCATCGCCACTTGGATGATTATGAGAGCAAATTATGGACGCACTACAATGCCTGATAGCTTCTTTGAACACTTCTCTGGGATGCACTATGGCTGAGTTCAGCGAGCCAATAGAGATCGTCTCTTTAAAGATGAGGCGATTTTTACTATTCAGAAAGAGGCATATGAAATGTTCTTTCGTTTGATATCTTAGTTCAGGTTGTAGATAATCATAAACATCTTTAGGCTTTTGAATTGTATTTAGATCTACCGCTGGGGCTGCCATTATCTTTGAAAACTTCAATAAGGCTAAAAGTTGACGAGCTTTTCCAATACCAATTCCTTTTATGTTGCGTAACTGCTGCTCGGAAACATTCACTAGCTGAGTTTTAGTTGGGAATTGGCGGAAAAGCTCTTGAATCACATAACTATCCTGCTTTTCCCTTAGTGTCTCACTAACTAGCTCTTTTAGTTCTGAATCCATAATAAGTCTCCTTTAATATCAAATAAGGGTAAGGAGGTGGTTTTTAGACCAACTCCTTACCCTTATTAATAATATATAACTATTTAATTAGACCTTACTAGGAACTTATTTTGCTCAGATTATCTTTAATGGTCCCAATGCTGTTAATTAGCGTAAAAGGTTAGTCATTAGCATGGAAGCCGGTTTGAGTATTAATTTTGGTTATTCACCATCAGTTCGAATAATAAGTATTCTCTTCGGTAATATTTCAATTTTATGATTATAGAATTCAGAATCAAGTATAGTTTCACTGGTCATATTTGATAAATTAATTTTATATGGTCTTACTTCCTTGTATCCCGCTGATGCCAATGGATGGCATGAATTTTGAGAAGAATGAACCGAATAAAGAGGGCATTTCACAAGGCATCTCCATGGAACTGATCGTTTATCCTTATGTAATGAAGTAAAACTTTTATCTGATCGAATTTGAAACGCCTGCCTTACAACATCGATTGGAACTACTGTACATCCCAATTGTTCCTTCTCAAAGGCTAAGTTACAATGCCAGTTTTTATGTAATGTATTACTATCAGTGTAATTATAAAAGGTGTATAGCGGAATACAGTTATTCGCTGTTGCATACTTTTCTAAAATATCAATTTGATATTCTGTACCTACTTTATGTCTTAATTTATGATACTTCCTTTCCTTTGAAAGTTTTTTTGCCTGAACGGCATATCTCCACCAACCAGTTGAATTAGAACCTATCCACCACTCCCAGTCAATACCTGTTACTCCTTCTTGTGATTTATCAGATTTTGAAACAAGAATATCCTGCAGTCCTGCTCGTTTTATTTCTAATAAATTTATGTCTGTTATTGTTTCCTCAGACTGACTACAATTAAGCACCTCACCGTACTTTAATCTTTCCCATGTATCGTAAGCTAGCTTTTCAAATAATATAGAAGATTTAGAATTACTCAGCATATTCTCTACCCCTTATTATCTAGTTATATTGAACAAGGCTTATTTCTACTCCTCTGATTTCAAAACTACTCATGTATCTACTTAGATTCAAACCAATCCCTCACTTATAGCACGGTTTTCAATCCTGCCAGGCAAATCGGCTAAAAATAAGAGCGCCTATACAGGTGCTCTGTAACTCGATGAAGAATCATCTTTTTCTTAATAATTTTCTTCCAATTCCATAGAGACCACCTAATACTGCTCCTACGGCAACAACAGGGGCAGCCGCTACTGCTGCGGCCGCCACTGCTGCGCCTGTAGCTACCACTGCTCCAGTTGCCGCTGTCCCTGCCGCTACCACTGCTCCTCCTACAGCGGTGCCAGCAATAGCCGTCCCTGCTGTTGCTACTGCTCCGCCTACTGCCGTACTAGCTATTGCCGAGCTGACAGCCGCCCCTGCCGTTACTACTGCTCCCCCAGCTGCTGTCCCGGCAGCAATAGCCGTAGTGGCTACAGTAGTTCCTATCCCACCAATGGTTCCAACAGCAGCCGTTCCCGCTGCAATTGTAGCTCCCCCAACTGCAGTACCAGCAATTGCTGAAGTAGCGGTTCCCACTGCTCCTGCAACTGTCGAACCTAAGGCAGTTTGCCCGATTACAGTGGCTGCGGCTCCCGATGCATATCCAATACCTGTTGATACTGCCGTATCTACCGCAACACCTTTAGCCGCATCCCTAATCTTTTTTTCACCGCTAAGCACATCTACTATATTGGAGCCAAGGCTAAATCCCCCACCAAATTGTGCACCAGTTTTTGCTGACTGTACACCTACTCTATGAGACTCTTTTGCGATATTTATTGCAGTATGAGCTTTAGGGACTACTACTGAATTTGGTCGTCGTGTAACCTTGGACTCCAACTGCATTTGTTTAGCTAGTCTTGCTGCTTCTTTTGATGAAATATCCGACTCAACTACTTCTAACCCAGCTTCTTTTGCCTTTTTAATTAAATATGTATTACCTTTATCGACCACGATAGTTTGATCTTTATACGCAGTAAAATCAATCTTACCCGTACCATATCCAACCTTGGCTTGGGCATATGTGATGGTTCCATCTGCATTAATTACTGCAAAGTCTGCGATCCCATTGTTATTTATCACATTAGTAACTCTTCCATTAATCGTTGCATTAGTGGCATGTAATTCTTCAAATATAAAACCCTTAAACCCATTCGTGCCACCCCTCATAGTATTTAAGTTACTCAAGTTATTCGAGAGTTTTTCGTATAATTCAGCATTCCTAATACCCTTTTCAATAACTTCTGTTGAATATAAAGAGCTTGTTCCGGCAATATAACTATTTAACCTACCTATAGCTCCTTTTATACTCCAACCTGTCTTAGTAAGAAGTTGTTCACACTCTTTTTTGTCAAACCCTGTTAGTATAGCTAATTGCTCCATTTGTTGCTGTTGTTCTTCTTCTTTCTGTTTTCTCTTCTGTTCGTCATTTAACCAATTATACATTTCGGTATCAACCTCACTCAGTAGTTTATCTGTAAGACTAGGCATATATAACCACTTATTTTAAACACATAAATTGTCAAGGCCTAATATATCATATCATACGTCGCCCAATATTTGGTATGCAGGCTAATTGCATATGCCTTTGTCTATAGAAACTACCATCTCTTTTGTGCATACATATTACTACCAGAATAGATATGATATGTTTCATCCAATACCTTCCAAAAGCACCTAAAATTTAGATCAAATGTTATTATATTCAATGAGATCTTGTTGATAACACTAATAAAGATTAAGTGCTTCCTATGTATCCATTCTTAAATAGTAATAATGAGCCCCCGTGTGACAATCTTAGAAATCCAGAATGGGCCCCTACTGGGGCCCATTCTCCTTCTAATAAATTAAATTGTTGGAATGTTTTCCGAAGTCCTCGTTGGGAATTTCGGCATTATTGGAAGCTGGTTAATTAAATTTATACTATCTATGCTTATCCTTACTATTCGCTTAATTAAGTCGACGATATAACGAGGATCCGATGACCAGTTGTTTGGATCATTTCTTATACCACTATCCTTATCTATACGTATTGTATAACGCTCCATTATCCACTCAATCGCCGACTTTCCATTTACGATATAATCATAAGCCTCAAGTGGAATATCGTGCAGCGCTAAGTCTTGATTAAACACAATCGTTCTTTTATCCGTTTTCCCACTAGTCTTTCCAAAAGCCATTTTCGTTACCCGATAACTAACTTCATCCATCAAAAGAGCTGTTTGTTCTGTTAGGGGATATGGTTCAACTGTTTCATAGTTTAAGTGTAATTCCCCTAATAAATATCCAACTCTACTATACTCCCAGAACTCAGTAACAAATGGAATTCGTGAAATCATTTTCGCTAGATCAGCTTCATAACGCTGACGGTATACTTGAGAGTGAAGTATGCCATACACATACCAAAAAATGTTTTCTTTAGTTATAGACTCATCTTTGTAGTACTGTTGAAACTCAGTAAGAGTACTATCAGGAATAGCCTCATGTCGAATATATCCCTTATAAACATTTGAGTTCTGTCCGTCGTCAAACCATTCCACCTGGACAAGATCCTCTTCTTTAGTATTTTGTATTTTCTCGTACCAGTACAGGGGGAAGCATTGACCAGTATCATGCATATGAAGATTTGGAATACAGTCTGTTACAAGTGCAGAGAATGCCTTATTAGCTCCTATTCCGGTAATTGAGATTACAATATTTTTATGTTCCGGTGTAGGAAAGAGGCGAGGCATTTGATAAACCATATCGTTAAAACGACGATTGAAATATAGCCATTGCTTTGAAAATGGACGATACATACTCTGTACTATTGATTCCTCTTCAAATTCATACTTTCTTCCTTTTTCGGCGTCAGACTTTAATCCTCTAGACCAGCTTATATTTTTGGGATCAGTATCAATAATCGAATCAATCGGCGGCAATTGATCTCTGTTCTTTCCTAAACACTTTTGTTTATATCTGTCTGTTTCGAAATTATAATTCGCAATCATTTGTCGCATATTCGATTGAACAGTTTCTTTAGAATAATTATATGCCCAAGCATCACGATTTGTCTTTACACCTGAAGAATAATGGCTGAAAACAGTAGTTGTACTATCATCCTGCTTGTTCCCTAAGGCCATGAATGTTTCAAACTCAGGATTTCTCTGGTTTATCCAGTCGCCATTTGCGTTAGGCTCTATTTTCTTCCAAGGTAAATTTTTTATGCTCTGAAATTCTTCTATTATAGACAGTTTTTCTTCACGATCTAAGTAATCCCCAATATCATGATAAAACAACTCACTGATACCAACATAGCTCGGGTCTTTTATTAAAACAGTAATAGCAACCGGCGTTCTAGAACCTGATCCGAAAATCTTCCCCCCTTCCTTCCGTGAAAGCTCTCCCGATGTCCGTTGGTTCCCTCTCAAGTTAAACACATACAGACTACTATATTCTTCAGTCAAACATTTTCGCAGACCATCAGCTGCATTCCCGTCAATAAAGGAACCATTTGTTACAAAAGCTACAATTCCTTTATCTTGAATTCGATCAGACGCCCATCGAATAGCGCGTATATAAGAATCATATAAGCTGTTTTTATTAGTAGCACTTGATTGAGCTGCATACGTATTTCGAATTCTCGTATCAAGTGTTGGATAATTTATATTTTGATTATTGTCATTAGCACTTGTTTGCCCAGCTGAATAAGGTGGGTTACCTATAATAACGCGAATATCCTGTAGTTTTTGACGATTAACACGTTCACTATTTTCCGGCAACGTTTGCTCATCAACCCAATCACGATTTTCAGCCATCTGAAAAGTATCAGTAAGAACCATACCATCGAAAGGTTTACTGTCACCCTTTAAGGAACGGTAAGTACTTTCAATGTTTATTGCTGCAATGTAATAAGCCAATAATACTAATTCATTGGCGTGAAGCTCTTGGTGATACTTATGAGTAATATCTTCTGGTGTTAAAAGTCCAGATTGAAGCAAGCGTACAATGAATGTTCCCGTACCTGTAAAGGGATCAAGTATTTGAACACCCCTTTCAGTCAACCTTGTGTTGAAGTGTTTACGCAATGCGAACTCAACACTGTGGATAATAAAATCAACTACTTCCACTGGAGTATAAACAATTCCCAGACGCTCTGCCATTCTAGGAAATGCATTATTGAAAAAGGTGTCGTAAAGATTCTTAATTAATTCTTGTCGTGACTTTTCACTCTTTGCAAGTTGAACTCGTTGACGCACATTGTCATAGAATCTCTCTAAGCTTTCAATTTCACTATCCATTGCATGGTCATCCATGATTGTAATTACTGTTTGCATCGACCTCGAAACAGGATTACTTTCTGTAAATGAATACCCTTCAAACAATGCCTCAAATACAGGCCGGGTTATGACATGTTGAGCAAGCATCTCAACAGCCTCTATATCACTTACAGCAGGATTTAAATTATCTCGGAGCCCCTTCAGAAAATCATCGAAAGCTTTTCTTGCTTTGGGGAGTTTTAGCATCTCATCAATCCGTACGATTATACGCTCAGCAATCTGTGCTACATTTTTCGCCCAATCATTCCAGTATTCCAAATCTCCTAGCTTCTTTGGAATAGCTGCATAAACAGCTTCAGAAATAGCTTCTATAGGGAGTTCTGGGAAATCAAGAGCCCCTTGGATTTCTCCACCTGACTCGCCGTCATCTTTACCCCCAGTCGGATCAACAATGACTTGGATCTTTTTCCTAAACTCGGCTTCATCAACTAGAGATTCATCATGCGCTCTTAACGCCTTAATAACTTTCCAAATGCTTTTAAATTGCCTATCATTCTCAATATAGCTGTTATAATCTTTGATCTTCGATGATGGAATTCCAACAGGTAGAATAATATAACCATATTGCTTATTTCCATCCCTTGATTTTCTCATGACTCGGCCAACCGATTGAACTATATCAACAATCGATTCACGGGTATCGAAAAAGACAACCGCGTCAAGAGAAGGGATATCTATGCCCTCAGATAAGCAACGTGCATTAGATAGAATCCTGCATTGTCCCTCACCAGGATCTTGTTTTAACCATTCAAGAGCACTTTGGCGTTTTAATGCATTCATTCCCCCATCGACATGGTCCAATGAACAATGAACCATGCCTTCGCTACCATTACGCTCTCCTCGACTATATAAATTAACCAGCTCAGTAAAAGTTTCAGACATAGCTTTAGAATCTTTAATAGAGCGAGAAAATGCCACTGCTCTATGCATAGGGTTTGTATCTTCTATTACCGCTTCGGTCCCTTCATCAGAAACATTCATGAGACCTTGCTTGGATAGACCCTTCCAGCTCCCAATAATTTTAGTAGCAAAACGATGATCTATTGCTTTCTTGCTGTCTATTTTGTACGCGTTAAAATCGTTTGCTAATGACGCCATTCGCTCTTCATCAACTGCTACGATTAACACTTTATATTCTGCGAGCAAATCTTTTTGAACAGCCTTACCAAATCCAAGACGATAAAACTCCGGTCCAAACGTCGACTCATCGTCCATTGAATACAATATAGCGTGTTTTTCCCCAGCCTTTTCCCTTGACTTTTCATTATAAATTCTAGGAGTTGCCGTCATATACAGGCGTTTCTTGCCACTAATAATGGCTTGTTGATGTACTTTTACAAAATCAGAAACGTCGTCATTTTCCAAAGTAATTCCAGTTGTCCGATGTGCTTCGTCGCAAATAATTAGATCAAACTCACCAAGACCCTGTCTCTGAGCATCCGCAACAACTTGAATCGATTGATAAGTCGAAAAGATTACAGTTCGTCTATCGTTACTAGCTCTCTGTACAGCTTGAGCCAATTTATAGGAATCTGTTGTAGCTGGGTATGCTAGATCATGTGCACGAATATCTTCATTCTCTTTACCAACTTTACTGTCAGAACATACCGCATAAGAATGGATCGGCTCAATAGATTCAGCTGTCCATTCACGTAAGGTTTGAGACACAAGTGTGATTGAAGGAGCAAGAAATAATACCTTTCCGTTTTTACTGGTTATCTCTTCAGCAATTCGAAGTGAGGTGAATGTTTTACCCGTACCACACGCCATAATGAGTTTCCCACGATCATTAGTACTATACCCTCGTTTGGCTTCCTCAAGAGCTTCTTCTTGATGAGGAAGGGGCCTTTTGCGACTACGTAATCGAATATCTGTGATGTTCGATAAACTAAACTTATCCCAATCAATTGGACTAGCAGCCAGATCTTGTACTCTCAAGCGAAACACAGGTATTATTTGATTCTCCAAAGCTAATTCAGCTTGTTTGCCCCACTTATCAGTTGTTGAGACAATAAGACGATTCGTAAAGGATTGTTCGCCTTCATCAGTAATAAAGCGTTTCCCTGAGGCTGTAAAAAACGAATCAATATCCGATTTTTGTATAGTATAATTTCCATCGAAAAACTTACATTGAATTGCCCAATAATCACCTGTATCACGTTCTCTAGCAACTATATCGATTCCATCATCCCCACCCCAACGATACTGCCAATCTGACCAAAGCCATACGTCACTTAGTCGATCTGCATATTGAGGATCAGTCATTAAGTAATTTACAATTAGACGCTCAAAGAGATCTCCTTTGTCCCTATTGCTACGAGCTGCAACTGCAAACTCATTGAGTAATTTATATAGAGTGTCCATCTCAAAACCCCTATCTATACGATTCATATATTATAAATTCTATTATTTTGTCGAATTACCTGCCTTAGTCACAACTACATCACTATGTGACCAGCTTCACGTACTAGACTCTTATTTCAGGGACACTCCCAGACCAGTTTCTAAATAATTTGTATACCTGCTTTTTATGTTTTGTTTCTGTTTTATGTATCTTTTATGGCTTATAGTCTCAAATACTGTTTTATTATGCCTATGTGCAAAAGCATTTGAATACACTTCTCCATTAAACACCAAACGAACTACTAAAAAAATTATATTCTCGCTCTTCCGTAAACCACCTCATTGTTTCCCTCCTAATCTCACATCTCACACAAACATGGATGACATATCATCAGGATCTAATCAAAATCTCTACACTCTGAGAGTACGAAAAAGCATTAATTAAAGATATTATAGATATATTTTAAAGATGGAGTTGATTACATGGCCGTAGGCAAACAAAAAAAGCTTTCAACATTGTCGAAGGGCCATTCTTCGATAAGATGCTCGATGATGGAGAAAGTCCAAATAAATATGCAACTTGATGTATTGGAAACACTTCCAATATCTCGGTGACCACGAAGTATAATTATGCGAAGATGCGTAGAGCTACGATTAATGGTGATATTCAGGCGAAAAAACTACGCTCTGGAGGGATGCAAAAGGATAGCTCTGCACTAACTATCTCACAAAGGAAGAACGCTAGACCCACTCACATAGCCGCGGATAAGGTGAAGCACAATCTGAACCGCGATTGCCGCCGATTCTAGTGAAGAATATGTTCAGATGGTGCCTATAACGGTTATACCTTCTTGAATCTATACTAGAAGAGAAGCACGCTGAAGTGTTAGAGCTGACTGAACCTGGTGACTCGGATATTTTAAGAGTCGATTGGCTGGGGCGAGGCATACGCACAATTGAAAGAACGAAAGTATGAATAAGAATAAACTAGGAAACACGCCTATTATCCCTTAAAAACAGCAAAAGAGAACGCAATAATGGCCGTTCTCCTTCAAGTTTATGCTTTTGGAGGAATCAGATAGAGTACGAGTGAGTTGCCAGGGATGTGATGGGTATGCATTACACAATTTATTAGGCTCTATATAGCCACTTTCCTGAACTGTAGAGTATCTTTGATTTATCGTTTGGCTATTGAAATGAAATTAGGGTATATGTTGACTTCTCCTCCTCAGTAAATATATGAATTTCCGTTTTTTGTTCAACGACTGCTTTGACTTTTACGGGTACAACAAACTGCTGATCTCTCAAATTCTTACCAATTAACCCACTTATGTGCTCATCATTATCCGTGTGAAGATAAAACTTATTAGAATCTGTGATAACTCCAACCAACGTTCCCTTAACTTCCAACTGTTTCAACTCAGTTTTTGTCTCTTTTATAAGAATATCTATAGCTTTTTTGATATTTCCCGAATCAAGTGAAGCCTCCTTGTATTTTTTATTTGGGGATGCCCACTCAACTTTAATTCTTGTATCCTCATTGTTCAGTTTATTTAATAAAGTATAATATGTCTTTATAGCTCGAATATTTAGCCCTTTTATAACTGCTCTAAACTTTTCAACTTCAGATGTTGCTTCGAAAAGCTCCATTAGTTTTTCCAATGTGCCTGATGCATCTGTATCACCGAAGATTCCTTGTTGTGTATCAGACTTCAATCTAACCCCGAAGGAAGCAGCAAAAAATCCGGTAGCCTTCAGTTTGTTTATGTTCATAACATTTCTCGAAACAGGCCCTCGATTATTTATTGCATTTGATCCCATGTAGTATGCTAAGTTCTGAGTGGCAACTAGCACTTCCCCCAATAGTTCTGCATCAATTTCATTACTATGCCGATCACTTACATTTAGGGATAGATCTAAAACATCTCTTCCAGTACGAATAGCGTTAAGAACCGTTGCTTCTTCTTTCGGTGGGAGCGATGATTTTTGCTGCTCAAATTCCAAGAATGAATCGGGATCAGGTAACTCGTCCTCTATAATACTTCCCACTTCTCGGAATTTGATTTCTACACTGTCACACTCTCCCTTTGAGGTACAAACCTCCAATACCATATTGTTTTCTGATTGGACAATACAATCACGTAAAGACACCTCCCCATTTAGTATAAGAAGGTACCTTGTTCCACTTACAGCCACATAAAACCATGTGTCATTTGTGGTTGTTGTATCGATCCAATTGACAATGTATTTTTGCCCCGTCAAGCTTTCACAAGCGAACACTTTGGGACCATCATAGTACTCAAAAACTTTAATGATTTGAACAGCCCCAATAGGGAACGGAAGAGTATAATTCATAGAAACCATCCCTAACTCAGGAATTATCCCCAAAATATTTTTTTGCGTCAACGCCGGTATAAACCCACCAGTTTATATGTGATTTATGATCTGGTTCTGAGGCTACCCCAGTTTCTCTGGCTATCTGACCTTCGACTATGTGTCCTCTTCTCTTAAAAACGACAATATTTTTCTTTGCTTTCTGTATTTGCTTAATATCAGTAAATACAGAAATCGCACAAGCTTCGCATTCTTTAATAGGTGGATAGGGCAGATTTGCTTCTTTATGGCTGTAGAAATCCTCATCCAGCGGCGGATTATGTAGAGCTAATCTATAAACTGGATTTATGTCTCTTGCTTTTGCACTGCTAGGAGGGCAAGACACCGGATAGTGGTCTCCCCATTTACCATTATTACCACTGACAGACATAGTATCCTCTCCCATTTATACTTAACCAATAGAAACAATATGACTTAGATAAAATAATTTCCACCCTATCTTAACCCAACCTCACTTAATTCGTAAATATAATAATTAGTCGGCAACGTGTCGACAACCAACATTCTAAGGTTCCACGATTTCTAACATAGTTGTTAACTTACAATACCTCGTTTCTCTACAGAGATAATTATTTTTCTCACCGTCACTTCAACTTAACGTCCATAACCGCGAATAAACCAATGAAGTTCTAAGAATCTTTCTTTATTGATTAAACTTCAGTATGCTTATACCATATTAATGTAAGCTTCACATTCTAAGTGATAATTCACAACCATATTGGCTGCATATTATTAATCAGTCACTGACTTTCTCCGTAAGTTACATATTTCAATTGATATCAATACGAAACACCAATCCCTAATCTAAACCGCATACTTATGCTTTATTTTCACTAGAATGTGTGCAAATGCTTGACGCAACGGTAAGCACTTGTTTTTAAAATGACAACGAAACTAAGAATTTATGGTTTCCTAGCTACATAAAAAAACCCGCTCAACTGAGCGAGTATTTTTATGGAGGCGAGGGAGCCGAACAGCTTTCTTTTATGCTTGATATATACCTGGCTATGTCACTAAGCCTAAAAGGCAGTTAAGCAACAAGCTTTATTGAACTTTATAATTTCACCTTGTGTACCTAAACTTATTTGCTTTTATTTGTTTTGTCTACAAAGTTCCTAATAAACCAAGTCATCTTAATTTTCTTTTCTAAACCTATGTTCATGATTTTTTTGTAGCTTCACCTCCATATAGGTTGCGACCCACCAAGAAAGAAATCCAATTAGAATCCATAAAGCAAGCCCATAAATCTTGAAATCTGTTTTGATAAGAAAGTAAGCAAACAGCATTTCCGATAGTAAAATTCCAAAAGCATTACCATGTTCTCTTAAATGTCTGTAAGATTCAACATATTCGTTAACCCAACGTTCTTTTTTACTCGGCTCTTTGCTATTATCTTCTTTATTATTTTTATTGGTTTCTTCTTTTATAGACTGTTTACCAACCGCCCTAACTCGGCTCAATATTAAATAAAACACATATAGGCGTGATTTTCTCCCCCCCTTTATTAAGCCAAAAATTATAAACCTAAATGTATGAAGGAAGAGTACAAACATACTTGAAATATACATGTATAAAAAACCAGCCACTAATAAGATCACCATCGATAAAACTGTCACTTCATTTACTGTAATTTCGGCCACTCGGGCCAAAGAACTATTTTCTTTTGAAGTTTCAACGACAACCTCTCTATTATCTAATCTAACCTTATCTGGAGATACTCCCTCAAATTCAAAGGTAGTATTAAATAACAGGCTATACACCTCCTGATGTATTTCTTCCCCATCCTTACTCTTAAATTGGAACGAGTTTCCTATATAATCGTGATAGTTATAAAACAAATAGAAAAGAATTATAACACCAAAAATCGTTCCAGCAAGATAGCGTATCAAATAATATTCCCAAAATCGATTTTTCAATTTTACCCTGACCCTCTCCATTAGAGATATTGCTCACCTTACAACTGGGATTCATTATTTTTCATTAGATAACGAATTCAAAATAATTTCTTTGTGAGTATACCGGCAATTAACCATTTCAACCAGTCTTGTCACCTTTTCATAGCCTGATTCTATCTTTTTAAAATAGCATCTAACTCTCTCAGCATTCTGCACTCCTATCCTTTTAACAATTCAATTCAAACCTATTACTTTTTACCTAGGTATATTTTTTCTACACAAATTTCTATCTTCCTCTAAATTGGAATTATAAACCGACCTTTAACTAATTAAGAACAGTGATGCATTCATTGTGTCTTTATATGTTTGAAACTAAAGATGCGTGTATTAGTTCCTATTTCTGAAAACCCATTACTTAGGTGGCTATTCACTTACTGCCTTTTCCTTAGTCAATGCGGTATCTCTTCGAAAGTTGAAAGGTAGCCTCCCCACCTTCCATAACTTTGAAAATCCCTTTTTTATTTCTAGTTCTTCTATGGCATCACAGTGGACTTTCTCAGTATTTATGAAAACCATCAGAACAGCAGACTATGTTTTGTTATTAATCTGTGGAAATTACTTAAACTCAGTGAATTAATGTATGAATTGGATTACTTAAAGAAGAGAACTTAAAGAAAAATCTTACCTTTAATTGATAATAGGATACCTTCAATTTAAGATAGTTCCATAAATAAGATACACTTGAAGAATAAATAAAACACATACTCCATTTTAAATAATTGAAACTGAAAAAAAATAACCAAATCGGGGGCTACATATATTGGGATTTACCCAAAATATATTTCTAATACTAACATATACATCTACATTTCCTATCTTGAGCTATTGCAGTTATCCTTTTGTCTACAAATTGTCTATAAATCTGCTCTAAAATAAGCAAAAACCCGCTCAATGAGCGGGTTATATGTATGGAGGCGAGGGGAGTCGAACCCCTGTCCGAAGATAACGACAACACAAGCTTCTACGGGTGTAGTGACAGATTTGATGTCACCCTAGGAACTCCCTGTCACCGGATTCCCTTCAGGTCAGCCTGATTGTCTTCTTCAGCTAGCCCCAGGCGGAGACTAGACAGCGTATCCCACTAAAGTTGAGCCCTCATCCCGGTACATGGGCGATACAGAGCGAGAGCACGCTCACAGGTTATTAAGCTGCGAAAGCGTAGTTGTTTTGTTGTTTGCCGTTTAATTGGCTTTAGCGTTGATGAAGTGGACGCGTCCCCACTACCCGCTACTCATGCCCGAACTATCCCCGTCGAATCCAAAAACGCCCCCTTAAGTTGGAGAAATGCCGGTGCTTTGCACCTTGGCGTTCCTGCCAAAAAGGGCTATCGGATTAAATCAAAGAATATTCAGCCATAGCAGTCGATCTATGCCGCAGACTCTTTCCCTCCAAGAAAGAAGAATGCGCCAACTGTATGCTGATTGTCAAAGATCTTATTGATCTCACTTACATCACTTAGTATATCACATTTGACATCAAATTGATATATACATTGCAGGTAACACAGCTAAAAGCTGCCATCCCACAACGTTCATTAAACATGATGCCGATTTCTTAAACGCAAGCCACGGATAACCGTAATTACCTTGCGATCTTCTGCTTCTCGCGCAACGCACGCTGGATATCGCGTTGTGCATCTTTCTTGGCGGCATCGGCGCGCTTATCGTACTGTCGCTTACCTTTACCGAGGCCCAGCAGTAACTTCGCATAGCCGTTACGGATGTAGATCTTCAGCGGTACGATTGCGTAGCCATCCTGCTTAGACAGGCCCAGCAGCTTGCGGATCTGCTCCTTGTGCAGCAGCAGCTTCCGTGTCCGCGTAGGGTCCGTTGGGTTGTTGCGGTTCCCCTGCTCGAACGGGCTGATATGCATGTTATGGATATGAATCTCGCCATTCCGAATGGTTGCGAACGCATCTCCAATATTGGCACGGCCGTTCCGTATGGATTTGATCTCCGTTCCGGTCAACACCATCCCGGCTTCATACGTATCCTCGATGAAATAATCATGGGAAGCTTTTTTGTTCTGGGCCAGAACCTTCCCGTCACTTTTCTTACCCATGGTCTCACCCCTTGTCGTCAACAATGTTTATGAAAAAAGGACTTCCGGCAGACCGCCAATATGCAATCTCACCAGAAGTCCATTGTATCAAACGTCTGCCTCCAAAAGCAAGGCGGGGCAAGCTTCTCCAGCGTCAGATGGGAAGTGGAACCTTACTTTTTCTTCTTGCGGACAAAAGCAGCTGTACTGTTCCCGCCCTTGTTCTTCCGCTTGCGGCCACCGCCGCCTCCAGCAGAGCCATTGCCGCCGGAGTTGCCTCCACCGCTGGCACCGCCCGGCGTTGCTCCGGCTCCGATGAAGATGCCGCTGCCCGACGTCTTCTTGCGCCGGTTCTTGCCACCGGCGCCGCCTGAGCTGCGGGCATTGCGGTCAAAGCCGAGGGCGCCGCCGCCCGCGGAGGTGTAACCGCCTTTGCCAGAGCCAAAGGCGAAGTTCGACGCCTGCGACGGCTGCTCGCCCGTCTCGGCAGCAGCTTCACCGCCGCCGCGCTTGCCGCGCCCGGCGGATGCGCCATCGCCGCGGCCGCCCTGGCCGCCGGCGCTGTCACTGCGGCGTCCGCCTGGCGCGCCGCCTTCACCCGGGCTGCGCTTGCCGCCGCGGCCCTTACCCCCGCGGGCTGCGCCGTCGCGGGCACCAAACCCGCGGCCGCCGTTGCCGCCGCGGTCGCCTTCGCCGCGCCCTTGACGGCGCGGCTTCATATCCACCATCTCAAAATCGATGGTGTGGTCGTCCATGTTCACCTTCGCCACGCGAACCTTCACATCATCACCGATGCGGTATACCTTCGAGGTCCGCTCCCCGATGAGCGCCATATGACCCTCATCGAAATGATAATAATCGTCGGTCATCGCACTGAGACGAATCAAGCCTTCAACCGTATTCTCCAGCTCAATGAACATGCCGAAGCTGGTCACGCTGCTGATAATGCCTTCGAATTCTTCACCGACCTTATCCAGCATGAACTCCGCTTTCTTGAGGGCTTCCGTATCCCGCTCGGCATCCACCGCCACACGTTCCCGTTCCGAGGATTGCTGCGCAATGTCAGCCATCCGGCCGGACAGATGCTCGTGGCGCTTCTCATTGAGCGCGCCGCCGCTCTCCAGCACTTCCCGGATGACCCGATGAATGACCAGATCGGGATAACGCCGGATCGGAGACGTAAAGTGGGAATAATACTCTGCCGCAAGGCCGAAGTGGCCCGTGCTCTCCGCATCGTATTTCGCCTGCTTCATCGAACGGAGCATCATCGTGCTGAGCACGGTCTGCTCCTTCGTGCCTTGAATATCCTCCAGCAGGTTTTGCAGGGCGCGCGGATGGATCGAGTTGCCCCGTCCCTTCACCTGATGCCCGAAATTGGCCGCGAACGCCATAAAGTTCTGCAGCTTCTCCTGATCCGGGTCCTCATGGATCCGGTAGATGAACGGCACCTTGAGCCAGTGGAAATGCTCAGCCACGGTTTCGTTGGCGGCCAGCATGAATTCTTCAATGATCTGCTCCGCGATGGAGCGTTCTCTTTTGACGATATCCACGGCTTTGCCGTTCTCATCCACGATAACCTTGGATTCCACAAAATCAAAATCCACCGCGCCACGGCGCATCCGGCGATTCCGCAGCTTCAGCGCCAGCTCACGCATCAAGCGGAAATCATCGACGAGGTCACTGTAGCGCTCGATCAGCTCGGGATCCTCATCCACCAGAATTTTGCGCACATTATTGTACGTCATTCGTTCCTTCGTACGAATTACGCTGGTGAAAATGTCGTGCTTCACGACCTTCATCTGATCGTTAAATTCCATTTCGCAGGACATCGTCAGACGGTCCACCTGCGGATTCAAACTGCAAATCCCGTTGGACAGACGGTGTGGAAGCATCGGAATCACCCGATCCACCAGATAGACGCTGCATCCGCGGTTGTAGGCTTCCTTATCCAGCTCAGAGCGCTCACGCACGTAATAGCTGACGTCGGCAATATGAACGCCCAGACGGAAGTTCCCGTTCGGCAAACGTTCTACATTCACTGCGTCATCGAGATCCTTGGCATCTTCGCCGTCAATCGTCACAATGTTCAGCCCGCGCAGATCGCGGCGGCCCTGCTGTACAATCTCATCTTCCGTAATGGAATCCGGCGCTGCATCCGCCTCGGCCAGCACTTCCTCCGGAAAACCCTCCGGCAGCTGGTGCTTGCGGATAATGGACAGAATATCGATGCCCGGATCATCCTTGTGACCCAGAATCTCCACAACTTCGCCCTCAGCCGCAGCTCTTCCTTCCGGATAGCTGACCAGCTTCACCACAACCTTCACGCCATCAACAGCACCGTTTATGGCATGCTTCGGAATAAAAATATCCCGGTTGATCCGTTTGTCATCCGGCAGCACAAAGCCATAGGCTTCATGGTTCTGGAACACGCCGACCACTTGCGTCACAGCGCGCGTCAAGATACGGACAACTTCGCCTTCCATTTTGCCGCCGTCGTTATGTTTGGAACTAATCTTGATTAAGACGATATCTCCGTTCATGGCACTCTTGAGATCATTGGCATGAATGTACACATCCGGGTGCTCCCGGTCGTCTGGAATCAGAAAAGCAAAGCCCTTCGCATGGGCCTGCAGACGTCCGCGCAGCAAAGACATCCGTTCCGGCACGCCATAGCGCTGGGTGCTCGTCAGGATGATTTTTCCGGATTGCTCAAGCTCATTCAGCAGCTTCAGAAACTCCCTGAATTCATGGGCGTCTTCAATCGCAAAATGTTGTTCCAATTCCTGGTACGTCATCGGTTTGTATGCAGTTTCCCGCATAAAGTCCAGTAAAATTTGTTCAGTTATCATGATTATCACCTCGGGGAACCTGCAATTTCATCGTTCCTCTATCCATTCTTTACCTTCATATACACATACCCTAGTATACACGAAATTAATCTGCGGTATCCTTCGGACCATACGAAAGATATAATTTTACATTTTTTAGGCAAATAAAAAACCCCCGCTCTTCCAAGAGTGAAAAAGCGAGGGTAACATTCTTGTTATTTCAACATAGCAACAACGATGGCCAAAATCATAAATCCAGCTGCAAGACCTACCGTTGTGCGCTGCAGTACGAGATCCATACCGCGAGCCTTCGTTTTACCAAAAAGATGTTCCGCACCGCCGGAGATGGCACCGGCAAGACCTGCGCTTTTCCCTTTTTGGAGAAGAACGACAGTAATCAACCCGATGGAAAAAATAACAAGCAACACTTCAAAAAATATAACCATGACTTCCACCTCCTACGTATGTAAACATCTGAATTTATTATCTTAAGAGACATTCTAGATTCTACATGAAAAACAGCATTTTCATTGTACCACAGCTTTATCGCCTTGACAAGAATAACAGGGATTAACAAGGACCGGAACATTCTGTTCCCTGCTTGACCGGTTTCTTCCCCTATCAGAGCTTCCTAGTGAGATTTAAACGTCTATCATGCTTCAATGCATGTCCCTAAAAAATAATCCGCTTAAAAAACGGCCTGCCTCCTTCTCCTTCAAAGGATAAGGATGACAGACCATCGGTTCCATAGCAGCCGCGCTGCTTTATTTCACCCGGAACGACCCCGTGCTGATCGCGACAAGATCGCCCTTCTCATTCGTAATCTTGCAGTCCGTTGTCACCGAACGGTGGGTCTGGTGCACAATGCTTGCCGTTACGGTTAGCATTCCTGCCCTGGCGGGCATGACAAAATGCACGTTAAGATTGCTAGTTACCGTGGACTCGCCGGGACGCTCCAGCATGACCGCAATGCCCATGGCATTATCCATCAATGAGGAGAGCACGCCTCCATGCACAATCCCCATCATATTCATATGATGAGGCTGTGCATCCAGGGTTACAACAACCGCCTCCGAATTGGCAGACGCAAGCTTGCAGCCGAGATATCCCCAGAAGGTGGGCTCTGCCGCTTTGGTCATGGCCTCCATGTATGCCTCACGGTCGAATTCCGGCTGTCCGGCCTTCGTGTCCGGGTTGGTATTGGTATGATTCATCAGGCCGCCTCCTTTTTTTCTTATGACATTATTACATACGGTCTCCATTCCTGCCGCATACCATTTATGGAGTAATGATGTGAAATTCCGATCGCTCCCATCCCGATCGAGGCTTGCACGGCAAACGGTCTGCGTCCGGGATAATTCCGACCGATTTCTCCATTAAATCCGCCCGTCTCGACAGCATCCAACATGACCCATTCCATGCATCAGCCTGTCGGTCTGCCTTCCTCTTCCTCCTCCAGGAGCTTGCGGCGCAGCACCTTGCCTACCATCGTCTTCGGCAGCGAGTCGCGGAACACATACTGACGCGGCACCTTGTACGCAGCCAGTTGACTGCGGCAAAACTTCTCAAGGCCCGAAGGGTCCGGGGAAGCCCCGTCCTTCAGAACGATATACGCTTTTACCGTTTCTCCGCGATATTCGTCCTTGGTTCCAACGACTACCGCTTCCTTCACGGAAGGGTGCTCATACAGCACCTCCTCGATTTCCCGAGGATAAATATTGAAACCGCTTGCAATAATCATATCCTTCTTGCGGTCGATGATCGTAAAATACCCCTCTTCGTCCATCGTTGCCATATCGCCCGTGAACAGCCAGCCGTTGCGAAGCGTCTCAAAGGTCTCATCCGGCCGATTCCAATAACCCATCATCACCTGCGGCCCTTTCACGATCAGCTCGCCGGGTTCGCCGATCGGCATTTCATCGCCCGTATCCGGGTCGACCACCTTGGCATCGGTATCCGGAACCGGAACGCCGATCGAGCCGATTTTTCGTCTTCCCCAGATCGGATTCACATGGGTAACTGGCGAGGCTTCAGTCAAGCCATACCCTTCGATCAGCCGGCCCTTCGTCAGCTCCTCGAATTTATCCTGCACCTCAACCGGAAGCCCGGCAGAGCCGCTGACGCAGGCATTGATCGAAGACAGATCATATTCCTTGATCCGCGGATGATTGATCAGGGCAATGTACATGGTCGGCGCGCCCGGGAAGAGTGTCGGCTTCATTTTTTTAATGAGGTCCAGGATCATGGTCACTTCAAATTTCGGTACCAGAATCAGCAAGCCTGCCCGAAAGATCGCTTGATTCAGCAGTACCGTCAGCCCGAACACGTGAAAACAGGGGAGTGCCGCCAGATACCGCTCTTTCCCATCCTCGACCTGGAAGCACCAGTTCGCCGACTGTACGGTATTGGCGATCAGATTCATATGCGTCAGCATCACGCCTTTCGGGACACCGGTCGTGCCGCCGGTGTACTGCAGCAGGGCCAAATCCTTCTCGGCGTTCACGGATTCGCAGATCGGTTCATTCGAAGAGGCGGCTAGCAGCTTTTTGAAGGCATGAACACGGTCGCTGTAATGGACAACAGGAAGAGGACCATCCTTCTTTGCCTTGATCGGATACAGGAGGTTCTTGGGGAACGGCAGATAGTCCGCCACGGATGTGACGATGAGATGCTGCAGCTCCGTCTCCTCAATCACGTTCTCGACCCGGGACACAAACATATCCATGGTGATGATGATTTTGGTACCGGAATCCTTCATCTGATGCGCGATTTCCCGCTCCATGTAGAGCGGGTTTGTCATCACGGCCACGCCTCCGGCAAGGAGCACGCCATAATACGAAATGACCACCTGCGGGCAGTTGGGCAGCATAATCGCTACCCGGTCACCCTTCTTGATCCCTTTGCTGCGGAGCGCGTTCGCCATACGGTAGGACGACTCCAGCAGACTTTTGTAATTGATCGTTTTGCCCATAAAATACATCGCCGGTCGATCCGGAAACTTTTGCGCCGACGTCACGAGAAATGAAGCCAAATTCTGTTTCGGATAATCAAAAGCGGGGGCTACTTCCGGTGGATAAAACGGCAGCCAAGGCTTTGCATCCATACAAAACCAACCCTTTCCTAAGGAATGCTCCTTCTTTCCTACTCCAAGAAAAATCTCTCTCTGTTGAGGTAGCGGTTTATACCGTGTACCGTTCGTTCTTGACTACGCGTGCTGCGATGCTGCGCTTGAGCGCCACCGTATCAACCGGATTGCTGCGTGTCAGTTTCTTGAGCACCGACAGCTGCATGCGCAGCATATCGCCGGTTTCAACCGAGGCAAGCGTCTCTTTTGCGAGTGCTTCCATGCGCTGGAACGCCTCATATGCGTACACCTGCGTCATCTCGATCATGCTGGCTGCTTTTTCCTCCGACGTGCGGGCAATCTGCTTGCGGGTACGGAGCAGTGCACTCTCGAGGGCATAAATATCAATCATCATATCCGCCAGATTGGACAAGGCCTCCTGTTCTTTCTCCAGCTTCGTTCCAAACTTCTGAACCGCCAGACCGCCAGCGAGGAGGAAAATCTTCTTGCTCATGTCCAGGAAGTGCGCTTCCTGCTCCAGTGTGCCCTCAAAGGTTTGACCTGGCACCAGCTGCAGCAGCTCGCCTTGGAGGCTTTGCGCTTTCTGCAGAAGCGCGATTTCGCCTTTCATGGCCTTCTTCACAAGTGTACCCGGAATCAGGAGCCGGTTGATCTCGTTCGTGCCTTCGAAGATGCGGTTGATGCGGGAGTCGCGATAGATGCGTTCCACTTTATATTCTTGTATATACCCGTAGCCCCCATGAATCTGAACCCCTTCATCTGCCACAAAATCGAGTCCTTCCGAACAGAACACCTTGTTGATCGAGCATTCAATCGCATAATCGGAGATCGCTGCAGCCGAGTGGATTCCCGCATCCTCTCCGTTGTAATCGATGTCCTGCATCGCTTCGTCAAGTAGTCCTGCGGTACGGTACACCATGCTCTCCATCACAAAGGCGGTGATGTTCATCTCAGCCAGCTTTTTGCGCATGAGCGGGAACTGCGAGATTGGCGTATCGAACTGTTTGCGTGTATTAGCATATTTCGCGCTCAGCTCAATGGATTCCTTTGCTGCACCAACGGTTCCGGCTGCCAATTTGTACCGTCCGATGTTCAGGATGTTAAAGGCAATCCGGTGTCCTTTTCCAATCTCGCCCAGCAGATTCTCCTTCGGTACCTTAACGTCTTCAAAAAAGAGCGGACGCGTCGAGGAGCCCTTGATGCCCATTTTCTTCTCTTCCGGCCCCAGCGTGAAGCCTTCCATCTCCTTCTCGACAATGAACGCGGTGAAGTGCTCTCCGTCAATCTTGGCGTATACGATAAAGATATCCGCAAATCCGGCGTTAGTTATATATAGCTTCGATCCGTTCAAAATATAATACTCTCCGTCATCGGACAGGCGTGCCGTGGTTTTGGCACCCAGCGCATCTGAGCCGGAGGTCGGCTCCGTTAAACAGTAAGCTGCGATTTTGGTACCGGTTGAGAGATCCGGCAGGTACTTCTGTTTCTGCTCGGTCGTGCCGAAGAACACGATCGGCAGCGTGCCGATTCCGACATGAGCACCGAACGAAAGGGCAAAGGACGAGCCTTTGGCCAGGTTCTCGTTAATAATCGTGGAGCTGACTTTATCCAACCCGATGCCGCCGAACGGCTCCGGCACATCCGCCCCCAGCAGACCCAGCTCACCGGCTTTGCGAAGCAGGTCTACCGTCATCTCATAATTCAGCTTCTCCAGCTCTTCATCATGCGGCACCACTTCGCCCTCGATAAAGTCACGTACCGTCTCACCGATCATGCGGTGCTCCTCCGTGAAATCCTCTGGTGTCAGAATGCGCTGCACATCGGGATTGTCGATGACAAAGCTGCCGCCTTTGATTTTCGGTTCTTTGGTTTGGTTATCGCTCATGATTGGTTTCCCCTTTCGGAATGTGGAATTAGGCGAAAAACAAGGATTGCCTTGGTGGTGCTGGGATGCTATTTAAATGCATGGCTGTGAAAAAATACTGGTTGCTGCGTGCGCGGATTGTACTGGTATGTGACCATTCGATCGATCAAGTACATCCGGTGATAGTACCGGTCGCTGCGCGTGCGGATTGTCCTTCCGATCGCTGTTGATTTTGGATTTCCGGAATGGGTCTATTAATAGTAGAAATCCAAAATCAAAGGCGACCACTTCGTTTCTCCAGTACAACTCCGCCCTCTCCGCTGGGCTGACGCTCTGCAGGAAGCCCCCAACTTGCGGCTATCATTGCATTCGCCTGTGGTTTGGAGTAAGTGGTGCGATGCCCGGTCCGTGTACGGAGCGGATATCGCACAAAGACAGATAAGTGACGTGACAGAAATTGATAGATTGAAAATCTGGAATTTCTACTTTAAGGGATCAACTACTGTTGAGGTATAGAGGTGTTGATCCCTATTTCAGGTGATCTCACCGATACTAGACTGTGGCTATCCCTCCCTGCCTTCAGCACCTTGGTCAGGAGGTATAAGTCCCTTTTGTGGACTTATTTCGGGGATTGGCCCCGGTTGAGCGCCTCCAAGTCCCTTTTAGGGACTTGTTCCGGGAATTCACCCCGGCTGAGACGCTCCAAGTCCCTCTTCCCTCTATCACTACCTCCTCCTTACGCTCCGGCGGCGTGCACCTCGAACACTCCGGCGGCACCCATACCGCCGCCGATGCACATGCTCACGACGCCGTAGCCGCCACCGCGGCGGGCGAGCTCGGAGACGAGGCTGACGGTCAGCTTGGCGCCGGTGCAGCCGAGCGGGTGACCGAGCGCAATGGCACCGCCATTGACGTTGACCTTGCTCTCGTCAATGCCCAAGGCACGGATGATGTGCAGACATTGCGAAGCGAACGCTTCGTTAATCTCGAACACATCCACTTGATCCAGCTCGATCCCTGCCATGCGCAGCGCTTTCGGGATCGCTTCAACGGGTCCTACCCCCATAATCTCTGGCTCAACGCCCGCCAGGGCGAATGATCTGAAGGTAGCCAGCGGCGTGAGACCCAGCTCCTCCGCTTTCTCGCGGCTCATGACGGCTACGGCTGCTGCACCGTCGCTCGTCTGGGACGCGTTGCCTGCGGTAACGGAACCTCCGAGGGCAAAGGCCGGCTTGAGCCTTGCCAATACCTCCGGGGAGGTATCCGGCCGCACCCCTTCATCCGTATCCACGGCGAAGTTGCTGCTGCGGACCTTGCCCTGCTCATCCGCGGCAGCCAGCGATACGTTCACGGGCACGATCTCGTCCCGGAACTTCCCTTCAGCGATGGCAGCCGCTGCCTTAGCGTGGCTGCTGGCCGCGAAGGCATCCTGCGCTTCGCGGGTAATGCCAAAGCGGCGGGCCACCTCCTCTGCGGTGTGTCCCATGCCGATGTATACCTCAGACATCTCCTCCACAATTGTCGGATGCGGTGCTGGCTTGAAGCCGGTCATCGGCACATGGCTCATGCTCTCGACGCCGCCTGCCACGATGACTTCCGCATGGCCAAGCATAATGCGCTCTGCCGCAAAGGCGATCGCTTGCAGTCCCGAGGAGCAGAAGCGATTGACGGTCAGGGCAGGGACCGTCACCGGATATCCTGCATACAGCGAGATGATCCGCGCTACGTTGAGACCCTGCTCACCCTCCGGCATTGCACAGCCGAGAATGATGTCCTCGACATCCTCTTTTTTTAGACCCGGCGCGCGCTCAATGACGGCTTCCAATACCGCCTTGCCAAGATCCTCTACGCGCGTCTGGGCGAAACTTCCTTTCTTTGCTTTCCCTACCGGAGTACGGGCAAGGGATACTATGACTGCTTCTCTCATGCCATTCACCTCATCAACTTGAAATGGTTGAATCCAATTCGGATATGATTGCTGGACACTAATCGGCCATGATATGAATTTGTAACGGGTGGAGCTAATTCAAGAGCCTCCATGATCTAACTTCAACAGCACGGATAACTGCCACCCACGCACTGTATGCACGGTTGATTTATCGAATCGCACTTGACGAATAATAGCTAATCTTTAACTGTAAAGAAGCTCTCTCCAAAACAGCTCTCATCACTCCTAATTACGCAGCGGCTTGCCCTTAGCCAGCATATGCTGCATGCGCTGCTGGGTTTTGGCCTCGCCGAGCAGGCTGAGGAACGCTTCGCGTTCCAGGTCGAGCAGGTGCTGCTCGCTTACTACAGTTCCGGCCGGAACGTCGCCGCCTGTCAGGATATGAGCCAGCTTCCTCGCGATCAGCAGATCATGATCGCTGATGTAGCCGCTTCGCTTCATATCGATGGCGCCCAGTTGAAGCACGGCACGGCCGTCGCGGCCGACAACGCGGGCTTTGCCCGGCTGTGGCGGCACATAGCCTGCCCGGTCCATCGCAAGGACCGCCTGCTTCGCTTCATAGATCCGGTAATCCTGATTCATGACCACCGTATCTCCGCTGCGTCCGTAACCCATGCGGATCGCTTCATGTCCGCTGGTCGATGCCTTCGCCATCGCCACCATCTCGAAGATCCTGTTGATCTCCGGCTGGAGATCATGGTCCGCATCCGGATGCCGGTTGCTGGTCATGAGCGCCAGCTCCTTGCAGCCGCCGCCTGCCGGAATGAGACCCACCCCTGTCTCCACGAGACCGAAATACGTCTCCGCCGAGAAGATGATTCGGTCGGCCGGCAGGCACGCTTCCACGCCGCCGCCGAGTGTCATCCGGTGAGGCGCAGCCACAACCGGCTTCTCCAGCCCCTTCAGCTTCATCATGCTGCCCTGGAACAGACGGATGATGTCATCCACCTCATCCCAGTCACCGCTCTGCGCTTCCATCAGCATGAGCATCAGGTTCGCGCCAACGCAGAAGTTGCGGCCTTCGTTTGCGACCACGAGCCCGCGGTAATTCGCCCGAATCTCTTCGACACTCTGCTGAATCATGACCAGAATATCGGCACCAATCGCATTATTCGGAGAGGTGAATTCAAGACACGCTACACCATCCCCAAGATCAATCAGGTTCGCGCCCGTGTTTGAGCGAATAATCCGGTTTTGCGACTTTAAAGTCTGCAGCGAGATCAGCTCCGGCTGAACTTCCACCCCTTTGTACTCGCCTTTGAAATAATGGAACGCCTCGCCGTCCTTCTGCTGATAGAAGGTCTTATTCCCGGCGGCAATCCAATCCTTCACCCAAGCTGGGACGGTCAGTCCTTCTGCTTCCATGCGCTGCACCGATTCCGGCAGTCCGATCAGATCCCAGGTCTCGAATGGACCGAGCTCCCAGTTGAAGCCCCATTTCATCGCGTTGTCGATGTCCTGAATGGAATCCGCGATCTCACCAAGCTTATCGGCAGCATATACAAGCACCTGCTTCAATACATTCCAGGCCAACTCCGAGTAGCGATCCTGCGTACTTAGGAATGCTTTGATCTTCCGTTTGGCTCCCTTCACCGCTTTCGCAGCTTCGATGGAAGCGGAGCTTATTTTGGCGCTCGGGTGGTACTCCATCGTTGACAGGTTGAGCGATAAGATCTGACTGCCTTTATCGCCCTTCACTTTTTTATAGAAACCCTGGCCGCCCTTCTCTCCGATCCAGCCGCGGGTGACAAGCTCATTCATCACATCAGGTACCGTGAACACGTCTTTCTCGGCGCCATCCGGCACTGAGTCGTAAACATTTCTCGCCACATGGACAAACGTATCGATGCCCACAAGATCCAGCGTACGGAAGGTTGCACTCTTCGGGCGTCCCAGAATCGGACCCGTGGCCGCATCCACTTCCTCCACCGTATAGCTGTTCTTCACCATCTCCTGTAGCGTAACGAGGAGTCCGTAGGTGCCAATCCGGTTCGAGATGAAATTCGGCGTATCCTTTGCCAGAACAACCCCTTTGCCAAGGCGCTTCGTACAGAATTCAACCATGAACTTCGTAATATCCGGATCGGTGTCAAAGCCCGGGATAATCTCCAGAAGCTTCATATGACGCGGCGGATTGAAGAAATGGGTCCCCAGGAAATGACTTCGGAATTCCTCGCTGCAATCCTCGACCATGGCATTAACGGAAATACCGGAGGTGTTCGTGCTGACGATGGCCCCTTCTTTACGCACACCTTCGATCTGCTTGAAGATGCTTTTCTTGATTTCCAGACGCTCCGTGACCACTTCAATGATCCAGTCCGCATCCTTCAACTGGCTTAGATGATCCTCCGTGTTCCCCGGCGTGATCCGGCTCACAAAGTCGGCGCTGTACAGCGGGGCCGTGCTGGATTTAGACAGTGCCGCAACGGCCTTGGCTGCAAGCCTGCTTCGAACCTTGGGATGATCCAGCGTCAAGCCGGCTTTCTCCTCCTCGGCGGTCAAGGAATTCGGAACGATGTCGAGCAGCAGACAGGGAATTCCTGCATTGGCTAGATGGGCGGCAATACCCGACCCCATGACACCAGAGCCGATTACGGCTGCTTTGGTTATGTTTCGACCTGCGACACCGGAACCGCTGACGACTTCTTTGGTAATGGTATTACTCATTGCACAACGACCTCCTGTTCATGGATTTCAGATAGACCGAATACGGATAATTCCAAGATTTCCGCGATATCTCGCGTTTTGACGCTTTCTTCCACTTCCTTCAGCTTCGTGCCATCCTCCAGCATCGTCAGGCAGAACGGACAAGCCGAACTGATCATGGTCGGCGACACGGACAGCGCCTGCTCGGTACGCGCCAGATTCACGCGCTTGCCAGCGTCCTCTTCCATCCACATCTGACCGCCGCCGGCGCCGCAGCACATCCCGTTCTCCCGGCTGCGCTCCATCTCCAGCAGCTCGACGCCCGGAATGGCGCGCAGCACATCGCGCGGCTGATCATACACGTCGTTATAACGCCCAAGGTAGCAGGAGTCATGATACGTGATTTTCTCCTGAACCTGATACTGTGGCTTAAGACGTCCTTCCTTCACCAGCTGATCCAGCAGCTCCGTATGGTGAATCACTTCGGCCGTGAGACCAAATTCCGGATATTCGTTCTTGAAAATATTGAATGTATGCGGACAAGCTGTGACAATCCGTTTCACATCGTACTTCTGGAACGTCTCGATGTTCTCCATGCACAGCTGCTGGAACAGAAATTCATTGCCCATGCGGCGCGGCGTGTCGCCCGAATTCTTCTCCTCGTTGCCAAGAATGGCGAAGTTGATGCCTGCTTCGTTCATCAATCGGACGAAGGCCCGGGTAATCTTGCGGCTGCGGTTGTCATACGAGCCCATAGACCCGACAAAGAACAGCACATCAAAATCCGGATTCTCCTTCACGGTAGGAATCTTCAGCTCCAGAGTTCCTTCGGGATCAACCTCCTTCACCCACTTGCTGCGATCCGCACGGCTGATCCCCCAAGGGTTGCCCTGACGCTCGATGTTCTGCATCGCGCGCTGTCCTTCCTGCGGCACGCTGCCCTCCATCAGAACGAGATGGCGCCGGAGATCCACGATTTTGTCGACATGCTCGTTAGCTACCGGACATTGATCCTCACAGTTGCGGCAGGTGGTGCATGCCCAGATCTCTTCCTCCGTCATGACGCCGCCGATCAATTGAACGTCCTTCGGGTCTACCCCCTCGACTTGATGCCAGGAGCTCTTCTGCACGTCCATCGTCGGACCGATATCAGTAATCCCCTCGCCCTTCCAGCCGACAAGAGCCAGATCCGTAGCAGCCATGGAGTGAACACCAGGCGATCCAAACACCGACGCCGGCATCCACGCCGATTTGGAGGTGAGTGCGGCTCCTTTTTCCGTCAGATGATCCCTGAGCTTGACAATCATGTGCATCGGCGATAGCAGCTTGCCTGTATTCGATGCCGGACATACGTTAGTGCATCTTCCGCACTCCACGCAGGCGTAGAAATCGAGCATCTGCTTCTGCGTAAAGTCCTCAATCTTGCCCACCCCGAATTCCTCGGCCTCTTCATCCTCCAGATCGAGCTTGCTGAGCTTGCCTGGAGGATCCGTGCGGCGTACCAGGATGTTGATCGGTGCCGTAATGAGGTGAAAATGCTTCGATTGCGGTACATAGAGGAGGAACGACAGCAGAATAAGCAGATGGAGCCACCAGAACACGAAATAACCAACCGTGACCGCCACCGGCGGCATCCAGGTGAAAACAGCCGCAATGCTGGATGAGATGGGCGCCATCGCCGACCACGCCAGTCCTTCCCGAAGCCGTTCAAAAGCCATCGTCAGCAGTACCGAGGCCATCAGCGCCGTGATGAAAAACACGACAATGCTTGGCTTCCACCCTCGCTTCAGCCGCTTCAGCTTCTCGCCGTAACGCCGGTAAGCCGCATAACCGATTGCCAGCAGGATCAGTGTCACCGTTATCTCCTGCATGAGGATGAAGCCGCCATGCCCCGGAATCGGCAAGCTGTGCCCTGACAGCCCCTTCCATATAATGTCGAGCGCACCGAACTGCAAAATGATAAAACCATAAAAAACGATAAAGTGCATGATACCGCTCTTGCGGTCCTTGAACAGCTTGCTCTGTCCGAACACCTGAATGGCGAATTGGCTCAGGCGTTCCTTCATATCCTTCTTCAAATTCGCTGGCTTGCCCAGACGGATATACAGGTACCGTCGATACACCACCGTAGCGAACATGTACACTGCCCAGCCGGTGATCCCGACAAAGAGAAGCGCGTTGATTAGTTGTAGAATCATCTCTCTTCAGCCCCTTGCGTTAGAATCATCTGCCCTGGTTCTTCTAATAGTGCAGTCTTAATTTCGAAGACTCGTTCACTCCTTCCACAATCCGGATCGTCATGGTGTCCATGTCGGGACAAATATATGAAGCGCTTTCATTGGAGCTGCAAAAATAGACCTCCACATCGTGCCTTGCCGACCACTCTAAACCGAACATGAATTCTTAGCTGCATCACTTCATCTGTACTAGCCTAACGGATACCCAGCTGCTTCGTTTCTTCCGGTTGAACTGCTGTCGATTGCTCTGATATGAACGCCTTAATTGCTGCCCTTCTACGCCTGCTTCATCAAATTCCCGGGTCTTCGCAACCCATCGTTGACAACGACATGAACGTATTTTATGATGGATACAAGAAATGAATGAGTATTCATTCATAATTTTAACTGTATTCTAACATCGGGGTGAGCATATGACAAGTAAAAAAAATGATAAATATTACCTTATTCTCCAGGGCGCCCTGCAAGTATTCGCCGAAAACGGCTATCACCGGTCCCAGGTATCCAAGATTGCCAAGGCTGCCGGCGTAGCTGACGGCAC
Source organism: Paenibacillus sp. LBL (assembly GCF_029893715.1). Taxonomy (NCBI): domain Bacteria; kingdom Bacillati; phylum Bacillota; class Bacilli; order Caryophanales; family Paenibacillaceae; genus Paenibacillus; species Paenibacillus sp. LBL. The sequence continues at coordinate 133,466 of NZ_JARXYU010000003.1, read as the reverse complement.
CATCTATTTGTATTTTAAGAGGAAAGAGGATATCCTCATTTGCCTGTTCCAGGAGAAGCTCGGCGAGCTGGTCGGCAAATTCCACGAAAGTGTGGAAGGTACCGCGGACGCGGTGGAAGCGCTGCGTACGGTGTGCAGCATTCATTTTTCCGAGCTGGAGAGCAATCCCGAATTCGCTTATGTCACACAGATTGAGCTGCGGCAGAGCGATTTGGAGCTGCGGAAGGAAATTGGCAACGCGCTTAAGCCATATATTGTGCTGATCGAGAATATCCTGGAACAGGGCATTAAAGAACAGAAATTCCGCTCCGACCTGAACATCAAGCTGGTGCGCAACCTGATATTTGGCGCCATGGACGAAGCGGTAACCTCTTGGCTGATCTCCGGCCGCAAATATTCTCTGTCCGATCAGGCGGAGGAGACGCTCAGCTTTTTTCTGAACGGTGTTTCCAGCGGACAATAAGTCCTGCTGATATTCATATTGAAGGGAGAGTTTAACCGATGAAGATTGTAGTACTGCTTAAACAGACCTTTGACACAGAGGAAAAAATCACGATTGAAAACGGATCGATTGCCGAGGATGGGGTGAAATTTGTAATCAATCCGTATGATGAATATGCTGTGGAAGAAGCCGTGAAGCTTCGGGATGACCATGGCGGCAGCGTAACACTCCTGTCCGTCGGACCGGATCGTACCGCAGAGGCCCTTCGGACCGCGCTCGCGATGGGTGCTGATGATGCCGTACTGATCTCCGATGAGCGGATTCCAGACGATGAGTATGCGGTATCGAAGGTGCTGCATGCGTATTTGTCGAAGGAAAGCCCGGATCTGATCCTCGGCGGCAATTTCTCGGTGGACCGCGGTTCAGGTCAAGTGGCGATTCGCCTTGCCCGTCTCCTCGGTATTTCCCATACCGGCTCCATCACCAAACTTACGCTGAACGGTACCACGGCTGAAGTACACCGGGACGCCGAAGGCGATCTCGAAGTGCTGGAGGTTCAGCTGCCTGCTATCTTCACGGCACAGCAGGGGTTGAATGAACCTCGCTATCCATCGCTGCCAGGTATCATGAAGGCCAAGAAGAAGCCTTTTCAGACGCTGTCGCTGGATGATCTCGGATTATCGGAAGGCGACATTCAGCCAGCAACGAAGCAAAGCGAATTGTCATTGCCGCCGGAACGCAGTGCAGGAGTCATTCTCAAGGGTGAGCCTGCCGAAGTGGCACATGAGCTGGTATCCTTGCTGCGCACCCAGTCGAAGGTGATCTGAGTATTAGGGAATGAACGTATGAATCCCTTTGAATCTCACTTCTGAATGCGGTTACATGACATCAACAGTGCACCCTGCCCTCATTCCTTATGTATTCTGATTGTATGGTTTACAGGCTGTCCGTCATGCACGCTTTTCGCCTGATTGCTTTAGTGAATCTTGGCCAACAGCGATTTTGAAGTATCATCCGCATTCGCTTGGTTGTTAAGACAAGTCGGAATCGTAAAACTCTTTTCACTTCAATCTCAATTGGAACTTAGGAGGTTATGATATGAGCAAAACGATATTAGTATATGCCGAGAATCGGGATGGACGGCTGCGGCAGGTTGCCCTTGAGACCTTGGGCGCTGCCCGTTTAATTGCAGCTGATGATGACAGCATCCGCATTCTGGTTGCAGGAGCCAACATAACGGAAGCCGTATCGGCCCTGAACGGATATGGTGCTGATACGATCTATACTGTCGAGCATGATGATCTGGAAAGTTATAATCCTGAGGCTTATATGGCGGCCATTGAGGCCGTTATTCATCAGGCGCAGCCAGATGCGGTGCTCTTCGGGCATACGGCCATTGGCCGTGATTTGGCCCCGCTGGTAGCCGCGTCCCTGAATGCCGGACAGATTTCCGACGTGACGGCAATCGAGAACGAAGCTGGAGAAGCGGTGTTCACTCGCCCGCTCTATGCGGGCAAAGCTTTTGAGAAACGTGTGTTCCAGAACGGGCCATGGGTCGTAACGGTGCGTCCGAACAATATTCCTGCCGCGGAAGCCGTAGAAGGTGCAAGCACGAGCATTGAGGACATCGCTTACCCGGCCCCCTCCCTCCGCTCCGTGGTAAAGGACGTCGTTCGCAAGACCACGGGAAAAATCGACCTCTCGGAAGCTAAAATCGTCATTTCCGGCGGTCGCGGCGTCAAGAGCGCGGAAGGCTTCCAGCCGCTGGAGGAGCTGGCGGACCTGCTCGGGGGCGCCGTCGGCGCATCGCGCGGTGCGTGCGATGCCGGCTACTGCGATTACGCGCTCCAGATCGGGCAGACGGGCAAAGTGGTCACACCCGAAATTTATATTGCCTGCGGCATTAGCGGAGCCATCCAGCATTTGGCCGGCATGAGCCAATCCCGGGTCATTATTGCCATCAACAAAGACCCCGAGGCTCCTATCTTCAAAGTGGCGGATTACGGCATCGTCGGCGACCTGTTCGATATCGTTCCCTTGCTAACGCAGGAGTTCCGCAAAGTGCTGGTGTCATAACATTTTGTCATAACGACTTCATGTGATCATACAACGTCAATAGGCTGCACCCCATCGTCCAAGGGACCTTGGGGGCAGCCTTCTTTGCTGCGTCATTCTGTGGTAGGCACGCCTTTGGAATTAAGAGTTTTCCAGGGACTTCCTTACCACCTGCTTGCGAAACAGACGCTATCCCATATCTCCATTAAGAGCCAAACCGCTTCAGCAGCTTGTGCTGATGGGCCGTGAATGCTTCTTCCAGCGTGATATCATAGAGATCGGCCAGCAGCGAAATGTTACCGAGCACGTCGCCGATCTCCTCCACCAAATCCTGCTTGAGCCGTTCCCTGGACTGGGCCTCCTCATCGGGCCGATCCCTGCCAATCTCATAAGCGCGGACGGCACGTGCCGTTTCCCCTGTCTCCTCCATCAAGAATCCGACCCGAATAAAGGGGCCGTACCCGGACCAGCCTCGCTCCCCGTAAAACTTTTTAATCCATTGCTGCGCTTCATTCATATCCATAGCTTGTGCTACCTCCGCGATTCCTTGGGATGAACCAACCCATCCCCTAATTTTTTACATAATTCGAGATCAAACTCAAGATCATGTTAACACGTATGTCATAAGCTAAGAGAGGCAAACCTAACATTGAAGCGATATGTATCCCTGCGTTCCATGACATAGATCACTATATATAGTATAATTACTTCATTATAATATCAACATCTGGTTAAGGAGTGTGCGAATTGAAATCTATATGCGTATTTGCAGGATCCAACATGGGTGAACATCCCGATTATAAAGCGAAGGCTGCCGAGCTTGGCAGGCATATTGCCCACAACCAATACAAGCTTGTGTACGGCGGCTCCAGAATCGGATTGATGGGCGAAGTGGCTGATGCCGTATTGCAAAATGGCGGCGAGGTCATCGGAGTCATGCCCAGGGGGCTGTTCAAAGGCGAGATTGTACATACCGAGCTGACCCAGCTCATTGAAGTCGCTGACATGCATGAACGCAAAGCAACGATGTCGAGACTGTCCGACGGTTTTATTGCCATGCCGGGCGGTTTTGGAACCTATGAGGAATTGTTCGAGGTATTGTGCTGGTCCCAAATCGGGATTCACCAGAAGCCGATCGGACTGCTGAGCATCCGGGATTATTTCGAACCGTTCATGAAGCTGATTCAGTACAGCATCACAGAGGGCTTCTCCAATGCCTCCCACTTAAACCTGATCAATATATCCAATGACCCGCTCAAGCTGCTGGAACTCATGGACAGCTACACGCCACCGACGCTGGACATGAAGTGGAAAGACCTTGAGTAGAAACCATTTGCCGAATATGACCACCGGACTCCCTCGGTCAGGATACATCCTTGAATGCGCAGGCTCATAAGGAAATCCAACAACAGCCATCACTGTCATTGGGTACACAAAAAGCACCGGGAATCCCGGTGCTTTTCTCTTATCCTCGCACATCCTGATTAACGTCGCGGATTTTACACGAATCCCCCGTTCACGCGGAGTGTTTGACCCGTGATCCATTTTGACTCCTCGCCAGCCAGAAACAATACCACTCCTGCGACATCATCCGGTTCACCCAGACGTCCGAAGGCATTCATGTTCACGATGCCCGCAATCTGTTCCTCCGACTTGCCTTCCATGAACAGTTCCGTATGGATCGGCCCGGGAGCCACCGCGTTAATCGTGATGCCTTTGGGACCGAATTCTTTGGCCAACTGACGCGTAAACTGCTCCACAGCGCCCTTCGTGCCTGCATATACGCTGTAAGACGGGAACATCTGTCCAGCCACCGACGTCGAGAAATTGATAATGCGGCCGCCCGAATTCATATGCTGAAAGGCCTGCTGAATCGCAAAATAAGTTCCCTTCACGTTAATCGCGAACTGCTTATCGAAATCCTCTTCCGTCATGGACGCAATCGGCTTGGTTGTCATGACCCCCGCATTGTTCACCAGGATATCCATTCCACCATAAACCTCCAAGGTTTGACGGAACAGCATCTCGATCTCCGCCACTTGGCTGATATCGGCTTGAATCGCCACTGCTTCGCCACCGCGCAACTTAATGCTGCTCACAACTTCCTCTGCTTTGGCCGGGCTGTTCGCATAGTTTATAACGACCTTGGCCCCGTTCTCCGCAAGCACTATTGCAATTTCGCGTCCTATGCCTCTTGATGCGCCGGTTACGATGGCTACTTTGCCAATCAAGCTGTTTTTCATGATAAAAGCCCCCCGCATGCGAATTTGTATATTATATCTGTAAATGCTGGTGCGTGAATATGTCATCAGGATGGATCAAGGACCTATAGGTATCTTATTCGCCATTGATTATATGCCGAGTCCTAACAAATAACAAGTGACAATTTTATATATTTGTCATTCACTCACTTGATAAATGCATACAAAAAAGATGCTCTTCCATGCGAGTATCGCCAGGATCAGCATCTTTTTACATAGGGAACGATCTTACCACGCTTCTCCAAGGGCAGCATGAACCTTTAGGATGACCGTCGAACAGGCCTTATTCCATTTTTCGCATTATTCAGACCCGTTAACGGTTGATTTCATGATTCCCGACAGCAATAACGCCCATACCGAGTCAAAATCTGCTTCAGTCTCGCTGGAGCTCCACTGATAGGCATGCGCCGGATGATGGAACTGGGACGTTGCCATGAACAAGGCCTTGGCCACCGGCTCCGGCTCACCCGACTTAAATTCACCGGCACGCATTCCTTGCTTGATGATCTGGGCAATCTGCCCGGTCAATAACTTCACATGCGTATCAATCATCATGACGGCATCCAGCGTCACGGTGGTGTACATGGCAAACATCTCGGGGTCTTCCAGAACGTAATTCCGCTTGGTCCGGATGAGAGTATCCATCCATAACCGCAATCGATCAGCAGCGCTGCCATCCGTTCCGTCTGCAATTTCTTGCAACGGATCCGCAATCCGCTGCAGCCAGCGCTCGGTAACGGCTTCCCTGAGGGCCGCTTTGCTGGGAAAATGCCGATACAGGGAGCCATGGCTGACCTGAAGCGCTTTGGCAACGTCGACAACCGATGTTTTCTCAGGACCATAACGCCGCAGCGTCTGTTCGGCCGCATCTAATATGGCTTCTTTCGTTAAAGGCTGATCATGTGACATATATTTCAATGAGCGATGGTGAATGATAGACATCATCCCTCAACCCCATTCTCACGCCCCCTCTCTCTGCTGAACACATTATAACAAACAAGCCTTCGATATCCATATGGATCTTCTTCATCTTCTTGGTCACTCCCATGCATGGATTGGTATAATATGATCATTCATCCGGAAGCCACAACCTAAAATAACGTTAAGAAAGCGAGTGTGGACCATGGCTAAACTGGACTATCTGCTCTCCATTCTGTGGTTACTTCGATCCCATGAAAAAATGACAGCTGAACAATTGGCCGAGAGACTTGAGTTAAGTGTCCGAACGGTCTATCGATATATCGACACACTGGGTGTGAGCGGAGTCCCCATTATATCCGAATCCGGGCATGGGGGGGGCTTTAGGTTGCCTGATACTTTTTTGAGCGTGCCTTTGTTCTTCGAATTAACCGAGCTTAAGGCCATGGAACACAGTGCGCTCCTAGCCCGGCATGCGGACTACCCTTTTACGGATGCTCTTGAAAAAGCACTTTCCAAGATTGAGCACCGGCTTCAGGAATCCCAATTGGAGGACTTGAGGCGTCATGTCGGCAGTATTAATGTCCTTTCCCCTTCACAGGGTGCCCTGCTTCAGCCCCTATTGCGTGAGTTAGAGCAAGCTGTCGCTACACGGGAAACCCTGATCCTTCACTATGCGAAGTCATCCAGCAGTTCCGCTCAAGAACGCCACATCGATCCCTATGGTCTCATCTACCGTCTCGGCAAGTGGTATTTGACTGCTTACTGCCATACACGGAAAGCCCTCCGCGTGTTCCGAGTGGACCGGATGAAGAGCCTGTCGTTAACAGGTCGCACATTTGAAATGCCGGAGCATTTCTCGGTCCAAGACTACCTGAGCAATGTTCATGAACATCAGGATCAGGTAACCATGGATACGCCGTCTGTGACCGTGCGCCTTCAGGGTCATACCGAAGCGCTGGACGCGATATGCAACCAGTGGTTTCTGCAGCCTTATCTTGTCGTCAGAAGAACTGACGATGAAGCCGAGTTCCATATACAGCCTGACCGGATGATGAAATACATGCCGTATCTCCTGCTTTCTTTTGGCAGATCAATCAACGTGCTTGAACCGAAGGAGCTGCGCAGCGCTCTCTTCGAAACGGCAAGGGATCTTGCGAATTATTACGATGAATAATCTTTTAACAACTTCACTGACTCTCATGCAGTCAGTGAAGTTATTTTATGATAGGCATAATTCATGAGCAAAAAGGAGAGATTCGTATGCTGCTTCCTAAACTCGATCTGACCAAAAGCGATAAAACCTATTACACAGCCGGAAACACGCCTGAGCTTGTGCAATATGATCCCCTGCCCTATCTGTCATTAGCAGGCCAAGGCGCACCCGAAAGCTCCATGTTCGAGGATGCTACCGAGGCGCTGTATACGGTCGCTTATGGAGTTAAGGGATATTGCAAGACGGAAATTCAGGATTTTACGGTTCCTAAACTTGAGGGACAATGGTGGGTGGACTCGGATCAGTATGGTTTGGAGGTTCCGAAAGAGGAATGGTATTGGAAACTGCTCATTCGGATGCCGGCGTTTGTCACCCCGGAGATCGTGGACTTCGCTCGGGACAAAGCCTTCTCCAAGAAAAATCATCTGGAACCCATTCAGCGAGTGGTATTGGAGACGATCCATGAGGGGCTATGTGTCGAAATCATGCATATCGGCCCCTACAGCACAGAGCCGGATACGCTGGCGAAAATGTATGCATTCATGAAACAGCATGCTTACGTCCCGAACGGACTGCACCATGAGATTTATTTATCCGACCCCCGAAAAGCCGCCTCCTCCTCCATGAAAACCATTCTTCGTGCTCCTGTAAGACAGGAGCAATAGATGGGTTCAGTGAATACGGTACAATCTGTTGTGCTGACGACAGCCACCATCCCCAACCAAAAGAGGAAGCCGGTACATAACCGGCTCCCCCATATCTATAACTTGCGGATGCTCAGCAGCGTGCTGCCGTTTCGCATAAACTCGTAAGGCACCTTGTTCTCTGTCACCACCAGGCCTTCTGCCTGCAGCTCGTGAATCAAGCGATCCAGATGGTCGTAACGGGATCCCGTTAAATCGGTTAACGGAAAGATGCGGACCTCCTCCGAGGCTACCCGCAGCAGCTCCTGTATCGTCTGCTTGTGAAAGTCATAATCCAAGCGGTCGCTGTACATAAACAGAAAATGGGCGGACAACACCAGATCAAACTCTTCGTCTTTGAAAGGCAGCTCCGGCAGAACCGCAGCGACGTAGCGCTCCGGAAGCTCCCTCATATGCTGCACGCAATCCTGGAGTGCTTGGTGGCGATGTCGGCTAAGCCCCTCCACATCTCCATAGTAATCCCAGACATAATTGCTCTTCGCCCGTTCTATCGTTTCCATGGCATGCCGGATATCCTGCAATCCCTTGCGCTCCAGATCATCAGGCTTGTGATCATAGGTTATATCGCTTGCGGTAATATCGAGTCCAAGCCTCGAACCGTGCGCGGTGAACGAACACGCTCCCCCGGGACAATCCAGAATCCTTTTTCCGACAAGCTCCTCCATGCGCAAATCAAACATGTTGTTATACTCTTCAAACGTGCGGCCAATGAACACAACCCGATCCAGTTCCTGCTTGGTCTTGCCTGCACTCTGCTCATCTCTGCTCATCTCTTCTCACCTCAGCTATATGATTTGACTGCGGACGCTACAGTTTCCTGTTTACCCACAAGTATATACTACCATAACATGGAAAATCCGAATAACAATTTCATCATTTCACAGAATCCTGAATTTCACGACGGGTTCAGCGGTCGTATTTATACTATAATGTAGATAATTAACTTTCTTCGAAGGAGATTGTCCTATGTTACCTTATCCAGCCGCTACGACCAGAGAAGAGAAAATGAACATCATTCATCAAATGAAAGACCGACTGCTTCAACTGCATGGCGATGATATTCTGGCCATTGGCTTGTACGGCTCGATCGCGCAGGGAATAGATGGCCCATACTCGGATATTGAACTTCGAGTTGTCACGAAGGACGGGGTATCCCTGCCTGGCCACGAATTCATATACGATCCCTTCAAAATCGAAATTGGCATGGTACAAAAAGGTGAAATATTCAAAGCAGCATCGTCTGTGGATGATTCCTGGGCTATTACAGCCGGCGCTTACGTACATTTACAGGAACTCTACGACCCAACCAATCTGTTGGAGGAAATCCGAGAATTGCCCCTTCAGGTTTCAGACGAAGCCATTAGAGAAACGATGAGGGAGTTCATGATCTGGGAGCCCTACGAAACGATGGGCAAAATACGGAACAATGTCCAAGCCGGGAACCTCTGTTACCTGCCACTGGGCGCAAAGGATCTGACCTGGCAGACGGCCAAGCTGATTGGACTCGCCAACCGAACATTTTATAATACAAGAGCCAAAACGCTGGAGGAATCGCTGTCCCTGGAATCCAGACCTTCGGGGTATGATGAGTTGGCGCAATTGGTGATGCGCGGCCAGCTTCTCCAGATCGATCATCTCTATGAGCTGTGTGAACGGCTCTGGACCGGACTTAACACGTGGTATGAAAAAATGAATATTGAATATAAATCAAAAGAGCTTCCATTCTAATGGGAGCTTTTGCTTTGCAGCATTGGCCTGAATGATCCCATAAGGAAGTGAGTATTAACATGCAAATTCAATTGAGCAGACCACCGGACCGCAAGCCGCCTTATTGGCTGCCGCTTACGACCATCCTCGCCGTCATACTCGTGATCTCCCTCATGCTGTGGTTCGAGAAACCGCCGCAAGCCAGAAGCACCGATACCCCCGCAACCGAATTCTCTGCTGAACGCGCAATGGTCCATGTCGAGCAAATCGCCCAGCAGCCCCATCCGCTGGGATCTTCCGCCCATGCAGAGGTGAGGGCCTATTTAGTGGAACAGATGGAGCAGCTAGGCTTGAACCCGGACGTACAAGAATTTAATGGCCGCCTGACAACGAAATACATCGACCAGAGCGTTCAGCTTACGAACATCTTGGGTGTCATTAAAGGCACAGGATCCGGTAAACCGCTCCTGCTCATGTCCCACTACGACTCCGTTCCGGCCGGACCCGGGGCCAATGATGCTTCGGTCAGCGTTGCCTCATTGCTGGAAACGGCACGAGCGACTCAAGCTGGTCCCCCGCCGCAGAACGACATATGGATCCTGCTTACAGACGGGGAAGAGAAAGGGCTGTTGGGTGCTGAAGTGTTCTTCCGGGATCCTCAGCACCGCGAGATCGGCATGATTGCGAATTTTGAAGCCCGGGGATCGAAGGGCTCGTCCTTCATGTTCCAGACGAGTGATGGCAACGGGCGAATCATCGAAGAATATGCCCGGGCTGTATCCAACCCGGTCAGCAACTCCCTCTTGGTGGCCCTGTACAAACAGCTTCCGAATGATACCGATCTGACGGTGGCGCTGGAGCACGGTCTTCCGGGGCTGAACTTTGCCTATGGTGATGGGTGGGTAGCTTATCATACTCCTATGGACAACACGGACAACGTCTCCCTTGAGACCATGCAGCATCAAGGCGAGAACGCACTCGCCATGGCTAAACATTTCGGCAATCTCGACTTGTCTGACCTGTCTTCGGAAGGCGACCGCGTCTATTTCAATCTGTTCGGACTGCTGCTTCACTACCCTGCAAAATGGGTGGTTGCCATCACCCTTGTGCTCGCGGCGATATGGCTGGGTTTGGTGTTCATGTTTGCCCGCATCTCATCTCTCAGCATAAAGGGGAGCCTGATCGGCCTGCTGATCCCGATTCTGGCAGCTGTTCTATCCACCGCGCTAAGCTATGGCTTATGGAAGCTGATTGATGCGCTGTGGGCCGGTAAAATGACGCAGCCCTCAGGCGCAACCTACGACTCACTTCTGTACAGTGTCAGCTTCATACTGGTAACACTCATCGTTCATGTTGCCCTTACCCGATGGATCCTACGGAAAGCGAATGAACTGGAAATGCTGCTGGGGGGAGCATTCTTATTCCTGCTGCTGCTTGTCGGCTCATCCTGGCTCCTGCCGGGAGCAAGTTATCTGTTTGCGATTCCGCTGCTGGTCCATTTCATCGCTTTAGCGTGGGCGGCATTTACCCGGGATCCGCTGCAATCCTTGCATCATCCAGCTGTGGTACTCACCACCACGCTCGTTCCTATCCTGTTGTTCGCCTCCATCTTTCATATTGTGTTCCTTTTGCTGCCGCCTGGGATTCACCTGTTCAGCGTTGTCCTGGTTGGGTTCATCCTTGCCTTGATGTCACCGGCCGTACGAATGCTCGCGCAAGCCTGGAAATGGGCCGTACCGGCTGCCTTCATCGCCATAATCGTTCTGCTCGGCATCGGCTGGACTCAGGCCGAGCCCGGACCGGATCGGCCCGTGTACGAGAGAAGGTAGCCTACGTCTAGTCTCGCACCTACCGAGCTCCTTCCATGCACGAGGGTGCACACCCGGTATGGGTACCATGAAATGCCAAACAAGCAAACGCAAATCACGTTTGCTTGTTTTTTTACAACTATCAAGCTAAACCCATGCTACTTCACCATATCCTGCCAATGCGGGGGCACCTCATGCGTCTCCAGATGCTGAAATTCCACCAGTTTGACCATACCGTCGGGAAGCGTCGGGGCTACCTCGAAGACAAGCCGGTCCTTCCCGACCGTAATATGCGGACCGACCGTTGGGTGGGCCTCGAGTGTAAGGATGAAATGAAAGCCGCGAAAGCCGTTCACCCTCTTCACTTCGGTCACATCCACATAATATGGGTAGACAATGAGCTGCTCTTTAAGCGATTTGGAGTAATGCTCACGAACCGCAGCCTCAATATGAGGAAGAAGAACGATCATCAGCATGTCTTGATATTGCAGCTCGGTGCTGTCCCTCTTCGGTGAAGGAGAGGTATTCTCTGCATGGGATGTCAGCGGTAAACCAGTAGTCATAACGACAACAAGGATCAGCGCCATGAAGCGTTTGTTCATGATTCTACAATCACCTCCTGCCGGAGCTCTTTGGTTTTAGGTTCCCCCAACCGATAGAATTGATGTAACACAAGGGCCGAAGCGTGATCTGCCATATAGATTAATCAGATTACGTACGATATTATAGGTGGAAGGAACTGCTACTTCGCATCGGCCCATTTTCCTTCGTAACCACCATCATATGACGCATACGAGCGGCTGCGAGGGGGAGGATATCCATCATTATGAAAAAAAGGATTATGATCATGTCTGCAACTATCATTGCACTTTTAGTCATCATTATTGTCTCAGCAAGCTTCTACTTCTATAACGTTGCCATTGCACGTGCCGACAAAACCTTCCTGGACGGCAACCCGGATCTGGAAGCCAACTCCAACATCGACAATCCGTTTGCGGACAGCAAGGATTGGTGGGCCAGGCAAAGCCTGCAGGAATGGAGTCTCACATCGGACGACGGTCTCAAGCTGCATGCGTACTATTTGCCCGCCGCCGCACCCACGGACAAAACCGTCATTATCGCACACGGATATTCCGGGCATTCAGAGCTGATGAGCGGGTTCGCCCAAATGTACCATGAGGACTTGGGTTATAACGTGCTGCTGCCCGATGCCCGTGGTCACGGAAGAAGCGAAGGTGATTATATCGGATTCGGATGGCCCGAACGCAAGGACTATCTGAAATGGATCGATTTAGTCATCGAGCGTACGGGTAAGGAGACGCAAATCGTTCTTCATGGCGTATCCATGGGCGGTGCCACGGTGATGATGACCAGTGGCGAGGAGCTTCCTCCCCAGGTAAAGGCCATTGTGGAAGACTGCGGATATACCTCGGTTACGGATGAGCTGACCTATCAGCTGAAGCGCATGTATAAGCTGCCTTCTTTCCCGCTTGTTCAGTCCACGAGCCTGCTGACCAAGATTCGGGCCGGATACTCATTCGGCGAAGCCTCGGCACTGGAGCAGGTTAAGAAGTCCAAGACGCCGATGCTGTTTATTCACGGCGGCGGGGATTTATTCGTTCCTACCGAGATGGTGTATGAACTGTACGAGAATGGTCCGGAGCAGAAGAGGTTGTTCGTCGTTCCTGACGCAGGCCATGGCATGGCGCGTCAATTCGATCCCGAGGGGTATGACCGGGAAGTAACGGAGTTTATCGGCACATACGTGCAATAGAGAAGGAGCAGTCCATGCGGACTGCTCTTCTGTGTTGAGAGGACGGTTTGGACACATGACTTAATTGGACTGAAGCAGCTCATTCACCATACGAATTCCTTCAGCATGCTCGGGGTCCAGCTCAACCGATTTCTCATAATGCATTAGCGCCAGCGCGCGTTCACCCGCAAGCAGATACATCTCGCCAAGACTATCATGAAGGTTCGAGGATCCCGGGAAAATCTGTACGGACAGTTCGAGCAGCCGGATTCCCTCTTGAAGCCATCCTCCCGCCATCAGCGTATATGCACCCGCATTGAACTCGCCTTCAATCACCAGGAAGCGTTCCGGACACGACTGTTGAATCTCCTCGTACTCCCTAAACGCCGCATCTACCCCGGAAGTGATCGTAAGCTGCGATAAGTGATGAGCAAGCGATTGTTGTACATAGGGAACATCCTCCCCCAGCAACACATCCAGAATGGCTGAACCGAGTATTTTGCCTCCGACGTAATCGGCATTCATCATGAACACGACGCCCATTCCTTCATCCGGCAGCAGCATAAAGCCGCTGCGAAACCCCGTATCCCGTCCCATATGGGACAAGACACGGCGTCCACGGTATAAACCCATAAACCACCCGAGGCCCATGTCCTCGAGAATATCGCCGTAATCGGTCGAAGCTGCTCTACGCCACATTTCACTATAGCTGTTAGCTTCAAGAAGGAGTTTTCCGTCTCCCCGGGGCGTGCTGCTCCCACTTAAATGTGCCAATGCATAATGGCACATATCCACTGCATTTGCGTAAAGAGTGGAGCTTGGCGCATGGGCACGATGGTATGGGAATATGCTGCTGGGTTCAGCTCCATACCCTCCCTGAAGCCCAAGCACATGGGGTACAGCCAGAGGGTAATCTGTTTCTGCTGCCTCTTCCTTCAGAAACGTACTGTTTAACATGGAAGCTGGCTCCAGCAGCTTCTGTTTCATATAAAGTTCAAACGAAAGGCCTGTGACCTTCGCTATCACGTCGCCTAATATTTCGTAGCCGATATTGCTGTAAGCAAAAGCCTGACCCGGCTCTCTTTGCAGCTTGCAATCCTTCATGCTCCTTACGTACCGCTCCAGGCTTCCCTCATCATATTCAGGGCGGTCCCACGCAAAGTCATCCTCATCCGGCAAACCCGACGTATGGCTTAACAGCTGGCGTATCGTCAAATTCCGGGATCGGTCATCCGCCATTTCAAAATAAGGCAAGTAATCGGACACCACCCCGTCCAGGTCGATGACGCCCTCCTCCGCAAGCTGCATCATGCCGGTGGCAACCAATGTTTTGGAAACCGAGGCCATGTGAAACAAGGTATGCTCCGTCACGGCTTCGCCGCTCTGTATATCGGATACCCCGAATCCTTTGGCATAGATCATTCGGTGATCATATACCACGCCAACAGCCAGGCCGGGCAGCGGTTCATCTTGAATAAACTGAGGCAGTATTCGATCTAAATGTTCTACAATCCGCTGTATCTCGCTCATTGTATCCCCCCATGGGTATGTTATGAAATGATCAAACAGTATGAACATACGATACAACGCGTTATACCAACGGTTTCACGTCCTTTCAGAAACATCTGATTCCATCTTACTTGATTTCTCTCCGCATAAGCCGGTAATAATTAACTATAGCTGAACACTACCCGTCTGCTAAGATTAAGAAGAGTTGGGCGCTAACCTAGCAATCTCTGGCTCTCTATCAAGGTCAAGGCGGTTATACAACATGAATCCTAGAAAAACTTCCCGGCGTCTCTACAGTTCCATGCTGATGGTGATGGCTGGATTTGTCCTGTACATCCTGTATGCCAACTTCATCCACGACCCGCAGGCCGGTGAATTTCTAAGCCACAAGGAAAGCCCGAAGCGCACGGTGCCTGTGTCAGCCTGGCTGCACGTGATGTATGTACATGTGATTTTTGCATGTATTGCCATGGTTGGCGGCGCGTTGAACTTCTCGAACACGGTGCTGCAAAAGTACCGGCGATTTCACCGGGCGAACGGTTATGTCTACGTCGCTTCCGTCATGGTGGTTGTGCTGACCTCCGGGTATATGGCTCCTTACGCCACCGGCGGCAAGTTAACGAGTGTCCCGTTCAATCTGCTGAACATCATCTGGCCCGCGATAACGGTCATCGCCATTCTAAAAATCAAAAAGAAACAGATCCATCAACATCGCCAATGGATGGCAAGAAGTTATGCCTTCTGCTTCACGAACCTGTTCATTCATCTGTTTGCGGCTGTGTTCCACAGCGGATTCGGACTCGCCTATAAAACGAGTTATGTCATCGGGGTGTACAGTGCCATTCTGTCCCTGTTTCTGCTGGCTGAGATTGTGGTGCGAACCGTGTTTCGGGAACCGCTGCCCCAGTTGGGGGATGTAAAATCACGGTAGAAGACCCTATACCCGCCACACAGCAGAAAAAGCCGCGTGAGAACGCGGCCCTTTTACTATCATTCCTTTATGGTTGCATTCCCGGTCTTTTTCCCTCGGACAACATTCCATTTATGTTCTCGATGAGTTGTGGGAGCTCGGACATCGTATGAATTGTAAAGTCCGCCCCGTTCCGGATAAACGTCTGCTCGGCCTTCGCGATCGCAGCTTCCCGCTCCGATTCCGACAAGGCCTGGAATTCCTCCAGGCTCAGGCCCATTTCCGAGCTGCCGATGACGACTCCAACCGACCATACGCCTGCGTTCACGCCCTCTTTTACATCCGAGACGGTGTCGCCCACCTTAACGACTTTCCATGAAGCCGACAATTGGAGAAACTCCATATTCCGATAGATCATGTAAGGGTAAGGTCTTCCCTTCGAGTGTGTGTCATCCGGGGTGAAATAGACATCCGGACTGTAACCCTTCTGCCGGGCATTCGAGACAACAACCTCCATCATATTGCTTGTATAGCCTGTTGTGGAGCCAATCTTCAGCCCTTGTGACTTCAACGCTTCCACCGTCTCGATGACACCCGGAATCGGGTCCGTATACTCGGATAAGGAAGCCATTAAGGCCGGCTCAAACTCCGCATACAGCCGCTGCACATCCTGCTCTTGATAATCTTCTCCATACTTCGCTTCCCATAGAGCCGATACTCTCGGCATCGACAGCATGGCACGGATATGATCGATCTTCAGCATGCCCATCGGTGCTCTCGCTTCGTCCATTGTCACTTCAATACCCGCATTCTTGAAAATATCGACAAACACATTCACAGGTGCAAAACATCCGAAATCAACGGCCGTTCCGGCCCAGTCCAATATAACGCCTTCGATTCTGTTCATTGTGCCATCACTCCCCTATATTCTTCGATAATGCGGCATAACTCCTCGATGTCCTGTTCATAGATTTCCCCGATATTCCCGATGCGGAAGGTATCCACGTCGGTCAGTTTGCCCGGGTATATGACATAGCCTCTTTCTTTGATATAAGCGTAAAATTGCCCAAAGCTAAACCCTTCACCAGGGAACAGAAACGTTGTGATAATTGGTGATTGCTTGTCTTCGGTTATATAGGCATGAATGCCGATCCGGGCCAATTTCTCCCGCAGCAGGCGATTGTTATTCCGGTAGCGTCTGAATCTGGCGGATACGCCGCCTTCTGCATCCAGCTCATCCAGCGCTTTGGAGAATGCCGCCACCACATGCGTCGGTGAGGTATAGCGCCATTTGCCATCCTTGTCCATGCCCTTCCACTGATCGTACAGATCCAGCGACAGGCTGCGTGCAATCCCCTCGCATAACGCAAGCTTCTCCAGCTTGGCGATGACGAATCCAAATCCCGGGACGCCTTGAATGCATTTATTCGCACTGCTGATCAGGTAATCGATGCCAAGACCCTGAACGTCAATCTCCATTCCGCCAAAGCTGCTCATGGCATCGATAATAAGGGTTTTCCCATACTCCTTGGACAGCCTGGATACCATCTCCAGCGGGTTCAGTATCCCCGTTGTTGTCTCGCAATGCACCATCGCAATATGCGTAATTCGCAGATCCTTTTGAAGTCTCGACCGCAGCTCATTCTCGCTTGGTTGTTCATTGTAATTCAACTTGTATTCCGTGTAATGCAGTCCGATGTACTCCGCCATCTTCACGAGTCGCTCGCCATAGGCGCCATTGGTCACGATCAGCACCTTATCTTCCTTCGATATGGTTGACGTCATCACGGATTCGACGGCAAACGTTCCGCTTCCCTGCATCAGAACAGCTGTGTATTGTGCCGCATCCGCCCCGGCTAATGCCAGGAGCTGTGATCTGATTTTTTGCGTAATGGATTTATATTCGTCATCCCATGTACAGCGGTCAAGGAGCATCTCCTCCTTCACCGAGCTGGTTGTCGTCAAAGGGCCGGGTGTCAAAAGTTTATATTTATTCATATCGTATCGCTCCTAAGGTGCCTATTCTTTAGATCCGTTGAAAAATTGCTGGTGCTCTTCCAACAGCTCTACCGTCAATGGTTTCTCGAACTTCATGGCGTACGCTGGTTTGTTGACCTCATCCACAGTCTCCCCCTCATACAGGGCTACCGGATAGTTCACAATCAGATCTTTTCTGGCGTCCTTGATCAGGGTTTCCGCCATTTTCATCGCCAAATCTGTTGTGGCATTCTCCTTGTCCACCACCGCAACCGACTCGGTCAGGGAGAAGTTGCCTTCAACCGGATCCACGTAATCAATCGGTGCACCGGCAGCTTTGGCCGCTACAGCCTGATGGCGGAGTCCAAACCCGGCTGCCACTTCGCCGGCCTGCACCTTCTTGATCGGACCCGAGCCCGAGCTTTCCAGATGCGGTCCGACATTGGCAATCAGATCATGGAGCACCTGCCGGCCTGCGTCTTCACCGTATTGGCTGATAATGGCCTGAACCAGCAGCCAGCCGGTGGAGGAATCCATGATGTTCGGAATCGATACGAGTCCGCTGAATTCCGGTTTGGTCAGGTCGGTGATGGAGGTTGGCATCGGCAAGCCTTTTTCCTTCAACACCTCCGTATTGACGAAGATGGACCCGGTATTCGCCAGAATCGGCGTGTAATAGGCCGGATAGGAGTCAACGGCGCCTGTATCAAAAGCCAGGTCCTTGAACATGGAATGCTCGCTCTGCGAGCTCTCGATAAAGTACGAGCTCATCGTGATCAAGTCGGCCTCGATTTTGTTCCCTTCGGCCATGAGCTTGCCTCCCAGCTCTGAAGTGCCTAGTGATTGCACGAGATATTGTCCGTCATATCCCGCGTTCTTCAACGAGGTTTCCATTGCGGCGACGGCTTCTTCATCCCCGTTCGTGTAGATGACCACCTTCTTCGCTTCCCCCGCGCTGCCGCTGCCGCAGGCAGCCAGTGCAAACACCATGCTGATGGCGATTAATGACAGCAGCATTCCTTTTAACGTTTTGATCATGAGTAACTCCACTCCTTGTTGTGTTGTTATATTTAGAAATCAAGTGAAATGATGGGTCTAACTCGCTTGCGCATATCTTTGATTGAATTGCAGATTATGCTTCTGGGCACGGTACTTCTTGCTTCTTGCTTGGTGCTTCGTGCTGTCACCCAGCGAAAGAGGACGGAATCGTACTGGAGAAGCGTATGCGTTCGCCTCGGATTTCTGCAGTTGATTCATTCAATCAGAGAAATCTGAAGATAACAGCGATCGGAAGTACGATCCGGCGTCGCAGCGGACATGCATCCCTTGCAGCAATAGCTCAGCGTCGAACGGAAGTCCTCCGCTGCCATGCGTCGCACACCAGCTTGATGATCAGATTCGTGAAGAAGATCAGCATCGACAGCACGAAGATTTCATTAAACTTGGCGAAATGCTGCAGCTCTTTGATCTTGCTGGCAACAAGCGACGTCTGGGCCGATACGAGAAAGATAATCCCGCTGACCGTCACCATAGCGTTGATGAAATAGTAGCCAAACATCTCGATGACGGTTGAGGCCGAGTTCGGCAGGATCACCCGATATACGGTCTTGAACCAGCTGTCGCCCAACAGCTCCCCGGTAGTCTCCCAGGATGGATTCATTTTGGACAGAGAGTTCTTGGCCATTAAGTACGGCGTCGTAAAGAAATGCACGATATTGCATAAGACAATAATGACAAACGTGCCCTTCAGGCTGCTTCCATTAAAGAGGAGCAGGTAGGAGATCCCCAGCACCATGCCGGGTACCGTATTGGTAATCATCGATACCATATCTACCGCCGATCGGGCTTTTAACGAGGTGCGGACATTGAGCAATGCCGATCCGTATGCCATCAGGGTTCCGAACAGAGCCGTCAGGAGGGCGACCCAGAGCGAGTTGCGATATACCCCCGTCAAATCGCTCGATTGAAACACGTCCCGTACATGCTTGAACGTAAACGTCAGGTCATAGGGATAACTGCTCAGCCATGGTGCAATGAACATCACGGCAAAAATAGAGAGCATTCCAAGCACGATCACCGATGAAATAACTCCGAATGCGATATCCCGCACTCGGTGCCGCGGCAGCTCGATATCCGACAGCTTGTCATAGTGAAAATTCCATTTCTCCAGATAATTCAGCAGCCAGATGCCGAACACGGCCGGAATCAGCATCAGAACCGCAATAACAGCGCCTTGGTTGAAGTCCGGAATGGAGCCCAGCATCACCTGATACAGCTGCGTTGCCACGACGGGATAGGTACCGCCAACGGAAGCCGGTATTCCGAAATCCGTAAAACTTAAAATAAAGGAAAGTACAAAAGCTCCGCCCAGCGCACCCGCGAGAGGGCGCAGAATGGTGTTCATGAAACTTCTCATCGTTCCGTCTCCCATTAACTTGGATACGATGATGAACTTTTTATCAATGTATTGAAAAGCGTTATGGATCAGCAGGAATACGGGAGGCAGCGTGTATACGACATAGCCGATGAGTAATCCGTTCAATCCGTAGATTTCGAACAAATTGCGTCCGGCAAGCCGGGTGATCAATCCCTGGTTACCAAACGAATACATAATGGCGAACCCATACGTAATCGTCGGAAGCAGCATCGGGACGATGATGACGGTTTTTAACACCCCTTTGAGGGGCTGATATATCCTCGTGCAATGAATGGAGTACGCCAGCATAAATCCCAGGATGGTTGTGATCAGCGCCGTTAACGCCGATACCTTCACACTGTTGCCGATCGCTGTCATCAATTCCCGGTTCGAGCCTAGTGACATATAGTGACCGAGGGTAAATCCCTGATCGGACTCGAAGGAACGAACCAGCAATATAAGCAACGGCAGGAACAGAAACCCAGCGAACAAGATCAGAATGACGGTGAAGATTACCCGCATTTCCGGCTTCACATTAGGCATAATGCTCACCGAACAGATTGTAAATATTCTGCCTTTTGATATGCAGCTGCTTGATGATGAACTGCTTCACAAAATCATCCTGGGGATGATGAACAATCTCCTGTGGCGTACCGAACTGGGCGATTTTCCCTTGGTTAATAATCAGGATTTTATCGGACAGCGTCAGCGCCTCCTCCGGATCATGCGTCACAATGATCGTGGTGAGTTTGAATTCTCTGGCAATCGACTGGATACGCTGCTTGATCGACTCCTTAATGACGCCATCCAGCGCACTGAGCGGTTCGTCGAGCAGCAGAATTTTTGGCTTGGTGACAAGTGTTCTTGCCAGGGCCACCCTCTGCTTCTGACCCCCTGACAGTTCGCTGATCCGCTTCTTCAAGTGGGGCTGCAGTTCCAGAAAATCGATATATTCCTGTACCTCCTGCTCACTCACAGTTCCCTTCTTATTCCGCAGCCCGTATACGATATTGTCGTAGGCATTCAAATTCGGGAATAAGGCATAATCCTGAAAAACAATATTAAAACCCCGCTTCTTCATAGGTACGCTGCTCAGATCCTGGTCATGGAACACGATGCTTCCCTGGTCCATCCGGGTGAGTCCCAAAATGATATTCAGTAATGTGGTCTTTCCGCTGCCGCTCGGACCAAGCAGTGACACAATCTCACCTGTCCCGATTTCTACGCTGATGTCATCCAAAACCACTTTATCGTCGAATTGTTTGCTTATATGCTGAAGCTTCAACAATCGGCTCACCTCCTTGAACACATCCTCAGTATAAAAACCATATGTAAACAAGAATCATGCAAACTGTTAAATGTAAGTAAATTATGCATATATCATTCATAAATTAATACTAATTGTTGACTATATTTAACTGTATCACATGCCTAACTTACGAATAATATGGGTAAATCTATTGAATATGAAGGCACGAATGAGTAAACTAGACTTGAAAGCGAGCGTCAACTACTAATGCAAATTGAATGGGTGAGGGCGAATGTTTCCACTGGAGAGGCACAAGAAAATACTAGAGCTGCTTACGATTAGAAAAGTATTAAAGATCACGGAACTAACCGAAGAGCTGAATATCTCTGTGGATACACTGCGCCGGGATCTGAACACTTTGACCAAGCAAGGCCGGATTGAGAAGATTTACGGCGGGGTTAAACTCGTAGAGTCCCGGTTCGGCGAATCCTCCATGGATGAGCGTATGGTCAGCCAGCTGGAAGAGAAGGACAGGATCGCCCGCAAAAGCAGTGAATTCATCCATGACGGCGATTGTATCTACATCGACAGCGGCTCGACCACGTATCAGATCGCCAAATACGTGAAGCATAAGAAGAAGCTGACGGTGGTTACGAATTCGCTTCCGGTTGCGATTGAACTGATGGACAGCGATGTAGAGCTGATTATGATTGGCGGTAAAATCCGGCGCGAGGAACAGTCCGTCGTAGCGTATGAATACATCTTCAACTTCCATGAGCTGAATGTGCTGAAGGCCTTCATCTGCTGCAGCGGCATTACCATCGAGAAAGGCATTTCCGACTATAATCTGGAAGAAGCCATTACTCGTAAAAAAATGATCGAGCTGTCCAAAGAGGTGTTTGTTATGGCGGACAGCACCAAGTTTGGCAAAGACGTTACCATCTCTATCGCATCACTCGACAAAATTGATACCATCGTGACAGATGCCAACGTCAATGCAAGCCTCATTCCAAAATTCAAAAAAACCAGTACAACGCTAGTGATTGCGGATGAATAGAATAAACATCAAAACGGACATTCTCCATCGCCGAAGCTTCAGCGATGATGGGAATGTCCGTTTTGGCATTTCACGTTGGATATACCGATGCTGCTTATGAGCGCAAACTTCTCGAATCCCTCCACCCGTACCATGTTCCCTTCTTCCCTAATGCCGCCAATCCCTCGGCACAACGAGAGCCATCAAGCCTCATGCGGTTGTACTCTAGATTTAAAGCCCATATAATGTAATGAAGAATAGGATATTTTTGTTATTTTACTTAGATACTCATGCAGGTAGAGGAGGAAGTAGGACATGAACGTGGGATCAGCACGAGCAGCAGCCACCGATTGGGTCTTGCAGCATGCCAGCAGGGAGCCCGGCTTTATGGGTGCCTATTTTAGCGGCTCCACCGTAGGGAAGCCGGATGATGCCGAGATGGCCCCGTCCTCGGACATCGACGTTGTCGTTGTCACTGAAGACGCAGAACCCCCTCTCAAGCTCGGGAAGTTTGTCTACCAGGACGCCTTGATTGAGGCCACCTATCTTTCCTGGCGGGACCTGTCCTCGCCCGAGCAGGTATTAACCTCCTATCATCTGGCCGGCAGCTTTCGGGTAGACACCCTGATGTCCGATCCGACCGGTCAGCTCCGCAAGCTGCAGACAGAGGTTTCCCGGCATTTTGCGGACCGGATCTGGGTCAGCCGCCGCTGCGAGAATGTGCGAGAACGCATCATTACCGGGCTCAGATCCATCGATCCTTCTGCCTCCTGGCATAGACAGGTTACCTCCTGGCTCTTCCCTACCGGCGTTACGACCCACTTGCTGCTGGTTGCCGCTCTTCGGAACCCAACCGTCAGACTGCGTTATGCGGCAGCCCGCGATGTGCTTAAGGAATACGGCCGAGAGGAAATCTACGAAGAGTTGTTAAGACTGCTGGGCTGTAAGGACATGACGGCCGAGCAAGCGATGAATCATCTCAATGGACTCTCTCGAACCTTCGACGCCGCTGCCGCGATTGCGAAGACAACTTTCTTCTTCAGCAGCGATATTACCGTGGACGCAAGACCGATTGCCATTGAAGGCAGCCGCGAGCTGATCCTGAACGGCAGCCATCGAGAGGCTGTTTTCTGGATGGTCGCCACCTTTGCACGCTGCCACAACATTTTGGAAGCTGATGGACCTCCTGAGTTTCAACGGGAATACGCCCCGGCCTTTGACGCCATACTTGCGGATCTTGGCATTACATCCACGGCAGACCTGCAAAAGCGGGCAGACGAAGTCATTCGCTTCCTACCCACGCTTTGGAACATCACGGAGGGGATTCTGGAGGCCAATCCCGAAGTAACAGGAGGCCCAGAGCCGACCTAGAATTTCTATATAATTTAAGACCACGCCCCCATATGGCAGGCGTGGTCTTTGTTTTTGTATATGGGGATCTCCTGGTCACCAAACCGCCAGAGCAACGCATCCTATCCAGCCTTTACCGCTGGTTACAGTTCCCCCCAGCAGAAGCATTTGCCCTTCCCAAAACCCCGAACAATCTTTCCTTTCACTCATACGAATGGAAATTTCCTTAAAGTGGATTTACATCTATGTTATTACGTAATATAATAATTACGTAATAACATAATTTTACGATAAGTGAGGTTGATGACTCCTATGACACGCGACCTGCTCCATGAAATGGATGTCTTACAGAAACAAATGGCGGAGCTGCAGCAGCTTGTATACCAAGCTCTGGTGGAACGAAAACCAGCTTCCGCATCAAACCAGCAGCCCCAAGAAATCACTTCAGCATCCAACATACATGTCTCGAACCATGAACCCGGCTCCGTCTTTTACTCCGGACAGGTGCACCTGAACGGCGATGGACTCCGGTGGGAGCCCCAGGAACGCCGAATGGAGCAATTGCTGGACATGAACACCGAGAAGGCAGCCAAAATCCTCGCAGCCCTGGGCAATAAGCAGCGCCTCGATATTTTAAAGGCCGTCATGACAGAGCCCTTGACCGGCTCCGAGCTGGTGGAACGCTTGAACATGGGGACGACCGGCCAGCTGTATCATCACCTCAAGGCGCTTCTCGGCGCGGATTTACTCGTGCAAGAGCACGGTGGACGCTACGCTCTGCCCAAGCACCGGAGCCTGCCGTTCCTGCTGCTGCTGTCTGCGGCGGGCGATCTTCTTGATACGAGCGATTATCTGGAAATGACAGAAACCCGCAATCATGCGGGGATGTATTTCGGAACCTCGCAGAATTTCGATATTCATCAGCTGCTCTGGGCGGTGGTGGAGAATTCGATATTGGAGCATACGAACGGGTACGGCAATCAGATTGGCATCTTCCTGCATGGGGATGGCAGCGTAACGGTGACCGATAACGGCAGAGGCATTCCCGTGCAGGCCCTTCCGAATTCCAGCATTCCTGCCGTCCAATCGATTCTGACCGATGTCCACCGCTTGAATTCAAGCGCACACTTCCTCGTCCCTGGCGCGGAAAAAGGCATCAGCATCGCCGTCGTCAACGCCCTCTCTCAGCGGCTGGCCGTAGAGATTCGTCGTGACGGCAAGGTGTATCGGCAAGAGTACCGCCACGGCATTCCGCAAACCGGACTTTTGACAGTTGGTTTGACTCAAGACACTGGCACCAGTGTGACTTTCAAACCCGAGCCCGAATTATTCGGCTCCGCCTTTGAAATGAACCACATCATGGAGCGGAAGAAGGCGATTGACGCGGATTATCCTGAGCTTACCCTGACGATC
Organism: Paenibacillus sp. LBL; assembly: GCF_029893715.1. Classification (NCBI taxonomy): domain Bacteria; kingdom Bacillati; phylum Bacillota; class Bacilli; order Caryophanales; family Paenibacillaceae; genus Paenibacillus; species Paenibacillus sp. LBL. The sequence goes on along the minus strand of NZ_JARXYU010000003.1, from coordinate 108,742 downwards.
GGTGACATTGCTGAATAAAAGAAACGCAGGAGATCGGTTTCGCACCCCCTTTTTTCCCAGTCTGTAGTAATGTAGTAAGCTCCCGCAAACCGGCTTTACGCGCCTGTGATATACTGACTTGAACGAACGCTAATCGAGGTGATATAGAATGTTGGAACGTTCTATGGAGAATGTAATGGAATCCGAACAGGAAAGGGGATGTTGCGATTAAACAAAATATGAAAAGAGGACGATACACATGCACACACAGCGTACGATCATGAGCGACGGATTTGCTTTGAATGTTTCCATTCATGGAAGGGGCATGCCCATATTGGTGGTGGGAAGCAGCATTTACTATCCCCGCTTATTTTCGGAGTTGCTCTATACCCAATTTCAATTGATTTTCCTGGATCACAGAGGATTTGTGAAGCCCCCTCGAGCACTGGAACCGGAAGACTATACACTGGATCAGGTTCTGGATGATATCGAAACGGCAAGACAAACGCTGGGACTGGAGGATTTTATCATATTAGGGCATTCGGGGCACGCCTTCATGGCCTTGGAGTATGCCGCCCAATATCCGGAGTCTGTCCGGAAGGTCATTCTGCTGAATGCTGCGCCGACCAACAGCCTGGAACGACAGCAGCAGAGTTTGGATGGCTTCAACGAAACGGCAAGTCCTGCCCGGAAGCGGCAGTTTGAAGGTGATATGGCCCTGCTGGAAGGTGATATTCAGAGGGAGCCCGAGCGGCGCTTTGTTCATATGTGCATCCGGATGGGAGCCCACAGCTTCTATAACTATGCCTTTGATGCGGCATCGATGTGGGATGGAGTTTTCACGAACATGCCCGTTATGGATCATTTATGGGGAGAGGCTTTCGCGCAGCTCAATCTGATCGAATCACTGAAAGGCTTCACCAAGCCGGTGTTCCTCGGTCTTGGGCGTTACGACTACTTGGTCGGCCCCGTATCGCTATGGGATACTGTCGACGGGTCGCAAGAGAACGTGAAGAAGGTCATTTTTGAAAAAAGCGGCCATAATCCGATGTTCGAGGAGCCTGAGCTTTTTGAGGCCATATTGACGGCTTGGATTCATGAAACAGACAGCTAATCCGGTGAAGTAACTAACGTATACCGATGGATGAACTAAGAGGAGCCCGCAGCATTCCCGCTGGGGCTCCTCTTCTGTAGTACTAGCGTTTCAACCGATAAACCCTCGCTTCATACGGCTTCAGCGGCAGCGTGCGGACGCTCTTCTCCTTGCCGACCTCCATGTTGGAAATCAACAGCTCGAATTCACGATACTTGATATCCTTCGACAGATGGAATACCGTTTCATCTGCCGTCAGGTTCGTGATGATCAGCAATTGCTCGTCTTCCAGCGTTCGGGTGTACGCATAGATCCGCTTATGATTCTTCAACAGAAGCTCATAGGAGCCGTATACCAATGCAGGATGCGCCTTGCGAATTTCAATCATTTTTTTATAGTAGTGATAGATGGAATTCGGATCTTTCCGTGCCTTCTCGACATGGATCTCCTTGTAATTCGGATTTACCTTCAGCCACGGGGTACCGCTCGTGAATCCTGCCTGCTCCCCGTCATTCCACTGCATCGGTGTTCGGGAATTATCCCGTCCATTCTTCCAGATGATCCTCATGATCTCGTCATGACTCTTGCCGTTCTCGGATTCGATGCGGTACAGATTCTTGATTGCCACATCATTGTAGTCCTCAATGGATTCAAACTGCACGTTTGTCATTCCGATTTCCTGGCCTTGATAGATAAACGGAGTCCCCTGCATGAAGAAATACATCGTAGCCAGCGCCTTGGCGGATGCATCCCAATACGCGCCGTCATTGCCCCATGTGGATACCGACCGCGGCTGGTCGTGATTCTCCATGAAGAGAGCGTTCCAGCCTACGCCTTCAAGGCCTTTTTGCCAGCGGGTCAGGGTTTTCTTAAGCGCATAAATGTCTGCGCCCCCGGTAACACTCTTGCTCCAAAGTCCCATGTGCTCAAATTGAAAAATCATGTTAAATTTGCCGCTGGACTCTCCTACCCACAGGTCCGCATCCTGAACGCTGACGCCGTTCGCTTCGCCCACCGTCATAATGTCATACCGATCAAACGTTTCTTGCTTCAGCTCGTTCAGGAACATATGAATGCCTTCCCGGTTCATATGTCCGTCCATGGAAGGCACATATCTCAGCTTGTATTTATTTGGCATATCGGGGAATCCCGGTACCTTCTTGATGTGGGAGATCGCATCAATCCGGAAGCCATCGATACCTTTATCCAGCCACCAGTTGATCATATCGTACAGTTCCCGGCGCACGTTCGGATTTTCCCAATTCAGGTCCGGCTGTTTGCGGGAGAAAATGTGCATGTAGTACTGTTCCGTCGGTTCATCATATTCCCACACGGAACCACCGAAGATGCTCTCCCAGTTGTTTGGCTCCTCGCCGTTCTTGGCATCCGTCCATATATAATAATCACGCTTGGGATTGCTCTTGCTCGAACGCGATTCGATAAACCATGGATGCTCATCGGAGGTATGGTTGATCACCAGGTCCATGATCAGTTTCATGCCCCGATTATGAACCTCTTGGAGCAGCTGATCAAAATCCTGAATCGTTCCAAACTCCTCCATGATGTCCTGATAATCGGAAATGTCGTAACCGTTATCGTCGTTCGGCGATTTGTATATCGGGCAAATCCAGATGACATCGATGCCGAGCTCCTTCAAGTAATCCAGCTTCGATATAATACCTTGCAAATCTCCGATGCCATCGCCATTGCTGTCCATAAAACTTCGAGGGTAGATCTGATACGCTACGGCCTCTTTCCACCAAATTCTCTCTGTCATTCGTGCACTCCTCGTATGTTGTCCTTGTTTGTTATCGTTTTGCTCTATATGGACTCTAAAAATACATCCTTCATCATTATCCATTGTCTGCGTTCCCCGTCAAGTCCCCATATAAGGTTCCATCTATGGTGTAGAAACTCTGTAATTAGAAATTCGTGAGAATTTCCTGGAAAACAACTAATTATCGTATGTAGCTGTTCAGGCTAGGACCGCTTCGCCTGCTGAATCCGTGGATGATTGAGGTTAAGTTAACAAGGCTATTTCGTGTCCATTCGGACACAGGAGCCGTTATTTGCTTAAAACCACTCTATTTGCGAGTCCATTCGGACACAGGTTCCGTTATTTGCTCAAAACCACTCTATTTGCGAGTCCACTCGGACTCAGGTTCCGTTATTTGCTCAAAACCACTCTATTTGCGAGTCCACTCGGACTCAGGTTCCGTTATTTGCTCAAATCACGGATAAATACCCCGAAAATTGTGAAATAACGGATCTCTTGTCCTCATATCGTTACAAATCAGCAAAAAACAACAAAATAGCGGAACCACGGTCCTCTAAAAGCGGCCAATCCATACTTGATCGTAAATGATACCCGTGCTCCCTTGATGAAGCCCTGTTTTTCCCCAAGGTCTTGGCGCAAGATGCATTAACACCTAGGGTCTCGTAGAAAGTACATAACCCATAAGGCATTGTACAGAGCACATACACCCTAAGTCATACAGAGCATATAAACCCTAAGGTCCTCATAAAGGGCACATTAGCTCTTAGGGCGATCGTACAGAGCACATCCAACTGCTAGAGTCATTGCAGAGTACATAAATCCTAAGGTCATCGTACAGAGTACAAACCCCCAAGGGTCATCCTACAAAGTTACAAAGTACATAAATCCCCCAAGTCATCGCACGGAACACAAAATACCCTAAAGTCATCATACTAAGCACATAATCCCTAGACTCGCCGTACGAAGCACACACTCAACGGATTCAGCACCCCGTCCTGCCAACTCCATCTGCCTCAACCTTCCTTCAAGATTTAAGGAGGCGGAACTCTTCCGCCCTCCTCAGAAGGACAACCCCTCCAGCCTGCGGGTCTCCTCCTCAATCCGGCTTGTATCGATACGTTCAAACAAGAGCTCCACGTGATGGAGGGGCTCGCCAGCCGGAACATTGCACCAGTTCCACGCTGCTGGCTTCAACGAGAGAAAGCCTCTTATTTTGTCACAGGAAAACGGGATAAACGGCTGCAGAAGATTCGTCAGGTTAGCGATGATCTGAACACAGGTGAAGAGGGTATCCCCGCAAGCTTCGCGATCCTCCTTGACCTGAATCCATGGCTTGCGCTCATCAAAATATTTGTTCGCATGACGTACCGTACTAAAAATTAATTCCAGCGTCTCCTTCAATCGCCCCTCTTCGATGAGCGTTCCGGCCTCCCGGTACAATGACTCCATACGTCTCTGCCACTCTTCAGTTATGCGCCCTTCGGGTACCTTCCCGTCAAACGATTTGTTCACAAACACCAAAGTTCGATTCACGAGATTCCCAAAAGCTCCAAGCAGCTCGCCATTATGGCTATGAATGAACTCCCGCCAGGAAAAATCGGTATCCCGCTTCTCGGGACCGTTCGCAATGAGGAAGTAGCGAATCGAATCCGGCTGATAGCGACTCAGCAAATCCGGTACCCAGATCGCCCAGTTCCGACTGGTCGAGAACTTCTTCCCTTCCAGCGTCATGTACTCACAGGAAATGATCCGATCCGGCACATGCAGTCCTCCGGCACCCTTAAGCAGCGCTGGCCAGATCAATGTGTGAAACGGGATATTGTCTTTCCCATGAACATAATAAGCTGTTATATCCTCCCTCTCTTTCAGCCAAAAGGACTCCCAATCGCCGCCCGTTTCCGCGGCCCACTGCTTGCTGGCGGATAGATAGCCGCTTACCGCCTCAATCCATACATAGATTTTCTTATCCTCGAAGCCAGGGACGGGTACATCCACTCCCCAAGTGAGATCCCTCGTCGCCGCCCGGTCCACAAGCCCTTCCTCCAGATATCTTCGAGTCAGCTGGATCGCATTCTCCCGCCAGCCCTTGGCGTTATTCAGGTCATCGGTGAGCTCTCCTTGAAAATGCGACAGCGAAACATAATAATGCTCGGTTGGCCGTTCTACTGGCGGGTTGCCGCAGATTTTGCAGGCTCTGTTACTCAGATCCGACGGATCCAGTAGGGTTGAACAGACGTCGCACTGGTCACCGCGAGCCCTGCTGCCGCATACCGGACAGTCTCCTTCCACATAACGGTCCGGCAGAAACCGCCGATCGGTCTCGCAATACGTCTGCTGGATCGTTTTCCGATACAGATGGCCGTTATCCAGCAGCTTCAGAAACAGCTCCTGAACCACGCCATGATGAAATTCCTGATCGGTTCGCGTATACAAATCGTAGGAAAAACCCAGCTGTTCGAAGCATTTCGCAAACTCTCCATGATACCGATCCGCAATATCCCGAGGCGTTACCCCCTCTTGAATCGCCTGCACCGCCACCGGCGTACCATGGCAATCGCTGCCGGACACATACAACACCTGCTCTCCCTTTGCGCGGAAATAACGCGCTAACACGTCACCGGGCAGTAAGCTTGCGAGCCTCCCCAAATGTAAGGAACCGTTGGCATAAGGCCAGGCACCGCCGATAAAAATGTTTGTCATATCGTTCATCCTCCTTTTTATGGACAACAAAAAAAGCCCTCATCCCAAAGGGACGAGAGCTTGTCGCTCACGTGGTACCACCCAATTTCATTCATGCCTCGCGGCACTCACCTCTTCGGGTACGGCGCGAATCATCGCGGGTATACCCTAGCATGTTAACGGATGCGGGTTCCGGCACAGCCTACAACCCGCTTACGGGTTTCGGTGCACAGCTCAGAGACCATGTTCCCAAGGTTCTTTCCTTACCCCTTTTCACCAGCCGGGGCTCTCTGTTCAAAGACGTCGCCAAGGTACTCTTTCTCTTCATTGCTTTTGCTTGATTTATTCAAGTTATTGGAGATAATACCCGATCCTAACTCAAGAAGTCAAGAGGAAGGAGGCGAGGCCTTTCTTACTTTCGTCTACCGTCCCGCAGCGCCCCCACTTTCTTGCCCAGCATGATATTCAATTTCTTGCGGGCTCTGCTCATGCGATTCCGTACATTGACAGGCTCAATCTGAAGGACTTCCGCTATTTCCAAGGTGTTGAATTTCTCATAGTAATACAAATACATCGGCTGTCTCAAGGTTTCAGGCAATGCAAGCACAGCGGACAGCAGAGCATCGCCTGGATCCTCGCTACCAATAGCCAATTCCGGAGGTGTCTGCATGGTGCATTCGCTTAAACGATCCCTAGAAAGAAAGTCCATCGATATCAGCTCCATTTCGTCATAGGTCGATCCATTCTTCCTTATCACCCCTTTAAGGTTGAACTCAGGCCCGCTTACTGATCGGTCGAAATGGCCTTACATGGCGTAGTTCAGGAGTTGATTGGCCGGTCTTTGAGGACCGTGGTTCCGCTATTTTGCTGTTTTCTGTTGGTTTGTAACATTATGAGGACAAGAGATCCGTTATTTCAGGATTTTCGATAATTAATCCTCGATTCTGGCACATTAACGGAACCTGTGTCCGAGTGGACAGGAAAATAGAGTGGTTTTTAGCGAATAACGGAACCTGTGTCCGAGTGGATAGGAAAATAGAGAGGTTTTCAGCGAATAATGGAACCTGTGTCCGACTGGACGAAAGTGGACCGCAGTGTCAGGAATAAAGCACCCCATTCGGGTTATCGAGATCAAGCCTCGGACTTGCCTGTATTTCCAAGCCTCTCCAGCCTCCTGATCCCGCTCCATCTGCTGCTGCCGTATGAGGTAATCCACAACAAATCAATTGTTCATCCCCACCTCTCTCCTTTCCCTGCCCATAAGTTCATATTTTTTTGAACTAATTAATTTAGTTCAATTATATACGAACCAATAATAAGTTCAATATTTATTTTTCCCAGGTTGTGGTATCCTAAAAACGGATAGATGAGCCCTTGAAGGAGAATGACCATGACCTTAATCAGAATTGACTATTCGCCTGTTCACGAGCTGGTAACCAGCTTGTTCGCATATACAGACAATAAAAATCAACTGCACGATCTCGGCAATAAATGGAGGAAGGAAATTGAGAAGAAGCTGCCTGCATCTTTTAAGAAGAAGCTGGAAGAGATGAACCTGTACGAAACCATTGCTTATCTGCATCTGATCATTGTCGACAGCCCGGAAAAAGACAACGTCGAGCGGTTTCTCAGCTGGTTCAAAAGCTTAGGCGAAGGTCAGTTGTATGAGCTCTTGGCGCCTTATCTTGAGGATGGAATACCCATGGGGCTTAAAACGTTCCGTGATCTTAGCCATGAGATCATGTTAGAGTGGCAACAGGCCTATACCATCCCGCCTGAGATTCATGAATTACTGGGGCGCTCCGCCGCACGTATGGAACAATTGAAGCCACAACTTTCATACATCGATCTGATTGATGAAGCAACGAGCGGCATTGTGCTGGATTCCTCAGACGAATACAACGGCCTGCTTCTCATCCCCACCTATCACATCAAGCCGCTGAACCGGCTGGACTTTGTGAGCAATCAACTCATCGTTAGTTATGCCGTAGACGATGAGCAGATTGACGAGGATACACCAACCAATCAGCTGCTGCGCATGACCAAGGGATTGGCTGACGAGAAGAGGCTGACGCTGCTGCACATTTTGGCTAACGGACCGGTCACATTTACCGAATTGCAGCAGAAGACCAAGCTCTCCAAGAGCAATCTCCACTATCACCTGTCCCTGCTCAAAACCGCGGGGCTCTTGCGAATGCATTTCAAAATGCCAAACGAAAAATATAAATACAGCGCAAGACCCGAGTCATTCAATCAACTGAAGGGTTTACTGGAGTCTTATGTGTTCGGACTTACAGGCTACAATGATCGGTGAGGAGGAATAATGGGTGTTTATCATCTTTGTAGGTGCGGTCCTCGGCGTCATGCAAACGTTATTGAACTTCATTATCGTTGACAAAGAAGAAAGCAAGTTCAAAAAAATGTACGATACCGCCGGAGCCTCATATTATTTCCGCGGAAGCGTGATCTTCTTCATCGTGATTATCGGAATTGCAATCATCGGCTTCTTGGACATAATCACGGCGGCAGCTATTCAGCGGATGTTTCTCGTCTCCCTGATTATTGCTCTGGCCCTTCGCGCGTATATGGAATGGAAGTACCTCCGCAATACGAACCAGCATAAAGCCACGCTGATCCTATTAGGCACCCTGCTTCTTTTTTCTGTATTTTTCTTTTTGTTAAAATAAGTTCATGCTCATCACAAAAAAGCCTGGAACACAAGGTTCCAGGCTCCAGGCTGCCGAGGACATCCCGGCGGCTGTTTTTATAGTTCCGTACGAATATGGAGCCGACCGCTAATCTCGACTCTGTTCGTTCACTAGCTGTTCGCCAGCATGACAGTCAGAGCGCTCTTGGCCGGCATCTCCAGCTGCAATGCCTCTTCCCCGCGCAGCTGGATCGCCACGCTCTCTGGTGCCTCGCTGTCGTTGAACAATACGGCTGCGATTGAACCATCCGTATTCTTGAAGGCAACAGAGCGGATCAGATCATTGCTGGTGGAAGCAACACGCAGCGCTTTCGGACGGACACATTTGCTGAAATGTGCCAGCGCATAATAGTCCAGCGTATACGTTAGCTCCTTTGTCTGCTGATTAACGGTCACGATGCCGCGGCAGGTGCTTTTGCCAAAGCCAGGTACGGTAGGACCATTCTTCTCGTCCAAGGCCATATTCCACAGCACATAGGACTTACTATGATTGCGCAGAATCTCAATACCCGTCCGCATTACATTGGAGAAGGCCTGCTCAAACGGCGGAATCCACTCCCCGCCCGACCCTTCCGTAAAATGCACCTCTTTGCCAGGGAAAGCTTCGAATACGTCCGATTGGGCCGACGGCTTGCCGCCATACCAGTGCCAGGCAACACCATCCACTGCATCTTCCGCTTGCTTGAACACCGTCATCGGGTAATCCGGCTTATCCCAGTTATGATCATAACAGAGGATTTTTGTGTTGATCCGGTTCTTCACGAATTGCGGCTTCAAGTGATTCTTGATGAATTCGCTTTGCGCTTCAGGCAGCATGATCATGCCCGGATAGTGCCCGGGTGAATACAGCGCCTCATTTTGGGGGGTAACGGCATAAATCGGGAGACCGTGTGAAGCATATCCCTGAATATAGCGCACAAAATAATTTGCATACACCGAATAATATTCCGGCTTCAGCTCTCCGCCAATCATCGAGCCGCTCGTCTTCATCCAGCCTGGGGGACTCCAAGGCGAGCCCATCAGCTTCACATCGGGATTCAATCGCAGCGCTTCCTGCAGCAGTGGAATCATATCATCCTCATCGTGTGCGATGGAGAACTGCTTCAGTTCCTCATCGGATTGACCTTCCGGCAGATCATTATAACTATAGAAATCCCGAGCGTAATCAGACGCGCCCATCGGTTGCCGCAGTACCGACAGACCGATCCCTTCGTTGGCATCGAACAATTGTGTCATGAGCTCCGAACGCTGCTCGGTCTCCAGCACTTGATGAATCAGATAAGCAGCGGAATCCGTAAAGGACGCTCCAAAGCCATCCATCTCCTGAAACGTCTGCTCCTCATCGATAACAATTGTGTGCTGCTGTGCCTCCGGGGATACGGGCGCCAGCTGCTCCTTGGTTTTCTTAACGAATAATTGCTCTTCACCGTTTGACTGGTAGATTGTGATGTTCGACATGTTGTTTCCCTCCAGTGTTCTGTTTATATTTCCTATCCCATGGCTTTACTCTGAACCGCTGACATAGAGAAAGCCCCTTCCTATCAAGAAAGGAGCTCTCCCAGCAAGAGATTTACTTATTTCAGCCCCAGCTTTTCTTTGTTCGCTTTCATCTTCTCGTTGCGGACTTCGGTGATTTTATCCCAGTTGTTATCGTCCAGGAACTTTTTGTATTCGTTCAAAAGGCTATCGAATGCTGCATCATCCTTCGAACGGATCATACTGACGAGAGTTGAGTTCCATTTCGTATTGATGGCCGTCAGGGAGCGTGCTTCCGGTGTTCCTTGGTCCGGGTTGATATTCTCCAAAATAAAGTGCGGTACGAGCTTCCCTTTGCCCCATTCCTGCATCTGCTTGATGGCATCCGGGAATGCATCCCCGCTCAGCGCTTTGTGGCGGTCATGACCGAAGAACATGAATTCGCCCATACGGTAGTCCTTCTTGAACGTATCCGAATTGTTCATCTGAAGATCCTTCACCTCAGGAAGGAACTCTACTGTTCCATCTGCATTCACCTGATAGGTCTCGCCTTCAATCCCATAGTTCATCAGCATTTGTCCTTCTTCGCTTAACAAATACGTGAAGAGCTGAATGGATTTGGCAGGATCTGCATTCTCTTTGGTAATAAAGCTGATCATCCAGCCGGTGATACCGGATTGGTTCAGGGTCGGCGCATGTCCGACCGTGCTTTGCGGTCCGTCAATCGCGATGTACTCACTGCCTTTGTTGTTGCTGTAGAAGCTCTGCAGGTTACCACCCTGCTGCGGCGTGCCGTCCAGCATCATCGTTGCGTATTTGCCTGCTTTGACCTTCTCTTCAAAAGCTGTTCCGTCATCGGCAAAGCTGTCATCGCTGATCGCTCCGTCACGATATACGGTATTGAATGCCTTCACCCAAGTCAGATAGTCTTCATCCAGGTTACGGTTATAGAAACCGCCGTTCTCGTCTTCGAGCGGCACGCCGATGAAATCCTGCAGCACGTCGCCAAGCGAGCCGGTGCCTTCACCGATGGAGTTAAAGCCCAGTGGAATCAGAGCAGGGAACTGCTTCTTGATGTCCGCGAGAGCAGCCCGGAATTCTTCCGGCGTTCCCATAGCCGGCTTCCCTATAGCCTCATATACGTCCTTGCGGATGATAAATGCCGTTTTGGCAGGAATGTTACCGCTGTCATAATCCTCCTGCGTATTGGAATAGTTCGGATATCCGTACGTTTTGCCGTCCTTCAACTGGAACCAGTTGATCGTATCCTGTGCTGCTACTTTATTGAAATAAGGATCATATTTCTCGGCAAGATCATTTAACGGCAGCGCCCATGTGGCCGCCTTCTGGACAACTGGGGAGTTGGAGTCAAACGTTGTGATCAGATCCGGCATTTCTCCGCCTGCAAAAAACGTATTTAATTTGGTGTCGTCACCCGTAATGAATTTGATGTTGATGTTCAGATCTTCCTTGATTTTTTTAGTTACAACGTCCTTGCCAAAGTCCGTGTTCCACCAGTCTGCATTCACGTACCAAGTGAGCTCGGTTGTCTCCTCTTTTTTATCCAGCTGCCAAGCCGGGGTCTCTGCGTCCGGTGTATAACGATCCTCGATCGAAACCCAGTTTTCCTTCTTGGAGCCGGAATTGCCGCCAGATCCGCCGCATCCGCTAACAACCAATACAACAGCCATCAATGCGGTGATCAGCGTGAGTCCCTTCTTGCCCAAAGCTTTGTTCTTCAACATCCTGTAACCCTCCCTTTAAATAAAAGCGCTTTCTTGTTAGACCCTAACCTGTCCAGGTGTGCTTCTGTTCCACTCCCCTAAGAGCAGCAGCTCTACTCTTTAACTGCCCCCAGCATCATGCCGGAGATAAAATATCTCTGTAATATTGGATACATCACAACAATTGGCAGCGTTGTCACGACAATTGTTGCTAGTTGGACCCCTTTGGTGGTCGTCTGGATCGCAACCGAACCGATATTTTGCATCGATTGGGTCTGGGACTGCACAATAATCTCATACAGCATCATCTGTAATGGATATAGCGACTGATCCGTGATGTACAATTTGGTGGTCATGAAATCATTCCACTGTCCGACCCCGTTAAACAACGCAATGGTCGCCATAGCTGGCATGGAGAGAGGAATGAAGATGCTCAGGAAAATTCTCCAGTCACCCCCGCCGTCGATCTTCGCCGATTCCTCCAGCGAATCCGGTACGTTGCGGAAGAAGTTCATCAGAATGATAACATCGTAAAAACTCAACAGAGCTGGAATGATATAAACCCAGAAGCTGTTTAGCAGCCCCAAATCCTTCATCAACAAGTACGTCGGAATCATGCCGCCCGAGAAAAACATGGTGACGACACCCATCGACACGTAGAATTTACGGCCGCGGACGTATTTTTTGCTCAAGCCATAACCCACCATGGCACAGAAGAACACGTGCGTGATGACCCCGATTACGGTTTTGGCAACCGAGATGAAAAAGGCATTCCATATGCTGGCATCCCGGAACACGGCCTGATAATTCTCAAGAGAGAATTCCGTAGGCCAGAAGATGAACCCGCCCTCGGCCAGCGACCTGCCCGAGCTGAAGGATGAAACAACCACGTTCCACAGCGGAACGACAATGATGATAGTAAACGTAACCAGTAAAATGATATTGATCGTATCAAAGATCTTGCTGTCGAGATCCCCTTTTGCTGCTTTCAAATTCACCGTATTACCTCCTTCTGCATGACCTATAGAACGGATTGATTATCATTCAATTTACTGGTCACCTTATTAGCCGTAACGAGCAGAATGACAGATATGATGGATACACCCAAACCAACGGCGGTGGCATAAGAGAAATCGCCTTGTGTCATACCCATCCGGTATACGTACGAGTTAATGACTTCGGCCTTTTCCCGGTTCTGCGAATTCATGAGTACCAGGGTTTGATCCAGATTCGATCCCAATAAACCGCTTACAGTAAGGATTAAATTCAAGCTGATGATCATCTTCATGTTCGGCAGGGTGATGTTCCAGATTTGTCTTAGCCGACTGGCCCCATCAATCTTGGCAGCCTCGTAATAGGTAGGATCAATCTTGGCCATGATCGCCAAGTACAGAATCGTTCCCCACCCGGCTTCCTTCCATATATCCGATAACGTTGCGATCCACCAATACTTGCTCGGGTCGAGCAGAATATTTTGCGGCTGCGAGATTAACCCGAGACTCAACAAAATTTCGTTGAATAGTCCGGATGTCGAGAACCAGGTAATGAGCATGCCGCCCAATACGATCCAGGACAAGAAGTGAGGCAGATAGGAGATCGTTTGGACGAATTTCTTGAATCGCCCCATGCCCACCTCGTAAATCATAATGGCCAGAATAATCGGAATGACAAAACCGATCGCCAGCTTCAGGAAGCTGATGCCCAGCGTATTGACCACGGAGTCCCAAAAATACTTATCCGATAAAATAATTTTGAAATTATCGAAGCCAACCCATGGAGCAGAATCCAGCGTATCGATCACGGTGTAATTTTTAAAAGCAATTGTCAAACCGTAAATCGGAATGTAGCAAAAAATAAACATAAAAATAACGCCGGGAATAATCATCGACTGAAGCTCCCATTGCCGCCTGAAATCAATGAAGAATTCCTTGATCCTCTGCCCCATCGGCTTCTTCCCGGTTGGCTGAACCGTACCCGTGCCAGTTGACTGAACTGCAGCTGTTTTGCTCACCTGCTTAGCCTCCTTTGATCATAAAATCGATAAGATAATCAGCGCTAATAAAAACGTTTTTATTTTTGGCGAAAAAACCACCATGACATGATGATCATTTTTAAAAAAACAGATACAAAAAATTCCGTTTCTTCACTTAAACCGATTCGTTCCGATTCATCTTCACGTGACTGGAACCGCGAACGACCAGTTCCCCTGGCAGTTTCTGAATCTTGCCCTTCTCTTTCTTCTGAATCATGCGAACCAGATGATCCACGACCAGAATGCCTTGTCTGGCAATCTGATTGCGTACGGTCGAGAGAGGCGGGGTAAAATACTGCGCGATATCGATATCATCAAAGCCCACAACGCTGATATCCTGCGGAACCTCGTAACCAAGGGACTTCAGCGCCTTGATGCAGCCAATGGCACTCACGTCGTTACCGGCAAGGAAAGCATCCGGCACTTTGCCGGGATGGAGATGAAGAAGCGATTTTACAGCAGAATAGGAGCCTTCCTCCTCAAAATAACCTTGCAGTATGTAGTCGCCATCGATCGGGAACTGGCACTCTCGCAGTGCAGCCAAATATCCCTCTTTCCGCTGAACGCTGTCAAACATCGTATCCACGCCGGAAATATACGCAATTTTCTTATGACCCAGGCTGATCAGGTATTTGGTTGCCTCATAACCGGCTACGTAAGAGTCGAATATGATGCTGCCCATCGTCTCGTTCTGAACCTCACGGTCCAGGAATACAGCCTTGATCTTGTCTTTCTCCATGGCGGCGATGTCTTTATCGTCGATCTTCAGCTCTTCAAAGATAATGACGCCATCCACTCGGCCGCCCATTATATTGCTCATAATGACCTGCTTATCCTTCGTAACAAACACGTTCAATCCATAACCCAGACGGTCACATTCACGTGACATCGACTCAACCAGTGTGTAGAAGTAAGGCCCTGACACGCTTGTTGTAAAGAAGCCCAGCATATTGGTCTTCCCCGACTTCAACAGCTTCCCGTTCAGGTTGGGTACATAGTTTAATCGCTCCGCCACCTTCAGCACATGTGATTTGGTCTCCGGGTTCAATACATCTACATCATTCAAAGCATTTGAAACCGTTGAAATAGAGACTCCGGCTTCTCTTGCCACATCCTTAATCGTTACCTTACCCATATAACTATTCTTCCTTTGCAATAAAAACGTTTTTATGTACATAAGTTACCATACAAGCGCTTACAATTCAATGCTTTTTTTCAAGGCGTTACAAATATTTTTTTCGATTATACTTAACAACCCTTGGGGAGATAGGATATGAAAAAAACAGGCACTCTTCAAAGCGGTACCCTTCATCGGTACCACTCTTCAAAGTGTGCCTGCAGGAATTGAATCTCTTTTTCGTAATGAGCCACATGCCCTTCATCGATCATTTTCTGGTAAGCCTTGTTGCCTTGTGCCGCACCGGTTGTAAGTGTATCGCATAATGCCTTAATGCGTCTTATAATCCACTCTTTCATGTTGGGAGGCGGAGCTATACCATAAGACTTAAAGAACAGCGATATTCTGTGAGTACGATCCGCAGCATGTAATTCCGATCGATAAGGTATCGATGTCCCTGTAGTGTAATTTATTGCAAAGCTTGCTAGCGGGACTGAAGTGTACAGCATATAAACCATGTCCCAGATTCGTGGGCCTTGTGCAGCCAGATCAAAATCGATCAGCGCTACCGGAACCTCGTCTCTAAACACGATATTGTACAAAGCGGCATCATTGTGACAGATCACTTCATCGTCCCATTCCCCCGAAGCCTGAGGGTTATGTTCAGACTCCGTTTGGATTGAAGTAGTTGCAAAGCCTTGTACGGCGTCATGATAACGCCGTAACAACGCTGCACTCTGGATAAGGGCATGGTCCGACCATATATAGGGTTTTAAATCAGGATATTGGTTTCCCGGTACCTCTCCAGGAATAAAGGACAAGATCTCGCGACCGCTATGATCAATACCTATAAACTTGGGAGCGCCATCAAAGCCCTGCTTATCCAAATGTCGAAGCAAATCATGGACGAAAGAACTCCAATTTGTAGTACGGTGAACGTTATTTCCGATACGTACGACTTCGTTAACATTGCCACCGGGAAGTACTTCCTCCTTGTCACACATCCATAGCTCCCCTTCCCGCTGCTCCATGTGCCATCCCCAGTACCTCAGCCAGTCCCTCCAGATCCAGTCCGTCGGCGGCAAAAGCGGTGCGGACAAGCTTCGGCGGAACAAACTCGTCATATTTGCCGAGATACGGCGCCTCATCCGGATCGAGAAGCGCTCCGGCATCCTCGCAATCCGTCAGCTCCTTGCGGATTTCCTCCATCAGCGTCTCGTTATCCACCTTGCCCGCGACAACCATGTAATACGGCTCCATCGGCACGATGGAGCGAAGGGCCAGCCGCTCCGACAGATTATGCTTCAGCAATCGCTCCAGCGTCCGGAACTGCTTGCTCCCTGCCCAAGGCAGAATGAACAGGGAATCGCCTCCCGCCGGAATGACCACCTGCTTCAGCAGTCCGCTCTCCCGGGCAAGCCGGCGAGCCCGCTCCAGGCGGTTTACCGCACCCGGTGCCAGGTACGGATAGATGGTGCTGTCCTCCAGCACCTCCCGCATCTTCTGCACCACACGGGTATGCACATCGCCGCCTGCGCCAAGCCACAAGGTATCAACCTTGCCCTTGGCCGACTTCACGTACAGTGCCTTATGCTTCGTGTCGACTTCCTCCACCTTCCACAGCATGCCTGCCAGCGAGAAGCAGTAGCCGGGCGGGGGTACGGTCGTAATCGATCCGATTTCTTCCGACCCGTTATAGACGACATGCTCTTCATCGTCTTTAAACACCGCATAGAAGCGGTAGTTGTTGACGATTTTCTCTCCGCCAAGGCCGATGATCAGGCTGCCTTCTTCCGTACGCTGGATGTGGTCCGTCTGGATCAAATACTGCAAGAACTCCTTGTATTCCTCCGGCTCGATGCCGCGGAAGGCAGGGAGCGTCAGCACCGCTCGCGCCAGATCCGGCGGCTCGGCCTCGCCCATGCTCTTAAGCATGCTCATCGTCTGATGGTAGAGCACGCCCACCGGTTTCTTCCGCAGGGCGAGCGGTTCAACCCACTTCTCGCGAATATACAGCTCAATGACGGCAATGGCCCGGAGCAGCATCCATGGCATGCGTGCCGGCAGCTGTGCTTCTTCGTCCTCGTCCTCCGGACAGAGGAACATCATCTCGGAGGCCTGATCCCCGCGCCGGCCGGAGCGGCCGAGCCGCTGAACGAAGCTTGAGCAGCTGTACGGCGCGCCCAGCTGGATGACCCGCTCCAGCTCGCCGAGATCGATGCCGAGCTCGAGCGTCAGGGTGGCCGCGGCAACCGCAGGCCCCGGGCCTTCGCGGAGCGCGGCCTCGGCTTCCTCGCGCAGCATGGCCGAGATGCTTCCATGGTGCACATGGAAGACATCCCGCTGCTCGCGCTTGGCCGCAATCCGCCGCAGCTCGAGCGTGGTCAGCTCGGCATCCGAGCGGCTGTTCGTGAAGACCAGCGCTTTTTTCAGGTGGGTGTTGTCGTACACGAAGTCGTAATAGGCTTTGCGTGCAAGCTCCAGCTGCTCCGCCTGCTTCTCATCCCGCGCATCCGGGAATGAGAAATGCTCGACAGACAGCCGCAGCTTGCGTCCTCCTTGCGGCGAAACGACCTCGACCGCATTCTTCGTGCCTGCGCCCAGCCAGGCGGCTGCGGTCTCATAATCACTGAGCGTTGCCGACAGCCCGATGCGGCGAGGCGAGCAGGAAGCCATCCGCTCGATACGGGTCAGCTGACTCAGCACCTGAATGCCCCGATCGGCACCCATGAAAGCGTGCACCTCATCAATGATGGCGTACCGCAAATCCTGGAACAGCGCCGGGATGGCATTCGGCCGGTTCATAAGCAGTCCCTCAAGCGATTCCGGCGTAATCTGCAGTACGCCGCAAGGCTTCTGCATCAGCTTGGTTTTCTCAGCTTGGGACACATCACCATGCCAATGCCACACCGGCACCTGACCTTCCTTCAACAAATCGGTGATGCGTTCAAACTGGTCGTTAATCAGGGCCTTCAGCGGCCCGATATACAGAATTCCTACCGAGCTGGAAGGCTCATTGTACAGCTCCGTCAGCGCCGGGAAGAACGCGGCCTCGGTCTTGCCCGATGCGGTACCGGAAGCAATCAGCAGATGGTTCGGCGTATCGAACAGGACGCGGCAGGCTTCCACCTGCGCCTCGCGGAGCGTGTCCCATCTTTTTTTATAAATAAACTCCTGAATGAACGGAGCCAGTCTGGTAAAAGGGTTCACACTCATAATTCGAACTCCGCCAGCAGATCGTCCAAATCGTCCGAAGCCGCTTCATTATTCCTCTTGCCTTGCGGCTGCGCCGCGGCGCGTTCTCCCAGGAGCTCCTCGAAGACGGCCTCCGGATGCTGATGCAGTGTATGCAGCAGATCCATAAAGTCCCGCACCACCTCGCGGGTGGTAAGCAGCTCCTCAGCCCCCAGCCGGTTCACGGCTATCTGCATGAAGGCGATCAGCTGCTCATCCGTCAACTGCGGCTCATACTTGAAGTGCAGGGCGTGAATGTCCCGCAGCTTTTGCAGCAGAATGAGAATTTCCTCGTACGACA
Organism: Paenibacillus sp. LBL; assembly: GCF_029893715.1. NCBI lineage: Bacteria > Bacillati > Bacillota > Bacilli > Caryophanales > Paenibacillaceae > Paenibacillus > Paenibacillus sp. LBL. The sequence continues at coordinate 90,623 of NZ_JARXYU010000003.1, read as the reverse complement.
GCATGTCCAGCTTCAGGATGGGCGAGGTGTAGGTTTTCAGCGAACCGCTGCCGTAGCGCCCGTCGATCAGGCGGGAGCGCAGCGCATCATAACTGAACAGCCCCCGGCGCTCATCCTCGACAAACTGCGGCGTTCCGCCCATATAGATGCCCAAATGCTCCGCCTTGCCCTGCATGGTGTCGTTGAACATGGTCAGCAGCTTCTCGTAGTTGCTCTGGCGGGATACACTATTGGTAATTTTGTAGAGGTTAACCCCTTCATCAATAAACAACAGCAGTCCCTTGTAACCGATGGCCGCCGTAAATTCGGACCACAGCTTCATGTAGTCATACCAATTGTCGTCATCGATAATGACCCCCACGCCGAGGTCCTTGCGTGCTTCTGTCTTCGTTGGCACTTCTCCGCGGAGCCAGCGCAGCGCTGCCCCCTTGCGGTCATCGTCGCCCAGTTTATAGCCGTTCCAGTAAGCAGCCAGCACCTTTGCAAAATCAAACCCATGCACCAGGTTCTGCATGCCGTTAGTCACCGCATAAATCTGCAGCTCCACGCTTTCGTTCAGGGCAGGGTCGTCCGGGCGCATGCCCGTTTCCTGCATGATATCCTGCTGGATCGCGGCGATCCATTTCTGCAAAATGGCTTCCAGCGCACCGCCGTCCGGCCTGGTTCTCGTGGACAGATGGGTCATCAGCTCCCGGTACGTGGCAAGCCCCTGCCCCTTCGTACCCACCAGCCGCCGCTCCGGCGACAGGTCCGCATCCGCCACTACAAAATCGCGATCCATCGCGTAGTTGCGGATAATCTGCAGCAGGAAGCTTTTGCCGCTTCCGTAGCGGCCCGTAATCAGGCGGAAGGCAGCCCCGCCCTCGGCGATATTATCCATATCGAGCAGGATAGACTCCACCTCCGGCTTCCGTCCAACGGCAATAAATTCCAGCCCCACCCGCGGCACAACGCCTGCGGTTAGAGAGTTTACAAGGGCCGTTGTGAGCCGTTTGGGGATTTTCAGTTCAGTCATGGTTCCACCTCTCTCAAGCAGCTTACAAACATAACAATTTCAATCCGTTCGTTTACACGGACTTCAACGTTTCCAGCATCTCTATATAATCATCCGCAATGGTCTCCCCATCAATCAGAAGGTCCCCGATGGTATCCATTGCGGCATCATTGATCTCATCGAGCAATAGCGCCGGCATGGAGCCGGCTTTCTCCGCAATCCGCTGCAGCCCCGGACGATTCGAACCCTCCTTGAGGGCATGGAGAACTTCCAGGTGGATGGGACTCAGACGCTCTGCGAGCTCCTGCCATTCCTCATCCTCGACCTCCCATTGCCACGACTGCTCTTCTACTGCAAGCATCCCTGTAGGCATTCCGGTGTGCATGTCATTCTCTACGGGGTGCGGGTCCATACCATGGATAACTCCAGCTTCAGAAGAATGCTCTTCTCGTGAACCCATGGATTGCATCAAGCTATCATCAGCGCTCCCTGACGACTCCATATAGCAGCCTTCAGCTGCTCCTAATTGGGACTCTGCTTCTGGTTGCTTCGCTTCTAGCGTATTTACGGAACTAGCGATGTCATCTGCATCATCCGATTGTTCCCGCATCTCGATGGAATCGAGCTCATAAGGATCTGCATCAAAATCCATCACGGCCTGGAACACGTCCGGTTTCATAGGCGCGGATCTGGTGGCGGATCGGCTCCTGGAAGGCGTTTCGGTCTTAGCGCTATCTTTTGTAATAGAGCCTGCGTCGTCCAAAGGTACTCTTGGCGCTCGCGTCAGCTCGCGCTGAAACACTTCAGCCTGCTGCTGCCCGGCTTCCTCCGTAAGCAGCATGTCGCGGACCTGGTCCGACTCCCGCTGTAACCGGCGCAGCTTCCCTGTGTCGATCTGAACCTCAGGCAGGCTCTGCTTGCGCTCGGCCTCCATCTGCTCCTGAATCTCTTTTTTCAAGTAACGGGTGATGATCTCTTCCACTTCGGGCTCAACCACATCCGCGCCGCGCAGCCTTCCCTTGAAGCCTCTCAGTTCTCGCAGCTTATTCTCGGTCAAGCGGACCAGCCCGGTTATATAGGAACGCAAAGGAGCGTACTCGCTTAACGACACCACCGTCAGCACGACGGTGCGCCCGTATAACCCGTGATCGTACACCGCGCTGCGGAATAAATGCCGCTTTACCTGCCGGGGCCGTGGCTGAAAGCGGTCGATGAAGCGCTGACCCTTCATTTTTGCCAAATAGCTGTCCACGAGCGCAATCACCTTCGGGGCGTACCGTTCCAAGTCCTTGCGGCCATTCTCCTGGTAAAAACGGCTCTTCTCCACGTCATAATCCAGCAGTTCCAGCAGCAGATCCCATGTCAGCTCCACCGGCTGGAGGGAGAACCGGCGCTTCCATTCCTTCTCTTTCAGCTCAGCGGATAAAACGCGTGGAAAGCGCTGGTACGTCTCCCGGATCGGCATATCCAGGCCATGCACGATCATAAAATCATATAACCACTCCCGCAGGTACGTATCCAGTTTGGCATAACGCTTGCGGTATGCGGTCCACGTCTGCTCCATCCATTCGTACCCTTGGAGGGGATCACTCCAGCCTACGCCATGGATCAGCTCATAAAAATACACAAATAAATAGGATAAGTCCGTATCCGGGTACCGCCCGGACCTGACTTCCTCCCGCCAGTAGAAATACCATGTGAACTGGTCGCTAGTCATTTGGTCGTAGGTCGGCCAATAGCTTTTGAAGGCAACAAAAGGAGTCTCCTCCTCCACATGCCATGCGAGCTCCCTTGCCTTCTGCACGAATTGCTGCTCCTTGGTCACGTATCGGAAATCCTCGCCCCAGTTCATATCGAGCGACTGCTGCGGCTTCACAATCAAGGGCTTCTTCGTTGGGACAGCAGGGTCAACTGTTTCCTGCACCTGATTCAGCGTATCCGGGCGCTTGTCCGGGATTGAAACATCCTGCTCATCACCGGCCAGTTCGAATTCGGCAAAACGAATCCCCTGGTCGTTCACGTGCGTAGTATGTCTTATTGAATTTATGTGATTGTCGTTGTTAGGCTTATCATTTTTCATCAAACATGAACCTCCGTCACAACTTCAATTATACCATTTAACCGAAAGGGTCTACCCGATTTTCACATGTTTCTCATCTGTATTATAATGGACGGAATGATAGTCTAGCGAATGACTTTACGCTGAAAGGACCTTCGAATGAATAAATGGCTAAAAGCACTCTTGTTTCTAGTGGGCGCAGCTTTTCTGACGAGACTGATCCCCTTCTCCTCCTGGTTCCGTATCCTGGATACGATGATCCACGAGCTGGGGCATGCCGTGATGACCCTTATTATGTCAGGGCGGGTACTTAGCATTGAGCTGAACCCCGATCATAGCGGCGTTACCTATTCCATGCTGGCTTCAGGCGGGTGGAGCCCGATTGTCGTCTCGCTTGCAGGCTATATGTCCGCATCCCTGTTCGCCATTCTAATGTTCTACGGCTACGCCAAGAAAAAACAGGCCGCCGGCCTGATCACCATTACCGTGCTTGCCCTCATCATGATTATTTTCTTCGTTCGCACCGGCTACGGATTATGGTGGCTGATTATTTTTATGATCGTGAATCTGATCTTTTATTTTCTCGGCGAGAAGATCCGCAATTTCTATTACCTGCTGCTCGCCTTTCTCGTACTCGAAGAATCCGTGGTCGGTCCGCTCACCCTCTTGACCATGGCGCTGACCCAGCCCAATCAAGCAGGCGACGCCTCCAACCTGGCTAACTTGACCGTGCTCCCGGCCTTCGTCTGGGCGCTGCTGTTTCTGCTGTTCTCCCTGTGGTGCGCAAAGGTGGCGCTGCAGCTGTTCTGGAAGAAGCGGTGAGGGTGAAGGAAGGTATATAGATTAAGCCAGCGTTATCCAACATGTGGATGGCACTGGCTTTTTTTATAGCGACTTTTTACTCATATGGATCTAAGGGTCACAATTCACTGCGCTTTGGAAGAGGATTAACTCCCTCATCATGGAACTTGTATAAATCAAAATAAACAAATAAAACCTATAAAAGCGTTATAAAATGAGCTATACTGAGGTAAGAATAAGTAAGGAGTCGTGCTGCGAACACGACTCCAGAGTACAATAACTGCATAAAGAGCAGTCGGCCACGAAAGACAGGTCGAAAAATAGACCGTTACCTTAGGCAGGGCGGTCTATTTCTTTTTCATGTAGGTGAGCAATGCCAGAATGAACATGCCGAACATGAACATTAAGGAAAGTGCATCTTTGACCTCCATGGGCATCACCTCCCTTCTGGGAGATTAGCCGACCGCCCTTATAAGCCGTATATTGTACTAGAAAATTATAACATAACGAAGACGATCTAATACGAAAACAAGCATAAAATACGATAAAAGAGTAATGAAAAAAGACTATATAAGGAAGTATATACCAATCACCTAAACCATTCTTAGGACATAGAACTCCATAAAAAATGGGCAACCCAGCAAGTAGTTCCACTACTGGCAGGTTGCCTATTTTCTATTTATACTTCACACGAATTAATTATCGCAATCTCTGACATAATCCAATTAAGTGCCTGAAAACTGAGTGACATCCTTCATCCTTCAACTACCACTCTCACCGACACCGCACCAACAAATCGATCGGATAGCGGCCTGCATTCCGTCCATACAGACTGATGCCGCCTTCTTCGGCTCGCAGCTCCAGTCGGAAGCTGCGCTTGCGGTCAAGCTTCGCCGAAAGTCTGCCCGGCACCTGCGCCTGGCACAGGTAGCCGTACGAACCGGCCTCTTCCAAGAGGTTATGAACCGGCTGATAGTGCCACGACAGAACGCCTCGGCAATCGGCAGGATCATCCGCGAGCACAGCCTCGCCGATTTTGACATCGTCTACCCAAACAGATACACGCGATTCATGCAGCTCTTCATCCGTCATATAGTAAGTGCTCGGGTTATACTCTACGTCCGCCGATGCCCCGTGCATGAAGTCGATGCCGTGGCTGCGATGCCGCGCACCCTCGATATTTCGTGCCAGCAATCGCTTGGCGCCAGCCTCAAAGAAAATCTCGATATCGCGGATCAGCGGCTGTTCCTCACGGTCCGGCAGCTGCACGTCATAGACGAATCGTCCCTCTCCGCCGCCGTTCACTTTGGCTCCTTGAAGCGCCTCCCACATATAGGAGAAGCTTTGCTCACGGAATGTGTTGACCGGAATGCGTACCGTTCTGGCTTCCGCTCCACCATTGCACTGCTCCTCTCCGCCGCGCACGTCAAACGTCGTGAAGTTGCGCGTCACGACTCCGTTCGCACCATTCAGGAGACGAATGCCGAGTATCGCAACCGCATCGGTCTCCGGCATGCGAAGCTGCAGTTCGGTCAGCGGCGCCACACCGTAACCGTCCCATGCGACCTCCAGGGATCCTTGATCAGCCACGACCTTCGTACCCAACTGGTCATAGGATAATTCCCAGGCAAGGATAAGCTTCTGTCCATGATATTGATCGGAATAACTGGAACGCTGCAGCGGTATGGATACTGCGTCTCCTTGCTCCAGCGTCTGACAAGGCGGTGCGTCAATCACAACGAAATCCGGCGTGTGCAGGTCGGCTATCGTCATACCTGGCACAAAGTCCTCGTATCCGAATTTTTTATCCGTACCATCAAGACGATAATAGCCGTTGAACTCGTTCGTGACATCACGGAATTCCGTAAATACAAAGCCGCACAGTTTATCATGGCGCCGGAATTCGTTGAGCATGTAACGGTAATGCCATGCCAGATCACTGTCCCCGGCTCCTCCGTCAATTCCCCACACATTACCACATTCGCTGTTCATGAGCGGAGCGTCACCCTGCTGATTGCCGCCGATATAGTTATGCTCGGAACCCGGATGCGTCTTCTGAACAATCTCCTCGATATGATTCCGCAGCGGTTCATACCCGTTGATGTAAAAATGCCAGGTGTTAATATCCGTTTCCACATGATCATAAGCGCAAGGCGAATTGTCTTCAACGATCCGGGTCGGATCTAGCTCCTTGGCCCATCTGTACTTCTCCCGCACCCATTCCTGCGTCTCCGGGAGATAATATCGATGCTGTCCTTCTCCCCCGGTCAGGCCGGCGGATTCGCTGTCCGTGCGCAGCCCCCAAGTTTCGTTAAACATCACCCAGGAAAAAATAGACGGATGATTCCGGTCCCGCTCTATAATTTCAAGCGCCTCGCTCTCGTAGGCTGAGCGTGCTGTCTCATCCGGGTTGCCCCAAAAACACGGCATATCCTCCATCACCAGAATGCCGAGTTTATCCGCCCAATACAGCTTGCGGGGCTCCTCCGGCTTAATATGAATCCGCACGAAGTTCAGTCCAAGCCGCTTCATGAGATAGATCTCGTCCTGCATCTCCGTATCCGTCGGGTAGGTGAAGAACCCGGTCTGATGATAGGACTGGTCCAGCGTTCCGTTTAAATATACCGGCTTCCCGTTCAATGTGATCCAGCGGTACTCCCGACCGTCGAACTTCGCCGTCCCGATCTCGCGTATCCCAAAGTAAGTATGCACGACATCATCACCGGCGGAACCCGACAGAGTCAGCTGCCCTTCATACAGGTGCGGCGTTTCAGGACTCCACAGCTGCGGATCGTTAACCTGGAACACGGTAGTGCACTCATTAACCCCTTCTGCCAGCTCCCACTCCACCTGATGAGTAATGGAACCTTCTTCAAAAGAAAGATGAAGTGTCGCCGTGCCTGCTTCATGCGCCTGAATCCTGGATTTCAGTTCGACCTGACCATCGAGGGAAGTTATGAAGGTTGCTTGCTCCATGTAGGTTTGCGGCCGGGCCTCCAGCCAAACCGGCTGCCATATTCCCCGGATCTCCCCATATCCCTGCTTCCCGCGGGCCTGATAGTTATGATCATAGTCCTCTGCACGGACCACGAGAATATTGTCTTGTTCCGCATTCCAAACCGTAGTCACATCAAACTCAAATGTTCCGTACCCGCCTTGATGCGAGCCGACATGCTTGCCGTTAACCCATACATCGCACAGATAATCCACGGCGCCGAACCGCAGGAAGATTCGAGACTGCTTCTCGGCCGGCCCCCACTTCACGGAACGTCGGTACCAGCCGACACCCTTTACATCACGCTCAACACCGGACAATGGGCTTACCCAGGAGAACGGCACCGTAATCTCGGAATCAAAACACCGTGCATCGCCCGCTTGCAAGGAAATGTATTCATCCTCGCCAGCATGCTGCTGAGTATCATCGGATCCTTCTGTTTCCAGCTGGAACGACCACTGACCGTTCAGATTTAACCAATCTCTCCGCTCATAATCGGGCCTCGGGTACTCCGGGCGTGGAATTTCCGTACGGATGGGCGTTGCTACAGGAGACTTCATGAAGCGAACACAACCTTTCCTTTTTCTAAATTTGCCCCTATTCTAGCACCTGTATATAATAATTGCAATGTACATTATATTTTTACAATATATCGAATTTAGTGTACACTTGGAGTCACTATATCTCTTCAGTAAAGGAAGGGGATTATGAACGAATCGAAGCTGGAAACCAACCGTTATCCGGCATCCCGGATCGTGGAAGTAGCCAAAGCCTTATCCAGTGATGTCCGTGTGCGCATTCTTGAAGCGCTTGGCGATAAACCGATGAGTGTCGGTCAATTGGCCGAAGCGCTTGGGATTGCGCAGCCTACGGTATCCATTAATGTCCAGATGCTGGAGCAGGCGGACCTGATCGTCTCTTCGCAAGGTGCCAACCGGGAAAAAATCTGCGCCGTTACCTGCCGCTCCATTTTTCTCGAACTGCCCGCAAAGCCGGGCGAGGGGCTGCAGCGCACGGAAGAGATTCACATGCCGATCGGCATGTTCTCCCACTGCTCGATCGAGCCTACCTGCGGCATGGCGGCTCGGGATGGCTCTCTGATCGGATCGCCTGACGATCCGCGCGCCTTTTACATGCCGGAACGAACAGAGGCCGCGCTGCTCTGGTTCTCGGGATCCGGATATATCGAATATTATTTTGCCAATCCCATGCCGCCCGGAGCCGCTCTCGATGAACTGCGCATCCGTGCGGAGCTCAGCTCCGAAGCGCCTTCCTTCCAGCAGGATTGGCCATCCGATATAACCGTCAGCATTAACGATCTCCCTGTAGGCACCTGGAGAAGCCCTGGCGATTTTGGTGATCGCAAAGGGAAACTCACGCCGGATAAATGGAGAAGCGGCAGTGAATACGGCATGCTGACGGAATGGCGCGTAACCGCAACAGGCAGCCAAGTCGACGGTCAAGCGGTAGGCGCGACCACCATAGATTCGCTGGGACTCGCCTTCAACCGGCCGATTCGCGTCCGCTTTGAGGTGAAGGAAGACGCCGAATACCCGAACGGCCTGAATCTGTACGGTTCGGGTTTTGGGGATCATCCGCAGGATATCACCCTGTCTTTTGTGCGGTATACGGAGGCCTGACAGTTGATGCTGCCGGAAAAACTAACGTGAAGCACATCTGCGGTATGGATGACCTTGTAGTGACAGGTCTCGTTCCGGGGCTCTACCAACACGGAGCATCCCGCAGCCAAGATGATGCAAAAAACAAGCCTTGGCAATCACAACATTGGCCTGTAACATCGCGGACGGTTCAGCCTCACCGTGTATCCATGGCTAAATTCAATCATTTTTCTTGGGCTCAACCCCAACCTGAATAAAAGCTATTCCATGTCAACCCCTGGGCTGGCCTGGGAATAGTCTTTTTTTCTTTTAGTTATTTTCCCAAAGTTTATATTTACATTTCTATAAAAATAGATATAATGAGCATATGGATACCATACAAACCATCAAAGCACTATCAAACGAGACCCGGTTTAAACTTCTGGAGTGGCTGAAGCATCCGGAGGAACATTTTGATCCGCAGAAGCACATGCCTTCTACATGCGATTTTCAGGGCGGTGTCTGCGTCGGCTCCATTTCAGAGAAAACAGGGCTTGCACAGTCGGTCGTTTCTGGCTACCTGGTCAAATTGCAAAAGGCAGGTCTGCTGGAATCCAGGCGCTCGGGCCAGTGGACATATTACAGACGTAATGAGGAGGGTATCGCGCGTTTTATCGAACAACTCAAGAAAGAGCTATAGGCTTAAACGAGCATTATCACCATAAAGGAAGCCTACAAGCTCTTTCTTTTCATTATATATATCTATTTTTATGAAAATGCAGAAAAACATATTAGAGATATTGGAGGATTCCATACATGAGCAACCAAAATCAAAACACCCGATCCACCGAGGCTCTTTTCGAGCCTTATACAATCGGAAACCTGACTCTTTCATCCCGCGTGGTGATGGCACCCATGACCCGCGGCTTCTCCCCGAATGGCGTACCGGGCCCGAATGTGGCGGCTTACTATCGTCAGCGTGCAGAGAATGGCGTCGGATTGATCATTACCGAAGGAACGCTGATAGACCACCCGGCAGCTACCGATAACCCCAATATACCTAATTTCCACGGTGAAGCCGCATTGAACGGCTGGGCCGAGGTCGTACGTCAGGTTCATGAGGCTGGCGGCAAGATCATGCCGCAGATTTGGCACATCGGCATGACCCGTCCGGTGGGCGCCGAGCCAAACCCGGAGGCACTTCCGATCGGACCATCCGGACTTGACCTGGAAGGCAACCTCGTCACTAAGCCGATGACCATAGATGAAATCAAACAAGTCATTCAAGCTTATGCGGATGCTGCTGCGAATGCTAAACGCATTGGCTTTGACGGAGTAGAAATCCATGGTGCCCACGGATACCTGATCGATCAATTCCTCTGGGAAAGAACGAACCAGCGTACCGATGAGTATGGAGGAGACATGCTGAAGCGTGCCCGCTTTGCGATCGAAGTGGTGAAAGCCGTACGTCAAGCGGTAGGTCCGGACTTCCCTGTTGCCATCCGTCTATCCCAGTGGAAGACAACCCAATACGAAGCTAAGCTCGCAGATACGCCTGAAAAACTGGGTCAGTTGTTAACCGCGCTGTCGGACGCAGGTGTCGATATATTCCACTGCTCGACACGCCGCTTCTGGGAGCCTGAATTCGAAGGCTCTGAGCTGAACTTTGCCGGTTGGGCTAAGAAACTGACAGGAAAAACGGTCATCACCGTCGGCTCTGTTGGCCTCGATGAAGTGTTTACCAGCCTCTTTACCCAAGGCAAGGGTGCTGGTCACAAGGACATCGATGAGCTCTTGAACCGCCTTGAGAAACATGAATATGACCTCGTTGCCGTAGGTCGTGCTCTCCTGGCTGATCCGCAATGGGCTGCCAAGGTACGCGACGGACGTTTCGACGAGCTTGAGCCATTCACGCCGGAATCCTTGAATACCCTGGTTTAATGCTGTTCTGGCCCCTATAGACCTGGGCTGCATTAGGCCTTCGAAATATCCATCATAAGCCGGAAGAGGACCGCAGTCTTCTACCGGCTTTTTTTGCTGTGTACATAAACAAAGACCAAGCTCTCCCAGGAGAGTTTGGTCTTCATGTATTACATCATCTATTACAATAGGGAATCTTCGCCAAGTGCGTTCACGATCACGCCCGCTAACGTTGAGGTCAGCATGGTCGACACATTGCTTAACACGATTACCGCGATTTCTTGATCCAGCAGCTTTAGATAGGAAGCCGTGTAACCGTTAATCCCGCCATGATGGAAGGCCATGGTCCGGTTGGCCCCGATGCTTGCTCTATTCCAGCCATAACGGTAAGGCTGCTGCCCGTCCCAAGAGAATAGCTTGACCGTCATATCGCCGGACAACAGCTTCCCCTCATCCAGTGCACAGTTAAGCATATGCAGATCTCTAGCGGTAGAGACAATGCCCCCGGCCGAATAAGCGTTGGACATGTCGAGGTACGAGCGTTCCGCAGTTCTCCCTCCGCCGTCATCTCATAAGCGCTCGCTCGGTTAGATAAGATCGAGCTGGATTCAAGGGCGGAATCCTTCTTGCCCGCAGGGCCGAATATTTCCCGTTCCAGAAAATCGGCGTACGTGGAGCCGCTGAAGTTTCGATGATTTTTCCAACAGAATGTAGCCAGAGTTCGAATAGCTAAAGTTCGTCGGAACCTCTGACTCCATGGGAAGAGAGTATATCCATTCCACAAGTTCATCAATTGAATGCTTTTGAACCGATATACGCACCGCCTCACAGCCCTCGTCCAAGGTGCCTCCCTTGCCTTGCCTAGCCTTCCCCACCCACACCCAAAAGCCCAGTTCATGCGACCAGGCTGAACTGGGCTATCTTTGCTCCCCAGCGATGGCTGCAAAAGGCTGCACACCTCCCTCATGCTCAGGTGCGTATATCGGTGGAGGAGCAACGCGTTCGCCTTTAAAATCGGGAAGCCTCCTTACCCTAATCCATCCAGCTTCCCGATTTTAACAGCGACCGGAGCCGATATTCGCACCGCCCCACAGCCCTCGTCCAAAGGTGCAGCCCTTCCCTTTCTCCCCCTCCTCCACCCAAAAGCCCAGCTCATGCAACCAAGCTGAGCTGGGCTTTATCTCTTGTACTCTCCGGCGATGGCTGCAAAAGGCTGCACACCTCCCTCATGCTCAGGTGCGTATATCGGTGGAGGAGCAACGCGTTCGCCTTTAAAATCGGGAAGCCTCCTTACCCTAATCCATCCAGCTTCCCGATTTTAACAGCGACCGGAGCCGATATTCGCACCGCCCCACAGCCCCCATCCAAGGTGCAGCCTTCCTTGACTCTTCGACATCGCCCAATCACACGCAAAAAAAGCCCAGCTCCCAAAAAGCAGGAGCTGGACTTTCTTCTATTTCAATTATTTTTGCTTCAAGTTGTAGAACGACTTCAAGCCGTTGTATTGAGCAAGTTCGCCCAATTGATCTTCGATGCGAAGCAATTGGTTGTATTTTGCCACACGGTCGGTACGGGAAGGAGCACCCGTTTTGATCTGACCTGCGTTGGTTGCCACCGCGATATCAGCGATGGTGCTGTCTTCGGACTCACCGGAACGGTGGGAGATAACAGCCGTGTATCCTGCGCGTTTTGCCATTTCGATTGCATCGAATGTTTCAGTCAATGTACCGATTTGGTTAACTTTGATCAGGATGGAGTTACCGATACCTTCGTTGATCCCTTTTTCCAAACGCTCGGTGTTGGTAACGAACAGATCGTCACCCACGAGTTGAATTTTGTTGCCCAATTTCTCGGTAAGCAGCTTCCAACCTTCCCAATCGTCCTCGGAACATCCGTCTTCGATCGTAACGATTGGATATTTGTCTACCCAAGAAGCGAGCAAGTCAACGAATTCTGCAGGCGTGAAGGATTTGCCTTCGCCTTCCAGAACATATTTGCCATCTTTGAAGAATTCAGTGGAAGCTACGTCCATACCGAGCAATACGTCTTCACCTGGCTTGTAGCCGGCTTTTTCAATCGCTTCGATGATGGAAGTCAATGCATCTTCGTTAGAAGTAAAGTTAGGAGCGAAGCCGCCTTCGTCACCAACCGCCGTGTTCAGGCCTTTGCCTTTCAGAACAGACTTCAGGTTGTGGAAAATTTCAGCGCCCATGCGAAGTGCTTCTTTGAAGCTAGGTGCGCCAACAGGCAATACCATGAACTCTTGAACGTCCACGTTGTTGTCTGCATGAGCACCACCGTTAACGATGTTCATCATAGGAACTGGAAGCTGTTTCGCGTTGAATCCGCCAAGGTAAACATACAATGGGAGATCCAGAGCGTCTGCAGCAGCGCGAGCTACAGCCATGGATACAGCCAGAATTGCGTTTGCACCCAATTTGCCTTTGTTTGGAGTTCCGTCCAAAGCGATCATCAATTTATCGATGCCGAGTTGGTCCAAAGCGTCCATGCCAATTACTTCAGGAGCAATGATTTCATTCACGTTCTCAACAGCCTTCAGAACGCCTTTGCCCAGGTAACGGGATTTGTCCTCGTCGCGAAGCTCAACGGCTTCGTGAATACCAGTGGAAGCACCGGATGGAACGATAGCGCGACCGATCGCACCGGATTCCAGGTATACTTCAACCTCTACGGTTGGGTTGCCGCGGGAGTCAAGGACTTCGCGTGCATATACGTCAGAAATAATAGTCATGTGTATAGTCTCCTTTAAATGTTATGTTTACGTTCCATTATGAACGACTTACTTCCGTGCTGCAATCATGGAGGTTCCCGTCATTTCGTCCGGCTTCGGCAGACCCATCAGATCGAGAATCGTTGGTGCGATGTCGGCAAGAATGCCGCCTTCACGCAGCGTTACGTTCTCATCCGTTACGATGAACGGAACCGGGTTCGTGGTATGCGCTGTGAATGGACGCCCATTCTCGTCAAATACCATGTCCGCATTTCCGTGGTCAGCGGTGATCAGAACAACCCCGCCTTTTGCCAAAACAGCCTCGACAACCTTTCCAACACATTCGTCTGTGGTTTCAACAGCCTTGATTGTTGGCTCCAGCATACCGGAGTGACCTACCATGTCCGGGTTCGCAAAGTTCAGGATGATCGCATCATGCTTATCCGCTTCGATCTCTCGCACACAAGCATCCGCCACCTCATAAGCGCTCATCTCCGGCTGCAGGTCATACGTCGCGACCTTCGGTGAATTGATCAGTACGCGCGTTTCGCCTGGAAGCTCCACATCGCGTCCACCGCTGAAGAAAAACGTCACGTGTGGATACTTCTCGGTTTCCGCAATACGCAGCTGCTTTTTGTTGTGCTGAACCAGCACTTCACCGAGGGTGTTGTCCAGATTCTTCGGCTTGTAGGCTACGAAGCCTTCCACCGTCTCGCTGAACAACGTCAGGCAGACAAAATGCAGGTTTTGCGGGAACTTCGGTCCACGTTCAAAACCGCGAAAATCATTGTTCGTAAACACTTGGGACAGCTGAATCGCACGGTCAGGACGGTAGTTCAGGAAGATAACGGAATCTCCGCTCTCCACCAGGCTTACCGGCTCGCCCTCACCGTTCACAATCACGGTCGGTTCCACGAATTCATCATAAACCGATTTCTCGTAAGATTCGGTGATGGCTTTCAGCGGATCCGTGTATTGAGGTCCTTCGCCGTATACCATAGCACGGTATGCTTTCTCGACACGATCCCAACGCTTGTCACGGTCCATCGCATAATAACGACCGGAGAGTGTAGCGATTTGGCCAACGCCCACTTCTTCAATCTTCGCGATCAGATCCTTAACAAACTGCTTGCCGCTGTCCGGTGCCACATCGCGTCCATCCATGAAGCCATGGATGTATACGTCATGGAAATCTTCCTTCTTGCAAAGATCCAGCATCGCAAACATATGCTCAATGTGACTGTGCACGCCGCCGTCGGACACAAGTCCGTACAGATGCAATTTCTTGCTGTTGTTCTTAGCTGCGCGAACGGCTTCCACCAACGTATCGTTCTCGAAGAATTCTCCTTCACGAATCGACTTCGTGATGCGAGTCAAGTCCTGATACACAATCCGGCCTGCGCCAATGTTCAGGTGACCCACTTCGGAGTTCCCCATTTGACCTTCCGGCAAGCCAACAGCTTCGCCGCAAGCGGTCAATGTTGTGTTCGGGTATTGCTTCAAATACCGGTCGTAATTGGGTTTGTTCGCTTGAGCGACCGCATTACCCACATCGGTGTTGCGAAGCCCGAAACCGTCCATGATGATCAGAGCTACGGGTCTTGGAGCTGACATCTACTTCGCCCCCTCAACGAGTGCGATGTAGGAAGCCGGTTGTAGACTTGCACCACCAACGAGCGCGCCGTCGATGTCGCTTTGTCCCATATACTCCGTTACATTTTCAGGCTTCACACTGCCGCCGTATTGAATACGCACCAGTGCTGCGACACTTTCACCATACAGGCCTTTTACGAGTTCGCGGATATAAGCGATTACTTCGTTAGCGTCCTCAGCTGTTGAGGATTTGCCTGTACCGATAGCCCAGATAGGTTCGTAAGCAATAACAACATGAATGGCTTGATCAGCAGGAATACCTGCGAACGCGGCTTCAGTCTGTACTTTGCACACGTCTTTGGTTTGGCCTGCTTCGCGTTCTTCCAGCTTCTCGCCGACACATACGATCGGAAGAAGACCATGACGGAACGCCGCATGTACTTTCTTGTTCACGATCTCATCGGTCTCTGCAAAATACTGACGACGCTCGGAATGTCCGATAATGACATAATCCACGCCCAGATCCTTCAGCATCAAACCGCTGATTTCGCCTGTAAAGGCACCATTATCTTCAAAATGAAGATTTTGTGCACCAATTTTGATGTTCGTGCCCTTTGCAGCTTCAACCAGAGCAGGAAGAGTGGTGAACGGCGCGCAAATTACGCTTTCCACGCCTTCAACTTCTGCTTTGCCTTTTACATCTTCGAAAAATGCGGTTGCTTCCGGAACAGTTTTGAACATCTTCCAGTTACCCGCTATGATAGGTGTTCTCACACGATTCACTCCTTTATTCCCCCCGAAGAGCCGGGGTTCAAACTTCATCCACTTGCTACCATCTTATATCATAAATCTATTTATCGTTCAGTGCCACAACACCAGGAAGTTCTTTGCCTTCCATGAACTCAAGAGATGCACCGCCGCCTGTGGAGATGTGGTCCATCTTGTCAGCCAGACCGAATTTCTCAGCTGCTGCAGCAGAATCGCCGCCACCGATAATCGTGTAAGCTTCCGTTTCCGCACAAGCTTGTGCAACTTCACGAGTACCGTTTGAGAACGGAGCGATTTCGAATACGCCCATAGGACCGTTCCACACGACAAGCTTCGAGTTTTTGATCACTTCTGCATACTTGGCACGAGTCTTAGGACCGATGTCAACGCCTTCCCAGTCTGCTGGAATGCCGTCGATGCCAACAATCTTTGTATTCGCATCTGCGCTGAACTCGTCCGTAACCACGATATCTTCCGGCAGGTAGAAGTTTTTACCCAGCTCTTTGGCTTTCTCGATGAAACCGAGCGCAACATCAAGCTTCTCTTTATCGAGCAGAGATTGACCGATTTCATGGCCTTGAGCTTTGAAGAACGTGTAAGCAAGTCCACCGCCGATGATGACATTGTCAGCAAGCGTAAGCAGATTGTCGATCACGTCGATTTTGTCTTTAACCTTCGATCCACCGATGATCGCGGTAAAAGGACGATCCGGATTCGAAAGGGCTTTGCCGAGAACGGACAGCTCTTTCTCCATCAACAATCCCGATACAGCCGGAAGATGATGAGCAATACCTTCTGTCGAAGCGTGCGCACGGTGAGCAGCACCAAACGCGTCGTTCACGAACAGATCAGCAAGCTCTGCGAACTGCTTCGCAAGTTCCGGATCATTCTTCTCTTCACCAGGGTAAAAACGAACATTTTCAAGCACGAGCACGTCGCCGTTTTGCAGCTGGTTTACTTGTGCTTTTACTGCTTCCCCTACCGCTTCATCCGCTTTGGCTACCGGTTTGCCGAGCAATTCGGACAAACGTTCGCTTGCCGGAGTCAGGCGCAAAGATTCAACGACCTCTCCTTTGGGACGACCCATGTGGCTGGCCAGGATAACTTTCGCTCCTTGCTCCACCAGGTAGTTGATCGTCGGCAAAGTCTCACGAATACGAGTGTCGTCTGTAATTTTACCATCTTCGAGCGGTACATTGAAATCGACGCGGACAAACACCCGTTTGCCGCTTACTTCTACATCACGTACACTTTTCTTGTTCATCTCCACGTTCCTCCTAAGAAAACTATTCTCCTCACCGACAGCATGCAGTTGCTCCCGTTTCTCTCTCTATCGTCTCACCAGCGCCCGGATATGATCTATTCTTCCCAGTGCTCTGGCATGAAACAAGTAAAAACCATGAACCAAAGAGGAGACCCGTGAACGGAACTCCTCTTCGATTGGATGGCTAGATCAATTACAGACCTTTGCTTGCGATGTAAGCAGCGAGGTCAACGACACGGTTGGAGTAGCCCCACTCGTTGTCATACCAGGAAACGACTTTCACCATGTTGTCGCCAACCACCATAGTGGAGAGCGAATCGATAGTGGAAGAAGCCGGGTCACCATTGTAGTCGCTGGATACAAGCGGCTCATCGGAGTAGTTCAAGATGCCTTTCAGTGGGCCTTCAGAAGCTTCTTTCAGCGCGCCGTTCACATCTTCAAGCGTAACGTTTTGGGACAGTTCTACTACAAGGTCAGTTACAGAAACGTTCTTCGTAGGTACACGCATCGACATGCCGTTCAGCTTGCCTTTCAGATGTGGCAGTACGAGACCAACCGCTTTAGCAGCACCTGTTGTGGATGGAATGATGTTCTCAGCAGCTGCACGAGCACGACGCAGGTCTTTGTGCGGCAGATCAAGCACTTGCTGGTCATTCGTGTAAGAGTGAATAGTATTCATCATACCTTTCACGATACCGAATTTCTCGTCAAGAACCTTAGCGAAAGGAGCCAAGCAGTTCGTTGTACAAGAAGCGTTAGAGATGATGGTGTGGTTAGCAGCATCGTATTTATCTTCGTTAACGCCCATAACGATGGTGATATCCTCGTCTGTAGCCGGAGCGGAGATGATAACTTTCTTAGCGCCGCCTTTCAAGTGAGCGGAAGCTTTGTCTTTCGCTGTGAAAATACCAGTGGATTCTACAACGATTTCTACGCCGTACTCAGCCCAAGGCAATGCTTCAGGGTTACGCTCAGCGAATACTTTCACTTCGCGGCCGTTTACCACAAGTGCGCCTTCTTTAGCTTCTACTTGTGCGTCAAGTCTGCCGTGAGTTGTGTCATATTTCAAAAGGTGTGCCAGTGTTTTCACGTCCGTCAAATCGTTGATTGCCACGATTTCAACTTCGCTGTTGTTCAGCGCAGCGCGGAACACGTTACGTCCAATACGTCCAAAACCGTTAATACCTACTTTAACCATGAGTAGTTCCCTCCATATTTGTAAAATTTATATATTCAAGATTGACCATAAGATCAATCAAGACAACAAGGTTTGTAAAAACTGTGGTGCTCTAAATTTCTGGACTCAATCAAATGGCGGCATCGATTTCCTTCTCAAGCTCCAACGCTGCCGCTTCATCCGTCACGAGGATGTCCTCATGTCCGAATTTCAGCACGGCGTGAATCGCTTTGCCCTTGCCTTGGCCGCCGGCAATGCCGATGATCGTCTCTGTTCGCATAATGTCCTCAAGCCGAAGTCCGAGGGTAAGCATCTTATGCACAACTTCGCCTTCTTCGCTGAAATAATAGCCGAATGATTCAGCAATCGCGCCATCTGCCTGCAAGTTCTGAATGGAGCCTTCATCCAGCTTGCGTCGTCTCGCCATCTCCATCGCGTCGCCGATGCCGTGTATAATGACCCGGCAGCGCCGAATTACATCCACAATCTCCTGGATATGCTGATCCTGAACAAGAGACTGATAAGCATCCTCGCTTAGCAGATCAGGCACATGGAGCAAACGGTATTCAGCCCCAACACGCTTTGCCATCTTGGAAGCAATGGTGTTCGCTTGAATCTCCATGCTCTCTCCGAGGCCTCCGCGCGCAGGCACAAACCACGTGCTTCTGAGCGGTCCGCCACCAGGCAACGATGACATCTGCTCCGCCACTTCAGCGAGTGTAGAGCCGCCTGTTACGGCGATTGTATCTCCATCCTCCACAAAACTAAGCAGCGTCCTTGCGCCGGCCCGGCCAAGCTCACGTTTGACTTCCGGAGATGACTCACTGTCACCGGGAATAATGACCACTTTACGAAGCCCATAAGCCTGACGGATCTTCTCTTCCAGTTCAACCAATCCGAACAACTCATTCATGACCGGTTCAAGTTCCTCAACCAAGCATAATCCTGCACTGCTGATTCGCATGCCAAGCGTCTCAATCTCGATCAGCCCCTGCGCTTTCAGAAGATCAGTCTCTGCCCTGAGGACACGCTCGGTCATCGAGAGTGATGAAGCCAGCGTTCTTCGGCCAACCATTCCGGACAACTTGATCTGATGAAGGATGGAATACCTTCGTTTAAGAGTGTTCATCAGATCCGGCAGAAGTTGCTCTTGTATTTCTAATAGGTTACGCATGCATTCCACTCCTGCAAACTTCGTCTCGGCTCTCCTCTATCGGGCCGTAAAATGTCCCAGTTAAACTTTTTGAGTCCCACCTTTATTCTAACCAATAATCACGCCCGTTGCAAGTGTCCGAAAGTATATTTCTCTGCCCCAGCCATTCTTATACATTATGGCCAAATGCAAGCTTGTCTATATAGTAGGAACAAAGTTTTGTCCGCTATTGTATTTTCGAAATAGATGCGGTATAATCAACTTCGTTGCTAATTTTTTAGATATCAGAAAGTATATACATCGCAGAGTCAGCTTCCTGATATCGCAAGAAAATCTACCGCTAAACGCGGTCTGTCTTCTTTGAATGTACGTCGATAGACCTTTTTATTATGCGCCCGTGGTCCAATGGATATGACGTAGGCCTCCGGAGCCTGAGATCGAGGTTCGATTCCTCGCGGGCGCGCCATTTTTACTTTTTCTATATACTGATTACCCCAAAGTGCCCATGACGGCTCTTTTTTTTACCCAATAGTTTGACTTTCTTTGACTTTTTGATTTAAATTGTTTATCATGTGGGTAATACGGTAACAGTATTTATATGAGGTACTTAAGAGGAGGTTTTCCACGTGAGTTTTATACCTATGGTCGTTGAACAAAGCAACCGCGGTGAGCGGGCGTACGACATCTATTCCAGATTGCTGAAAGACCGCATTATCTTCCTCGGCTCCGACGTAAATGACGTGGTCGCCAATTCCATCATTGCCCAAATGCTGTTCTTGTCGGCTGAGGATCCCGAGAAGGATATTCATCTTTACATCAACAGCCCAGGCGGTTCCATTACCGCAGGTATGGCGATATTCGATACGATGCAGTTCATCAAGCCGGACGTTTCGACGATCTGTGTCGGCATGGCTGCTTCCATGGGCGCATTCCTGCTGAATGCAGGCGCTAAAGGCAAACGTTATGGTCTGCCTAACAGCGAGATCATGATTCACCAGCCGCTCGGCGGCGCACAAGGTCAGGCCACGGATATCGAGATCCGTGCTCGCCGCATCCTCAAGATGCGCGACAAGCTGAACCGCATCCTGTCCGATCGTACCGGCCAACCGCTGGAGCGCATTGAGAAGGATACCGATCGTGACTACTTCATGACGGCTGATGAAGCCAAGGAATATGGTCTTATCGATCAAGTACTGGAAAATACACCACCGCAGGGACTATAAAAGAATGCAAGGAAAGGGCAGGCGCCGTTATCCGGTGCCTGCCCTTTCTTATCCTCTGGATTCATTGAAAACTTCGAGTACTAAATCGTGAGAGCATCCCCTCCGGTCGCTGTTGAAATCGGGAAACATGAATGAACAGATAAGGAGGTTTCCCGATTTCAAAGGCGAACGAGATGCTCCTCCGAGGATACTCTCACTTCGGTACGACTCTTTTCAATAAAACATAAAGAAGGTAAGACCATCCCCCTCCTAAAAGACCTGCCTTAACTTGTGGGGACGGGAATAGAGGAAAACCTATGTAGGGTTCCTTGCAAGGGTAATTGGTTGCGCACAGCCTAATGTGCTCCCCTCACTCTCTGCGTCCATAAACGGATGGCATCCGATATCGCATAGGGCGACTTATGGCATTTTACCCCCGGACCATACACCGTGCTCACAGGGAGCAGTGCGCACGGTGTACAAACCATATAAGTCACCATCGAGGCAAGCCTCTCGATAAACACAAAAATCCCCTGAGAATAAGGAGCAGGAGTGTACTCTCCAGTTATCAAGGGATTTTTCGCAACTAGTTCCAGCACAGTGTTAACATCAGGACAACATCATGTATCTAAACAAGCTATAGTATTAAAAATGATTTCAGCTAATACAAACTGATTGATCGAGTCTTACTTCCATTCCTTCAGCTTGAACTCAAACTCAGGGAATCCATAGGCATACGCCGTGTACTCATAAAGCTGGAAGTACAGTACCGCCGCGTTATCCTTCACATAGAAGTCGGCATCGGCAGGCACTCCCTCAAAACCGCCGAGATAACCTCCCTCTTTCTTCAGCTTGCTCAGCACAAGGTTGTTCATCTTCTGCTTGTTCTTGCCCTGCATGTTGATGAAATCGCCCAGCTTCATTTGCTTGCCGTCCTTCAGTGAGAAGGTGAAGCTCTTGCGGAAGGTCATGCCATGAGCACCGCCCGTGTACGAATAATCGTACGCCGTAATGCTCAGGATGCCATCCTGATTGTAATGAACTACATAATCACCGCTGAATTCATACGGAAAATCTGTTCCCGATGGCGGGAGTGTGCCCACATTTCCTTCAGCGCCCGTGATGACGCCGGATGCATTTTCTTTTAGCACTTTGTTGATCTCTGCCTGCACCTCAGTGTTACCGAGGCCACTGATAACCGGATAATTCACAACGGCATCAACGCCTTGAATTTTCTTTTTCAGCGCAGTCGATTTGATTTGAATGTCGTTTTGCTTTTTCTGCGTCATGCTGAGTGTTTTCAAGGAAGGATTCCACTGTCCCTGAACTCCCATATATTCGCTGATCGTTTTGAACGGCATATACAGACGACCGTTGATAATCTGTCCGCCTGGCTCACCAACATAAGCTCCGTTCACCAAAATACCGATTTCACTCGCATCATATACGACGGCGCTCAACTTGTTATATCCGTTACCCAGCGTGTAGGTCCGATTCTTCGCATCATATTTAAGAGGCATTCCCAGACCATCCCGTAAAGCGGTTGCCGGAACATAGGTTACCCCATGCAGCACGATGCCCTTCTGTGATAAGGTTTTGCCATTCCATTTCAATACAACTTCATTCTTCGACGATTTTTGACTGGCGGAAACGGATGCCTTAGAGGTGCTTGCATCGATCACCTGTCCACTCAAACCAAGACTGCCAAGCAGGACACTAGTTGCAATTAAGGATGCACATACACGAAATTTAGGATTCATATTAGAATTCCACCTTTGTTAAAATAAGTTTCCGTTAGTTGTTACTCTATTACCCTCATTCATTATAAGGAAAGCTTTCAATCTATTGGTAACAAAGTCAATGACAATTTTGACTCCATGCTAAAGGACCTATATATTCTTGCTTATCTTTCAGTATGGGCCTCGTTATACTAATGAACACAAAACAATGATGTCATGCGCCCGTAAACATGAACATTTCACGGACCCGGACAACGTAAACCAATGGAATGATAAGCAATACCCCCAAGTGCTCCTTCAATGTTTATCAACAGTAAGCGCAAGGGGCTTTTTCTGGAAAACATCCAGTCACAACCACTGCAAATATATAGCTAAAAGCAGCAAGCAGCCAGAGAATTCATACTGTCTTTATCCCGACTTGTTTAAACCATTCAGAATCCATATCAAAATGGCGTATTTCCACTCTTTATATATAACAATGAAAAGGCCCCGAAAGTTATGGGAAAATTCGTATAAGCGATCTTCCACACTTATTTATAGGTCTTAAGATTCAATTTTTATAACATAAAAAAACCTGCCCCCTTGAGGGGCAGGTTTTCTATATTGCAGTTAATATGAAGAAATACATATTTCTTATCGACCGCTCTTCAGCTCGGTCCACAAACGATCATAGATGGACAGGGAATCGCCGACATTGTCGAGCCATTCGGTACGACGCAGCTCCTCTTCCGTCAGGTTGATCATGGTATTGGCGCGATATTCCTCGCTATGGAATTCCATCGCTTTGGTGTTCGGATTGCTGTATCCGATAAATTCATAGTTCTTGGCGCTGACTTCAGGCTCCAGCATGAAGTTAATGAATTTCTCGGCCAGCTCCTTATTCTTCGCACCTTTAGGAATCGCGTAGTTGTCCGAGAAGATGGTCGCTCCTTCTTCAGGCACGACATATGCCACATCCGGATTCTCCGCCGCGATAAACGCCGCGTCTCCGGACCAAACCGTAGCAATCCAGCCTTCTTCCTGAATCATCTTCTGCTTGATATTATCCGTATCAAATGCAAGCACGTTAGGCAGCAGCGTCTTCAGCTCATCAGATGCAGCGATAATCTCCGCTTCATCTTTACTGCTGTTGGATTTCCCCTGCTTCTTAAGTGCCATGCCAATCATCTCCCGGTTGTCATCCAGAAGCAGGACTTTGCCCTTGTATTCCGGGTTCCAGAGATCTCCCCAGCTTTTGATCTCGTCTTTCACGTACTTCTTGTTATATGCAATTCCCGTTACACCGGACGTGTAAACGATCGAATATTTATTGCCCGGGTCATAAGAAGGATCTTTAAACGTATCCGTAATATTGACGAAGTTCGGGATATTATTCATCTCAAGCGGCTCAAGCAGCTCCGATTCAATCATGGTTTTCACCATATAATCGGACGGCTGAATGAGATCATAACCACTGCCGCCAGCTTTGATCTTAGCCAGCAGATCTTCGTTGTTTGCATAATTGTCGTAGGTTACCTTCACGTCAAACTTCTCTTCGAAGTCCTTCAGCACCTCAGGGTCGAAGTTGTCAGCCCAGCTGTAAATATGAAGAGTTTCCTTATCCGAGCCGCAAGCAGCCAGGAGTCCTACAGACAATACTGCAACCATACCTGCCATCAGCAGGCGGGTCCATCTCGATTTGTTCAATTCAATATCTCCTCTCTTTCCACTTCCATATTCTATTCGAAAAAAGCGTTCGTATCGCTTAGATCGGCAATGTTTTGTGCTTCTTCTGACCGTTGCCGCGGTTGAGAATGTATTGGGCTAACAGGATCAGCGTAATGCTCACCAGAATGAGCAGCGTACACAGCGCGTTGATCTCAGGCGAGATGCCTCGTTTCACCTGCGCGTAAATATAGATCGGCAGCGTCGTTGAGCTTGGACCAGCGACAAAAAAGCTGACCATGAAATCATCCAATGACAGGGTAAAAGCAATCAAAGCGCCGGAGATAATGCCCGGTGCAATCTGCGGCAGCGTTACATGCCGGAACGTTTGCCAAGGCGTGGCTCCCAAATCCTGAGCCGCCTCATCCAACTGCTTGCCCATGCCGGACAGTCTGGCCGTAACCACGACGTAGACATAGGACAGGCTGAACGTGATGTGAGCAATAATTACCGTGGTTTTGCCAAGCGGCATGTTCAATTGGCTGAACAACACGAGCAGTGATAACCCCATAATGATATCCGGGATAATGACGGGCAGATATAACAGCCCGTTCATGCCGCTGCGTCCTTTGCGGCCCATATTTCGGAGCGAGAGTGCCGCTGCGGTTCCCAGCAGGGTGGATACAACCGTAGAGATGACGGCCACCGTCAAGCTGTTCATCAGGGCTTCCATCACATGCCGGTTCTCGAACAGCGATACATACCAATCCAACGTAAATCCTTCCCAGTTTCCGCTCAGCCGCGTATCGTTGAAGGAATAGATAATGATCATAATGATGGGTACATAGATGAAAGCCATCATAAGGAAAGAGTGAATCCCGAGCAGCGGATGATTCTTCTTCTTCACTTATCTCCCCTCCCCTACACGTTGATGGCGGGCTTGCATGGCCCGGTTAAATAGCAGGATCAGCACCAGGGACGTGGCGACAAAAATCACCGACAACGCCGCTCCAAACGGCCAGTTCCTTGCACCCAGGAACTGTGACTGAATAATATTACTGATCATGGAGGACTTCGCGCCTCCCAATATATCCGTAACTACAAACATCCCGGAGGTCGAGACATACACCAGAACCGCACCCGTCATAATGCCGGATTTGCTCTGCGGCAGCGTAATGTGCCGAAACGCCTTCCACCTCGATGCACCCAGATCGCTGGCCGCATCCAAGAGACGCTTGTCCATCTGCTCCAGCGCTACATAAATCGGCAGCACCATGAAGGGAATAAAGTTATACACCATGCCAAGCAATACGGCACCATACGTATATAACATCTGAATAGGCTCATCAATCCACCCCACCCATAACAGCAGGCTGTTCACCACGCCTTGCGTTCGCAAAAGCAGAACCCAGGCATACGTGCGAATCAGAAAGTTGATCCAGAACGGAACGGTGATCAGAATCAATCCCCATGTCTGGATACGCGGGGAAGCGTTGGCTATATAATAGGCCAAAGGATAGCTGACTAACAAGCAGATCACCGTAGTCAGCAGCGACAGTACCAGGGTATCCCAGTAGATTCCTAAATATAAGGGATCAAAAAAGGTCTTGTATCCTTCCAGACTGAAGGAAAACACGATATTACCGAGCGAATCCCGCGACAGAAACGAGATGCCGACCACGATCAGCATCGGGACGATCAGGAACAGGGATAACCACAACAGCACCGGCGTCAGCAGGAACCTTGATTTCCTCATGGCCCGATGATCACCTCATCCTTCGTGCTCCAGTTCACCCCGACCCGCTCACCAACCTCCCAAGGACGATCATCCGAAATATCCAGGGCAATCGTTACCTTCATCGGCTCATTGTCAAGCTGGACCAGCAGCTTATGCACACTGCCGAGGTACTGCACATCCTCAATCACGCCGCTCTTCTTCGCACCCGACTCCCGCTGCGGAACCAGTTTCTCCGGCCGCACGGCAAAGAGGCCTTCCGGTGATGAGAAGACATTATTCTCCCCAACAAAAGTGGCAGCAAACAGCGTTTGCGGCCTCGCGTAGATCTCGCGCGGCGTGCCGATTTGTTCTACCCGTCCATGATTCATAATCACGATCCGGTCGGACAGCATCATGGCTTCCTCCTGATCGTGCGTTACATATACAAACGTAATGCCCAGCGTCCGCTGCAAATGCTTCAGCTCGGATTGCAGGTTTTTGCGCAGCTGCAGGTCCAGTGCACCCAGCGGTTCATCGAGCAGCAGCACCTTCGGTTTGTTGGCGATGGCACGTGCGATAGCTACCCGCTGCTGTTGTCCTCCGGACAGCTGATGCGGGAAGCGTTCCCGCAGTGGGGTTAGCTGTGTCATCGTCACGGCCTCGTCCACACGTTCCTTGATGAGCTGACGCGGCATTTTTTTCATTTTTAATCCAAAAGCAATGTTATCTTCTACGGTCATATGCGGAAACAGAGCATAGTGTTGGAATACAAGATTTAAATCCCGCTTGTTCGCAGGCACATCCGTCACATTCTGACCCGCCAGCAATACCTGTCCTTCGGTAGGCTGTTCGAATCCTGCTATCATTCGGAGAATCGTCGTTTTGCCGCAGCCGCTGGGGCCCAGCAAAGTCAGGAATTCCCCTTCTTTAATGGAGAGCGACAGCGGATGCACGACCGCTTGTCCCTGAAAATGCTTCTCGATCTGGACAAGTTCAATCACATGCATCAACCCCTTCTTCAAAATGTGACCTATTCCATGTGTACCAGTGTACCAATCCTACTTGCTAGTATGCACAAAAACGTGCTCCACTAAGAAGAAACGGTTATACTGCCTATCTTGCTCAGATGGGCAGGATCCGTTTCTTAGGGGAAGCTCTAGAAGTCTCTACTAAGAGAAAAAAGCCATATCCATGGGTATGGCTTTACGCTTTAGAACAAAGTTCAGTTTTTCGCATATTCACTATACCTCGTTTTCCCCCTATACACAACACTTTTCTGTGTATTTCGACAGGGGAAGGTACGGATATGGCACCGTATTATGGTATTTCAGTTTTCAGAGTGAATGCATCAGATAAATCAAAGAAAACCGCTCACCCGGTAATGACCCGGATGAACGGTTCTCTGCACGCTTAGTGAAAAGACATTGACTATTTCAGCTCATATTGAACATACAGCTGTGTCGAGATTTTGATCTCGCCCGGCTTCACGGATGTGCTGGCGCCTGCGTCCGCTGCATTGGATTGAGCCGCCATCTCCATTTTTTCGAGGCCATAGATGTTATTTACGCCAACGGAGCCTTCCACAATGTTAAGCACGACACCCAGTTGACGCTTGGAGGCTTTCGCCATAGCTTGAGCCTTAAGGTCTGCATTTGCCATGGCTTTATCAATCACCTGCGCTTCGAATGCATCGCGGTTCTCAACAGAGAAACGGGCGTTGCCAATGGAGTTCGCCCCCGCATCAGCGGATGCATCCAGCAGGTCTCCAACTTTGCTCAAATCGCGAAGGGTAACTTCCAGGGAATGGTACGCTGTGTAGTTTTTCACTTTACGGCCATTCTCATCGGAATACGTATAGTTGGGCTGTACGTAGAATTGTTCGGTTTTAATATCCTTGTCATCAATTTTCCATGTTTCCTTCAACAGCTTGGTCACTTTATCCATTTTCAGCGCGTTGCTCTTCTGTGCGGATTTTGCGGTTTCCGCATACGATTCAGCCCCGATGGAAAGATATACGATATCTGGCTTCACCGAGATTTCGCCTTTACCGAGTACGGTGAGAAGATTTTGCTGTGCTGCCTCCGCCGCATGCACCTCGGTTGCCCCGCTCAATCCTGCCAAAGCCGTACTGCCTGTCAACAGTGCGCCTGCAATCATAATGGAACCTACTTGTTTGACCCATCTTTTCATTATTGTCAGCCTCCTTCAATATTGGCATCGCTGCCATGCTTGACTTACCCTTCTAACGTGGCGGGATTGGTAAATGTTGCATCCGATGTGAACGGTTTAGCGATTTTTCCTCAATTTATTTTTCGGGACCCCATGTGATGGTATTTCTAGGCATGATTGGTTCATTGGGAAAATAAGATACCGAAATAAAGCAGGAAGCAGCTGTTAACAAGGAAGCAACAATGGGTAACTAACTTACGACGGTGTTTAAAAAGAGGAGGTCACTATGAAATCATCCCGGGTGTTATACGCGTTCATGTCACTGCTGCTCCTTATGGCAGTTGGCATGCCATATGGGACGGCAAGCGCTGCGGCAGAGCCTGCCTCCGGCAAAACCTATCAGATCGGAACGGACGTTACGTTTGCTCCGTTTGAATTCCAGGATGCCAGCGGCAATTTTGTCGGTATCGATATGGATCTGCTCGATGCTATCGCCAAAGATCAAAACTTCAAATACGAAATCAAGCCGCTCGGCTTCAATGCTGCGGTTCAAGCGCTGGAAGCCAATCAGGTAGACGGCGTCATCGCGGGCATGAGCATCACGGATGAGCGAAAGCAGAAGTTTGACTTCTCGGATCCTTATTTTAACTCGGGCGTGGTCATGGCTATTCGTCAGGATCAGGAGTCCATCAAGGGATATGAGGATTTAAAAGGGAAAAAGGTCGCGGTCAAAACCGGTACGGAGGGATACAGCTTCGCGGAATCCATATCCTCCAAATACGGTTTTACCATTGTGCCTTTTGACGATTCGGCTCAAATGTATGACGACGTCAAAACCGGCAATTCCGTTGCCTGCTTTGACGACTTTCCGGTATTGGCCTATGGCGTTAAACAGAACAACGGTCTAAAAATCGTTACGGATATGGAGCCCGGTGCATCCTATGGATTTGCCGTGAGCAAGGGGAAGAATCAGGAGCTGCTGGAGAAATTCAACGCCGGCTTGGTCAATCTGCAGGCAAACGGAGAATATAATCGCATCAAGGAAAAATATATTGGCGAAAACGCTGTAGGACCGGTGGATCAAAGCCGCTGGGGACTGATCGTGGAGTCGCTGCCTTCCTTGTTGAAGGGCCTCGGCAATACACTGCTGCTGACATTTGCGTCCCTGTTTTTTGCATTTTTCCTAGGCTTGATATTCGGTTTCATGAAGGTCGGACGTAATAAGTGGCTTCGAGGTCTTGCCACCGTATTCGTGGACATCTTCCGCGGCATCCCCTTGCTTGTCCTTGCCTTCTTCATCTACTTTGGTATTCCTCAAGCATTCGGTTTTACCATGTCGCCTATCGTGGCAGCCGTTCTGACCCTAAGCCTTAATGCTGGAGCCTATGTAACGGAGATCATCCGCGGCGGCATCCAGTCCATCGACCGCGGGCAGATGGAAGCAGCCCGTTCGCTCGGTTTGCCATACCGCAAAGCCATGATGAAAATCATTATTCCGCAGGCAATCAAAATCATGATTCCGACCTTTATCAACCAATTGGTGATCACGCTCAAGGATACATCCATCCTGTCGGTTATCGGCCTGGTCGAGCTGACCCAGTCCGGGAAGATCATTATTGCAAGAACTTTTGCATCGTTTGACATCTGGCTGGTCGTTGCGATCATGTACTTGATCGTCATCACGATTTTGACCAAAATTTCGGATCGTCTGGAAAGGAAGGTACGTCATGGATAAGATTCGCGTTGAAGGATTGAAGAAGAATTTTGGTACCAATGAGGTACTGAAGGGCATCGACATGCAGGTTCAGGAAGGCGAGGTTGTCTGTGTCATCGGACCTTCCGGTTCCGGCAAGAGCACGTTCCTGCGCTGCATTAACCGGCTGGATGACATTACAGCAGGCAAGGTGTTCGTGCATGACCGGGATATCAATGACCCTAAAACGAACATCAACAAGGCGCGGGAGAACATCGGCATGGTGTTCCAGCATTTTAATCTGTTCCCGCATTTTAACGTGCTGAAGAACATTACCTTTGCCCCGGTGGAGCTGGGTAAACAGAACTCGGTCGAGGCGCGTGCCACGGCACTCAAGCTGCTGGAGCAGGTCGGCCTCTCGGATAAAGCCGAGGCATTCCCTAACCAGTTATCAGGCGGTCAGAAGCAGCGCGTAGCGATCGCCCGGGCGCTGGCAATGAACCCGGACATCATGCTGTTTGACGAGCCGACATCGGCGCTGGACCCGGAGATGGTCGGCGAAGTGCTCGGCGTCATGAAGGATCTGGCACGCGAGGGCATGACGATGATAATTGTCACGCATGAGATGGGCTTCGCACGCGAGGTGGCCGATCGCGTGATCTTCATGGACGGCGGTTATATCGTCGAGGAAGGCCCGCCGGAAGAGGTGTTCGGCAGACCGAAGCATGAGCGTACGATCAGCTTTTTGGAGAAGGTGTTGTAATGATGGGGCAGGTGCTGTAAGCACAAGGCTAGGTGCGTATGCACAAGGGCTAGGTGCGTATGTACAAGGGCTAGGTGCGTATGCACAAGGGCTGGGGGCGCAAGCACAAGGCTAGGTGCGTATGCACAAGGGCTGGGGGCGCAAGCACAAGGCTAGGTGCGTATGCACAAGGGCTAGGTGCGTATGCACAAGGCTAGGTGCGTCTGCACAAGGGCTGGGGGCGTAAGCGCAAGGGCTGGGGGCGTATGCACAAGGGCTGGGGGCGTATGCACAAGGCTAGGTGCGTAAGCACAAGGGCTGGGGCTGGGGGCTTACACATACAGCCAACTTATCTTTAGAATCGCTGTTACCGTGCGGTTACTTCCCCATTGCAAGTAACCTTATGACCATGCAGCCTTCATTGTGCAGCTGCCCATCATCGAACTACCAGAAATAGCATCTAATGATGACATCTGGATAAAATTTGGTACTCTAAAGCATGGGCAATCAAGGCATTACTGCAACCCGAAAAACTAACGGACCCAGCGGACCTTATTGGCGGAAAAACGGGGTTTTTAGGAAACTAAGGGACCCAGGATCCTTTATTCCCCAAAAAGGCTTCATTTTCCTGATAAATTCCTATGATAACGTCTCTGGAGTCCGTTAATTCTAAATATGGAGCTGAATTCGACCAATAAGATCATTAGGGTCCGTTAGCATGGGATACACAGGATGTATTGCATCATTTGCAATTATTACTTGCACCACTGTGCTACTTACAATAATTTCCCGACTTACTTCACTTGCACAACTTAGTTATTCGCAACATTACATCGCTGCCCAAATCATCATCACTTACACTTACACCACTTACATCACGTTAGTGTGCGTGATGATGAAGTGGGCAATATGTAAGTGATGAAAGTGATACCAGCACCACTTACCTCCACGTACATCACCTTATGCCACTCTCACCCTCCTACAATTGCACAGTGCTCTCACTGCTATCACCAGCTTTGGTGTTACTTGTACCTCTTTACTATTCTTGCAACATATTCAACCCTTCATATCCAATCTTCATTTCCAATCCTCATTCCCAATCTTCACGCACGACCACTACTTTGTATCCAAAGATCGCTTATAAGGCACCTTCACGGTAAATGTAGATCCCTTCCCAAGCTCGGATTGAACAGCGATCCGCCCTTGATGAATATCGACGATCCGCTTCACGATCGATAATCCCAGACCGCTGCCGCCAGCAGCGCGATTACGCGATTTGTCCGCTTTGTAGAAGCGTTCGAAGATGTGCAGCTGATCGGACTCCGTCATCCCGACCCCCGTGTCCGTGATTGTGACCTCGGCTTCGTCTTGATCTGCCTTCAGCACAATCGTGATTATGCCATCTTCCGGCGTGAATTTGATGCTGTTGTGCAGCAAATTGGTCCACACCTGATTCAGCAGATCCTCCGTCGCCTCGATCTGGACCTCGGCGAGGTCCAGATCCACCTGAATCCGCTTTGCCAGCCATTGCGGTTCGTTGGCCAACACCACTTCACGCAGTTGGCCGTCAAGACGGTAACGTGCCCTTTCGAATACAGGCTGATCGCCCTCCAAGGACGACAGCTTCAGCAGATTATCGCTCAGCTGCGACAAGCGGCGGCTCTCCCCTTCGATGATCTCCAGGTAACGAGCCCTCTTTTCCTCCGTAAGGCGGGGATTGCGAAGCGCTCGGGCAAACCCCCGAATCGAGGTGAGCGGGGATTGGATTTCGTGGGATACATTGGAGATGAAATCCTGACGCATACTTTCCATTCGCCCCAGCTCCCCCGCCATATCGTTAATGCTGCTGGCAATCATCTTAAACTCCCCGCGCCACTTCTGATCGTCCATCTTCACGTTGAAATCCCCTTGAGATATCCGGCGCATGGCATCTGTGATGGCAGTCAGCATGGCAATCTGCCTGTGCTTGAAGAACATGCCCACGATCAGCATGCACAGAAAGAAAATGATAACACCCACAAACAGGTCGAGCAGATGGACAACATAATCCCACTTCGGGGTTCCCGTCCAGTTATATACGAACCTTGTTACATAGGTTGCTGCCGTCCATGAGGCACCCAGGACCGCGAAGATCGAAATGGTCTGAAGGATTTCCCGCACGATTTTCAACAAAATTTTGAGGATTTTTTTCATCAGCCCTCACCTACCTCCAGGCGATAGCCAAGGCCGCGCACCGTACGAATCCTGAACCGGTACTTCTCCTCCGGGAACCGCTCCCGCAGCCGGTTCACGTGTACGTCCAGCGTCCGTTCGTTCCCCTCAAAATCATAGCCCCATATATCCTCAATCAGCCGGTCCCGTGTCAACGTGCTCCCCGGATAGCTTCCCAGCTTGAAGAGCAGCTCGAACTCCTTCAGCGGCAGGGCGAAGATGTCATCAGCCGTCTTGACTTCATAGGTTCTGCGATTCATCTGCAGCTTCCCGACGTTCACCGTCTGGGAGGCCGCGACCTGATACCGCTTCAGCAGCGCTTTGACGCGCACAACCAGCTCGGCTGGTTCGAAAGGCTTCACCAGGTAATCGTCGGTCCCCAGCTCAAAGCCCTTCACGATCTGCCTCGTTTCCCCCTTTGCCGTCAGCATCAGCACCGGGATTCCCGTATTCCTCCGAATCTCCCGGCATAACTCCCATCCATCCATATTCGGCATCATGATGTCCATCACGACCAGATCGACTGATGCCTGATCCATCACGGACAGGGCTTCGACCCCGTCCGAGGCTTCGAGTATCTCCTCCATCCCCGCTTCCTCCAAAAACACCTTCACGAGTTCGCGGATGTTCGGATCATCGTCCACTACCAATATTTTTGCCATGGTCATCCCTTCTTCCCCAGCATGTTCAAGCTGCCATCAAGCCTCCATCGTTTCATTCATCTGCAGCTGCTGCACCGCGAATTCTCTATACATCGCATGCTGCTCGATCAATTCGTCATGCGTTCCCCGTCCGGTTACCGTTCCCTTCTCAATGAAAATGATCTGGTCGGCTCCCACCACCGTGGATAACCGATGCGCAATAATAATCGTGGTCCGTCCAGCCATGAGGTTCTTGAGTGCCTTCTGGACTTCAATCTCCGATCGGCTATCCAGACTGGAGGTCGCTTCATCCAGCATCAGAATCTTGGGATTTCGCAGCAGTGCTCTGGCAATCGCAATCCGCTGCCGCTGCCCGCCGGAGAGCTTCACGCCCCGTTCGCCCACATCCGTATCAAAGCCGTTTGGCAGCTCATCAATGAATCCGTCCGCATACGCCATCTCGGCTGCTCTTCTAATCTCGGTCATGCTCACTTCCCGGTCCATCCCATAACATAGGTTTTCGCGAATGCTTCCGGCGATCATCGGGCTTTCCTGTGAAACATACCCGATCAACCCGCGCCAGGAACGTAAGGAGAAGGTATCAATGGATGCCTTGCCTAAACGGATCTGACCCTTCTGCGGAAGGTAGAAACGCTCCAGCATGGAGAACAGTGTCGTTTTGCCTCCGCCGCTCGGACCGACCACGGCCGTGACCGTACCCGGCTCCATCTGAAAGCTGACATCGCGCAATACCGGCTCCTCCGGTTTGTAACCAAACGAGAGATTCTCGATGGACACCCGCTGATTCGCGTTCACGACCTCAGCACCGGCTGAGATGAGTTCTTCCTCTGCATCCAGTGTTTCCAATATTCGCTCTGTTGCTCCCTTGGCCTTCTGAAACTGGGTAAAAAACGTCGTTAACTGCGTCATGGGCATCACAATCTGGATCAGATACAGAATGAATGCAACCAGCTCGCCCGCCGTGAGTGCTCCTGTTGACACCTGAAGCCCGCCATATCCAATAACAACCACCAGCAGCATCATCAGCACAAAGGACATCAGCGGTGCGATACAGGCCGACACAACGCCTTCCTTAATACCGAAGTTGAGCAGGTTGGTAATGCCTTTATTTCCGTTCTCAAACTCTTTATCCTCCGCGTTAGAGGCTTTAACCAAGCGAATCTCCGACAAAACCTGGCTAATATTCGCCGTAAACGCAGCCGTCTCGTCTTGCATGCCAAGCGAGATTTTATACATCTTCTTCCCAAGTGGCACCAGAATCAGCGCAGCGATCGGTATGACGATAAACATCGTCAGTGTCATTTTCCAGTTAAGATATAACAACACGCCTATCGAACCGACTATCGAGATGATCCCGCTGAAGAATCCCGCCACGTGATCCGATATGAGACTTTTGATCACACCTGTATCATTCGTCATTCGACTGACCGATTCCCCTGAACGGTTATGATCAAAGTAACGGATCGGCAGCACAAGCAGCTTCTTCCACAGCCTTTCCCTAAGGGAAGCCACCATCTTCTGTCCCGTATAACTTAGCAGGAAAATCGAAACCCCGGCTGCAATCGTCTGCACGATAAACGCGACCCCAAGGCCGATGATATGCGTGCTGTTCATATCCGTTAAGGAGAAGCCGTCCACCAAGCTCTTGGTAAACATCGGAATGACAAGTCCAACCAGCGTCGAGACCACATTAAGAAGGATAGCCCCAATCAGCAGCAGCATGGGTGGTTTGGTTTCTTTTAATAGTCGAAAAAACGCCTGGGAACCTGCTTTCCTGCTCCCGGTCATCTCTTTCTGCGGTATTGTCTGAGTCGAAGCATTGTCCATCACACTCATCATGTTCTCTTCCCTTCCCCATATCCCTTTATATTGTCTATAAGGCAAGAATAAAACAACAAGTTAAACGGAAGTTAAACGGACAGCTTTCTTTGATCTAGACAACAAAAAAAGGCGGATTCCCCCGCCCCTTCTCTTAATCTATTCTTATGTACTATGAATCCCACGAGACTCAACATGAACTAGATAGTAAAAAAAGCCTTGCATTGACAAGACTTTTCTTATACTTGAATCACGGATGCAATTATTGATTCTCGAGTTCCTCTTTGCTCACCAAGTTCACGAGAGACGTAACCGCTTGCTCAGCGTCAGCTCCCTCAGCACTAATGTAAACTTCGGTACCTGAGCTGATCGCAAGGCTCATAATTCCCATGATACTTTTGGCATTTACTTTTTTATCATCTTTTTCAACAAAAATTTCGGATGAGTATTTATTCGCTTCCTGAACGAACAGCGCGGCCGGTCTGGCGTGAAGACCCGTCTTTAACCGAACGACTACCGGGTGCTTTGTCATGAAAATTACCCCCTATCTAATAAATCTGCTGCATTGAAAGCGCGATTGACATTTTATAATATTATACCATTTTACCATACAGGACACTAGAAGAAAAAAATCTTATGCATTCCGAATCTTTTCGGCCATTTCATCGATTTTGCGCAGACGGTGATTTACCCCTGATTTGCTGACGGTTCCTTTGAGAAGCTCTCCGACTTCCTTCAGATTCATATCCGGGTGAGCCAGCCTGATTTCGGCCACTTCCCGCAGTTTATCAGGCAAGTTTTCAAGGCCCAATTCCCTTTGGAGCAGCTTGATGTTCTCAATCTGACGAACGGCAGCACCAATCGTTTTGTTCAGGTTGGCGGTCTCGCAGTTGACAATCCGGTTGACGGAGTTGCGCATATCCCGCATAATCCGGACATCCTCGAACTTGAACAGCGCCTGATGGGCACCGATCAGATTCAGAAATTCGATGATTTTCTCGCCTTCCTTAATGTAGAAGATAAAGCCTTTCTTCCGTTCGATGCAGCGTGCATTCAGATGAAACTCATTAGCCAGATCCACCAGGGACTGACAATGCTCTTCATACATCGAGGCAATTTCCAGATGGTACGAAGATCCCTCCGGATTGTTCACGGACCCGCCTGCCATAAAGGCACCACGAAGATATGCCCGCTTACAACAGTTTTTATGAACGATCTGCTCATCAATGCGGGACTGAAACAGAAAGCCTTCGGATACAATGCGCAGTTCTTTGAGGATCTCCTGAACCTGGGCGGGAATACGAACGATATATACGTTATTCTTCTTCAAACGCATTTTTTTACGCACCAAAAGTTCAGTATGCGCCTGGAAATGCTTCTTAATTAAGGAATAAATACGTCTTGCAATCGCGGCATTTTCCGTTGAAATATCCAGGATTACCTTTTTGTTCGAAAGCTGAACAGAACCGTTCATCCGAATGAGCGCGGACAGCTCGGCATTTTCACAGCAGTTCTGGCTTTCGACCATCGTCAGTTCTTTCTTCGTCTGTGCCGCAAAGGACAAGGTACTCACCCCTTTCGTGTAGTCCAATCCTGCACCAGCTGAAAAATATGGTTGCTCAGCTTGTCAGCATCATGCCTTAAGTATGTTCTAAATAGCACAAGCTTATCTGCAATGAGTTTATATCCTCGGCTGGTCACCTCGTCACGATCCAGTACCACCGGCTTTGCACCCTTCTGGGCATACTTATCCTGAACCTGAGGCGGGATTTCTCCATCATTTACAATAACATAATCGAACAGATGAAGACCAATATGGTCATAAACGGCCTGCAAGTGGTCGCTCACCGTATAATTATCCGTCTCTCCCGGCTGCGTCATCACATTGCACACAAACATTTTGATGGCTTCGGACGATACAATGGCTTCTGCAAGCTTGGGAACAAGCAAATTGGGCAAAATACTGGTATACAGACTTCCCGGGCCGATCAGAATGGCATCGGCCTGTTGAATCGCCTCCAATGCCTCCGGCAGCGGCTCGACATGCTCAGGCTCCAGGGATATCCGCTTAATGCGACCCCCGGCCTCCGGGATTTTGGATTCACCCGTCACAATGGTGCCATCCTCCATCTCCGCATGCAGAATCACGGCTTCACCCGCTGCGGGGAGCACCTGTCCACGAACAACAAAAACCCGGCTCATCTCCTTGACTGCCGTGACAAAATCTCCGTGCAAATCCGTCATGGCAGCCAGGATTAGATTGCCGAGGCTGTGCCCGGCCAGTCCCGAGCCTGTTTTGAAACGGTATTTCAATATATCTGACAACAGCGGCTCCACGTCAGCGAGTGCTGTAAGTACGTTACGGATATCTCCCGGAGGCGGCATCTGTAACTCGCTGCGCAGTATGCCGGAGCTTCCTCCATCATCAGCGACTGTTACGATGGCCGTAATATCGAGCGGCTTCTCCTTGAGTCCCCGAAGCATGACGGACAGCCCGGTTCCTCCACCCATCACAACAATGCGGGGGCGCTTTCTAGCTTGCACAGCCACATTTATCACTTCCCTTAATTAATGCCGATCCCGATCAGAATCGCGGTGACTCACCGATACCGTCTCCGTTTCGCTGACCCCGAGCATTTTGCCAAGGTATTCAGCAATTGCCACGGAACGGTGCTTCCCACCGGTACAGCCAATGCCGATAATAACCTGACTCTTGCCTTCCTTCCGATACTGAGGGATCAAGAAATGCAGCATATCCAGCAGTTTGGTCAGAAAAGCTTGCGTCTCCGGCCACTTCATTACATATTCATACACATCACTGTTTTGACCTGTGTTTGGCCGCAATTGCTCAACATAATGGGGATTGGGCAGAAAACGAACATCAAACACCAGATCGGCATCGATCGGAATGCCATATTTGAATCCAAAGGATGTGATATTAACCGATAGCGTGCTGCTCTCCAGATGCGTAAAGCGTGAAATAATCTTCTCCTTCAAGCGGACAGGCTTCATGTTGCTGGTATCAATCACCTGGGTAGCTGAGTTCTTCAGCTCATCCAGCATTTTGCGCTCCAACCGGATACCGTCAAGCGGCATGCCTTCCGGAGCGAGCGGATGGCGACGGCGACTCTCCTTGTAGCGCTGAACGAGCACGGAATCCGTGGCATCCAGGAACAGAATTTCACAATGAATGGTGAAATGATCCTTAATGTAGTTCAGAGACTCCGATAAAGCGGTGAAAAACTCGCGGCCACGCAGGTCGATGACCAATGCAACCTTGCCGATCTTACCCTTCGATTGATCGATCAGCTCCGCGAATTTAGGAATGAGCACCGGGGGCAGGTTATCAACGCAAAAGAATCCAAGATCCTCCAGACTTTGTACGGCCAAGGTCTTACCTGCTCCCGACATCCCCGTGATGATGATCAGGGTGGCCATGGATGATGTGTTGCTGCCGCGGTTGGCTGCTTCCAGCATCAGCTTTCCCTCCCTTATGAGTTTAAATCAGACGATGTATGGTGAATGAATACTACGAACGTAAATGCAGACCGGCAGCTCCAACAACACCGGCATCGTTGCCAAGTTCAGCGGGAACGATGCGCACGCCGCGCTGCAGCGGTTCCGGTGTCAGCTTCGCGAATACCGTGCGAACCTCATTGAACAGAATGTCGCCGGCATTGGATACGCCGCCGCCAATAATAAAGGCTTCCGGGTTCAATACGGCGGCAACAGCAGCCATCGATTTGCCCAGGTAGTATGCTGCGCGATTTACGATGCGAATGGCAACTTCATCGCCCGCTTTTGCAGCATCAAACACTTCCTTCGCTGCAATGTTCTCAACATGCGCAAGGGAAGTGCGGTCACCGCGCTCGACAGCATCCTTCGCCATACGGATGATACCCGTTGCCGAAGAAACCGTCTCCAGACAGCCCATTTCGCCGCATCCGCATTGAATCGCTTCCAAATCCGGCACAACCGAGATGTGACCAAGCTCGCCAGCCATGCCGCCGAAGCCTTGATAAATCTTGCCGTTTACAATTATGCCGCCGCCCACGCCGGTTCCAAGCGTGTAGCATACGCAGTTCTCAACGCCGCGACCTGCACCGCTCCAGGCTTCGCCCAGTGCAGCCACGTTGGCGTCGTTATCTATTTTGACAGGCTTGCCGAGACGCTCTTCAAGCAGTGCGCGAATCGGTACATCTTTAAATCCTACATTCGGTGCCAGAATGATAATGCCTTCACGTATATTCGTAAAGCCGGCGAATCCAGCTCCAACACCAGCAAGTTGATCCCAGCTGTATGGCGATTCCTCTACGATGTGACGCACATATTTCTCAATGTTGTCAATAACCGTGTCAACGCCTTTGGCTGTTTCCGTCGGTCCCTCATACTTCTGCAGAAGATGCCCTTCTTCATTGCATATTCCAACTTTAATCGCTGTACCGCCTAGATCGACACCGACGTAGATGTTCTCAGACATGTTTCAAGCCACCTTTTTCCTTCTATATTATAGATTGCTCCTACTGTACCCACTATAATTGAAGGCACTGCTCCGGTCAAGAGAAGACCAAGGGATGGAAAAAGGGAAGCAAGCCTTTATCCACGCATATGTAAGCGGATACAACCCTCCTCCAAATCGCCCTCATTTGTTCATAATCCTACTTCCTCTCACCTTAGGTCGAAACCAACATGACAAAAGTCACTTCGAAGTGATGACATCCTGTACTAACGGGTGTTTCTTCTCTTTCGTATGATGAATTCAGATCATTTCGATACGAGAGGGTGCGATACCATGCCAGAATTCATCGGTGAGCCAGTTGCAGAACTGCGGAAGGTTACCAAGATGTTCGGAAGCAAAAAAGCCGTCAACCAAGTGTCATTTGCTATAGAAAAAGGATCCGTCACCGCGATTCTCGGGCCCAACGGAGCAGGGAAATCTACCGCTATTTCCATGATGCTCGGACTGAAAGACGCGAGCGAAGGTGAAGTTCTCCTGTTCGGCCGAAGCCCGAAGGACCTCAAGGTTCGCGAGCGGCTCGGCGCCATGCTCCAGGAGGTCAGCGTCATGGATGGACTCCGCACGCGTGAGATCATTAATCTCATTCGCGGCTATTATCCCAATCCGCTGTCGCTGCAAGACATCGCCTTACTTAGCGGGCTCACATCCGAGGAGCTTAACAAATGGGCCGTCAAAATGTCCGGCGGCCAGAAGCGCAAGCTCAGCTTTGCGCTGGCCATTGCTGGCAATCCCGAGCTGCTATTCTTCGATGAGCCTACCGTCGGGCTGGATACATCGGCACGCCGGTTATTCTGGCAGACGGTGCGCAAGCTCGCGAGCCAGGGCAAGACCATTCTGTTCACCACCCATTATCTGCAAGAGGCAGACGATATGGCTGACCGGATTCTGCTGTTCCATCAAGGTCAGGTAGTTGCAGACGGTACGCCGGCAGCCATCAAATCCAAGCTGACCCGCCGCTCGGTATCCTTTATCGTGGATGCGGATCACCGGCAGGTCAAGGAACTGCTTCATGAGGTGCCGGGTGTAACGGATGTATATGAGCAAGACGGCAGGCTGCACGCCGTCACCGACGATACGGACACAGCGCTTGCGGCTCTGTTCCGCACGGGGCTTGCCGTGCGCGATATGCGCATCGATCAGGGAAGCCTGGACGAAGCCTTCGACCAATTAACGACGAGTCAAGAGGAGGCCGTATAAACATGACAACCTGGAAACTGATTATCTTGCAGTGCCGAATGGAGCTGCTGCGCATGGTACGTAATCCGTATTATATTTTCTGGTCGCTTGCGATGCCCATACTGTTCTATTTCATCTTCACCCGGGTGGTCAATACGGGAGCGGACGACGCCGGACAATGGCAGGCGCATTATCTCATGTCCATGGCATCCTTCAGTGTCATGGGCACCGCTATCATGTCACTCGGCATTCGCCTCGTTCAGGAGAGAGTTCAGGGCTGGGCCATCTACATGCGGGTGACGCCGCTTCCCGGCAGTGTATATTTCTTCGGTAAAATGTTTGTGCAAACCGTCATGCATCTGCTTTGCATCGTCGTAATTTTTGTTGCCGGTTACCTGATGAACGGGGTGTCCCTCTCCTTCTGGCAGTGGGTGCTCAGCGGTCTCTGGATTCTGATCGCGTCCGTTCCATTCCTAGCTATCGGCACCTTGATTGGCTCCATGAAACGCGTGGACACGGCAAGCGGCGTCAGCAACGGCATCTACTTGGGGCTTGCTATTACGGGCGGGATGTGGTTCCCAATCGATGCAATGCCTTCCATCATGCAAGCCATTGGCAAATGGATGCCGTCCTACCATTTTGGCGGCGGTGCCTGGTCAATCGTGCGCGGAGAAGCGCCGGGGCTGGATAATTTCGTTATTTTAGCAGCTTATTTGGCTGTATTTATGGTAATATCCACCTATATCCGTAAAAAACAACAAGCCGACTGAAGGATAAGGTGATGGGATGAAACGCTTCCGGTTTGAAATATTTCCGCGTCATATGGGATTCTTTCCATATATGTGGCTCATCTATATGCTAATGCCGTTCTTTAACATGTTCCAGGCGGATGCCTTAAGGCAATGGATAGGATTTCCGCTGCTGGCGTTGTTTCTTGTCACGTACCGCCAGCTTTATTTTCTGGAGGGCAAAAAGCAATTCATGTACTGGCTCGTCCTCCAGATGTCCATTATCTTCATCCTGTCTGTCTGGTATCATCCAACCTATATGTATATGGGCTTCTTCACGGCTAATTTCATCGGCTGGTATGCCGATCATCGTAAATTCACGCAGGCCATGATTCTGTTCTTCATCGTCGAGGCGATTCCGCTTGCCCTTCATGTCCGAACCATGGCCCCGATGGATTTTATGATCATGCTGCCGTTCTTCCTGATCATGCTCATATCTCCGACAGGATTCCGTTCCCTGAGCAGGCGGCAGAGGCTGGAGCAGGAGCTCGCGCAAGCAAACGAGCAGATTCGCAACCTGATTAAGGGCGAGG
Organism: Paenibacillus sp. LBL; assembly: GCF_029893715.1. Classification (NCBI taxonomy): domain Bacteria; kingdom Bacillati; phylum Bacillota; class Bacilli; order Caryophanales; family Paenibacillaceae; genus Paenibacillus; species Paenibacillus sp. LBL. Next base: position 48,957 of record NZ_JARXYU010000003.1, on the reverse strand, counting down.
AGCGAATGCGCATCGCGAGAGATCTCCACGATACGCTAGGGCATACGCTGTCACTTATCACATTGAAAAGTCAGCTTGTGGAGAAACTCGTCGTAAAGGATCCCGGGAAGGCCCAGCTCGAAGCCAGGGAGATTCAGAACACCTCGCGTGCCGCGCTGCGTCAAGTCCGTGAGCTGGTATCCGATATGCGAACCGCTACCCTGCCCGAGGAACTACAGGAGGCCCGGATCATACTGGAGAGCGCAGATATCCAGCTGATCTGCACGGGCAATCCGAAGCTGGAGGGAATATCCGACCTCGCTCACAATATCCTTAGCCTCTGCTTGCGGGAGGCGGTAACCAATGTGGTCAAGCACAGTCAGGCAAGCCAGTGCCGGATCGTTATCGAATCGCTGAACAATGAATGGCGTATTATGGTGGCTGACAACGGGATCGGTCTTGCAGACAAGGAACAGGGCAGCCCCGCTTCGGACAGCAATGGCCTGAAGGGCATGGCCGAGAGGCTGGCCCTCATTGGGGGTACCGTCGAAGCGAGCTCCGAACAACAAGGCACGATATTAAACATACGCGTTCCCATTGTCATCAAGAACCGGAAGGAGGACACATCCCATGAGCATCAAAGTACTGATAGCCGAGGATCAGCGAATGCTTCGCGGCGCTCTGGCTTCTTTGCTTGACTTCGAAGACGATATTGAAGTGATTGGCCAAGCGGGCGACGGTGCTGAAGCACTATCTCTGATTGCAGTGCACAAACCCGATGTATGTCTGCTGGATATCGAAATGCCCGTGCGCAGCGGCCTTGAAGTGGCGGAGGAAGTGAAGCAGCGCGGTTATTCAAGCCGGGTGATCATTCTGACCACGTTTGCAAGACCCGGTTATTTTGAGCGGGCCGTACAGGCGGGGGTTCAGGGATACTTGCTGAAGGATGAACCCAGTGAGCGACTGGCAGAAGCCATCCGCCGGGTGATGGAGGGGCGGCGGGAGGTTTCCCCTGAGCTGGTCTTCGGGACGTTATCAAGCGCAGGCGCCAATCCGTTAACCGAACGCGAACGGGAGGTGCTGCGGCTGGCTGCAGACGGAAACAGCTCTAATGATATCGCCTCGAAGCTGCACTTGTCCTACGGGACCGTCCGCAACTACATGTCCGAAATATTAAGCAAGCTGAACGCCAAGAACCGGATCGAGGCCATCACGATGGCGGAAGAGAAGGGCTGGATATAGCGTCTTGGCTGCTTTGATAAAGTTTGTACCCTCGTCTTTATAAGACGGGGGTTTTTTGAGATTCACAGTACAAACAGGCCCATTATGGTCTGTTTTTTCTTTTTTTAGTTGACACATCCTTCCACCTGGTATTATAGTATGTTGCAAGACTAACATACCGACAGGGTGATATCATGAATTCGATGTTTGACGAAGGGCAGCCGATTTTTCAGCAAATTGCAGACATGATTGAAGATGACATATTAAACGGGACTTACCAAACAGATGATCAGATTATCTCGATGTCGCAGTTCGCGAGTACTTTTCAGGTCAATCCCGCCACAGCTGTAAAAGGCATTGCCCTGCTTGTCAATGAAGGAATTTTGTATAAGAAAAGGGGGCTGGGCATGTTTGTTGCAGCGGATGCCAAATCCATCATATTAACGAAACGGCAGGATCGATTCTACAACGAGCTTGTATTGAAACTGCTGGACGAAGCGGAAAAGCTTGAGCTGACCACCGAGGATGTTATTGAAATGATCAAACAGAGGAATAGGAGATGAGCAAAATGGGCGCATTACTTACATGCTCCAACCTGGGCAAGCGTTACGGGAGTACGGAGGCAGTCCGAAATTTGGAACTGCATTTAGAGGAGAATACCATCTACGGTCTCCTTGGCCCGAACGGTGCCGGAAAGACCACGCTGCTCAACATGATGACCGGCGGAGCCTTTCCCGACTATGGCAGCATCCAGATCTCGGGCGCAACGCTGAAACGGGGAGAAACCCCGAGGGGCATCTGTTATGTAAGAGAGAAAAATTTATTCTTCGGCGGAGCAAAGGTTATTGAAGTATTGCGACTTGCATCAGCCTTTCATGAGAATTGGAACTGGGACTATGCCCAGAGCCTGCTGAAGACATTCAAGCTGAACCCTGACCAAAAAATCCGTCAGCTCTCACGGGGCATGGAATCCCTGGTTGGAAATATTATCGGCCTTGCCAGCCGCGCACCCATTACGGTATTTTGATGAACCGGTGCTTGGACTGGATGTGCTTATGCGAGAAAAATTTTATCGCGTTCTGGTTGAGGATTATGCCAATCATCCCCGGACCATCCTCCTCTCGACCCATCTGATCGATGAGATTGCTACTGTCGTTGAGAGGGTCTACATTATGGATTCCGGCTCCATTTTACTGCATGACGATGTCGATCACATCCGCGCTAACTCCCATCTGTTGACAGGGAATCAGGAGCAAATGGAGCAATTTACGAAGAAGCGGCATGTGATCTATAAAGAATCTTATGGCAAGGGCTCCATAACGGCTATATACGGGACTATCCATGAGGCTGACCGCATGCAAGCCAACAAACTCGGGATTGTCATTGACGGCTTGCCGCTGCAAAAGTTTTTCTCCTATTTAATAGAAGGAGGTCAGATCATTGAATAAGTCCACTGTGCTCATGAGAGCTTCATTTCTGCAGCTTCGACCTTATCTCTGGTCGATTCTTGGCACTATTGCCATTAGTATTCTTGCAAATGTTATCGTAAGCCTGTCTCTTGGAGATAATGGTGAGAATACGCAAGTGTCGGCGGCCAATCTTCTCACCGTGTTCCTGTTATTCATAGGCAGTGTGCTGCCAGCAGGCTTATTCAGACGGGTGATGAATTTAGGAGCTACACGAAAAGAATATTATGCTGGCATGCTCCTTGTTTACGCCCTATGGTCTGCCATCTTTGCCATGCTTAATATCATCTGGCTTCAAATCGAAATCGGCTTTATACGAAACTACGAAAACACCTTTAACATCCTCGAGATATTCGGGTGGAGCCAATTCGGTATCGTTGGCATGTTTGTCTATCAATTTGGCGCCTATCTGCTTCTTATTTCATTGCTGAATCTGCTGTTCTCCGGCCTCCGTCACGTTCTGGGCTGGGTAGTTTGGGTGGTGTTCATAGCAGCAATACCGATCTTTACATCCATCCCTTCCCTCCGGCATACACTGGCCGATGGCTTGCAGGCCCTTCTGTTTAACGATTCACTTCTGCAGGGATTCGGACTCACGCTGCTCATATCACTTGTTCTCCTTGCAGGTGGCTGGTGGTTTACGGCTAGACGTACTATCTCGTAGTCCCAATTCACATAACAGCGCGTATATTAGATCAGTCACTCTGGAGAGGAATGATAATTCACATGAAGAAGGATGCTGTTCCCCATGAGGTATTCCAGTCCTTTCTGTTATGGATGATTGCCATCGGTGCAGGCATATTCGAGATGACGGTAGCGGTCATCGACTATATTTCCACCCATGCAGGATCTGAAATCGGCGGTATTCTCATTCATATAGCCACACGATCCATGTTATTCGCTGCCCTTGTCTACATCATGTTCAGAATGCTTCGAGGAAAAAATTGGGCGCGCATCGCATTGGCCCTGCTATTAGGCGGGATTGGCCTCCTCTCCTTAACCATTGACCCCATCCAATGGCTTATGTCAGGAAATTCATTGTGGGAGGCCTTCGCTCATGCAGACAATATTTCTATACTGTTTGCATCCAGCCGAGTCCTTCATATCATCGCTGTTATTTCCGCCCTCGTCTTTATGTTCAAACCGGCGGCGAACCGGTACTTTAAAGCCGGGTTGTAAATCAATCCAGCCGCAGGTTCATCAAAGGACTCAACCGCATAACAGCCCCTGGCCTATTCAAAGCACGGGGCTGTTTTTATGTACTGCTGGATCCCTTCGAGAGTTCTTCCTCAATCAACCCCATCATTTCAAAGGCTCCGCCACTGCCATTGGACGTGACCACCAGGGTATGGCCTGTGGCCGGATAATAGGCAGACCGAAAATTCACACCTGGGTCGTATCCCATCACATGGTATTTGAACAGGTCCTCATCCTTCTTGGTGATCCACACGCCAAGCCCGTAATGCAAGCCACTGCCCGGATCATATTGATGCGGAATGAGCAGCTGCCTTGTCATGGATGGAGTGAGCAGTTTGTTTGCCAGCAGCGAACTCCATAACTTCATCATGTCCGGAGCTGTCACATATGCTCCTCCATCGGCATAGCCTTGGACCGGAATAGCATACTGATTCGTTCTCCACGTACCGTCCTTCTCATCGATATACCCTATAGCTGTATTCGCAGGCAGGCGGTCCAGCGAGAAATACCCCGAATCCAGCATCCCGCACGGCTGGAAAATACGTTGCTCGATATAATCCTGGAATGGCATGCCCGCATGCTGCTCAACGATCAGGCCGAGCACCACAAACCCTGCATTGTTATAATGAAATCTCTCGCCCGGCTGAAATTTCATGCCCTCATTCTGGAACAATGGAAGAAAATCCGTTCCGTTCCGAAAAGTATACATCGGTACGGCCTTCCACAGATCCTCAAAGTCATCCATGACCTCTTCGTCATAATAATCCGGAATACCCGAGCTATGACTCAGCAAATGATGAACCGTAATCTCCTCGCTGAAATCTGGCAGCGGAATATCCAAGCATTCGCTCAGCTTGCTGTCCAGGGACAGCTTGCCCTCTTCTATTAGCTGACAAATGGCAATAGCGGTAAACAGCTTGCAGCCTGAGGCTATGCCAAATCTTGTGCCCACCTGATTAGGCAGACGGTCAGCCCGGTTGGAATAACCGAATGCCGCTTCCCATACGATGTTGCCGTCTTTATCGTTTAAGAGCACGGCTCCTGAAAAACGAATGCTTGCCGCAAACTCTTCAATTTTATGATTATCCACCTGACCCCATCCTTTATCATGATAGGGATATTTTAACATACTCGTTCATGAGCATCCCGGAAGAAGATAATTATAACGGAATGTTCCCATCGCCCTCCCCGAATACGCTGCGAATCCAGAGGAAATCATTTATGCTTGCACGACAGCAGATTCGTGACCGTATCGCTGAACCGTTCCGGATCTACCGGCTTTAATAAATAATTCTGTGCATTCTGTTTGAATACTTCCAGAGCATAATGACCATAGGCCGTCACATAGACGATATGGACATCAGGGTCAAGCTGTGCAAGCCTTTCACCTGCCTCAAGTCCACAGAGTCCAGGCATTTCAATGTCGAGAAATACAACATCCGCCATACACAATTGCCATTGATCTATGGCATCCTGGGCCTGGGTAAAGGTTCCTGCAACCTCTAGGCGCCCATCGCGTTCGATGAGCCGCAGCATGTGCACCAATGCCGGATTCTCATCATCAATCACAATTGCTTTCATATCGTCAAATACTCCTCCTTATTCCAATCTGTTGTCGAGCTTGGTCGACAAAGGCACTTCAAAGCTGACGGACGTGCCGAATCCCAACCGACTTTCGATCTGAAGTCCTTTACCGTATAGCGTGAGCAATCGGGCGTGTATATTTCGGAGTCCTACACCCCCTGTATGGTGCGCCCCGGAGAGCAAGGAATTGACCTTGTCCGGACTCATGCCCACACCGTTATCCGTAACGGAAATCGTTATCCGTTCCTCCCGTTCATGGATCTGAATACGAACCGTTCCCCCGGAGAGCTGCCTCGTCACCCCATGCCGCACCGCATTCTCTACGATTGGCTGTATGCTAAGCGGCGGTACCAAACGGTCTAATGGGGCATGAACATCATATTCGATGGTCAAGCGATCCTCGAAACGGGCCTGCTCCAAGAATAGATAGGATTGAACCAAGGCGGTTTCCTTCTGCAGCGTACCAAGCTGATCCCTGTTCTGAAAATCAAAGCTTCCGCGTAAATAATGGCTAAGCTCGATGAGCAGCCGTGTCGCTTTATCCGGATCGGTATACAGCACGGCAATGATGGTATTCAGCGCATTGAACATAAAATGGGGCTTGATCTGCGCTTGAAGAAACGCCATCTCCGCCGAAATCGTCTGACGTACAGATCGGCGAAGCTCAAGCAGATTGCGGACTCGGGCCCGCAGCTCATCAGCATCCACCGGCTTTCTTAAGAAATCATTCGCCCCGGCCTGCAGTCCGGTACGGACGTCCTCCGGCAAACTTCGTGCGGTCAGCATCAGAATGGGCAGCTCAAAGAGTGTGTGCTGCTCCCGAACCGTTCTGCATAATTGCAGTCCGGACATCCCCGGCATCATCCAATCCGTAATCACCAGATCAATCCCTTGCCCTGAACGGATATGCTCCAGCGCCTGGACTCCATTGCTTGCTGTGAGCAGATTATAATTCTCCGCAAAGAGCAGACTCCGAAGCACCTGCAGATTCACAGGATCGTCGTCAACCAGCAGTACGGTGGGACCCTTCGGGTACGTTCTGGAGCCACTCGGATCGCTCACATGCTCCGCTGCTACCGCAACAGAAGCTGTCGCGGATTGCGCAGTGCCAATCCATGAAGTCTGGGGCGGAATTAGTGTAGATGGTAGCGTAAAGTGAAAGACCGAACCAACACCCGGCTCAGACTCTGCCCAGATCTCCCCGCCCCCCAGTTCCACCAGCTTTTTCGTAATGCTCAGGCCGATGCCTGTGCCGCTGTATTCCCGATCGGAGGCATATCCAATTTGATCATAGGATTTGAAGATGTCCACGAGACGCTCCTCTGAGATGCCAATCCCCGTATCGCTGACCGATATTCTTACATGCCCATGGATTATATCTGCAGTCACTCGCACCGTCCCTGACTCTGTGAATTTCACAGCATTGCCGAGCAGATTGTACAGAATCTGTCTTAATCGATCTTCATCGGTGTCAAGCCACGGCAAATTCTCCGGCCACTGCTGCTCCAGGCTAAGCGGCTTGCCCGCCGACAGATGTGTAACCACCTCAAGCACGGATTGTGTCACGGCTTTCAGATCAACGGGCTGCCGATGCAGCACAATCTCCCCATTTTTCAGCTTACTAAAATCCAGTATGTCGTTAACCAGCGTGGATAAACGGTTACCGGTTGACACTATCATGGACAGTTCCTTGGACTGCTTAGCGCTTAACGAACCCGAGGACCCATCCAGCAGCGACTGGGCAATATTCACAATGCCATGCAGAGGAGTCCGAAGCTCATGGGATGTATTCGCCATAAATTCGTCCTTCAAGCCATCCAATGTCAGCAATCTCCGGGAGAGCTGATCCACCTCAGTAAATGTTGTGGAGAACCGCTGGGCGAGCAGCAGCGCCTGTGTTACTACAAACAGCAGCATCTCCAGCGGCACGATGATCAAGTTGCTGTATATCCCCATCAAGTTGAGCACATGAACGGTAATCACAACCATGATGCTCAGGATGCCTATCAGCATAAAGCCGGTGTCTTCCGAGCGCCGCCAGATCCCCCGTCCCATCACCGTAGTGATATAGAGAATGATAAATACGGAGAATAGGTAAATGACCGGTTCCAATTCCGAGAAAACAACCGTCGGCAGAATGAGACCGCTCCCTACTGCAATCAGTGTTGCCGCGTTGCTCAGATAAAGTGCCCACCGGTGAACAAGACCTTGAACGGTCTCGGCAATATAGCGCAGCAAGAAATAATAGACGAATGCAGAGAAAATCATCTGAATCCGAATGAACCACTCATACGGAAGATCCGGCCATACAGCAGATAGCAGCTTCTCGCCGTGTGTCGCCACATAAACCATAGCAGACAGGCAGAATAACCCCAGGTACTGAAGCGACTTCTCATTTCGCTGCATGCGATACAGTAACAGAAAGTACATAGCCGGAATCAGAAATCCCGCCAATGTCATCAGGTCTACAAAAGCCGTGGTTTCCCGGCTCTTCATAACCGCCTGCTTGTCGCCAAATACAAGCGGAGAATAAATTCCGCCTGAGGAATAGATGAAATTCGATACCTGCACAAGGATCTCAACTTCACTGCCGTCTACTTGGGCGTATCCAACGTATGGGATATTGTTGGGAACACTCCCATCGTCCGATAATCCGGGGGAACCGCTGGCCCCAACCTCCTGACCATTCATAAAAATCCGGTTAGCCGTCCGTATGTTTCCGGTATGAATGCCGTAGATGCCCTCGGCTTCCCTTAATTGAACGACCAGCCTGAACGTCCCGGCTCCTGCTGCCCCAGGCTCACCATCTTCATCTATATATTGATTCCACTTATCGGGGACAGATACGATGCTTGTAGGAGAAGGAATCTTCTCATCCGGATGCTGCTGTTCAAAGCTTTCCGGGGTTAACAGCTGCCCTCGATAAAACTCCCATTCCCCGTTGAGCTCTACGCCGCCTTGCTCTGAGAAATCCCACGCGGTTAAATCAAGTCTGCCCTGGACGGCTTCAGGACTTACATCGGGTGTCATGATAAACCGAACAATAAACCATATGGGCAGAAGTATAACCAATGCCAATCCCGCAATCATCACACGCCGCTTCTTATTCATTGTTGACCTACTTCTCTATAGAATGTTAGGATTCTACGGATGAAACACCACTTGAGATACCCAATATATCGGCATTTGGCATAAAGATTTAAGAATCCACCTTAAACTATTCTCTGCAGACATGAAAAAACCCCTCCTGCAAGCCGTGTGGAATTCATAAATTTATGAATTCTTCGATCACGGCCTGCCGTAGGGGCATATGATATAGCGGGTTATTTGACGTTCACTCGCTTAATAAAGAATGAGGCGATTAAACCGATGATGGACGCTACAAATGCAAGCATAAAGGCATTCTGCACACCGGAGGTTAGCGCTTCTGCCATAGGATTGGTAGTCCCTGCCGATGGCACGTAACTCGCCTGGCCGGCTACCATAATACTGACAGCCACTGCGGTTCCGATGGCACCTGCTATTTGCTGAAGCGTGTTCATCACAGCAGATCCATCCGGGTAATAGGCTCTTGGCAATTGATTCAAGCCGTTGGTTTGCGCCGGCATCATGATCATCGCTACACCGATAAAGATACAGGTGTGCATGATAATAATGGTGGTCTGCGGTGTTTCCGTTGTGACATTCGTAAATAGATACGACAGAATCGTTGTGATAATAAATCCGGGAATGACCAGAAATTTTGGACCGAATTTATCAAATAAACGCCCTGTAACAGGAGACATCAAACCGTTGATGATGCCGCCAGGCAGCAGCACGAGCCCAGCCGCGAACGCAGTTAACAGCAGCCCTCCCTTTAAATACATAGGCAGCAGAATTGAAGTAGACAGAATGAGCATCATGCAGAGAAATACCATCAGCACGCCGATGGAGAACATCGGGAATTTGAACACCCGCAGGTTCAGCATAGGCTGCTTCATGCGAAGCTGACGGACAGCAAACAGAACGAGCGCAATCGCTCCAATAGCAATAGGAATGAACACGCCTGGCTCTCCCCATGACCCCGCGCCTTCACCTGCACTGCTAAAGCCAAAGACGATGCCTCCAAAACCTATGCTGGATAGAATAATGGACAAGATATCGATTTTGGGCTTGGTGATCGTTGACACATTCTGCATGTACACCAGACCAAAAACAAAAGTGAGCGCAAGCAGCGGCAAAGAAATCCAGAAGATGGATTGCCAACCGAGACGATCAACGATGAACCCTGATAATGTGGGTCCGACAGCTGGTGCAAACATAATCACCAAACCCATCAGTCCCATAACCGATCCGCGTTTATGCGGCGGAAAAATAACGAGAATCACGTTTGTCATTAATGGCAACAGCAATCCGGTCCCGATGGCTTGAATCACTCGGGCTACGAGCAGAAGCTCAAAGTTCGGAGACAGGGCGGCAACGATGGTACCTATGATCGAGAAGATAAGCGAGGCATTAAATAATTGCCTTGTTGTAAACCATTGAAGCAATAGGGCGGAGACTGGAACCAGAATACCCAGAACGAGCAGATACCCTGTGGTCAACCATTGTACCGCGTGTGCATCAATTTGAAAATCCGTCATGATATTGGTGAATGCCATATTTAATGCAGTTTCACTGAATAACCCAATGAAAGCTCCAATCATCAGCGATACCGCAATAGGTATAGGCCTAATCTTGGTTTGTTCGATAGATGTTGCTGCAAGACCTTGTTTACTCAACCCCATACTCCTCTCAAACTCTAAATTAGCACTAGACCAGTCTATATAATATGGACATTGAAATAGAATATTTTATTTATTTATTTTTTAAGTAAAATAGGGATGTATTCTGCTATAAGCTGCAGTGGTTCGCCGTTTTTGTTAGTCAGCGATCGCGTGATGGCTCCCTCAATCATGCTATTAATCACAATGCCCAGCTTCTGTGCGGATGCGGGATCATAGCCTGCCTCGATCAGCCTTTTGGCATATAAAAGCTCCCAGCCTTCGAAGGCTGCTTGACAAGCTTTCCGTAACGGCTCGCTGATCAATGAAGTCTCGGCGGCCATTAATCCGATGGGGACACCATCCAGCTCATCGGTATTGTTGAATTGTTCCGCTATGTGTCTGATATGCTCCTGAAATGCCGTCATTACATCCACATCATAGCGAAGATAAGTCTTGATATCATTCTCGATATATATCGCCATAGCTTGTACAGCTTCTATAGCCAACTGCTCTTTTCCCTCGGGAAAATGATAATAAAGCGATCCCTTAGGGGCTCCGCTCTCTTTAAGAATCTGATTCAAACCCGTGCCATGATACCCCTGCAGATGGAACAGGCGCGTGGCTGCGGCAAGTATGCTCTCTCTGGAAACATTCTTAGTACTCAAGAAATACACCCTCTACCCATTATATAGTGACTGGTCTAGATAATGCGACGATTCATTTATTGTATAAAATGTAATGCAGCAAGTAAAGACATAAAAACAGGGATCCCCTGGCCCCCTGTTTTTATAATCTTCCCTTATTCTTTTCTACCCATCAATACAGCCAGCAGAAGTCCAATCAGCATGGTTCCGATACTGGCAGCCATCATGCCAGACCCCGACGGAATGCCGGGAAACACAACAGCAATGGAACCCAGAATGAGACCGGTAATGACGGAATACGTCAAGCTCGGGTACTGATCCAGCAGATAACGAATGAGTCGGCTGCTGACCACAAAACCGATCACGGCTCCTGCTCCGATTACAGCAATAATACCAAAATTCAGTGAAGATAGGGCTGCAATCGCCGTAGAGTAAGCCCCCAGAAGCAGAAGTACAAACGATCCGCTGATCCCCGGAAGCAGCATCGCCATACTGGCCAGCCAGCCCGATAAGAAGAGGCCGATGCCGCTGGCCCAGGTCAATGTCGTTATCGGATCTGATGTGGCATCCGTTCTAAGAAAAGCCGTTGAGGCCAGCAATCCGGCTGCCACTATCAGCACAACCACATGCACGGTTTTGAACTTGGTTCGAGCCTCCGCTTTACGCAGAATCAAAGGCAGAACCCCCAGAATCAACCCTGTGAAGAAAAACTGGGTGGGCTCATAATAGCTTGTCAGCAAATACTCAATCAAGCGGCTTAATGCCAATAAAGCAGAACCGATCCCGATACCAAGCGGAATCAGAAAGCCCAGATGTTTCTTCCATTCCCTGCTGAAGAATCCACTGATAGCCTCCAACAAACGGTCATAGATGCCCAGCACAACGGCAATCGTGCCGCCGCTAATGCCCGGAATCAGGTCACTGACTCCCATCAGCACGCCCCGATACAGGTTCTTCCATTCCATAATGGCAATAATCCTCCCGCCTTACATAGTGAATCTAAACGTGATGGCCCAGCGAAGGAAGTCTTATTTGTTCTTAGCATGCAATACCAAATTGCCTACTCCGCCAATCGCAAACAGCAATGAAACGACTCCAAATCCCCATTGCCAAGAGCTTCGATCTGTAATAAAAACAACCACCAGGAACGCTATCGCAGCCAAAAAATTGAGCAGCGCAACGATCAAAAATTCCTTTTTCTTCATCATTCATCCTCTACATTCCTACAGAATCAAATCTGTCCAGTCTACTAGCCACTGAGGTGATCATATCATATTTTGGACTAGACTATGAAGTATGATGGGTTCCTTAAGCTTAAGGCACAAAAGTGACCGTCTGTTCGGTCCACAATGCATCGTGGAATGCCTTAGCAATCCCTTGCTCCTCAATACTCGACTTCAGCACATGTTTCCACTTGATCGACGCCGACCATTTCCGTTCAAACAAAAACGGGCTGATTTGGATTTCATGTTCGCTGGCCCAGGTCGCCACGACTCTTTGCCCGTCGATCGACATGTTGAAGCCCTCTCTGAACCACGGATGCTCCTGATCCTTGGATGCCCCTGGCGGATTCATGTTTACATAGAGCGAGAGGTCATCGCACAATTGCAGCAGTCCAAACTGCCTGGTCACGGTATCATCGTCAGGGAATGAAAACTGATCCCGCAGCTCTTGTTGCCGAGCCTGCTCGGCACGGTAGAAATCCGCAAAAGGCGCTTCCGTCGTATTTTTCATAAAAGACGCATAATGAAGGCTGCAGAGATACCCTGCATAAGGACTCATGGCTATGGTCTCCTCAACACCCTTGCTGTACATCAACAATTTCGGCAGTGGCGGATAATCCATAAAAGTGAACGGAGTCCGGCTCTCGTCATTCCAGATCGGCATATCATCCATCAGCAGCCAGGCCCGATCATGCTCCGCTATAGCAAGCAGCACTTCCTCCAACACAGACTCATCCATAAACAGCTCTCGGCGAAATCCCCGGGCGATCTCGCCGGAGAACCGGCCATGGTCGTCCTGGGTGGTCATGACAAAAGCATCCTCTGTCTCGCGAATGATCATCCCATCTTCTCCCTTCTGTTTCGATCCTTACCCCAGATACGCTCTGCGCTTCATGACGGCAATGATGTCCCTGGACTGTCCCTGATGCACGCTGGTATCAAAGCATGAGATCAATTCCCACCCATCAATGCCGTAGCTATTCAGTAAATCCTCGAATTCTTCCTCATTTACCTTGCCCCCGAGGAACCCCCCGGTTTTATATTTCAGCGTTTTGTATTCCCATTGATCCATGGATTGTTTCCTCCATCATCCCATTGAATTTTGACGGCCATTCAAGCCGGTATATCCGGAAGCTCGGAATCAGTTCGTGTCGCCAACATAGCAAACCGCCGAGTGCTCGGCCTGATCCATGAGCGGCTTCACCAGTGAATGCGGGTATATTCGAATCTCGTTCAATGCGGACAGATCGATCCATTCCACGCCTACTTGGTATTCATCCGGATTATGGCCCTGGAAGGTGTCACCGACATCCGCCAGACAACATTCAAAATAAAACTCCACTTGATGCACGTCCGAATCCCATTCGGCAAACTCGTGATTAGATCCTATGTATTCACGGACATGCAGTAAATCCAAAACCTCCACTTTACGCCCGATTTCCTCCTGACACTCCCTGATTACCGCTTGTACCAAGGTTTCGCCTTTCTCCTGCCCGCCGCCGGGGAACAGGTAGAACTCCCCCAGTTGGTCCAAATTTTTTGTCAGCAGAATTTGATCATTGCGCATAATTACGGCCTTGGCCGAGTTCCGAATCGGTTTCATAGGCAGTCTCCTTATCGTAACGTTTCATGTTCTATATTCTATTGTAGCAAAAATAACCCCACTGTCGCCCCCATACACCTAATTATGCATATACTTCCTTTACACAAAACAAACGAAAAAAGCCGGCATCCTTGAAGGTTTCTGCAAGAATTCCGGCTTCTTTTGCGGCTGGGGAAATGGGTCTTAGCCTGGCTATATGGCTATCCATACGATCCATAAACTAGTGCCTATATGAGCCATCCTTCATCTTCTTGCGCACAACAACCGCCACGCAAACAACAATCAGCAGGATCAGTCCCGCAGCAATCCAATCCTTGATGACTTGCCAAGGCGTGTGGGCTCCTCCGCCATACTCACCCTCATACTGAGCTAACAAATAACCTTCCGTTGTCTCTACAGCAATAGCTGTTTCGGTGGCGATTCCCTTAACGGCATAGTATTGGGTTCCCTTAGGGTAGGCATTGGAGAAATTACCGCTATAAGTCCCTTCCCTGTCCGAATAGTAGGTGACCTTTCCCACCACGTCTCCAAGTGTGGATGCTTCCACTCGATCTTCCGACATGACGTAGATCTTCCCGTCGTTTACGACAAACGAATATGCCCATGAAGCAGCCGCGGTTGAAGAACACACCGGCAGCAATAACAGCGATATCAGCCATATTTTCACATACCAATTCATGTGACGAAGTCCCACCACGGTTCACCTCAGGCATCAGGATGATGTTTCTCTTCAGAATGGGATAGTTATTCCATCACCTTGCTTCTGCCATCGACGGTAAGCTCGATGCCCGGCTCCCTTGCTCCGCCCGACATACTCATGGGAGAGTCTGGCTGCGCCACGGAACCCTCAAAGGTCTCGCTTACTTTTGTTTTGTCCCGCGGCCGAACGGCAACAACCTTACGCTCGAATTCCACCATCTTGCCTCCTATTTCAGAACTTAGCGGGCGCACCGCAACCTGCGACTCGTTGCCATAGCTGTAGATATGGATCTGGCAGTCCGCCAGAATCGTTTCGTTCCTTGTACGATAATCGCATTTGCTGTCTTTTTTGGAGTAAGATACAGAGGAGATTCCACTTGCATTGTATTTCACAAGGTACATAACTTGCTCGGATACAAATGGAAAAAGGACGATCCAAGCAACACAGCCGATCAGCACCCGGCCCATAATCTTCGGATAACGGGGACGATACATTCGGCTTACCCACGGAATTCCGACCATCAACAAGATAAGTCCTGCAATGACAGGTAAATGAAAACCATAAACGCCTTGCTGAGTCCAGGGAGGTATCCCTACCCAGCGAAACAAATCATCCCCGAATGAATAGCCCAGATGGTGATTAGATATAAACAGCAAACCAACAATAATTGCGGAAATGGAGAGGATTCTACTCTTCAACTGCTTCTCCTCCTCGCCTGATTCATTTACCACATTATAGCAAACAGGAGCTTGGGTGGTAACCCATATTAACCAGCCTTATTTATGGAGTGGTTGTCTACAATCGCAAGCCTCGTTCCACTCTTGGCTTCATGCAGCAGCTTGCGGTCGCGGTAAATCAGACATAACAGCACATGAAGAAACACAGCCCCATCAAGCAGCACTACCCCCATCACATACATGACCAGCAGGATATGGGAGCCCGCCGTATTGACGGTAATCAGCAAGACATGAAATCCGCCCCACACCACATACAGCAGCCCGTTGCGAATCATTACTTCCTTCAGCTTCAGATGCTCACCCGCCCCGCGGATTTGAACCCGTACGATCCAGGTACCCAGAGTCTGCCCCTGCATCATGTACGGCAGCACGATATAATATGCAATCACCACTATAAAATAGGCGCCTTTCAAGTTCAGCACAGTCAACACGCCGATAAGCGGCAGCACGATCGCTCCGTCCATGCAAAAAGCGATGGTCCGGCGCGTATAACTGACCCGCTTCTGCGAAAGATCCACCTTCTCGTCCAGACGATCCAGGCGAGGCAGGTGGTTTTTCATCCAACCGGCAAGCATGAATCCGACCATCCCCCCCATCGTATTCAGCAGCAGATCGTCCACATCAAACAAGCGGTAAGGATAATCATAGAAACCGTAAATGCCCGTCACCTGGGTAACTTCGAAGAACAGCGATAAGCCAACCGAGGCCACAAGACACGTAATCCAGGTCGTCCGCACGTAATAACGCAGGAACATACCGAACGGAACCACGAGAAACACGTTAAAGACAACCTGCAAGAAGGCTCTTTCCTTAAACAACAGCATGTAAGTGGACGGCTCGCGCCACACCACCTTGGTTTCCTTCAATATATCCTGTATGAAATTCAGCGGAATCCACTGCATGACCGAGACAACATTCATCGGGGCATTGTGCCGCGAGGCTGGTAAAGGAAGC
Source organism: Paenibacillus sp. LBL (assembly GCF_029893715.1). NCBI lineage: Bacteria > Bacillati > Bacillota > Bacilli > Caryophanales > Paenibacillaceae > Paenibacillus > Paenibacillus sp. LBL. Next base: position 32,904 of record NZ_JARXYU010000003.1, on the reverse strand, counting down.
AACACCAGATAGACCGCGTTCATCATGTAGAGCAAGAACAAATACAACAGAAATCCCCGGAATTTATTAAAATACCCATACTTGCGATACTGCACGATCAAAAAGGGAACTGCGCACAGCAAAGCCGCTATGGGAAAGGTTAAAAATGCATACGATATCGGAAACAGATAGGCTTCGAGCATTTTTTTCTTCACTCCCTTTGTGATGTTCTGCTTATAATGTACAGGACCAAGTTTAAATGCCAGAGTCCCCTGGGTTAAAAAGCGTTTAAAAAAACAAAAACCTCATCATCATCTGCTTCTCAATTCCTTGGCCATATTCCAATGGCAAATAACCCACACCAATAGTGTGGGCAGGATCACCATAAGCAAGACGCTATTCAATCGGTTATCCTAAAATGGCTTATATGAGTTTATAACGATCATAAGAGCAGAATGGTTTTTCATATTTTCACATCATCCATTCTCTGCCCTCCGATACACCCGTTCCGGCCTGCCTACCGTGCCATATGAAATATCGGCCACCAGCACGCCTTTCTCCACGAAATATTCCAGGTATCTTCTGGCCGTTGTACGGCTGAAGCCGCCTCGCTTGCCAAGCTCCTCTGCTGTCCACACATCTTCCGACTCCTCGATATAGGACAGAATTTTCTCACTCGTCAGTTTGTCGATGCCTTTTGGAAAATACGTCTCCCGATCCAACCGTTCTCCTGCACGCCATAACAGCTGGTCGATGCCCTGCTGATCGATCTGCTTGTTCGCGCCGCCGAGCTGCCTCATATGCTCGTAATATTTCCGGTAGGCTTTCAGCTTCTCCTGAAAACGGTCGAATACGACCGGCTTGATCATAAAATCGTAGACTCCGCCGCGAATCGCCTCTCGCACTGTATCGAATTCCTTGGCTGCCGTTATGATAATAACGTCCGTATGCGGATACCCCCGCTGAATATGCTGCAGCAAATCCAGACCCGACATGTCAGGAAAATATAAATCCAACAAAACCAGATCCGGCGCCAATATGTCCAGCTGTTCATGCGCCTGGGCCCGATCCGTTGCGATGCCAACGACCTCGAAGCCCTCCACCTTCTCTACGAACCGTTGGTTAATGCTGGCAATGCGCACATCATCCTCAATGATTGCGACCCGAATCATGGACATCCCCCCTTGTTTTTGGAATTATAACCGTGAATACCGCGCCGCCCGCAGGCACATTGTGATAAGCAATCGTGCCGTGCAGCTGCTGTACGGTACCGTTTACGATAGACAGACCAAAGCCTCGGTTGCTCTCACCCTTGGTGGAATACCCCAGATCGAACAAACGCTCCGTGCTCTCCCCGGTAACTCCGGTGCCACCATCGGAAACTTCAATACTCAATTCGTCACCCTTGTCGTGTAATCTGACCTTGACCCATCTGTTATCGGGATGTGAGGCCAAAGCCGCTTCCATGGCATTATCGATCAGATTACCGATGATGGTAACCAACTGATTACGGCTGATATGACTTGGGATATCCTTGAAGGAACTGCTCCGGTCGATTTCGACCTTTACCTTCAGCTCGCTTCCGCGATTAAATTTCCCGATCAGAATGCCACCGATAATCGGGTCCGGTATTTCCTGCAGCAGGAATTGAATCAGATTCTGGTGCACATCCGTCTCATGCGTAATCAGATCCATAGCCTCCTGATACGATTCCAGCTGGATCAGGCCGTAGATCGTATACAGCTTGTTGGAATATTCATGCGTCTGCGCGCGCAGCGCTTCCGTATACCTCTTTACCTGCGTAAGTTCTTCGGTCAGGCGCAGCAGCTCGGATTTGTTGCGAAAACTCGATACCGCCCCTACAATCCGATGCTCATGGTCGTAGATAGGCAGTCGATTCACCACAACCGCGTGATCATTAATCACCATCTCCTGATCCTTCTCCGCTTCCCCGGTTTGCATAACCTCCAGCAGTCTGGTGCCCGGGATTACATCCTGTATATACTGTCCGGCGACCAGCTTGCGCTCCTCCGGATCCATCATCATCATCGCGGTATGGTTGGCCAGGGTTACGACACCCTCGCGATTAACAGCGATAATGCCTTCATGAATCGTCTCCAGAATGGCCCGTTTCTCTTGGTATAATAATCCGATTTCCTTCGGCTCCAGACCGTGAATGGATCTCTTGACGCTGGACGAGATCCATATGGCACCGCCGCAGCCCAGGATAAGGGCAAGACTCGCTAATAACAAAACACGATTACGATACGATTGTGCTGATGTCTCAATATCTTTCATCAGAATGCCGACCGATACGATACCGATAATCTCGTTCTTATCATTATAGATCGGTGTTTTTCCCCGAAGCGAGGGCCCCATGGAACCGATGGCCTTCGAGATGATACTCATGCCCTGCAGTACCGGCCCATTATCTCCACCAACCATTTCCTTGCCAATTCGATCGGTAAGGGGATGCGCATACCGGATGCCGTCCCGGTTACCGATAACGATGTACTCCGCGTCCGTTTCCAGCCGAATTTCCTCCACAACGGGCTGAATAATGGCAGAGGGATTCTCTTCCTCGAATGCATCCTGAATGACGTCCATTTCGGCAACGGCCTTTGCAAGTTTCAATGCCGATGCGCCGATGCTCTTCTCCAGCGTATTGACCAGCAGCCGTTCAAAGCTGAAGGTCAAAGCAACAATAACGGCAAACAGCAGCGTGCCAATCAGCAGAATCAGCCTCGTCTGTAAACGCATTCAATCTCCCCCGTATGCTTGTCGATATACTCTAGATTCTGATTTTCTTATTGTATTCTAGATCACACCTCTAACATAGCCCCTGACAAAAATTGGCCGTAAATTTTATGAACAAAATTAGCGAAATGAAGCTTTTTCAACTTATGGCGCAATTCTATTCAAGCCTTACGCACGATGATAGTATTAATACACCCCTTGTAGTAAGCGCTTACAGTTTGAGCGCACTCTTGGCTAAGAACAAAGGAGGAACTTATCCATGCGTAAACAAAACGGCTTAAAAATCATAGCGGCCGCGCTTGTCCTTGCGATGAGCCTGACAGCCTGCAGCACCACCGGAAGCAGCACCGGCGATTACCCGACAAAACCCATTATTATGACGGCCCCATCAGGTGCCGGCGGTGGCTGGGATAAAACCGCTCGCTCCCTCGCCAAGGTATTAACGGAAACGAAGCTCATTGACCAGACCATGACCGTCGAGAATAAACCCGGCGGCGGCGGTACCGTATTCCTGGCGGAGTTTGTGGCAAAAGACAACGAAGATCCTTACAAACTGTTTGTCAGCTCCCCGCCGATTCTCATCAACAATCTGAAAAAGGAAGGGAACAGCCCATTTGGTTACAAGGACGTGACCCCTCTCGCCCAGATGACCAAAGACTTTGGAGCGATTGCCGTACCGGCCAACTCCAAATTCACTGACCTGCAAGCGTTAATCGACGCCATCAAGGCTGATCCCACCTCCGTTACACTTGCGGGCGGTTCTGCACCAGGCTCCATGGACCATTTGATCAGCGTTCTGCCTGCATTTAAATCCGGTGTGGATCCAAGAACCGTGAAATACCTGTCCTATGATGGAGGAGGCGAAGCCATCGCCGCACTCCTGGGCAACAATGCGGACGCCATCGGCACGGACATCTCTTCGCTAGGCAGCTATCTGAAAGCCGGTAAAATCAAAATCCTGGCCGTCACCTCGAGTGAGCGCCTCGGCGGCGACTTCAAAGATGTGCCTACGCTGAAGGAGTTGGGCCTTGACGCTGAATTCACGATTTGGCGCGGTGTATTCGGTCCGAAAGGACTGTCGGAGGAGCAGCTTGCCTTCTGGGACAAAACGCTGAAGGACCTCTCCGAGAATGAAGTGTGGCAAAAAGAGCTGGTTGCCAACGACTGGGCAAGTGAATACCGCAATGCTGCCGACTTCAAGGCATTCCTTGAAGAGCAGGAAAAAGATGTCCAGGAGCTGCTCACAGCGCTTGGCATGCAGAAGTAATACAGGGGAATGAGGGAGCGAAGGTTCCCTCTCCCTTTTCATCCTTGAGGAGGTGTCACCCTTGAACAGAACGTTTGACCGCTACGCCAGCATCGTATTCCTGCTCCTGGGCATCGGCTTCATGTGGCAGAGCGCCAAGATCAGCGCATCCGCATACGGCAGCACCGTTGGGCCTAACATATTCCCTTTTGGTCTCGGATTGGCGCTTGTACTGCTAAGCATTCGTTTGTTTTATGAAGCTTTGAAGGCAAAGCCGACAGAAAGCCAGAAGGAGAAGCTGGATTACAAGCGATTCTTTATGATTTTCGCTGCAGCCTTTCTCTACGCCTATTTCCTGGAAGTCATCGGTTATATCATCGGCACATTCCTGTTCCTCCTGTTTGCGTTCCAGACGCTGGAACGAGGGAAGTGGCTGAAATCCATTCTAATCTCCGCGCTGTTCTCCGGCGGCGTGTATGTCATCTTTGTTGTCTTGCTGGAAGGCTCCATGCCGGGCTTCCCGTCTTGGCTATCATGAGCATGGGAGGAATCTACAATGAACGTTTTGGATTATTTGGCGGATGGCTTTATGACCGCCTTGCAGTGGCATAATCTTCTCTTCGCCTTCATCGGCGTGCTGATCGGCACCTCCGTCGGCGTGCTGCCCGGCATCGGTCCGATGAGCGGCGTCGCGCTTCTGATCCCGGTGACCGCCTCCATGACAAGCGGCCTGCCAGCGGAAGCAGCAGCCACCAGCTCCATCATTCTCCTTGCTGGCGTATATTACGGGGCCATGTATGGTGGCTCTACAACCTCGATCCTGCTCAATACGCCCGGGGAGTCCTCGTCTGTCGTGACAACGCTGGACGGCTATCAGATGGCAAAACAGGGCAGAGCCGGCCCGGCACTGTCCATCGCTGCCATCGGTTCGTTTGCTGCCGGGCTCTTTGCGCTTGTGGCATTGATTCTGCTGGCACAGCCGTTATCCAATGTTGCGATTAAATTCGGCCCTGCCGATTATTTCTCGCTCATGCTGCTCGGACTCTGCGCGGTGAGCGGGCTTGCGGGGAAATCGATCACGAAGGCACTCATTATGACCGTTTTCGGCCTGCTTCTGGCCACCATCGGCATGGATACCGTATCCGGCGTCGCCCGATTCACCTTCGACATTCCAATCCTGTACTCCGGTCTGGAATTCTTGACGATTGCCGTTGGTTTGTTTGCCCTTGGTGAAGTGTTCAAATCCATCCTGGAGAGAGACTACATTGCGGGTCAAACGTCCAAGATCGGCCGTATCCTGCCAACACGCAAGGATCTGAAGGATAGCGCCGGACCGATTGCCCGAGGTTCCGTTCTCGGCTTCTTTATCGGCATTCTGCCGGGCGCCGGTGCAACACTCGCTTCCTTCTTCAGTTATATCGTTGAGAAAAAGATCAGCAAAAATCCGGAATCCTTCGGCAAAGGCAACATCGCAGGCGTAGCCGCTCCGGAGTCGGCCAACAACGCAGCATCCGGAGGCGCTATGATCCCGCTGCTGACGCTCGGCATACCGGGCTCCGGCACCACCGCCATCCTGATGGGGGCGCTCATCATGTATAACATCCAGCCGGGCCCGCTTCTGTTTGAGGAACATCCTCAAGTCGCATGGGGGCTGATTGCCAGCATGCTCATCGGCAACCTGCTTCTGCTCGTACTGAATATGCCGCTGGTCAAAGTATTTGCCAAGGTCATCCAGACCCCGGCTAAATACCTCATCCCGATCATCATTGCCATCTCCATATTCGGTGTTTATGCCGTTCAAGCGCAGATCTTCGACCTGATCCTGCTGCTCGGCTGCGGCATTGCGGGCTTCCTGCTTGCTCGTAATGACTTCCCGCTGGCCCCGCTCGTGCTCGGACTCGTACTGGGCCCGATGATTGAGAACAATATGCGCCGGGCACTAACCACATCCAACGGCGACTTCATGATTTTCCTGCAGAAGCCGATGTCGCTGACATTCCTCATCATTGCAGTTCTCTGGATTCTCGTTCCGATTCTGCTGAAGCGCAGAGGCAAAGAAGTTGTCGTGAATGAAGAAGGCTAACTATACGTATACCGATAGGTCAAGGAGGCAGTCATGAATACCAGCAAACTAGGCGGCAAAAGTGTCATTGCCCGAATCGAAATGAATACGGAAGAAGCAAGCTTTGGTCAAGTGACGGCCGCTATCTTTGAGGCTGGCGGCGACATCGTAGCCATTGACGTCATCCAGACCAGCAGTCATACTACGATTCGCGACGTCACCATCACCGTCATCGATACCGTTGACATCGACATCATTGCCGAGCGCATCCGCACCTTGCGTGGTGTTCGGCTGCAGCATCTGTCCGATCGCACCTTCCTGCTGCACCTGGGAGGAAAAATCGAGACCAAGCTGAAAGCGCCGATCCAAAACCGTGACGACCTCTCCCGCGTGTATACACCGGATGTCGCACGCGTATGCATGGCCATTCATGAGGAGCCGCGCAAGGCGTTTACGCTCACCGTGAAACGCAACACCGTCGCCGTCATCTCCGACGGCAGCGCTGTCCTGGGACTCGGCAATATCGGTCCATATGCTGCCATGCCGGTCATGGAAGGCAAATCGATGCTGTTCAAACAGCTGGCGGACGTGGACTCCTTCCCCATCTGCCTGGATACGCAGGATACCGAGGGCATCATTGCGGCGATCAAAGCCATTGCCCCTGCGTTCGGCGGGATTAATCTGGAAGATATCTCCTCACCGCGCTGCTTCGAGATTGAACAGCGGCTGCGCGAGAAGCTGGACATCCCGGTATTCCATGACGATCAGCACGGAACAGCCGTCGTCCTGTACGCTGCCCTGATCAATGCGCTTAAGGTCGTTGGTAAATCGGTCGAGGATCTGAAGGTGGTCGTCTGCGGCATCGGTGCTGCGGGCATAGCCTGCAGCAAAATACTGTTGTCGGCAGGCGTGAAGAATATCATCGGTGTTGATCGCATTGGTGCACTGACGGCAGATCAGACGTATGACAATCCGATGTGGCAATGGTACGCCAACCATACCAACCCCGATCGATTGTCCGGAACGCTGCAAGAGGTCATCCAGGGTGCTGACGTATTCATCGGCCTGTCGGCCGGGGGAATCCTGAAAAGAGAGCATGTTCAAACCATGGCGGAACGTCCTATTGTCTTCGCAATGGCAAACCCGGTACCGGAGATTCTGCCGGAAGAAGCCGAGGATATCGTGGGTGTAATCGCCACAGGACGATCAGATTATCCGAACCAGATCAATAACGTGTTATGCTTCCCCGGCATCTTCCGCGGCGCCCTGGATTGCAGAGCTTCCGCGATCAACGAGGAGATGAAGCTGGCAGCAGCGGAAGCCATCGCTTCTGCTGTCTCGGACAAGGAACGAAGCAGGCACTATATCATCCCGAGTGTCTTCAACCAGCAAGTCGTAAGCGGTATCCGGGACCTCGTCATCCGAGCAGCCATCCGGACAGGAGTAGCCCGCAGAATTCCAAGAGAATATCGTTAACGATTATCGACTCCATTCCATGAAGCGGGGAGGATTCACTAATGGGAAGCAGCATAAGGGCCATCGTGGACATTAATATGAGGGCAAATGATTTCTCATCAAGCATCGTACTCGTCCTGGGGCCGGATCATTATATTGACGTAAAAAGCATACTGGGCCTAAGCATGACGCTGTACCGCAATCAAACCTACCTTCTGTACGTTTACGGCCCAGACCAATTGGAAGCGAAAGCCGCCATGCAGGAAGTATTCGCGAAGCATCATCTTCAGCTTCAGCTGAAAGAGGATTAGAGCTTCTTATATTCCGATAAAAAGCGCCCCCGATTATGCTCGTGGGGCGCTTCATTATGTTTATAATGGTTCCTCGGATGAATTTGATTGGTGGCGTTTCCCCCTATATTCTATGATCCAGCAGTCCCGAAGCTCTCCCTCATGCAGTTCATGCTTCTCCAGCATTCTTACCTTACGGAACCCGCACTTCTCATAACAAGCGATGGCACGTTCATTCCAGGTTTGCGGATCCATCACGATACGTTCGGCCTGCCGGTGATGCACGAGATAATCCACCATGGATGATACGAGTTTCGTGCCGATGCCCTGATTCCAATAAATCGGCTCTCCGATGAACTGATCCATCCCGAACGCTATGGAACCGGCTTCAGCCTTCTCATACCCGTAATGATATAGCCCCTCTTCATCCAGGGGATAAAACTGAATGTATCCGATCGGCTTCCCGTCATATTCGATCAAACACCGAGTCTCCTCATCATCCACGTAGAAATGCTCCCTCACCAGCGCTGGGTCATGGGGATGGTCCCTTCCCCCGTAGTACTGCAGCACATCCGGGTTGGATAGCCAGAACACCAAAGATGACTCATCTCTCTCCTCCAGCTCGCGGACCGTGATCGGTCCTGCCTCGTACACCAGCATCGTTATCCACCCTTCTCCATCATGAGTCGTTCAAGATTCCTTGTTTTAGACCACATCTGCAACCATCGTGATAGAGGTACCGCTCACCCCCACCTCCTGAAATCCAAAACGTTCATATAGTCTCATAGCCGCCGCATTCCCCGGATCTACGCTAAGCGATACCTTGTGAATTCCCTTCTCCTTCATTCCCCTGAACAATTCCTTCATGAGTGCGGTCCCAATTCCTTGTCCGCGGGATTCCGGAAGCAGCGCCATCCCGAGCTCCGGGATATCATCGCTGACATAACCGAATCCCTTGTTCCCTTCATCAAAATAACGGATATGGATCGAGCCTATCGGCTTGCCGACACCATTTTCAGCAATGTAACCCAGATCGCCGGCTCTGCCCCAGTTCTCCACATATTTTTTCATGAACGGCTCTTCAAGCACGTCCCGGCTAAAAGGCTCCTCTCCTTCAGTCACGTACAGGGACTCATACAGCATATCCCGCAAGAATGCCCCGTCCTCCATTCCTGCAGCGCGAATCTGATACGAATTCATATGCATTTCCTCCTTTCTCCTCTTCTGTTAGTTGATCATGTCTGTCAGTGCAGTCCATATAGCCAATCTCTCCGCATCGAAGTGGGTACGTCCGTAATGATTTAGGAAAATATCCTTGTAGTCATCGCAACTCAGATTATATCGCAGCGTCCAGATGCCCCAATAAAGGTCATAATGAAGGTCTCCAATCCCGCCATAACCCAGGTCAACGAATCCCTCGAGGCGGAAATCCCTCATGATGATATTCGGCAGACAGTAGTCGCCATGGAGAAGCACATCATGAACTGCCGTTCCTCCCAGCTTCTCAAGATCTGACAGAGCCCGTTCCCTTCCACCGGGAAAGGCTTCAATTTTATCTGATTTGCTCATGAGGCTTTCCTGATACTCTTTCAAAAGTTCAGCAGTTCGATTCGGAAATGGACAATCCGCAGCAGATAAAGAATGGAGATAACGAAGACTCTCCCCGAATACAGCAGCCAGCTTCTTCGGATCCTCCAGATGCCCTCCGGATACACCGTCATCCCCTTGCAGCGCTTCGGTCAGCAGGTAATCGTGCCCGTTATCCTGTTCATAAGCCATGACCTTGGGAGCCAGACCCTTTCCATATAAATAATCTGACATCATTCCCTCTCTCTTTAGTTCATCCCTTTTCGCTATCTTCAAAAACATACGTTGGCTCGCTCCCTCGATGTACAGGGTCTTGGCCTGTTCCGAGGAGCTGCTGTCATAGACGGCAGCTGCCTGGATATAGGGCTGCAAGCTGACAGGCAGCGTCTTTATATCAAATGGAATACGTACTCTTTTCATAACTCCTCCATACCTGCCATCCAATCGGCCGGCCTCAGTTCGATAGAATAAAGACGTCCCCCTCGGAACGCCTTCGGATCTGTACAGTATGAATTGGCGATTCACCGGTCTAATCCTTCCCTTGCAGCCGGTATTTTTTTGTTTAACCTATTTTTGATCACCAAAACGCCCTCTTCCATCACACCTTCTGCGCAAGCATCTTGGTCATGGCATGCCGATGCGGTATGCCGGACGAGTTGCAATCAAATATCACCTCCGGGCAGCTGTGAATCAGCCAATCGTGGTAATGCATCGTCAGCTCCCCGGATCTCCAATCATAAGCGTATGGCTCATTCTCCGGAGGAGGTGCAATGAACGGCTTCTGCACAAATACATTGAGGCAATGGAGTCCCTCTGTCGAAGTGAATGTTTTGTAATTGGCAAAGATCTCTTCACGATACTCCGGTCTGATATAATGCAGCACGCCACTGGAATACAGCACATCAAACTCCGAGTCCAGACGGTAATCCGAAATATCCGCCTTGAATACGTTCACGTGAACCCCAATCTGATCGGCCAGTCTCTTGGTTTTCTCAATCCCCGCATCCGAAATGTCGAAGGCAGTGACATCATAGCCATTACGGGCAAAAAACACCGCGTCCTTCCCTTCCCCGCACCCGATGTCAAGCAGTTTGATCCTTCTTGTCGGAGGAATCATCTCAAGCACCTGATAGCAGGCTGCGCCCGGCTCCGTGCCCCAATAATAGTCCGGCGTTTTGTACTCCTCCTCATAGATGCTGAGGGATTTGCCTGTTGAGGAATAACCGAACAGCTTATCCATACTGACTTCCAGCAGCTGCGACAGCTCCGGAAGCAGTGCGACATCGGGCATGGTCTGCCCGGTCTCCCATTTGGATACCGCCTGAAACGTCACGCCCAGCTTGTGCGCCAAGGCTTCCTGGGTAAGACCGCGCTCTTTGCGGTAACGGTTGATATTTTTGGCTAACATGTCTCTCATATGTATCACGCTCCTAATAACCACATTGTAGGGGCGTTCCGGGGGACGTACAATAACTTGCTTATTGAATCCCGGAGGAATTCAACCGCAAGTTGAATATCATCCAAATACAGGAATGCGCTGTAAAGACATGTTACAATAAACCTGTTTACATTACTGATGAAATTCTTAAGGGAGAACATTCGTGAACATTAGAAAGCTCAATACCCATGAAATGCCCCCCATGGACCTGCTGTTGCTTGCGGATCCATCGCCAAGACTCGTTGAGGATTATGTGAAGCGCGGCCATTGTTATGTAGCTGAAGATGAATCGAATATGATCGGTGTCTACGTCCTGCTGCCCACCAGGCCGGATACAATCGAGCTCGTGAATGTCGCCGTGAGCGAGAATCTCCATGGCCGAGGATACGGCAAGCTGCTCGTGCACCATGCCATCGGGCAGGCCCGAATTCTTGGATATGCCACGATAGAGATCGGAACCGGCAGCACCGGCGTCGCGCAGCTGGCACTGTATCAGAAATGCGGATTTCGGATGACTGGCATTGATCGGGACTTTTTTGTCCGGCATTATGATGAAGAAATCTATGAGAATGGAATGCGGCTTCGTGACATGGTACGACTGTCACAAGATTTATAGCATGGAGGAGGGCTATGTCATGCATGCAATCATGCAATGCACCATTCGCCCATCTCCGGAATAGGCTAATGCATCATACTTAATGGAGGAAAACATTGTGAGCATAAAGCCAAACCCGAGCCATCTTGCATGGCATGAAACAATGAAGCTGCATGAAATAACCGCTTCGCAGACAAACAGCCTGATCGGCTTCAAGATGTCCATTCATAACATCAAGGATAAACATCTCCATGCACTGTATGCCGAAGCGATTAGAGACATCGAGCAGAACCTGAGGGAATTGCTGCCTTATTTTCCCGAAGCTCCAACAGGAACCCGCAGCCTTTCGGACTCGGAACTAACCGCTTTCTACGCAGGTCAGCTGCTGGGTTATGCCAAGTCCTCGATCCTCGGCTACGCTTCTGCCATTACCGAGACCGCAACGCCAAGCCTAAAAGAAACGTTCCACAAACAGATGCACAGAGCCATTGAGCTCCACACCAAGATATTCAATTATATGCTGGAGCGCGGACTGTATCCGGCTTATAACCTGAAGGAATTGCTGGAGAATGACGTGAAGAATGCCAATAAGGCATTGGGCATGTAAACTTCAGCAGCCAACGACGAAAAGCCCCCGACTGTACAGCAGGAAGCTAAGCGAGATATCGTCTCGCGCAGACTTCCTTCCGCTGTATAGCACAGGGGCTTTTTTTATCCATATACATCCTTAAGAGCAAGGGATTTATTTATTCAACGTTTCGCTCCAGTCATGCACCATGTGACCCTCCAGATACTTCTCGCAGTCCATTGCGGCCATACAGCCAGTGCCTGCAGCCGTAATCGCTTGGCGATAACGCGTATCCTGAACGTCGCCACAAGCGAATACACCTGGAATGTTGGTCTCCGTAGTTCCTGGCGTAACCAGAATATAGCCGGTTGGGTCGGTTGTGATTTGATTGCCGAGGAAGCCCGTATTCGGGGTATGCCCGATCGCTACGAACACGCCTTCCGCTTCAATCAGCTCTTCCCCGCCTGTCTCATTGTTGCGGACCTTCAACCCTTTAACACCGGTTTCGCTGGTAACCACCTCAACAGGCGTACGATCCAGAGCCCACTCGATTTTCTCATTCTCACGTGCACGATCCTGCATGATTTTGGATGCACGCAGTTCGGTACGACGGTTCACGACCGTTACGCTGGAAGCAAAACGCGTCAGGAAGCTGGCTTCCTCCATTGCAGAATCGCCGCCGCCGATAACAACGATTTTTTTCCCGCGGAAGAAGAATCCGTCACACGTTGCGCACGTGCTTACGCCGCGTCCAACATTCTCCTGCTCTCCGGGTATTCCGAGATACTTCGCGGAAGCACCGGTCGAGATAATCACGGACTCAGCCAGAAGCTCACCCATTCCCTCGACATTCACCTTGAACGGACGCTCGGAGAAATCAACGGACTCCACCCATGCACTCTTGAACTCTGCACCGAAGCGCTCCGCCTGTTGACGCATGTTATCCATCAGCTCGGGACCCATAATGCCTTGCGGGAATCCAGGGAAGTTCTCAACCTCCGTCGTTGTCGTAAGCTGGCCGCCTGGCTGCATGCCTTCGATCACAAGCGGCTTCAGGTTCGCGCGCGCCAAGTAGATGGCTGCCGTCAATCCGGCAGGTCCAGTTCCGATTACGATTGTTTTGTACATATATACAGCCTCCTTAATGGTGATGATTTCTGCTGATCACTACATCCTATTCAGGACTTGCGGAATTTTCCGTACCAAGATCTCCTAAGTATCCGAATATGGGTTGTTACTTAAATGTTTTCCGTAAATGGCCGGAAATTATCATCCGGCTGCACTTTCGTTTCACATACGCTATCAATTTGACGCGCGTAGCGGCTAACCGTGGATGGCGAAATGCCGTAACGGACCGCAACCTGTTCATAGGTCAGGGTGCGTCCACGCTTCTTGGCAGTTAAATATTCCAATGCCGCTGCCCAGCCCTCCACATTCCGAATACTCGGAATATCAGGATACAGCCGGCTGAGGAAATCGGACCAGAGATTCTCCAGCTCTTTTTTCCAGAAGGCATCTACACGCATGTCCATCGTCTGTTCGGCCTTCTCCAGCACCGCCTTCCAGGACGGCAGCCAGTCGGGCAGCACCTCGCGGATCTTGCCGCTGGACGTTTCGCGGTCATCGCGGCGTTCCTTCAGCCGATTGCTGGCGGCCTCCATCTGCTGGAGCACCAGACGAGCGGCATCCTTCAGCTCCGCATCCTCTCCCGGTTCCTGAAGGAACGATTGCAGAGCGTGCTGCACCTCTTCATCGGCAATCAATTCCAGGGTTCGGATCACTTGAAGCTTGGTCTGCGGATCGCCATGTCTCAGCGCCCAGAAGAAAGAAGAGCGAATTAGCGGATTCTGCTTCGCTTCCTCCGTCAATTTATCGCCATCATGCTCCCAGCGTTTGAACTGCTCCTCGAATGGAAGATGATAGTGGTAGCTTACCTTCATCTGGTCTGTTCCAGTCTCTTTGCGCTTCTGCAGCTGAGCCAGATAGAAATTCGGAATCACCGAATCTCCGTCCAACTTCAGCGCCTGCCGCCAGTATTTCTCGGCCCTGTCATAATCACCGCTGTTGCAAGCCGCAACGGCCGTGTAATGGTACAGGCTTGGATCGCCGCTGAACTCCTCATCCTTCAGAAGCCGGCGGAAATGACCGTACGCAATTTCATGCTGCCCCAGTATTCCCATCGTCGTAGCCAGCTTGAACACATGCTCCAGATGAAAAGGTACCGTCACTGTTAGCATGTCCATTAAACGGTCACGCTGCTCCTGATTTCCTTCATGCTGAAAGAAGATGGCCAGATTGCACAATCCGTGCAGATTGCCCGGCTCCTGATCCAGCACCTCGCCAATGGTACGCTTCGCTGTGTCGAAACGCCCCATATAATAATAAGCCAGAGCCAGATTATTGCGCGCAGCCAGAAAATCCGGGTAATCCTTGACGATCTCCTCCAATAGCTTGACCGCTTGTGCGAACTTGCCTTCCTCAAGCAGTGCCCGCGCATGCTCATGCTCGACCACGCCTTCACGACTCTTGATCCGGTTCAGCTTGGCAGGACGGTTAAGCTCATAATGAAGCAGTTCCATCATCTCTTCCGCCTCATCCAGAAACTGGCCGTTCGGATCTTCCTCCAGATAAGTGACAAGCGCCTCTTCCGCCTTCTCAAACTGTTCCATATTAGCGTAATTGTTCGCCATATAGAAATAGCATTCTGTCATCAACGGGTCCACCTGCTCCAGGATGTGAGCCAGAACATCGTTCGAAGCTTTATAATCTCCCGTCTCTGATAATATACCCGCCATATTGCAATGATTCACCGGATTATCCGGTTCATATTCAACAGCTTTGCGAAAATACTTCAGAGCCTTGTCATATTGGTAACGATCAAGCGAACGAACCGCGCGATCGAAGAAAAAATTGGCATTCATCTCGATAGATATAACATTGTGGGGGTCACTGGACCCATATGGATTACCATTCACGAAAAGCAAGGCACCTCCTTTAACTTGCTCCTCTATCCAGAACAGTATAACACAAGTTACAATGTCATTTGCAGAAAAAAGACACCAGTTTACACACCGGCGTCTTTGAATAAAGTGGCGATCGATCCGCCCTCGATAATGATATGAGATGCCTGTGCCAGCATAGGCGCAATGGACAGCACCTTCAGCCGCATCTTACAGTGATGCTCAGGGAGCGCAATCGAGTCTGTAATAACAATTTCCTCGATATGTGCATGATCAAGCCGGGTCAAAGCTTCCCCGGAGAAGAGTCCATGGGTCGCGCATACAATGGCATCTTGGGCCCCGCGCTCCTTCAGACCTTCTACCACTTGTACGATCGTTGATCCCGTATCAATCAAGTCCTCGATAATGATCGGCGTACGATCCGCCACATCCCCAATGACATGGGTGATGACCGCTTCGTTATGGGCAGGGCGCTGCTTCACCATCATGGCAAACGGCGAACCCAGGCGGCTTGCGAGCTTCTCCGCTGTCTTGGCCCGTCCCGCATCCGGAGATACAATGACAGGCTTCTCGATATTCTTAGCTTTCAGGTAATCCGTGATCAAATCCAGCGCAGTCAGATGATCCACCGGGATATTGAAGAAGCCCTGTATAGCTGGCGCATGCAGATCAATTGTGATGACTCGGTTGGCCCCGGCGGTGGTAAGCACATCAGCTACCATTTTTGCGGATATCGGCTCGCGCGGGGCCGATTTGCGTTCCTGTCTGGCATAACCGTAATAAGGCACAATGATATTAATCGTTCGGGCGGAAGCACGTTTGGCGGCATCAATCATCACCAGCAGTTCCACAAACATTTCATTGATCGGGTGAGAAAAGGACTGGAGCAGAAAGACATCGCAATTGCGGATGCTCTCTTCATAATGCACGTAAACTTCGCCACTCTGAAAGCGGGAAATTTTGATCTTCCCGAGTTCAACTCCCAACTGCTGGCTGATGCTTGCCGCCAGCGTCGGATTGGAAGTTCCGGCGAACAATCGTAGTGAACGATACATGAGGACCTCCTGACGAGAGTGGTTTATATGGTCGGCTGACGCAACGATGGTTTGAAAGCGCTATATCGTCAAATCAGGCCGTTCCCATCTCCTGCACCCGTCGATGAGGGTCTTCTGGAGAGGAAAACAGCCGTCTGCAATGAACCTGTTTGCAATTAGTGCTTGTCTTTATTATACATTGTTTTCTCCCACATTCAAAAGCACCATCTCCCGCTTCCGGTTACGGAAGGTTGCGATTTCCCGAACACCCAGCTCGGATAACAGTGCCCGTGCCTGATCCAGATGTTCACCGAGCTTCTTCGGCTGATGGGCATCCGACCCTAAAGTCAACGGGATGCCGAGTCGGACCGCTTCCTCCAGCATGCGGCGGCTTGGGAACATTTCCTCGCATGCCTTCGATAATCCGGAAGCATTCAGCTCCATGGCAGTCCCGCTGTGAGCTACGGCAGCAAGCGCTGCTTGTTCCAGAGCGATCACGTCCAGCTTCTGATCGGGACCTGGTCCATATCCGAATCGTTTAATCACGTCCAGATGGCCCATAATATCATAGAATCCGGTTGCGGCGGCTTTCTGTACCGCATCATAATATTGACCGTAGACCTCAAGCGGATCCTTGCCATCCCAGCCGTGGGTCTGGCGATAATCCGTGATGTCCCATTCTCCCAGAAAGTGTACGGAGCCTATCACATAATCCCAGGGATAGTCCCTCACGATTCGCTCGATTTGTTCTTCATATCCCTCGATATAATCGCCTTCAAGTCCGATCCGAATGTCGATTTGTCCCCTGTAACGATCCTTTAGCAGCAAGCATTCCTCCACGTAACGCGGCAGCTCGTCCATCGGCATCGCCATTTCAGGGTAATAGTCCTCTGGATTGACGTGGATCAAGGGCATGTGATCCGACAAACCCAGTTGATCCATCCCAAGCTCAACAGCGCGCCGCACATACTCCTCCAGCTGGCCTTCAGCATGTCCGCAGCGGGCATGGTGGGTATGGTAATCTATATGCATGGGCAGCCCCTCCTAATCGCGGCGCGGCCGTTCATGGCGGCGGCTCAGCTCACCCATGATCTCATCCAGCGGCAGCTTCCGTTCCTGCAGGAGCACCAGCAGGTGGTAGATCAGATCGCTGATTTCAAGTTTAAGCTCGGCATTGTCTTTATTTTTGGCGGCGATGATCGTTTCCGAGGCCTCTTCGCCCACCTTCTTGAGGATCTTATCAACGCCTTTATCAAACAAATAGGTCGTATAAGCGCCTTCCGGACGCTCGATCTCACGCTGGGCAATGACCTCTTCCAGCTCGGCAAGAACGGCAAAGCGCTCCCCAGATTCCGCCGCCGTACCCTGATTGGCAGGCTCACTCTGTTGACCCGGAACGGTAATCTCATTATGGAAGCAGGTCGTTTGACCGGTATGGCAGGCCGGTCCGTTCGGATTCACCTTCACCAAGAGGGTGTCCCCATCACAGTCATACGTCATGGAAACCACCGTCTGCACGTTCCCGGAGGTGGCCCCTTTATGCCACAACTCCTCACGCGAACGGCTCCAGAACCAAGTCTCGCCGCTTTCCAGCGTTAATCGCAGCGATTCCCGGTTCATATAAGCCATCATCAGCACCTCCTTGCTCTGTGCATCCTGTACGATCGTCGGTACCAGGCCTGCCCCGTCCCATCGAATATGCTCGCTGACCTGCTCCAGAGATAAATCTTTCAACATATCGTCGCTCACCGTATCTCCACTCCTTTTTGACTAAGATGCAACTTCAGATGAGGGATCGAGATTTCTTTATAGTGGAATATCGTTGCCGCCAGACCCGCATCCGCTTTGCCTGTTGTGAACACATCATAGAAGTGATCCTCACGCCCAGCGCCGCCGGAAGCGATGACCGGGATCCCTACCGCCGAGGATACAGCCGACGTCAGCGCCAGATCGAACCCGTCCTTGGTGCCATCGGCATCCATACTGGTTAACAAAATCTCGCCCGCACCTAAACTCTCCGCCTGCTTCACCCAATCCAGCGCCTTGATGCCGGTAGGCGTACGTCCGCCATGCGTGTATACTTCCCATTCTTCCCACGTTTCGTTGTACTTGGCATCAATCGCCACAACGATGCATTGGGAGCCGAATTTGCGCGCTCCGGCCGAGATGAGCTCCGGCTGTCTTACCGCTGCCGTATTTATCCCGATTTTATCCGCGCCTGCCCGCAGAATCCGCTTCATGTCCTCGACAGACGAAATGCCTCCCCCAACGGTAAAAGGTATGGCGATTTCTCCGGCCGTTCGGCGAACAACTTCCTCCATCGTTGCCCGGCCCTCTACCGATGCCGAAATATCCAGAAAGACAAGCTCGTCTGCGCCTTCACGGTCATAGAGCGCCGCCAATTCAACCGGATCGCCCGCATCGCGGAGATTTACAAAATTAACACCCTTCACCACCCGGCCGTCTTTCACGTCCAGGCAAGGAATGATCCGTTTTGCCAGCATGCCGTTCCCCTCTTCCCCTATATGAACTCAATTTATCGTTAATCCGAACATGCCCGATTCCAGCATTAACCGATTCGTGTAACAGCCTCATACAGATCGATGCTGCCTGTATACAGCGCTTTGCCTACAATGGCTCCGCCTACACCGTCCCCGCTGTGCGCGCTGAGCGCCAGCAGATCGTCCAGCTTTGTCACGCCGCCCGAAGCGAT
This sequence comes from Paenibacillus sp. LBL, assembly GCF_029893715.1. Classification (NCBI taxonomy): domain Bacteria; kingdom Bacillati; phylum Bacillota; class Bacilli; order Caryophanales; family Paenibacillaceae; genus Paenibacillus; species Paenibacillus sp. LBL. The sequence goes on along the minus strand of NZ_JARXYU010000003.1, from coordinate 14,220 downwards.
AACCGAACGGCCGCTGGCTTTCGCAAGCGAGACAATCGCTTCCACATTAGGTCCCTGCATCATGCCGTCACGCGAAATGTCCGTAAAGATGAAGGTTTCCGCCCCTTTGGATGCCAGTTCTTTTGCCAGCACCTCGGCCTGCACCTCGGATGTTTCCAGCCAGCCACGTGTTGCGACATATCCGTTACGGGCATCGATTCCGATAGCCACCTTATCACCGTACTTGCCCAGCACCTCTTCCGTAAAGACGCGATCCTCGATGGCAGCTGTACCGATAATGACCCGGCTTACGCCTAGTGTGAGCAGCCGCTCCACATCCGCCAGCGTGCGAAGGCCTCCTCCTACTTGAACCGGAACCTGGACACTTGCCGCGATTCTCCCAATGATATCGTGATTGATCGGTTGACCCGCCTTCGCTCCGTCCAAATCCACCAGATGAATGAATCGGCCGCCCTGCTCCTCCCACGATTTTGCCACCTCTAGCGGATTGTCATTGTATACCGTTTCTTGATTATAATCGCCCTGAACGAGCCTGACGCACTTACCTCCGCGAATATCGATTGCCGGATATATGATAAAAGAGGACATCCCCATTCCCACTTTCCTTTGGTCTATTTGGTAGCCTTACGTCGTTAAAAGCAAGAAATTACGAAGCAAACTCATACCGAGCTCCCCGCTCTTCTCCGGGTGAAACTGCATGCCGTACACAGAACCCCGGCCTACGATGGCCGTCACTGGTTGGCCATAATCGGTAGCCGCCAGCAAATCGGTCTGAACCTCAGGAAGAACATGATACGAGTGGACAAAATACACATGACCTTCCTCAAGCCCCGCAAACAGCGGATGCTCCCGCTTCTCGAACTGCAATGAATTCCAGCCCATATGCGGCACTTTATAGTCGCCACCCGCAAACCGCACAACCGATCCGGGCAAAATATTCAGCCCTTCATGATTCCCGTGCTCTTCGCTTCGGCTAAACAGGAGCTGCATGCCAAGGCAGATCCCAAGCAGAGGCTTCCCTGCGTCCGCAGCTTCCTTCATGACCGAGTCCAGCGAGGTTTCGCGCAGCTGCTCCATGGCATCTCCGAATGCGCCGACGCCGGGAAGGATAATACCATCTGCAGCTAAGATTTCATCCCGCTCCCCGGTGACAAGCGGCTTATACCCAAGCCGCTCCACCGCTTTGCCAACGCTGTGCAGGTTGCCCATGCCGTAATCCACGATTGCAATCGCCATCGATTAGAGCACTCCCTTCGTGGAGGGCACGCCGGTCACCCGCGGATCCACGCTGGTCGCCTCATCCAATGCACGGCCCAGTGCCTTAAACACCGCTTCAATCATATGGTGTGTATTGTGTCCGTAATGAACGATGACATGCAGCGTGATCCGGGCTTCCAGCGCCAATTTCCACAGAAATTCATGCACAAGCTCGGTATGGAAGGAACCGACCTGCTGCGAAGGATACTCAGCCCGATACTCAAAATGCGGACGGTTGCTGATATCCACGATGACTTGAGCAAGCGCCTCATCCATCGGTACAAACACGCTGGCGTACCGCTTAATCCCTTTTTTATCGCCCAACGCCTCGCGGAACGTCTGCCCCAGGCAAATCCCGATATCCTCCACCGTGTGGTGATCATCAATCTCGATATCCCCTTTTGCCTTCACCCGAAGATCAAAGTGACCATGCTTCGTAAACAAATCCAGCATATGATTCAGGAACGGTACATCGGTTTCCAATTCGGAGATCCCGGTGCCGTCTACATTGAAATCCAGGGTAATGTCGGTCTCATTGGTTTTGCGGCTCACGCCGGCTGATCTTGCTGCTGCATCCAAACTACTCACGATTGATTGCCTCCTCTATACGGATATCCATATTAAATGGATGACTTTTGTTCTTCTCTGCTGTTTATCGTTCATGATCAAGCCGAATCTCGATTGCCCGGGCATGACCCTCAAATCCTTCACGGCGGGCCAGCTCCATAATCTGCTCACCGTCACGCAGCAAGGCTTCTTTGCTGTAGTAGATCAAGCTGGATTTTTTAATAAAATCGTCCAGATCGACCGGCGATGCAAACCGTGCCGTACCATTTGTCGGAATGATATGATTCGGTCCCGCAAAATAATCGCCCACCGGCTCGGAGCTGTATGGTCCTAGGAAGATAGCTCCCGCATTCTCAATCTGGCCCACGATCGCCATCGGCTCCTCCGTCACAATCTCCAGATGCTCCGGCGCCAGCCGGTTAATGACTTCGATTCCTTCCCTCAGGGACTCAGTTATGATCACCGCGCCGTAACTGTCCACGGAAGCACGGGCAATATCACGTCGCGGCAGCAGCTCGAGCTGTCGCTGTACTTCAGCGGCAACGGCTTCACCCAGCTTGCGGGAAGGTGTCACCAGAATAGCGGAAGCCAACTCATCATGCTCCGCCTGGGAGAGCAAATCCGCCGCTATATAGGAAGCATCCGCACTGTCGTCGGCCAATACCGCAATCTCGCTCGGACCGGCCAGGCTGTCAATATTGACCGCACCGTACACTTCACGCTTGGCCAGCGCCACGTAAATGTTGCCAGGTCCGCAAATTTTATCGACAGGAGAGATGGTCTCCGTTCCATAAGCCAGCGCAGCTATCGCTTGTGCTCCTCCTACGCGGTAGATTTCCGTAACGCCAGCCTCCGCAGCAGCCACCAGGATATAAGGATTGATTCCATCCTGACCGCCGGTCGAAGGTGGCGTCACCATGACAATCTCGGGAACTCCCGCCACTTGGGCAGGGATGACATTCATCAGGACCGATGAGGGATATGCCGCTTTTCCGCCAGGTACATATACACCCACACGCTGCAACGGACGAATGATCTGTCCCAGTATGCTGCCATCAGCTTGAAAATCCATCCAGGAATTTCGTTTCTGCTTCACATGAAATCTACGAATGTTATCCGCTGCTGCCTGAATCGCCTTCACGAACGAAGGCTCCACATGACCGTAAGCCGCCTTGAGCTCTTCCTCCGTTACGCGAAGCTGGTCCGCAGTCAGATGGACGCGATCCAATTGCTCAGTATGCCGCAGCAAGGCAGCATCCCCTTCCGTTCGAATATCCCGCACAATCGCCTTAACGACTTCGTTCTGCTCCGGTGTGCCATAATCGGTCTCCCGCTTCAGCTTAAAATCCTGTGCTGATACAACCTTCACCTTAATCTCCCCCTATCCCGCTGCATGGTCTCTACCGTGAAACATGAGCTCCCTCAGACATGATGGCCTTGTGCAGCCGATCGCACAATGCCTGAATTTCATCATTCTTCATCCGATAGCTCACACGATTGGCAATGAGACGACTCGTAATTTCAAAAATGCTGGTCATCTCCACCAGTCCGTTCTCCTTGAGGGTCTGACCCGTCTCGACCATATCGACAATACGATCTGCCAAGCCGATGAGCGGTGCAAGCTCAATGGAACCATTCAGCTTAACCACCTCGACCTGCTGACCCTGCTCACGGAAATACTGTGATGCCACATTCGGATATTTGGTTGCCACCCGCTGAGTAATGCCCGGCTTCCAATCTGGCAAGCCAATAACCGACATCCTGCACCTCGCGATTCCGAGATCGAGCAGCTCATAAACGTCTTTGTTCTCCTCCATCAGCACATCCTTGCCCACGATACCGATATCGGCGACACCGTATTCCACATAAGTCGGCACATCCACCGGCTTCGCCAGAATAAATTCCATTCCTGCCTCCGGCAAGGAAATGACCAGCTTTCGCGTTTCATCCACATCGAGGGGAATCGGTAGTCCGGCCGAACGGAACAGCGCGGATGCTTTTTTATATATACGCCCTTTGGGCATCGCTACTTTCAACGTTTCCGCCACGTTCAAATCCTCCTAACCTTAACTTATATAAAAGATGAATCACGTCCACGTTCTATTGAAGTGTGATAATCTCCCGGTATCCTCTATGGAGCAAACTCCCCGAGATGACAGGAGCCCCTTCGTCTCCACCGTTTGCATGATCCGGAATAATTGAAGTTATAACCGTATGACCCTGTGCGCGAAGATCAGCCGCCTTAGCTAATCCTTTCTTCCGATAAGAAGCCGTGTAACGAATGAGAACAGGAAGGTCTTCCACAATCTCGGAACCCTGTACTCCATCCAATATACGGTTGGTCTTGATGGCAAAACCTGTTGCCGGAACCGCACGGCCAAACTGCTGGAGCAGTTTGTCATAACGACCACCGCTTGCCACAGGGGAGCCTAATTCCGCCGCATAGCCCTCGAACGTCATCCCTGTGTAATAGGAGAAGTCCCCGAGCATGGTGAGATCAAACAGAACATGCCTGGAGACATCGTATGCCTCCAGCACCTCCCACACCTTGCATAGATGCTCAATAGAAGCCCTGGCGAGGTCATTGCTGCTAATTTCAAGAGCTTGACCGGCAATCTCCCGGCCACCGCGCAATCTTAGAATTCCTTCTAACTGTTCTTGCTGTCCTGGGGCCAGTTGCAGGCTGGTGATGGTATTCCGGTATCCGACGTAATCCCGATTCAGCAGATCCTGCTTTAAACTTTCTTGATCTTCAGCCCGCTCAGGAAGCACCTGCTGGAGCAGACCATTAAGATAACCCATATGCCCCATCGCAATCTTAAATCTCTCGACGCCTGCCGCCTTGAGCGATTCAATGGCCAATGCAATCACTTCGGCATCCGCCTCAGGGGAATCATCGCCTACAAGCTCAACACCCGTCTGGAAGAATTCCGCTTCCCGTCCCGCTTCCTCTTCAATCGCGCGAAACACATTGGCATGGTATGACAAACGCACCGGAAGCGGCTCATCTTTCAGCAGTGATGACATGACCCGCGCTATCGGAGCCGTAAGATCAGATCGAAGCACCATTGTTGTTCCACGTTTATTAAGTAATTTAAACAGTTTTTGGTCCGACGTAGAGCTTGCTACGCCTACTGTATCGTAATATTCCATCGTTGGTGTCATGATCTGCCGGTATCCCCAGCGGTCCATGCACGCAAGCACTTCACGTTCAATCCGGCGCAGCTTGGTGACTGCATGGGGTAGATAATCACGAACACCTGCCGGTTTCTCGAAGCCTTTTGGTTTAGACATGAAGCTCCACCTCAAATCAGAAAAAGTCTTTAATATGGTAAAGTGTTACCTTGCTAATAAATTAAAGGATATTGGCTATATTACCATGAATAGATCCCGATCGTCAATGCATGGGAAATGCGTACATCTATGTATCGTTCTCTGTTTCTAACGACATTAGCCGCCCCAGGGCCAGCTTCACTTCTGGGTATAATTGTAACACAAGAACGAGCAGCAGTGGCTGGCTTGGCTTGTGATCATCTCCAGCCATGCCTTATGCGCACCCATACAAAAAGCCGCCCGATTGCCGGACGGCTTGGTTCATGATTGTTGGTATGAGATGAAATTATGCCTGCTATGATTACAGATATTACAATTACAGATCAACCGACTTCTTGCTGTCGCCTGTAACGGTATCCTTTTTTTGCGACGGCGTCTTGGGTACTTTGGATGATGGTTTTAACGAACGCGGCACGCTGCCAAGCAGCATCCAGGAGCCCGGGATCCACCGGAACATGGTTTGCACCACAAGCGCACTGACAATCAGCGCGGTTACCATACCGCCATATACCCAAATGAGATAATCATCGGTTACTGGGTTCAGCTTCAGATCGTATTCCCGATACAAGAACAGCCACAATGGATGCACCAGATATATCGCGAACGATAGCTCGCCAATCCGTGTCAGGACCTTAACGATGAGTTTCCAACCGCTATTGTACAGCCAGCTTGCCAGCTGCATCAGCACAATCGCAGAGAAGACGGTATGCAGATTCCACAGCAGCTCGTACAACAGGGAATCGTATTTGGCACCGTGCAATCGCTGATTGTACCAGATTTGCACATGAGCCAGTGCCACCGCGATCCATCCGGCCCACAACACGACCGTGCCTGCCCTTTGACCCGAAGTCTGCTTCTTCCATGAGGACGTTAACCAGCCCTTGAATTTATCGTAATTCATCGCCAAGTACGCGCCCAGCATGTAATAGGCTAGATAAGAGATAGCCAAGCTGCCTTTAAACGTATATTGCAGTTCATACTTATTCCATAAGATGAAGCCCCATTGGAGCAGGAATCCGATCGGAACCGCCCACCGCACCAGAAACCGGGACGATTTGAACAGCTTGAGGAAGATCGGGAACAGAATGTAGAACTGCAAACTGATGAATACAAAATATAAGTGCGTATAGTTCTGTCCGCGAATCAGACGCTCAAAGAAAAGCGGCATTTGTGCCCATAGATCAAACGAACTGTTCAGCAGTCCATTCTGATACATCCGAACAAAGAAGTAGAGGATAGAGAACAGCACATAAGGCAGCAGAATATACAAAAGCCGCCGTTTGTAGAAGTTCTTGATCAAATCCTTGGTCAATGGACGGTCTGCATAGTTATAGAACAACACAAAACTGCTCAGAAATATAAACGAAGGTGTGCCGTATTTAAAGAAGATATTCAAAAAATTAATAATATAATAGAACCGCGAATCGATTGCATCCACCGTTGCAAATGAAGTCGCATGTACGTGAAGCACGCCCAGAATAGCCATCGCACGATAGATATCGAGTTGCGGCAGCCTTTCCTTTTTGTTCAGCGTAGCACTCATGTCAGGCGTCGCCTCCTTTTATTTCAGCTTTTTCATAGAGTCCATGTATAAGGCGGCGGGCAAAAAAGTCCCTCAAGGCCATTACCCAGGGGACTATAGTTCGCTTTCTGTCATGTCATCCTCATCTCATTTTACAATAAATCCGACAGCTTGAGAACCTGACATGTCATATTACCTCAAATTGACTCACTTTCCGTCGATGTCCTCTTCAGCTCTCGCAATGGATTCCCGCCTACAAAGACACCTGGTGCCACATCCTTATGTACAACAGATCCTGCAGCAACAACCGCTCCATCCCCAATGGTTACACCAGGCAATATCGTTGTGTTCGCGCCGATCAGTACGTTCTCCCCAATCCATACCTCTCCTAGGCGATATTCCTTGATTAAATACTCATGTGCAAGAATGGTTGTATTGTAGCCGATCACCGAATTCTCACCGATGGTTATTTTCTCAGGAAAAAACACATCCACCATGACCATCAGTCCAAACGCAGTATGCTGACCTACCTTCATCCCGAGCATATGGCGGTATATCCAGTTCTTCATGGGCAGGATGGGGCAATAGCGCGCCAGCTGGATAAAGATGAAGTTCTTCACGCCCTTAAACGGGCTAACGGTACGGTAGATTTGCCACAGCGCGTTCGGCCCTTCTACAGGATAACGGGTAATCTTTCTGGCCATGCTGCCAAAACTCCTATTCCTCTGGAAGTCCTACGATATCGTACAGATCTCTCATATCCTTCAAAATAAAATCCGGACCATACTCCTTCAGCTTCAGTTCACCCTTCAGGGACCAGGATACTGCGGCAGCCTTAACGCCTGCCGCCTTCGCAGACTGAATATCGACTGGACTGTCACCGATCATCAACGTTGTCTCTGGGTTCGCACCCAGCCGCTCTATCGCTGTCAGAACGGGTTCGGGATGCGGTTTGGGGTGTTCTACATCATTCACCGTAACAATCGCAGACATGAAGCGTTCGAGATCGAACTTCTCCAAAGTCATCATCGTGGAGGGACGGATCTTCGTCGTTACGATGCCGAGGGTTAACCCGTGTCGATGAAGACGCTCCACGACTTTATTCACATGCGGGAATGGTCTGACCATCTCATCATGATGAAGCGTGTTGAACGAGCGGTAGGCTGTTACAAACGGGCTCACATCTTCGATGCCCCCCGAGAAAGCCTGCAGCTGCTGTTCAAGCGTTGTCCCCATATGCGGAATGATCTGCTCTCTGGTCAAAGGCCCTGGAGCCTGAGACTCGAATACATGCAGAAATGATGAAATGATCAATTCATTCGTATCAATAATGGTGCCGTCCAGATCAAACAGTACGGTTTCAATCATGCTGCAACTACTCCTTTTTGTCCTCCGTATCTGGTTTTATAACCGGAGTCTCATCCACCTGCGTTTGCTTGGCCTCCGTCTCCTGAGCTTGGGTAAGAGGGCTCTTATCAACAAGTTCCGCTGTTTCCACTGTCTCTTTATGATTTTTCGAAGAAGTTGCCGCCGGGGATTTCACTGTTTTATTCGTTTGCAGCTCCGCCTCCGGGGTTGGGCTGACTCCTGCTTTGGTGGACACGATAGGATCCAGATAACGCACATTCGCTCGACCTGTCACACGGCGTACAATAATCAGTATGATGCCTGCAATAATAAACAAGACAGACAACAGCTGTGAGATACGGATGTTTCCGTAGGCCGGATCCAGATGGCCCAGTTCAAAGCCCATCCAGGTCATCGGTGCCCATAGCGTATTGTTAATGAAGTCGGCAAGGCCGGTAGAGCCTTGAAATGCCAAACTGTCCGTGCGCACCGCTTCAATGAAGAACCGGCCAATGGAATACCAGATGAAATATCCGATGAAAAGTTCGCCGGAACGCAAGAATTTTTGTCTCCGGATAATAAGCAGTACAACAATACCAACCAAATTCCACAATGATTCATATAAGAAGGTAGGATGATGGAATACGCCTTGTACATTCATCTGATTCACAATGAAATTAGGCAGATGCAGCTCCCCGCGCAAAAATGTTTCGCTTACAGGACCGCCATAGGCCTCCTGGTTGACGAAATTCCCCCAGCGTCCAATAATTTGGCCGGCCAATAGAGACGGAGCACAGATATCGGCAATTCGCCAGAACGAGTAGCCCCTTCTGCGAACAAAGATCAGCGCGCAAATAATCGCACCGATAAGTGCGCCGAATATCGCAATACCGCCATTCCATATTTTGAACACATCGAGGAAGTTATCCTTATAGTCTTCCCACTTAAAAGCAACATAATAAATGCGTGCACCGATGATGGCAGAAGGAACGCCGAGCAAGAGCAAGTCCATAAAGAATTCCTGCGGAATGCCAAAACGCTTGCCTTCGCGAATAGCCAGCAGCAGACCCGCCAGTGCCCCAAGCCCCAAAATCAAGCCATACCAATGAACACGCAGCGATCCGATGGAGAACGCCACCGGATCGATGAGCAATGTTTGCATCACTTATAACCTCCCTAGTCCTAGTCCAAATCGTCCATATCTTCAGCGATGGTTGCCGTCAGCTTGTTCGTAAACTGCAGTGCAGCATTAAGTCCCATTTGTTTCAATCTGTAGTTCATGGCTGCTACTTCAATAATAACCGCAAGGTTACGTCCTGGACGAACGGGAATGGTCACCAGAGGGATATCCGTCTCTATAATACGCGTGGTTTCTTCATCCAAACCCAGACGGTCATACTGCTTATCCTGCTGCCAGGCCTCCAAGCGAACAACGAGGGTGATCCGCTTGTTATTCCGAACAGCCCCGGCGCCGAATAATGTCATTACGTTAATAATACCGACACCGCGAATCTCCAGAAGGTGACGAATCAACTCCGGCGCCGTTCCGTGAAGCTGAAAATCCGAGGTTTGGCGAATCTCAACCGCATCATCGGCAATTAACCGGTGTCCACGTTTTACAAGTTCGAGCGCTGTCTCGCTCTTCCCGATACCGCTTGAACCGGTAATCAGCATACCCACGCCGTATACATCACACAATACACCATGAATGGTTGTAGTCGGTGCTAATTTTCGCTCCAGGAAGCTTGTGAATCGGCTCGTTAGAATGGTAGTTGCCATGCTGCTGCGCAGAATAGGCAAACCTCGCTCATTCCCGAGCTCAACCAATTCCTCCGGCACTTCCAGCGAACGCGTAACCACGATACACGGTGTTTCCTCCGTACACAGACTACGCATCCGTTCTTTACGTTCCTCCGGTTTCAGCATCCCGAAGAAAGCTAGCTCCGTGCGCCCCATAAGCTGTACACGCTCACGCGGATGGTACTCAAAATAGCCCGCCATTTCCAATCCTGGACGATTCAGATCGTCCGTTGTAATCTGACGTTTCAAGCCTTCCTCGCCTGCGATGACCTCCAGCTGAAACTGCTGGACCAGCTCGGATACCTTCACTTTCTTGGCCATGGTCTTACCCCTCTTCTTCCGTTGTATGTTGACATCACAACACAGCCGTTACACGGCTCATCTTGGATGATATATTTCATAATCTGGTTATTTCCAAAAAATGTTTATTCAAAAAGTATTCTAATTCCACGTCTTTATCTGTCATCAACATATGTCGCCACGTTCTAAACGCCGCTTTTTCCGCATGCACGAAACACTTATGTATGCCCTGCTTTGTGCTTATCTTATCGAAAAAAGCTACTGAATGCAATTCTCTTTGCCCTTCCGATAGGGACAATAGGCTTATATCTGCTGAGAAATGAAAATAAGTACCACTCTAAATGCCTCTTTCTCCTAAAAAAACCGCCCCTTGAGGGGCGGTTTTCAAGAGAATGCCGTATACCGGAGAATTAGTCTCCCAGCAACACGTTCAATTCGGACTCTTTATCAAAGATATGAACTTTGTTCATGTCGATTGCCAATTTAACATTATCGCTTTCACGTGTAGTAGAACGTCCGTCTACACGGCCGATAACAGTATCAGTACCCAGTCCACTCAGATACAAGAGCATTTCGTGACCGAGGTTCTCAGTAACGTCAACTTTTGCATTGAAGATGGTGTTCGGGGAAGCTTCCAGGAATACTGGCTCTTCATGAATATCTTCAGGACGAAGACCCATGATGACTTCTTTACCGATCATCGATTTGTTTTTAAGAATTTGAGCTTTGCCGCCTGGAACCTGAACGTTCAGTCCCTCGGAAGTGAAGTACACGCCTCCGTTTTGTTCAGACAATTTACCGTTGATAAAGTTCATGGTTGGGGAACCGATGAAACCAGCAACGAACAAGTTGTTAGGGCTGTTGTACAGCTGTTCTGGGGAATCCGCTTGTTGAATGATACCGTCCTGCATAACTACGATACGGTCACCCATTGTCATAGCTTCTGTTTGGTCATGCGTTACATAGATACAAGTGGTTTCAAGACGCTTAACCAGCTTCGTAATTTCAGCACGCATCTGACCGCGAAGTTTCGCATCCAAGTTGGAAAGCGGCTCATCCATCAAGAAGACTTGTGGATCACGGACAATCGCACGACCCAAGGCAACACGCTGACGCTGACCACCGGAAAGAGCTTTTGGCTTACGCTCGAGCAAATGCTCAATGTCCAAGATTTTAGCTGCTTCACGTACACGTTTATCGATTTCGTCTTTCTTCACTTTGCGGAGCTTCAAACCAAATGCCATGTTTTGATATACGTTCATATGTGGATACAAGGCGTAGGATTGGAATACCATCGCGATGTCACGATCTTTAGGTGCTACATCGTTAACAACGCGGTCGCCAATGTAAAGTTTACCCTCAGAAATTTCCTCAAGTCCTGCGATCATACGCAATGTCGTGGACTTACCGCAACCGGAAGGACCTACCAATACCAAAAATTCTTTATCTTTAATATCCAAATTAACGTCAATTACAGTTGCTTTATCCGCACCTGCATACTTTTTGTAAATATGCTCTAAGCGTACACCAGCCATGTGCATTTGCCCCCTCATATGAATGTTATGAAATCGAATACAATTAATTTATAATCTTATATTACCCCATAGGCACCTGACTTGCTATACACAATCTGCACAAAAAACCTATTTCCTTTTCGTCACTTTATACAATAGAAGCGTAATTTTTACTAATACCGCATCACTGAAGCTGCGAACATCCAGACCCGTCTCCTGTTTGATCTTATCCAGACGATAGAGCAGCGTATTCCGGTGAATATACAGATGCTTGGCTGTCTCGCTCACGTTGCAGTCCAATTCAAAGAAGGACTCCAGCGTAGACAACGTCTCGCTATCCTCGAACAAATCGGTATGCCCTGCAGCATACTCCCGCAGGAACTGATTACGTTGATGCTCAGGGATACTGTATACCAAACGCTCCAGGTGGAGCCCGGTTGATAGATGGATATGTTCTTTAACCTGGAACGTGCGGCCGATTGTCATCGTCTCCCTCAACATTCCAACCGTCTGTGGCAAAGCATGAAGCGCATTAACGGCCGGTATAGCCGAGATATGGAAATCCCCGACCCATTCCGTTGAAACCAGCTCGTACAATCCCATACAGAACAGAGACAGTAAATCCTGATCGCCCTCGGCTGGGGTATCCTCTTTATCATCTGTCGTGATTCCATCCAACAGCTCTTGATTCGCAAGTATAATCCATTCTTTATCCAGAAGCGGCACCAGAATAATGTCCCCGTCAAAATAGCTTTTTAATAACCGCTGCAGCGCTTTATAACTCGGCGTCGGCGCGTGTTCGCTTTCATTAATCAGAAGGAATGGAACCATTTCCTCTGTTAAACTTGAGCGGAGCAGAAGCTCATCCGGCAATTCAGCTAACAGTTCTCCGGCTTGAAGACGTTCCTTTAACCATGAACCCAGCTGTTGAGCGCGCCGTTCATCTTCGACCTTAACGCTGCTTTTCGACACTATCCCTGGAGATGTCTCATGAATGCTCGACAATAAAAGGGTTATAAGGCCAATCTCCGACTCCGTCAGAACATTCCGATCTGCCACGATCACCCGGACAGGGTCCTGCCGATTAACCGGAATCCAAACCTCGTTAAGCGCTTCATATTCGTAGGCGCCAGCATGGGTTCGCTCTTTACGTGATGTCTCCCTTTCTCCACGGAAAATGGATCCAAGAGCCTCTTCCACATTATGATGACCGATGCGGTTGCCATGCCGCTGTGCGGCTGTCATGGATTCTTTTAGCCATGCCGCTTCTTGCGCGTTCAATGTTTTTAAACCGAGTGAGGTACCCAGGGTCTGCTCCAGCTTCTGAACGATGTGCTCCATCTCCACCATTGATGACTCCACCACTTTATCGTTTTTTTCTTATTTTAGCATATCGCCCTGTACAAACTACAATTCATTCATTGAAAGCAGATCGGTATGCAGCAAACTTATCTTCTGAAAAAACAAAAAGAGCCGTCAACAACGTTGACGACTCTTGGGATGAGCCATGAAGGACTCGAACCTTCGACACCCTGATTAAAAGTCAGGTGCTCTACCAACTGAGCTAATGGCTCTTATTACTGGTGGAGGATGATGGATTCGAACCACCGAACTCGGACGAGAACAGATTTACAGTCTGCTGCGTTTGGCCACTTCGCTAATCCTCCAGGATATAAAGGTGGCTCGGGACGGAATCGAACCGCCGACACGAGGATTTTCAGTCCTCTGCTCTACCGACTGAGCTACCGAGCCTTATGTAATTGACATAAAAATAAAGTGCGGAGTGTGACACTTCCCACTTTAATCTGTGGAAAACCAACCATTATTATTCCTATAAAGAAATAATGGCGGAACTGACGGGATTCGAACCCGCGATCTCCTGCGTGACAGGCAGGCATGTTAGGCCTCTACACCACAGTTCCGCATTGGTAAAGATGGTGCCGGCGAGAGGACTTGAACCCCCAACCTACTGATTACAAGTCAGTTGCTCTACCAATTGAGCTACACCGGCATGGTATGGTAATAAAAATGAATACATGGTGGAGGCTGAGGGGTTCGAACCCCCGACCCTCTGCTTGTAAGGCAGATGCTCTCCCAGCTGAGCTAAGCCTCCAGGTATGTATGGTAGCGGCGGAGGGGATCGAACCCCCGACCTCACGGGTATGAACCGTACGCTCTAGCCAGCTGAGCTACACCGCCATATAAAACCAATTGCATGTAAGTTATTCAAATGGCGGAGAGAGAGGGATTCGAACCCTCGCACCGCTTACGCAGTCTAACCCCTTAGCAGAGGGTCCCCTTATAGCCACTTGGGTATCTCTCCATCATAACTTGTATGCAGTTACAGAGATTGATTCCCTGAAAACTAGATACGAAACGAAATTTGCGTGTATTAGATATCCGTAGCATTACCCGATGTGGTATCGGGGTCCCCGAAAAGTATTCGGCATCCGCTTCAACGCCTTGCTTCACTTTTTGGGGTGTTTTTGGATAAGCCCTCGACCGATTAGTATTGGTCAGCTCCATGCATTGCTGCACTTCCACCTCCAACCTATCTACCTCGTCGTCTTCAAGGGGTCT